>CAYGPE010000009.1:0-65915 GCA_964351695.1 uncultured Hyphomonas sp. | reverse complement strand
GCGCGTGGACACTGGTCTCATGTGTCGTAGCGCCGGGCTTTGAGTTTACCGGATTTGAAATGGCCCCAGAGGGTTGGCGACCAGAGATTTAAGCTGGAAACCCGCCCGCTTTGCTGAGGCTAGAGCTGACCGGGTGCCCTAATGCGCCTTCGAGCCATTTCGCCGTCTCGATAAGTTTGCCAAGATCAAGCCCGGTTTCAAATCCCGCACGCTCAAGCATATAGACGACATCCTCAGTCGCCACATTGCCTGTCGCGGCAGGTGCAAAGGGGCACCCGCCAATCCCGCCGCAGCTTGCATCGATGACATCAACACCCGCCTCCACTGCGGCAAACACATTCGCCAAAGCTGCGCCGCGCGTATCGTGAAAGTGTAAGCGCAAATAGACATCCGGCGCTTCAATGCGCACCCGGTCAATCACATCGCGCACCTGCCACGGCGTTGCGACACCAATCGTATCGCCAAGACCGACCTCAGCCACGCCGGCACGCTGGGCCTGCGCCGCGAGATTGGCAACCACATCGACGTCAACCTCGCCGCTATACGGATCACCAAACGCAACAGAAATTGTCGCCGAGAGGGGCACGCCTGCCTCGTGCACCAGCGGCGCGCAGGCGGCGAGCGCATCTGCGCTCTGCTGCGGCGTCATTCCTTGATTGCGCAGGCCAAAGCCATCGCTTGCAACCAGAACAAAATTCACCTCATCCGCCTCGGCATCAATCGCGCGGCGTACACCCTTCTCATTTAAGACAAGCGCAATATGGCGCGCTTTGCTCTTAGGCAGACGGCGAAAAACATCACCGCTATCAGCCATTTTCGGCACGGCGCGCGGCGAAACGAACGCTCCGGCCTCCATACGCTGCACACCAGCGGCCTCCAGCCGCGCAATGAATTCCAGCTTCTGATCAGTCGTCAAATCGCCCGGATCATTCTGCAATCCATCACGCGGCCCAACTTCTACAATGTCGATACGTCTTGTCATAAGGAGGGTTTAGCGGGCATTGAGGCAGGATGACAGACTTTCCTTCTCCCTTAAGCGGCGCAGACCAGGATGAAACCAGCCAGCTGCGCCCGAAATTCAATGCTGATGGCCTGATCGCGGCGATCGCCCAGGACGACGTGACGGGAGAGGTTCTGATGCTCGCCTGGATGAATGCAGAGGCCTTTGCCGCTACGCTTGCGTCAGGGCGCGCCACATATTGGTCGCGGTCTCGCGCTGCCCTATGGATCAAAGGGGAAACGTCAGGCCATACCCAAGAGGTGACGGAAATCCGCGTCGATTGCGATCAAGACGCTGTGTTGATGAAAGTGCGCCAGACCGGCGGCGCCTGTCATACGGGCCGCGCTTCATGCTTTTATCGTCGGGTGAACGCGTCGGGTGAGCTCGAAGCGGAATAAACTAAACATAGCTTTTTGCGCCGCGTATTAGCCAAGCCATGACAGTTGTATTCTGCCTTAGCAGTTGATTGGATTGTGCATTTTCGCTTTTCAGGCTAGTTCTGGTTGAATGTCAGGGCCTTCAACTTCTGAACTTGCGACCAACGGACAAGATGGCCGCCGCCAGCGTGGATCACGCAATCGCGCCGAAATCGTCCAGGCCATGCTTCGACTAGTTCGCGGCGGTGATATTGCCCCCTGCGCCGCCGATGTCGCGAAAGAAGCACGCGTTTCTTTGCGGACAGTGTTTCGCCATTTTGAAGATCTTGATCGCCTTTACCGTGAGATGTGCGCTCTGGTCGAAAGCGACATGCGCCCGCTTCTCGATGAGCCGCTTAAGGCTACAGACATGCGCGGCCGTGTTGCTGAACTGGCCGGGCGCAGGGCGCAGATCTTCGAACAGGTTCTGCCCTTGCGCGTGGCGGTAAATGCACGCCGATTCAAGTCGAAATTCCTCACTGACGTGTATAATTGGACCGTTGGACTTGAGCGCGCCAGTCTCCGCGTCGCCGTTAATGAGGCTCTTCAGGATAACGAGCCTCTATTCGCCGCGCTTGAAAACGCCCTAAGCTTCGAAGTCTGGCGACGCCTGCGTCAAGATCAGAAACTATCGCCCAGCGATGCTGAGGCTGTGGTTCGTCTAACAGCCGAAAAATTACTCGCCTAGACGTTCACGTTTGAAAAGTGGTTGGAGCGGGTACACGGAATCGAACCGAGATCCTCAGCTTGGAAGGCTGCTGCACTACCGTTGTGCTATACCCGCTCATTGTCGTCGGCCTCTACCCTAGCAGGCAAGTGGTGGAGGGGACAGGATTCGAACCTGTGTACGCTACGCGGGCAGATTTACAGTCTGCTGCCTTTAACCACTCGGCCACCCCTCCAGAGGCACCTGCACAGCCGGTGTTTGACGCCGCTGGCTCCGCCCGTCAGAAGGGGGTTTAAACCCACCGCTATTCAACCGGAAACGGCCTTATAATGACGAAGCACAATGCGCGCAACCGTTCTAATTCATCCGATTCGCGCAGCGCAAAATCTGGCGCTGATAGTGGTGCCGGGTGGCTCTGGGGCGTTCATGCCGTTGAAGCCGCACTGCGCAATCCACACCGCAAACTCCGCCGCCTTCTCGCCACCCGTAACGGCGCTGAACGTCTCGGCAAGCTCGGCAATGGCGCGGTTGATACACCGCCCCGTGATCTCGACCGTATCTTGCCCCCCGGCGCAGTGCATCAAGGCGTCGCAGCGCAATTTCATCCGCTCAACCCCGCCGCCATCGAAGATATAATCGATGCCGGACATAGCCGTGTCGTCATCCTCGATCAGATTTCTGACCCGCACAATCTAGGCGCAATCTTTCGCTCAGCCGCCGCGTTTGGCTTTGGCGCGGTTATCCTGCAAACGCGAAATGCCCCAGCGATCACAGGCATCGTCGCCAAGAGCGCCGCAGGGGCTATTGAAACCGTAACTGAGTGCCGTGTTGTGAATATCGCTCGCGCGCTGGATACACTTGCGGAAGCCGGATTTCATGCCGTTGGCATGGCCGGTGAAGGCCGCGCCACGATTGAGCAAGCCATCAAAGGCGCGGCCAAACTTGCAATTGTCATGGGCGCTGAAGGCCCCGGCCTGCGTCCCGGCGTCGCTAAAGCGTGCGCAGAATTGGCGCGTATTCCGATTGACGCAGATATGGAAAGTCTGAACGTATCAAATGCGGCAGCCATTGCCTTCTATGAAGCCGCACGCCTTGGACCTGGAGATTCCTCAACAGTATGACCAGCCTGCTTTTCCTGTCTGTTATTTTCCTTGGCGCCGCGACCATCGCTGTTCCAATCGCCAAACGGCTCGGCCTTGGTTCAGTATTGGGCTATCTAATCGCCGGTATTGCCATTGCCCCAATTTTGAGACTTGTCGGTGCAGACACTGAAAGCATCCAGCATGTCGCTGAGTTTGGCGTTGTTTTGATGCTGTTCATTGTCGGGCTCGAGCTGGAGCCGCGCGCCCTGTGGGATATGCGCAAGCGCCTTCTTGGTCTTGGGGGTTTCCAATTGGGGCTGACAACGCTTGGTGTGATGGCCTTCTGTCTTGGCGCCGGCCAGTCTTGGCGCATTTCACTTGCAATCGGTTTGATCTTTGCTCTGTCCTCAACTGCTATCGTCCTGCAAACTCTGAATGAACGCGGCTTGATGAAGTCTGATGGTGGCCAGTCTGCTTTCTCAGTTCTGCTGTTTCAGGATATTGCCGTCATACCGATGCTGGCTTTGCTGCCACTGCTGGTGATGCCAAACATCGCGATCCCCACAGCAGGCGGGGGCGAAGCTGAATACAGCTTGATCAAGGGAATGAGCGGCTGGCAGATCGGCCTGACCAATATCGCAGCAATCGCAGCTGTGGTACTCGGCGGGCATTACCTCTCGCGGCCCCTGTTCCGGTTTATTGCTGGCGCCAAGCTGCGCGAAGTGTTTACCGCTGCGGCGCTGTTTCTGGTTGTCGGCATTGCCTTTCTGATGACGCTGGTCGGCCTGTCGCCTGCGCTCGGGGCATTCCTCGCAGGCGTTGTTCTGGCCAATAGCGAGTTCCGCCACGAACTTGAAAGCAATATTGAGCCGTTCAAGGGCCTGCTGCTTGGTCTTTTCTTCATCACTGTCGGCGCCGGGATCAACTTCCCGCTACTGTTTGAGAATGCGGCGCTGATCTTTGGTCTGACCTTGGCCTTGATGGCGATGAAAGCGGCCGTGCTCGCCTGGATTGCCATTTTCTTCAAGCTCAAGGGCGCGGACCGCTGGCTGTTCACGCTCAGCCTTGCACAAGCCGGTGAGTTTGGCTTCGTTTTGCTGTCGCTCACCGTTCAGAACAAGGTTATTCCTGACGGACTAGCTCAGCTTCTCCTGCTTGTTGTGGCGCTTTCAATGCTGCTCACGCCGCTCCTTTTCATCCTGTTTGAACGTGTCATTCTCCCTCGCCTTGACGCTGGTCAAGCCCGAGAGGCTGATGCGATCACCGAACAAGGCAGCGCGATTGTCGCTGGCATGGGCCGGTTCGGGCAGATCATAAACCGCGTGCTGCGCAGTAATGGCTTTACCACCACAGTGCTTGATCAAAGCGCCGATACCGTGGCTAATTTCAACGCCTTTGGCATGCCGACTTTCTATGGCGATGCTTCAAGACCGGAACTACTCCACGCCGCCGGTCTCGAAAAAGTTGATCTCTTGGTTGTTGCCATTGATGACCGTGAGCAAACCATCCGCATCGTCAAACATGCCCGGCAGGTTCGCCCTGATTTACACATTATCGCCCGTGCCTATGACCGTCAGACTGTCTATGACCTGTATCAGGCGGGCGCGACAGATATTGTCCGCGAGACCTTTGATAGCGCCCTTCGCGCGTCACGTTATGCCTTAATGGCCAAGGGCATGACAGAACGCGAAGCTACGCGCCGGGCCCTCTTATTTCAAAGCAAAGATCGCGACGGTGTGCGCCGCCTCGCCGCGCTCTATGATCCTGAAATGCCCGGCTTCCAGAATAAGCCGTATATGGAACTCGCGCAGAAGATCGAAGCTGAAATCGCCGAATCAATGAAACGCGATGATCACGAACATGTGGTTGATACGGGCCATAAAAAGGGCTTGCCTAAAAACGTGGACCCTTAGGCGAGCCGCTTACCAATCGCTGCTGCAAGGCTTGGGCCCAGCTCAGGCCCTTCAACCGGATAGAGATACGGTTCAATCAGCTCCAGCTCCATTAACAGCAAACCGCCATCCTCGCCGCGCAGCATATCTACACGTGCATAAAGGGGTGGCTCGTCCAAAATATCGAGTACAGCTTTTGCTGCGGCCAAGTCTTCCGCAGACGGTATGATTGGGGTTTCTATTCCGCCATAAGCCGACTGGATGCGATAATCACCAGGCGCAGCGCGCTTGATCAGCGCATGACAGAACGCGCCGTCAATATAGATGAAGCTGATCTCACCTTCGGTTTGGATCATGGGCAAGAATGGCTGCACCATCATCGGATGCGGCATGTGCGGGATTGTGTCGCCGCGTTTGAGACGATGCTGCCCGTCAGCGCCCGCGCCGACTTGGCGCTTGAACACGAGATCATCGCTACCCAGCTGATCGAATGCCGCGCGCGCCGCCGCCTCATCAGCCGTGTCTAGCCACACGGTTGGGATGAGCCGCGCGCCCTTGGCTTCCAGGTCACGCAAATAGCCCTTGTGAATATTCCAAGCCACCAATCTGGCCGGATTGAAAAGCGGGATCGCATCCTCAATCTCGTTCAGGCGAGCCAGAAAGGCCTCCATCTGATCCCAATAATCCCACGTGGTTCCAATCAGCGCCGCATCGAAATTTGACCAGTCCTCATCCCCGGCCCAATCAACATCACGGATGCTCATACCCTTGGCCGCGAAGGGGGGCCGCAGCGCGTCCATCATCCGGTCATGTTCAAATGAGTCCTCACGCCGTTGGGGCGACCCTGGCAACGTAACTTTCGAAGAGAGATAAGCAATTTTCATAGGCTGCGCTCTAGCCGCCTGCGCTGCTTGCGTCCAGCGCCCAGCTCTGGCATGTGCAGCGACAATACAAGACAGGATAGTTCCGCATGACCACAGCCCCATTTCACGTTGTCGGACTCGGCAATGCGATTGTCGACGTTATCTCGCAAACAGACGATGCATTCCTGAAAGAGTGGAACATTCAGAAAGACAGTATGACGCTTATCGAGGAAGAGCGTGCCGACGCGCTGACAAAGGCCTCGAATGATGCCCTTGAGACCTCCGGTGGCTCAGGCGCCAATACAATTGCTGGAGTTGCCAGCTTTGGTGGTAACGCTGCCTATATTGGAAAAGTATCTGCCGACCGCCTCGGCAAAGTGTTTCGCGACGACATGGCCCGCATCGGTGTGCCTTTTGACACCGCGCCGCTTATTGATGGCGCCGCCACTGCGCGCTCAATCATTTTTGTGACACCAGACGGCGCACGCAGCATGAATACTTTCCTCGGCGCGTCAGTTGAATTTTCTCCTTCAGACGTTGATGCGACCACAGTCGAAGCGGGCGGCATCCTCTATCTTGAAGGCTATCTGTTCGACAAGGATGCCGCCAAGGCTGCCTTCGTTCATGCCGCTGAGATTGCCCACGCTGCTGGCCGCAAAGTCGCGCTTACGCTGTCAGATAGTTTCTGCGTCGACCGCCACCGGGAGAGCTTCCGCCAGCTCATCCGCTCACAGATCGATATTCTTTTCGCCAATGAAGCAGAACTGCTCTCGCTCTACGAGACTGAAGATTTCGATACCGCTATCGATATGCTGCGCGCAGATAATGCTCTGGCTGCCGTCACTCGTTCGGAAAAAGGCTCGGTTGTGATTGGTGATGGCGAGCCGATCACTGTGCCCGCAGAGCCTGTGGACAAGGTTGTGGACACAACTGGCGCAGGCGATCAGTACGCCGCAGGCTTCCTCTATGGCTATGCCCTGGACCTGCCGCTCGCAACCTGCGCCAAGCTCGGCCATATTGCCGCCGCTGAGGTTATTTCACACTATGGCCCGCGCCCGGAAACCGCGCTTTCAACGCTCGCAGAGCAAGCTGGTATCTCGCTCTAGCCCTGCAGCGCCGCCTCGGCATAGTCGAGGCGGTCATGTCCGAAGAACATCTCGTCGCCAACGAAAAATGTTGGTGCGCCGAACGCGCCGCGCTCTACCGCTTCGTCCGTATTGGCGCGCAACGCCGCTTTGGTCTCTGGATCATTGCCAAGCGCCCAAAGCCGATCAGCATCAAATCCGTCTGCACCAAACGCCTCTTTGAACTGGCCTTCATCGCTGCAATCGATTGGGTTCGGCTTACCCCAAAGGTGTTTCCAACTCGCAGCAAACAGACGCTGCTGTAGCGCAGGTTCATCAGCCAGCCGCAGCGTCGCCCCCGTCAGGATCCGCGTGTTCATCATCGGGAAGTTTGGATTGAAATGCAGCGGCAATTCATAGCGCGCGCAGCACCTCAGAAGATCGCGGCCCATATACGCGCCCTTGGCGGGAATCATGCCCGGTGGCTGATTGCCTGTCGCCCGCATAACGCCGCCCAGAAATATCGGGCGTAACTTCAAGTCAGCCCCGGCACGCTCAACCACACCCGGCACCACGGCTTGCGCCACATAAGAGGTCGGACTGATATAATCGAAAAAGAATTCCAGTGTTTTCGCCATGTTCCGGCTCCTTTACGTTTAAAATTTCTCTATCCAGGGCCGCAAATCCAGCTCATGAGTCCAGGCGTTGCGCGGCTGCAGGTGAATCTGCCAATAGCTCTCGGCAATGGCCTCCGGATCTAAAATACCGTCCTGGTCCTTCAACGCGTAGGCTTGCGGAAAATTCTCGTTGATCCACGCCGTATCGATCGCGCCATCGATGATAGAGTGTGCGACATGAATCCCTTTTGGCCCGAGCTCACGCGCCATGCTTTGGGCTAGCGCGCGAGTTGCAAATTTAGCCCCCGAGAACGCCGAAAACCCCGCACTGCCGCGCATTGAGGCCGTCGCGCCGGTAAAGATGATTGTCCCTTGCCCGCGTGGCAGCATTTTACGCGCCGCTTCACGCCCGGTCAGGAAAGCTGCAAACGCTGCCATCTCCCAGACCTTGCGATAGACGCGCGCAGTTGTTTCAGTGATCTCAAAACGGACATTCGCGCCAATATTGAACACGGCGACTTCAATCGGTGCAATATCGGCTTCGACCGTCTCGAACAGGCGCATAACCGCCGCCTCATCGCGTGCATCTGAGCCGAAGCCATGCGCAATACCGCCTTCAGTTTCTATCTGAGCGAGGAGAGGCTCTAGCGCTTCGGCGCTGCGCCGCGTGCAAACTGTCTGATACCCGCCTTTGGCAAACCGCCGGGCAATAGCGCCGCCCGTCGCATCGCCTGCGCCGATGATAATTGCCGCTTTATCTGCCATGCAAACTCCAGTAAGTTCTTTTTAGGAACTTTAAGTAAAGTAGGCGAGAACTCAAGCATGAAATGGACTGACCTTGCGTCAAATCACTGCCCCGTCGCGCGAACTTTGACCCTGATTGGTGATCGCTGGACGATACTAATCCTGCGCGATTGCTTCTTCGGCCTGTCTAAATTTGATCAATTCGTGGCGAGCACAGGCGCAACGCGCCACGTCATCGCATCACGTCTGAAACGGCTGGTAGAGGCAGGTATTTTGGAAAAATCAGCTTACCAGACGCGCCCGCAAAGATACGACTATACGCTCACCCAAAAGGGGCGTGATCTTGGCCCGGTTCTACTGTCGCTAAAAACGTGGGGCCAGCAGTACACACCGGCTCCGCAAACTTAATCTTCGATATCGTGATCGAGATCGCGCGCCACTTCAGCGCGGCGAAACACAGCATCCATTTCGCTGGCTTCATTGTAAGACAGGTCCGGAATGAAATGCAGCTGCGGCGTGAATTTCATCTCAATCTCGCGGCCCAAACGCCCGCGCAGAAAAGCGGCCGCCCGGTTCAGCCCCGCCGCAACGCGCTCAATATCAGCTTTGTCGCTGAGCCCAAGCGGCGAGCAGAAAATATTCGCATGGCGCAGGTCGGGCGAGCAACGCACTTCGCCAACAGTCACGTGGACGCCTTGCAGGTCCGGGTCACGAAACTCTTCGCGCGCTAATATGTCGACCAGGGCGTGACGCACAAGCTCGCCAGCACGGAGCTGACGCTGCGATGGCTCGAGGTTACCCGCTCCACGGTTACTGCCACGTCCCATCAGTCCATTCCCTTTTGTATCCGCACCAGAAATGCCCCGCGCGCCGTTTGATCGCCATTAAACCAGCGATCTGGCACGATCACCGGGTCGGCGCCATCAAACTCAAGCAGTATATAGCGCTTTTTCACAGCCACGTCGCCCAGTGCGGGCCAGGCAATCCGCGTTTCAACTTGTCCGCGTCGGATTGAGATATAGTCATCGGTCAAAGTCAGCTCAGATGTCTGCTTCATCTCAACCGCGCGGCCATGATGATGGCGATAGGCCCAGCGCATGAAAATCAGATACCAGACAATCCCCGCCATCGCGGCAATAATCGCCGACAGCATCCATTGCCAGTACTCGCTCATGCCCGCCTTTTGGAAGGCCACCTGCGTCAGCAAGGCCATACCTGCACCAATAATCGGCGCAGTTACACCCGCATAGTACAGCGTTGTCGGCCCAACCGTACTGCCACGCATGGCATTGGTCAGCCGCTTGGCATCAGACTTGTTCATCTGGCCGGAAATCGTGTGAGAAGCATTCTGCTCAGACATAGCACTCTGATAACAAACAAAGATTGGCTAAACGCAAACATGAAACAGCAAATCCGGCAGAACCCCTGGTAAGGGGTCTGCCAAACCTGTATGCCTCACTATTAATCCAGCGAGCGTGCGATCATCTCAATTTCGAAACACTCGATCCGGTCGCCTTCGCGAATGTCCTCATAGCGCTCAAACGCCATGCCGCATTCCATGCCATTGGTAACTTCCGCCACTTCATCCTTGAAGCGTTTAAGCGTTTTCAGCTTACCCTCATGGATGACAACATCGTCGCGCAACAGGCGCACACCGCAGCCGCGTTTCACAACGCCTTCGGTGACCTTACAGCCTGCCACTTTACCGGTCTTGGTGATGTTGAAGACTTCCAGAATATCCGCATAGCCGATGAAGGATTCCTTGCGCTCTGGCGATAGCATCCCTGACAGCGTGTCTTTCACCTCGTCGATCAACTGATAGATGATCGAATAATAGCGAATTTCGACGCCTTCTTTCTCGGCCAGTTCACGCGCTTGCTTATTGGCCCGCACATTAAAGGCAAATACAGGCGCTCCGGTCGACTGCGCCAACAGGATATCGCTTTCAGAGATACCGCCAGCGGCGCCGAAAACGACTTTCGCGGCGACTTCTTCAGTCGAGATCTGCTCCAGCGCCTGCGTAATCGCTTCGACAGAGCCCTGCACATCGCCTTTCAGGACGATGGGCAAGTCCTGTGTCTTGACCGCGCCTTCAGCGAGGCTGGTCATAAACTGCTCCAGCGATGCACGCGGGCTAACCGCGCCCATTCTCTGGCGGCGCGCACGCTCACGATATTCGGTAATTTCGCGTGCCCGCGCTTCGCTATCAACTACATTGAACGCGTCACCCGGATCTGGCGCGCCATCAAGGCCCAGAATTTCTGCCGGGACTGAAGGCTCAGCGGTTTTCATCTGCTTACCGCGCTCATTGACCAGCGCGCGGACTTTGCCCCACTGCGCCCCGGCTACAACAATATCGCCGCGCTTCAGGGTGCCGCGTTTGACCAATACAGTCGCTACCGGGCCGCGCCCTTTGTCGAGTTGCGACTCAACCACAATACCATCCGCAGCGCGGTCAGGATTGGCTTTCAAATCAAGCAGTTCGGCCTGCAGCGTAATCGCCTCAGCCAGTTCCGTCAGACCCGTACCCGCTTTCGCCGAAACATTCACAGCCTGCACGTCGCCGCCCATAGCTTCAACTTGGATATCATGCTGCAGCAGGTCGGTCAGAACCTTGTTGGGGTCGGCATCTTCAAGATCAACTTTATTGACCGCGACAATGATCGGCACTTCAGCTGCCTTGGCATGGCTGATCGCTTCGATGGTTTGCGGCATGACAGAGTCATTTGCGGCAACGACCAGAACAACAATATCCGTCACATCCGCGCCGCGCGCCCGCATCGACGAGAACGCGGCGTGGCCCGGTGTATCGAGGAAGCTGATTTTATCGCCCGACTTCAACTCAACCTGATAGGCACCGATATGCTGGGTAATCCCGCCAGCTTCGCCGCCTGCCACATCGGTTGTGCGCAAGGCATCAAGCAAGGATGTCTTGCCATGATCAACATGGCCCATAATCGTGACGATGGGCGCACGTGGCTGCATGTCTTTCGGATCATCTTCTACGCCATCAAGGCCGATTTCAACGTCCGCTTCCGAGACACGCCTCACGGTGTGACCGAACTCTTCGGTAATCAGCTCAGCTGTATCAGCATCGACAATATCATTGCCGCGCAGCATTTCGCCTTGCGCCATCATGAATTTCACCACGTCAGCGACGCGCTCATTCATCCGGCCCGCAAGATCCTGCAGGGTGATGCTTTCCGGTAGCTTGACTTCAACAGAGACTTTTTCCTGCTGCTCGCCGCCGCTACGGCGTTCGCGTTCGCGCTCGCGTGCTCGGCGCACGGAGGCTAGCGAGCGCTGGCGATCACCATCATCCCCAAGCGCCGACGCAATAGTCAGCTTGCCGCGCCGGCGGCTATCATTCCCGCGTCCGCGGCCACCACCATCATTACGGCGATCGCGATCATCCTTGCCACCACCCCTGCGCTTGCCGCGACTTTCCGCGCTACTGGCTTGAGCTTCAATATCAGCCTGGCTTGGCGCGGCAGACCCATTACCACTCGAACCATGATCGTTGCTGCGACCACCTTTTTCTGTTTTGGCTGCCGCAGCCTCAGCTTTACGTTTGGCCTCTTCAGCCTCTTTCTTCTCTTGCTCTTCAGCCTTCCGGCGCGCTTCAGCTTCTTCGCGCTCCTTCTCAGTATCGACCATCTTCTGCTGCGAATCACGCAGACGGTCAGTACGGGCTTGCTGCTTCTCAATCTCGGCTTTGCGCTTGGCTTCCGCGTCACGGCGTTGCAGCAGCACTTTTTGGCGCGCAATCAGCTCTTCTTCGGTGATGCCGAGCTTCTTCGCCGCTTCAGCCAATTTTGATATCGGTTTGCTGCCACGCATAGCCGGGCGTCCGCCAGCCGCAGGATTGCCTGCGCTTGGTTTAGACTGCGCGCCGACTGTACGGCGTTTCTTGGTTTCGACGACAACCTGTTTGGTCTTGCCGTGGCTGAACGTCTGCTTCACCGTTCCACCTCGTGAAACAGTAAGAGGCTTGCGCCCGCTGGTCTTGCCGTTGTCTTTCGTATCGCTCATGCGTGTTCTGGTCTCTAACTTTCTTGCCCGGCCACCCCTGTGGCCATTCTGTAATCTCTAAATCTACCGCCGGTTGGCGAACCATTCTGTCTCTGGCGCCACCCGAAAACCTGTTAATCGGCGGTAAGCGACACCAAAGGCGTCGGCTAATGCGCCACGTTCAAGCAGCGCATGTATCACATGCTCCCGCCCCAAGGCCATGCCCAATTCAGCTGAACTCAGCGCGCCTGCAACATTGGCGCTGTCATACATCGCCTTGGCGAGGAATTGAACCTTGTTGCGGCCATCTTTTGCACCATCGTTGGCCTCAAGCAGCCAGCCGGGTTCGGCTTTGCGGATATAGGCCCGCACCTGATCAAACCCAATGACCACGCTGCCACCTTTTCGGGCCATCCCGATCAGGCCGACACAGCGCTGTGCAAGCTGTCGCTCAATCTCTTCAACGGCCCCGTCCATCGCTGCCGTCTTGGCTTTGAAAGCCCGCGAGAACACATCCACCTTCAAGCCTTTTTCGACGGTTCCGCGATAGGCCTTAATCCAAACCCCGCGGCCGGGCAGCTTTCGGGCAGTATCTGGCACAGCCACACCATCGGGGCTGCGCACGAACCGGATCATCGCATCCGGGTCATGATGTTCACGTGTGACAGCGCACTGGCGAGAATTCCCGCCAGCGGCTTTGTCTTCGCGCGCGGCTATCCCGCGCTGTTGGGTATCATTCTTTGTCTGCGGCATCGTCGCCGCCTCCGTCAAAGTCGCCTTCAGCGCCAAGCGCCTCAAGGTCGAACATCAACTCGTCATCGGCTGCGCCTTCGTCGCCGCCTTTGCCAAGCTCACCCAGCGCCAGTAGCGCGCGCTCTTCTTCGGTCAGATCCATTTCTTCTGCCACGGCGTCTGCAGCCATTTCAGCTTCCAGCGCAGCAAGGGCCTCTGGTTCAATCCAGCCCGCCAATACGCGCGCCTTCATGATGAAGATCTGCGCATCATCTTTGCGCATTTCACCCTTCTTCAGAATGCCGTCCTGCCACACCGGCTTGCCATCCGGGCCAGGCTCACGCCAGCCCGTAATGTCGTCCGGCACAAGGCCAGCCACATCATCGACAGTCTTTACATCATTCTCGCCCAGCTTGACCGCGAAGCCTGGCGACATGCCGTCAAGCTCCATGACAGCGTCTTCAACGCCAAGCTCAATCCGCTTGGCATCTTGCTCTTCGGCCAGCTTTTCAAGAAATTCGCGTGCACGCTCTTGAATCTCGGCCGCCACAGCCTCGTCAAAGCCTTCAATCTGCATGAAGTCTTCCGCCGCGATATAAGCAATCTCCTCAACGGTCTCGAAGCCTTCAGACGCCAGCAATTGCGCCAGTGTCTCGTCGGCATCCAGCGCGCTCATAAACAGTTCAGTTCGGGCCTGGAACTCTTTCTGGTAACGCTCAGAATCGTCAGTCTGGGTGACCAGATCAATCTGCCAGCCGCTCAGCTGCGACGCGAGACGAACATTCTGACCACGGCGGCCAATCGCCAGCGGGAACTGGTCATCTGCGACAACCACCTCAACGCGCTTTTCTTCTTCGTCCAGCACAACTTTTGAGACTTCAGCTGGCTGCAGCGCATTCACGATAAAGGTCGCATCATCATAATTCCACGGAATGATGTCGATCTTCTCGCCAGACAATTCGCCAACAACCGCCTGTACACGTGCACCGCGCATACCGACACAGGCCCCGACCGGATCGATTGAGCTATCATTTGAGATCACGCCAATCTTGGCGCGCGATCCGGCATCACGGGCGCAGGATTTAATCTCGATCACGCCCTCATAGACCTCTGGTACTTCAGCAGCGAACAGCTTGATCATGAATTCCGGATGCGCGCGCGACAGGAAGATTTGCGGGCCTTTAATCTCGCGGCTGACTTTATACAAATACGCGCGAACCCGGTCATTTGGCTGGAAATTCTCGCGCGGAATACCGTCATTGCGGCGGATAATGCCTTCAGCGCGGCCCAGATCTACAATCACGTGGCCATATTCAACGCGCTTGACGATGCCATTGATAACTTCGCCTTCACGATCCTTGTATTCGTCATATTGGCGCTGACGCTCAGCATCGCGCACTTTCTGCACGATGACCTGCTTTGCCGTTTGGGCAGCGACCCGGCCAAAATCAAATGGCGGCAGCTCTTCCTTGATCTCGCCGCCAATTTCGATGCCCGGCTCGAGCTTTACAGCATCCGCCAGCAACAGTTGCTGGGCCGGGTCTTCGAAGTCTTCTTCGCTGACCACGGTCTGCACACGCCACAGCGTCTGCTCACCCGTCTCAACGTCAATCTTGGCGCGAATATCGTGCTCTTGGCCGTAACGGGATTTCGCGGCTTTTTCGATAGCCTCTTCCATCGCTTCGATCACGATGGACTTGTCGATGGACTTTTCCTCTGCAACCGCTTTCGCGATTTGCATGATTTCCATTCTGTTTGCTGAAACGCCAACTGCACTCATGGCTTAAACTCCGCCTTCGTCATTATCTTCTAGTGTATCATGTTCGGCCTCGACGGTCTCGAAGCCATCGAAATTTCCATCTTCGGGCTGCGCCGGGGCCGTGCCACCAGCCACCGCCGCATCGATCAGGTCATCGGTCAGCAACAGGCGCGCTTTGGTCATATCAGACACTTGCGCGACCAGTTCGCTTTCATCATCCAGCTCGATCGCCACGCCATTGTCGTCTTCACGCACAATAATACCCTGAAACCGGCGACGCCCTTCAATCGGCATAGCCAGTTCAATCTTGGCCAAATGCCCGGTCCAGCGCCCGAAATCCCCCACCCGCGTGAGCGGTCGATCAATCCCCGGGGTTGAAACCTCTAGCCGGTAGGCATCCGAAATCGGATCCTCCGCTTCCAGAATAGGCGACAGCATGCGTGAGAATGAAGCGCAATCTTCAACATCGGTGGGCGCGCCGCCGGCTTTTTCGATCATGATCTGCAGCAGCGGGCGCTTTGAGCCCATGATCCGAACGCGCACGATCTCAAGCCCAAGCTCATCCAGGATGGGCTGGGACATATCGACGATACGTTCTTCCTGCTGCGACACAGTAATCAAGCGGTTGACCTTTCAGGCAATAAAAAGCGGCGGCCCCGTTGCCGGAACCGCCGCCGATATTTTTCGACTTGCCGCCTAGATAGGGGTAAACCTGTCTTCTGTCTAGAGAAGTTTCAGGTCGACAGCCGAGGTCTTGTTGCGACGCTCGTCATGGTACAATTCATACTCAACAGGCTGGTCGTCAGCGAGGCCTTGCAGGCCCGAACGCTCAACCGCAGAGATGTGAACAAAAATGTCCTTGCCGCCTTCATCAGGAACGATGAAACCAAAACCTTTGGTTGCGTTGAACCATTTTACTTTTCCGGTAGCCATTGTGGCACCCTTTCCGTAGTCACGCGCCGTTCCCGCACTGTGCAGGGGGTCGCGCTTGTTTCGATTACGGATGGGTAGTCACGTTCATAGCCGCCGGTCTGGCGGGGTCTTCTCATTCAGACCGGCCGTATTCGATGCGCGCAGAGGCTCACAAACAGGCCTTTCAGTCAAGTGAAACTGCCATGACAGCTGTTTAGCGCAAGGCGAAAACCAAGGGCAATTCAATGTTTTTATTATTCAGTGTGCAAGTCACACCTGCGCCCGGATCGCTCGGAACCCATGACCATTTCATAATGGTTTGCGCAGCATGATCCTTAAACCCTTCATAGGGCACAGCTGCGAGCGGCTCAACCGCACTGACCTTGCCATCAGTTACAGATATCCGCATTAAAGCGGCGCCAAATAGACCCTTCCTGCCAGCACCGCGCGGGTAAGAAAGCTTTGGTTTCATGTCAAAAGTGCCACCACAAAAGGGTTGCGTATCTCCCGACTGAGCAGGTGTAGGCGGGGGCAGGTCCGGATCAGCTAACTCCCCCAAAACCTCATCAATCTTCGTATCAAGTTGCTTGGACCGCTGCGGCCCATTTTCCGACAGAAAATAAGCCGCCATAGCCATTCTCCATGCCGTGGCGCGATAGCGATGATCATCCACCCAATCCGGAATAGTTGCCGATGCCGACTGCATTTCACCGTGCATGCGTTTTAACCTGCCCTCATGACTCGCCATGGCCAGCACTGTCTCTTCTCTTTGAATTTGATTGAACGCTGCCACCAGCGAGCTCGTCACGGCATCGCTCCAATTCGATCCAATGACATCCTTAGCTGATTCAAAATGGACCGCTGCGGCTTCCGCCGATGTCTTTCCCGCCAACCACCTATCTTTCTGTAAGTCCGAAACGTAGCGCTTCTGGAATATAGTTACGGAAAGCAGGCTAGGCTGACGGGTTGTGATCGGGTCCAACGCGGCGTCTAGCGCCTTCCGGTTCTTCTTGTTCGGCTTTGCTGACCAGGCGCTATATGCCGCCAGTATCGCCTCATCACCGGGTTGCGCCCCTTGGGGTTCACCGGCCATCTGAAGCAGCCAATCTGTGAATGGCAGAGCACCCTTACAATCATCAATCAAGCACAAGGTCTGCGCCGCCTCGAAGGCTAGTGTCTGCGCGTCGGAACGATCCGGATTGGCAATTGCAGCGTGACCAAGTTCGATGGCAGTCTGTATGCGCAACGCCGGATCACCGCCCGATCTTGCGGCATTATAGTTTTGTATTGCCTGATCTGCAGATTGCGCGGTCGCAGCGCCGACGAAGAAGAAAAGGGCTAATACTGCATAAATAAAGCGCATGGATGTCATCCCCGACATGATAGGTCTACGCTTGTACGTGACTTGGGATTCGGTCAACACGCGTTTAGCTGCAAATGAAGTCATAATAAACCGGGGCAATATCGCCGAGCTGCTTCATCTGATAGCGCGTCTGAATGTGGTCAGGCGGGGCGGTGCGCCAGTCATCAGCGCAGGTTGCCGTCCACGCATATGCCGAATGGGCCAGAAACCGCTCCAGCGCCTCGTCGGCATAAGACCGCACATCAGTGGCAAAGCGTACTTGTCCGCCCGGCTTCATCAGGCGCGCCAGATCATCTAGAAAGTCCGGCTGGATCAATCGCCGCTTCTGTTGCCGCGTTTTCGGCCACGGGTCCGGAAACAGGATAAAAGCCCGGTCAAGACAGCCATCTGCCAGTCCGGCCATCATCTCACGTGCATCCTCTTCCCACAGGCGCACATTGGTGAGGCCCGCATCCTCAATCTGGCCAAGGCATTTTGCCATGCCCTCGATGAATACTTCGCTGGCGACAATCCCCACATCAGGATTTGCCGCCGCCTGCCCGCTGACATGTTCGCCGCCGCCAAACCCGATCTCCAGCCAAATCTCGCGCGCCGCCTCGAACAGGGTCGCAGGATCCGTCGCCCCCGCCGCGCCTATGGGGACACGCAGCTTTGGCAACAGAGTTTCAATCAATTTGTGTTGTCTCGCTGACAGGGGGCGCCCGCCCCGCCGACCAAAGGTACGCAATGGCTTCTTCTGATCAGACACTTCACGCCCCTTCAATGGCCAGCACTTCACGCCTGTTCAGCGCGCCAGCCACACGTATCTCATGGATATATTGGTCGCTCTGGCTCGCCGGATTCGGCGTCTTCTCCATGATTATGCCGCGTGATGCAAGCTATGACGTGGTCCATTATCATCTGCACAATGGCTGGTCGGCGCTGGCTGGCGAAGGCCCGGAAAACCTCGCCCCGGCTGAGATGCACAGCTTCCTCAATCCGGCTTGGCAAATCTTCATATGGGGCCTGATCGACGCCCTGCCCGGCCGGCTTGTCGCCTTCATCCTTGGCGCCCTTCAGGGCCTCGGCCTGCCGGTCCTGTATGCCCTGACCCGTCGCACACTGGCCCGCACCGGGGCTAAGCCTGCACTATTTACCGTCATGGCCATCGCGGTTGCCGGGTTCACCGCAGAAAGCCAGTTCGGCATGGTCGCCACCGTGCGCAATGACGCGGTGTTCGCCACCGCCTTGCTCGCCGCGCTGGCGCTCATCATCCCGGATGACCGCCCGGCTCCGAGCCTCACGGCATGGGCGCTCGCCAGTTTCCTTGTCGGCGCGATGATGGGCATCAAGCTAACCAATGCCGTCTACGTCCTCTTCTTTGCCCCAGCAGCGCTCATCATCATGCAAGACTGGCAGACGCGTTTGCGCGCAGGCGCGGTTTGCGTCGCCGCAGGTCTTGCAGGCATCCTCCTGTTTGCCCTGCCATGGGGTCTCGTCATGTGGGAGACGTTCGGCAATCCGATCTTCCCGGTGCTGAATTCGTGGTTTGACGCGCCGCTGGGGCCAGACACCGCGTTTCGCGACACCCGCATGCTACCCGGCAGCTTGACCGAAGCCTTCCTGCGCCCTTTCCTGATCTTCTTTGATGGCGCATTGGTGAACGAGGCCTTCGTCCACTTTGTCGATCCGCGCCTTCAATTCACCTATATTTGCTGCTTTGCCATTCCGGTCATCGCCATCTTTGCCAAACAGGCTGAGGGCCGCGCCGCTTTGCGCCCGGCGCTGGCACTTGCGGCAGGGGCCTTTATCGGCATCACAACATGGACGCTGATGTTCTCATTCGCGCGCTATATGGCCGCCGCATGGATTATCGGGCCGGCCCTGCTGGCGCTAACGATTGCGCTTGTGCGCCCGCGCTGGTTCGAGCATACGCGGGCGCCGATCGTAGCTATGGTCGCCTCAGCTATCTTGTTCCTGGTTACCGACATACCGGAGCTGCGACGTGTGCACTGGCAGACCTGGAGTGAAGACTATGTCAGCGCCAGCTTGCCCGAAGGCGAAGACTATTCAGACGCCATCATCGCCTTTTCCGGCGACTATCCCGGCGCGTTCCTGTCGTCTTACTTCCCAAATGATGCGCTGCTTACCCATCTTGTGCCGCAAGACTGGAGCGCCCCAGCGCTGGAAAACTATCGCGCGCAAATCCGCACGCTGATCAATGCAGCTGATCGCCCGCTCTATGTCGTCATCGTCGATGTTGAAACGCATTTCTACGAAACACTGAACCGCCTCTCGACAACGGAATCTATTGGTGTCGATGTCCCCGCCTGCAAACCCATCGAGACCTCATTCGATACGCCGGACGTCACATGGCGTATTTGTCCGGCGGCACTTGCGGCCAATTAGCGTTTTAGCCTTGCCGCCCGGCTCGCACGGGTCCACATAGCGCGCCTAAGGCCCACTGCCGGAGCGCCCGCGTGACCAAACCCACTCCAGACATGCAAGATGCAACCGCGCAATTGCCAATGCCGCTATGGGAGCTTGTGGTTATGGTCGCCAGTATGATGGCGCTGAATGCGATGGCCATTGACATCATGCTGCCAGCGCTCGGCCAGATTTCTGAGCATTATCAGCTGGCCCGCGCCAATGATCAGCAACTTGTTATCTTCGCCTATGTCCTTGGCTTTGGCGCGCCGCAACTGGTTTTCGGTCCCATTTCAGATCGCTATGGCCGCAAGGGCCTGATCCAGATTTGTCTTGTGGGATACATCCTCGCCGGAATTGCCTGCATCCTCACAAATAGCTTTTCGCTTCTGCTTTTAGTGCGCTTTGTTCAAGGCGTCTTCGCATCAGGTGTACGCGTCATTGCGGTCTCGATTGTTCGCGATTTGATGGCGGGCCGGGCAATGGCGCGGGTTATGTCTCTCGTTATGACCGTCTTCATGGCTGTGCCAATTCTCGCGCCAACGCTTGGCGCTGGAATCATGCTGTTTGCGCCGTGGCAGGGTACATTTGCGGCGCTGGCTATAGCCGGCATCGGTCTGATCATCTGGGTACAAATCAGATTGCCAGAAACCCTGGCTCCCGCGAACCGCCAGCCGCTTAACCCCGGCAATACGGCGCGCGCATTCAAGCAAGTCGTCACGACCCGCGTGACCATTGGCTATATGTCGGCCAGCGGCGTGATCTTCGGTGCTTTGTTCGCCTTTGTCGCCTCTTCTGAACAGATTTTCTCAGATGTGTTCAACAAGCCTGAATCCTTTGTGCTCTGGTTTGCCGGGGTCGCCGCCTGTCTCGGCATCGCCAATTATATAAATTCCACCATTGTTGAAAAGATCGGCATGCGCCGGATCAGCCATGCTGTCCTTTTTGCCTTTATCGGTCTGTCGCTGGCGAATGTCTTGGCCATGCGGGTCTTTGGCGAACACCTCTGGATATTCTATCCACTATTCTGCCTGACATTTGCCTGTTTCGGTATGATGGGATCGAACTTCTCAGCGCTCGCGATGGAACCGCAAGGCAATATTGCGGGCACAGCGTCAGCCGTTTACGGCTTTGCCACAAGCTCGGTCGCATCCCTATTTGGCTATCTTGTTGCCAGCCGGTTCGACGGCGCCGCTAGCCCCGTGATGACAGGATTTGTGGGCTTAGGCATCGCCTCGCTCGTGATTGTCACCCTGACTGAGCGCGGTAAATTGTTCAGCAAACGCTAGGCCGCTTTTTGGTTTTTCAGTTCCAGTCCGGGCAGCGTTTTCATCACATGCTCAACAAATAGACGCGACTTGCCGCGTAGTTTTCCGCCCGTCCAGACCACAGACAATGGCAGCTCCGCGCCGCGCCACTCAGGCATCACCCGCACCAGCGCGCCAGAACGCACATGCGGACAGACCAGCCAGTCCGGTCCGATAAACAGGCCAAGCCCATCCATCGCCCCGCGCATAAGTGTGTCGCCTGATGAACCGCGAAACCGCCCATCCATCTGCACGCGCGCTTCTTCTCCTGTTTTTTCATTGATCAGGGTCCAGATCTGGCCCTGCAAGGACTGGCGGAAAACCAGTCCCTCATGATCTTTCAAATCATCTGGGGTCTTCGGCGCACCATGTGCTTTGACATAGTCAGGCGAGGCCCAAATACCGCGCGAGGCGACAATCAGGCGCTTCGCCATCAGGCTGGAATCGGTCAGCTCGCCCAGACGAAACGCAATATCAACGCCCTCTGTGACGAGATCGGTATAGGTGTCATCAGTCAGCATATCGATGCGGATATGCGGGTATTCTTCCAGAAAGGCCGCCACAGTGGGTGTAATCACCAGATGTGCGAGCGAGGTCGGGGCGCTGATCCGCAGCATGCCCACAGGCTCTTTATCGAGACCGCGCGCTTCAGCTTCGGCATCTTCAAAATCTGATAGAATGTCTTGCGCCCGGCCATAGAAGCGTTGCCCCGCCTCGGTCAGGCTCAGCGCCCGTGTTGTGCGATGGAACAGCTCAGCGCCTAGCTGGTGCTCAAGGTCCTGGATGCGCCGCGACACCGTTGGCTGCGCGATACTGAGATCAGCCGCCGCCCGCGAAAAACTCCCCGCGTCCGCGACCCGCAGAAACAGTCGCATTGCATCAATCCGGTCCATCGCCCGTCACCCCGTTCAATCTGGCCTATTCAGAATTCGTATGGGTCATATGGGAGGTGGCGGCGTTCCGAAACAAGGGGCGATGCGCCATTTGTATAGCGTCGACGGGAAATGTCCCACCCAAAAAGTTTTATAGGAGTAGTTCAAAATGGCAGATTTCAAGCTGCACGACGAAACCACCGCCCCGGAAGGCGCACGCGATTTTATTTCTGGTGTGAACAAGAAACTGGGCTTTGTCCCAAGCCTCTACGCGGTGTTTGCGGAAAACCCGGCCGTCCTGCACGCCTATACGGGCCTGGCAGAGCAGCTCGCCAAAACCGGCCTGTCGCCGCTTGAACAACAAATCGTCACCATTACGGCCAGCGTCGAGAATGAATGCCATTTCTGTGTCGCCGCCCACACCACCATATCTGAAGGCGCAGGCCTCGATATGGATGTCATCGCCGCAGTGCGCGAAGACCGCCCCATAGACGATCCAAAGCTCGAAACCCTGCGCAAGTTCACCAAGGCGGTTGTGGTTGATCGCGGCTTTGTCTCTGACTGCCATGTCGAGCATTTCCTGAAAGCCGGCTGGACCCGCGCCGACGTACTCGCTGTGATCCTCGGCGTCTCGCTGAAAGTGATCTCGAACTACACCAACCACGTGGCTGAAACCCCGGTCAACGAGGCCTTCCAGAAACATGCCTGGACCCCGAAACGCGCTGTTGCCGAAGCCACAGCCTAAAGCCCACTCTGGCCTGTCCCCCAACGCCGTTTCCCCTTCGGCGCACCCCGGCCAGATGGTAGCCCCGCTCTTGGACCCCCTACGGTCCACGGGCGGGGTTTTTTTTGCCCAATATCGCGTGTAGACCATTCTTATCAGGCAAAATGGGGGACTTAGTGGCTGATATCGTTGTGTCATATAAATCGGATGAGCGCGGACAAGCTGGCTATATTGTTGCTTTGCTTGAGGCGGCAGGCTTTTCGCTATGGTGGGATCAGAAATTGACCGCAGGCAAGAGTTATGATCGCGCCATCCTTGAGGAAATTGATAAAGCCAAATGCGTTATAGTGTGCTGGTCACACCAGTCAGTACATAGCGATTGGGTGCGTAGCGAAGCCAAGATTGCGCTCGATGATGCCAAGATTTTGCCTGTGCGCTTTGATGATGTCCGCATCCCGCCGCCCTTCAGTCTTTTGCACAATATTGATCTGAGCGCTTGGAAAGGCCTCGCCTCAGATCCAAATTGGATCCGCGTCATCCGCCATTGCCGCGAGGTGATTGATCCGAGTGGCAAATCAGCTGTCGATATTGCAACCTACGCGAACTCAGCCGTCTCAAAGTCTGGTCACTTGGTCCATAAGATCAAAGCCAAAGATACGACGGGTAAGTTTGCCTACTATTTTGTTCTGGTGCCGCCAGCCCAAGAAGTAGCATTTCTATCGGCGATTGATGGCGACGGCATGATTGACCTTGAAGATTTCGGTAGCGTGATTGCCAGTTGTTATGGCGAAAGCCCAAATACGGAGGTCAAGAATTACCTCAAGTCGCGATATGGTTTCGACGTCTAGGCCTCGGATTTGTAATTCTTCCCACTTTTCTTGATCAGGTCTTTCATCTCCTGCTTGTCTTTCATCGCGCTTTCAGTCGCAGCCTTCAGATCTGCCTCCGTTGCGGTGGCCAGATTTGTCCGCTCGGCTAGCGCTGCTAAGGCCCGCAAGTAGACGATGCCCGATACCGTCGTCAGACCGTAAATCGTGGCGGCCATCAGGGCTGCGCCGCCGAATGAACCAAGGCCCGGCACGAGTTTCATGGCCGACCCGACCACCAGCAAGGCTGCGGCCGCTGACCCCAGATTCGTCGCTACGCCTGCCGCAACGCTTTTGATTACATTCTCACCAAAGGGCAGGCCAAGATCAGAGTTTATCCGCGCATACATGGTCCAGATATTCGCCGCCGCAGCCGCAATATCAGCGCCCGGCACAGGGATCATGACAGTTCCAACAGCAATGCCCGAATGCAGCCTGACAATGCCGACAAGCTTTTCCGGCAAAAAGTCAACCGCAGCCTTGTCGGTCAATTTCACAAGATTAACCGCAGCGCGTAGTAAGGGATCCCCAGCCATAAATATCTCCGCTTATTTTCGTTGAATTTGCTTACATAGAAGCAAAGACAATCTGATGACGCCATGCCCTCACCGGCCCATCACTGCCACGTGAACACTTTTCACGCAGGCGTTTAATGCACGTGATTTCAGCCCAGTATACATGTGTCTCACGCAAGAAGGAGAGTTCAACATGACCTCGCTCACAGACACAAAAACACCGGCCAAGCCCGGCCTCGCCGCCAAGGCCAAAACCTACGCCCCACACGCCATTGCGGTCATCGCATCGCTCGTCTTCCTTGACAGCCTGCGCTTCAAGTTCACCAATGCGCCGGAAACACAGGTCATCTTCGGCAAGCTGAATGACTGGGCCGCCAGCCTTGGCGCCGACGGCCTGTTCGCCCAGACGGGCCTGTTCAGCCAGTATACAATCGGCACTGCAGAGCTCGCCGCTTCGGCCCTCCTGCTGATCGGCATCCACCCGGCTTTTCGCCGCCTGCAAGCGCTTGGCGCACTGATCGCCGTCGCGGTGATGACCGGCGCGATCTCGTTCCACCTGTTCACCCCGCTCGGCATTGACCCGAACAATGATGGCGGCGGTCTGTTCTTCATGGCCAATGTCGTCTGGCTCGGCTCGCTCGCCATGCTGGTTATCCGCCGCAAAGAGCTGGCCGCCCTATTTAGCGGTATCGGTGCCGCACTCCTGCCGAAATCTTGATCTAAACCGCCTCTAAAGGACAAAGCCCCATGAGACTCGCAACTCTGCTCACCGCCGCCGCGCTCGCCGCTGGCCCTGTCATCCTCGCTGCCCCGGCGGCCTATGCTGACAAAGCCCCGGTCTATACTGGCAACTTCTCAAACGTCGCCGTACAGGGCCACGATCCGGTCGCCTATTTCACTGTCGGTGAAGCGGTCAAAGGCTCGAAAGACTTCAAGACGACCTATCAGGGCGCTGAATTCCGTTTCGTGAGCGCTGAAAACCTGGCTACATTCGAAGCCGACCCGGCCGCTTACGCCCCGCAATATGGCGGCTATTGTGCCTGGGCGATTGCCCAGGGCTCCCTCGCCAAAGGCAATGCTGATTATTGGGCCATCGTCGATGGCAAGCTCTATCTCAATTACAATAAAAAGGTTCAGAAGGATTGGAATGAAGACCGCGCAGGCTTCATTACGACAGCCGACACCAACTGGCCCACCATCCTGGAATAAAGTTCCCACCTTCCTCCCAAGGGAACGCCGCCCTCGGACTTGATCCGAGGGAACTCCGAGAACACCGTCCACATGACAGCGTGGGCGGTGTTTTTGTGTTTGGGGAAGGGGGTGTAGGCCTTGGGTCAGGAGCGGATCAGGCCTAGCGGTTTAACCCCTATCGATTGGCGTAATGCTCATCACCGCAGGATCATTTTTCCAGGGTTTGGGCCGGAAATTTATAGAATTAGTTTGCTCTTCAAACCGCTCGTCGATCTCTTCCCCTGTGAGGGTGTTTATCCAGCGAATGGTAAAACCGTCTGGATAGTCCCCAAAGCGGGCGCAATATAGGGAATGGTTCTCTGCGGGCACATAGAGGCGGAAATACTGTTCGCCATCGGTCAGGGCATAGCCGCTTGAGCATGGGTTTCGGTCTGGTGGCGAAAGATCACTAAATCGCTGACCATCGAAGATTTTTGCCATATGGGCATAATATTCGAGCTTTGGTCTCTGCTCGAGCGGCAATGATTTCAGGTCATCAACGATCACGTTCCATGACGCGCTCTGCCAATAATAAGACGCATATGTTCCTGCGAATATCGATCTGTAAGCCCGATCCAAACAGGTCTCTGCGTCATCATAGGTTCCGCTGAATACGACATAATTGGTATATTCGTAGCAGCCTGTCTCCACCATCAAAACAGGCTTATCGAGCCCGTCGACCATATCTTGCAACACAGGCGTGATATCATTTGCCCAGTTTTGAACAGATGCGAAATCTACGGCCTCGGGGTTAGCCAAAGCGAAGCTGCCCGCATGCACCGTCTGCAAACGATCAAAAACATCGATCCGCCGGGCACGGTCGATGCGTTCCAGAATATAGTCCTTGTCCGCCCGGCCATAGGCGAAGGCCTCCTTTGAAATATCCCAGTGTATGTTGGGAAAAGCCTGATAGCGTTTTATCACATAGTCATAATAGCGATTGTCCGCCGCAGTATTCATGTCTGGCCAAGAGACATCCTTGTTCCAGACATAGATCATGAGATGCGCGGTGATCCCATGGTCGTTCAAATGCGCAATCACACGGTCCAGTTTTTGAAAAAAGGTCACATTTAGCGTCGAAAAATCCGGGTCGCTATTGGTTCCACCAAACGGGAAGATGCTGTCTCGCTCTCCATACTCATGCTCTGGACGCAGGTTTGGATCTTTTGCCCATTTCACATCATGGGCATACACATTCATAACAATCGTGTTGAACCCGTTATCCTTGACGTCTGCGATCAACCGCTCAGTTTTCGGAATGCCTTGGGCATTTTCGTAATCAAGCGCGAAGAGCCAATCGAGTTCAAAAGCTAACATCATATGCGGCGCGCCACTCGCGTGGCGAAAACGTTTTGGATTGGCGGGATCAATAATCACCGGACCAAGACCTGCGGCTTGATCTGAAACGGTGACGACCCCGGTATGCCCGTTCAAGGCACTTTGCGTCGAGGCGGTCGTGTACGTCCATTGCCCGGCTTCGTCACCCGAAAACCGGATAATGTATTCCCCCTCTCCATTGTAAAACCCTGGTACGTTTAAGGACTTTCCTGACGGCGCCCTAAACGTTGCTGCAAACTCAATTTCAAATGGCGAAGCTTCAGGCGCAGGGGTGTAGTTAAAAGGCAGATCAACGACTTGCCAGCGTTTAGCCGACACACTATCGGCCAAAGCGGTCGATACGCAGCCTGCTGCGAACAAGCAGGCCGTCAGGAAGAATAGACAGGCGCGGCCAACGGCGAAACTGTTACCAAATGTGTTTAACATATTTCACTTTCTTCTGAGGCATGGCGAATCCCTTATCCGCGCCGAGAGCGCTTTAAACACGCTATCAGATTGTATACAGTTTGCAATTATCGAGTTCCGTGGACTGGCCAAGCATCCTGAAATAAAGGTCCCACCTTCCTCCCAAGGGAACGCCGCCCTCGGACCCGATCCGAGGGAACTCCGAGAACACCGTCCACATGACAGCGTGGGCGGTGTTTTTTGTTGGGAATGATCCGTTCGGGTGAAAAAGAGAGATGGCAGCAGCCTCATATGCTGTAAATCTGCCTACGACCTTGTTACACCTAATATGTTGATCCACCTATTTTGAGGAAGGCACTTGCGATGATAGCAACTTTAACGCGGCTCACCGTAAGAGTTCTTTGTGTAGCACTATTCTTCATGTTCACGATTGATGGTGCCGCTGCGGACGATCGCAGTGCATTCTCTATACCCAATTCTGATGTCCACACACTTACATCCGGGACACTTGATCGAACTTACGACATCTACATTCGAACGCCTGTCGGATACAATAAACCAGAGAACGCCGATCGGACTTACCCTGTTATTTATCTCAATGATGGACCATACACCTTTCAAGTTGCATCTGGCGTAACCCACCTGCCGATGGGCGGTCCTCACAAACTTGAGCGCGCCATACTGGTCGGCATTTCGTTCGCTCACGGCGAAGGTGATATGGACAGCCGCGTAAGAGATTTAACGCCCGTTAGCGACGACAGCTGGCAAAACTATGAGACGGGAGGTGGGCCACAATATCTGAAGTTCATCGAATCCGAGGTCATTCAATTCGTCGAGACCAATTATCGGGCGGATCCCAAGAAGCGCACGCTCGCAGGCCAGTCTCTCGGTGGTTCGTTCGGTGCATGGGTGTTACTTGAGCATCCCGGAATCTTTTCGAGCTATATCCTGACCAGCCCTAGCCTCTGGTATAAGGATCGTCTGATTTTCGATCTTGAGGCGTCGTATGCTGCAAGGCACCACGACATGAAGGCGAAAGTATATTTAGCCGTTGGTGAATTAGAAACAATCGCGCACGGCATGCGGCAACCTATGAAGCCGCAACTTGAGGAGTTTGGAGAAGCCCTATCCTCCCGAAACTATCCTGGGCTGGATCTAAAGGTCGAGATTATCTCAGATGCCATACACGAGACGACGTTTCCACAAGGGTTTACGCGCGGCGCTCAATGGCTTTTCAGTCGAGACTAGACGACAGTTTGATTAGTTTGGTTCGAAACTGAAATCGACACCCTTTCCCACAACACATCCGCCAGATAGTCCGTCACCACTGCGTTCAAAATAAATCTTTCCGCCCCCTCTCGTACCCGGCGTATACTACCGCCATCTCCCCCATGCAGGGTCGATCATGAGCGGCATGGTTGGGGGCAGAGCGGCGGTCTGAGGCTGCGGGTGGGGGTCCGTTCCCTATCCTTGGCGGTTTCAGTCGGGCAGTGCACCGGGACACCTGGCGGCAATCCGCACAGGTTGGACGACAGTTCCGTAAAACCGACTAAGCCCGGACCTTGGGATAGCGCGAAGCTGCCCTCGGATGACCAAAAAAACGCACCGCCGCGGGCGCGCTCAGCTTGAGCGCTATAGCCTCGCCGAAAGGCAGGCAGTCACTTCGCGTTCACTCGGAGCGCGCCCAGACCCTGCATACCGTGACGCCGAGAGGTGGTCCGGGGATTGGTGCTGGGAGATTCGCTGGGAGAGGTGGAGAGGGTTGTGTTTTTGCGAAGCGCTGAGCGCCTGCGGCGCAGCTTCGCGGGTAGCAGGTTCCGGTCGGGCTTCGCCCGCCCATGAACCAAGCTGAAGGCTCACAAGATACATGACCACTGGTCATGGAGGAGACACAGCCCTGAGCCCGGTCCATCGCGAAGGCGAAGCCGAAGCGGGTGACCCGCTACCCACTGCGTGCGGCGCAGCCGCTTAGCGCGGTGAAAAAAAGAGGCACGTTAGTTGCATTGCTCAGGAAGAATTCCCGTATGGAGCGTAAAATGCCTGAGAATATCCCAATGCTCGCCATGACATCCGGCGGTCCGCATGCGTGGATCATGATCAATGAATTGCGCCAGCGTTTTGGCGATTTCCCGATCATTCTTGAGGATGAAGAGCCTGCCAGCACGTTCTGGCGTCGTCGCCGCAAGATGCTGGGGCCGCTGAAAACCGCCAGTATGCAGGCCGCGCGCTTGCCGCTAAAGCTGACCAAGCGTGGCACAGGCACGATCATCAATGAGATGATCAACGAATATGGCCTGAACCCGCATCAGCCTGTCGGCGCAAATATCATCCGCGTCAGCTCTGTTAACGACCCGAAAGTGCGCGAAACGCTGCGCTATCTGAACCCGAAGGCGATTTTCGTCGTCTCAACCCGGATGATCTCGAAGAAAATCCTGTCCTGCACAGACTCGCCCTTCATCAACTATCATTCCGGCATCAATCCGGCCTATCGCGGCATGTTTGGCGGTTATTTCGCGCTCGCCAATCGTGAGCCAGACCTGTTCGGCGCGACCGTCCATCTGGTCGATAAGGGCGTTGATACAGGCGATATCCTCTATCAGTCACGCGTCTCTGTGCGCCCCGGCGATAATTTCCACACCTATCTCTGGCGTATCGCAGCGGGTAGCCGCGGCATCGTTGTCAAAGCGATAAGCGATGCACTGAATGAAAAGCTGAAACCGCGCCGCGTTGACCTGCCATCCCGGCAATATTTCGCACCGACGCTTGGCGGCTATATCTGGACCGGGCTAACACGCAGAGTCTGGTAGGCACGCGCTTCCAGCGCGATCCGCTCGGCGATCAGGCTGCGCCAATGCGGCCCCGGCGGGCGGGCCTCGCGGATCAGGATCGGTAGCTCATCCGGCAAGGCGGCTTCGGCATCGCGCGCATAGCGCCCGTCAAAGATATCGTTTTTGATCTGCGCTTTCACTTCGCCCGGATCGCGGCCGATCAGAAACCCGGATTCGGCTTTCTGAACCCAGGCCCCCGCCAGCGTGCGCCGCGAACCGGGGTCTTGCAGCCGCGATAAAAGCTCCGCCACAGGCTCTGGCGAAGGTGGGCGATCATGTCCGCCCGCAATGCGCAGCAAAACCGCCATAACCCGGGCCGCCAGAGGCGCTTCGAGGCCTTCGAGATTGACCGCAATCAGCCCCGTGGCACGCACTTCAACCCGCTGGGGATCAGCCAGAACGCCGCCAAGCGCCCGGTCTCGCACTTCGCGCTTCGCCATCAGCCCCTCGGCAATCTCACGCATCACGCCGCACAAAGCCGGATGACGGCGCAGGAAATGCCTCACCCGCACCCGCTCATAGGCCACCGCGTCATTACTCGGATCCTCGATCCACGCTACGTTCTTGGTACGCAAACTGTCGCGCAACGTCTCACGGCGAAGCTGAAGCAAAGGCCGCAATAGCGTCATGCCTCGCCCCTCTGGCCAAACGGGACAAGGCGCAGCAGGCATCGGTCCCGCAAGCTGATCCAGCGGTGCCTTGTGGCGTTTACGAATGAGGACGGTCTCGAGCACATCATCAAATGTGTGCCCAAGCAGCAAAACACGCGCCCCCACCGTACGCACGGCCTCGGCGAGCAATCGATACCGCGCATCACGGGCTGCGGCTTGACCGGGCCGAGGCATTTTCCAGCTGAGCGTCTTATGGGGCAGACCAAGAGCATTGGCCTGCTCTGCAACCCAACGTGCTTCATCTGCAGATTCGGGGCGCAATCGGTGATCGACCGTGAAGACGTGTACATGGCGATGCGCCGAGGCCGCAACATGCAAAAGCGCAAGACTGTCGCTGCCGCCAGAGACGGCAACGCCTATCGGTGTTTTGGGATCGGGACTGTAGGCGGCAAGCAGCGCGGCAAGATGATCCTCTACGCGCGCCAGCACTTTAGCTATCGCAGCCAGACCGGACGCGCTCACCTGCCGCGAGATTTTTGGTCACGCCAGAGGCTTCTGGATAACGGCTCGGCAGAATATCAAGAGCGTTACAAGCCTTATCCGTATCCCCAACAAGCCGCATTGAACGGGCCAGTTTTGCCAGCGCCTCAGGTGAACGCGGATCGTCGGGATATTCGCGGATCATGGTCGTGAAAGCCTGCCCGGATTCGGCGTAAGCCTGTTGCTGGAACAGGACTTCACCGAGCCAGTATTGCGCTTCACCAGCCTGCTGGTCATCGCCGAACTGATCGAGAAAAGAGCGGAATGCGGCTTCAGCGCCGGCATAATCGAACTGCAAGAGGCGCGACTTGGCTTCGGCAAAGAGCGGGCCTGCTTCACCCGGCAGAGCGGACGCGGAAATCGTTCCTAGCGAGCCTTGGGGAAGCCCGTTTGATGTTTCACCCTCAGATGGCTGGACCGTTGTACGCCGGACAATACGAGTCGGCCCCGTTGTTGTCGTTGTTGTCACCACAGGCTCGGCCTCTGACGCCGTATCGACGCTGGCGACATCAAAATTTTCATCGCTCATCACCACGCCCGCCGATTCAACGTCATCAAGGCGCGCTTCGAGGGACCGGATTTGCGCTGATTGAGAGTCCAGCTTGTCCTCAAGACGGCCAATCAGACGATCAAGCTCAGCATCGTCTTCCTGCATACGATTGATCTGGTCGCGTGATTGCGAGAGCAGGAATTTCAGAGTCTCGACTTCACCGCTGAGTTCAGCGCGGTCTGATTCAAGCCCCGTCAAACGGGCCCCAAGTTCGGCATTCTGCGCGCGAAGGGTTTCTGCCGTCGCAGCAAAATCAGCGCTGGTCATACCTTGGGTTATCTCTGCGCCACGTCTTTGTGCCTCCGCTGGAGCCGAAAAGGCGAGCGAAAGGGATACGAGGGCGAGGGCCAGGGATTGACGCATCATGCTGGAAAACTCCGCGAAAGTTTGGGACGAAAAGATAAATACGAAACGGCCGGGGCCAAAATGTGGCACCCGGCCGGGTCTTATTCAGTTTTTGCAGTCAGGTTTTAGCTGCCAGCACCTGAAATGATTTGGGTAAAGCCATTACGGTTCTGAGCCCATGCAGCTTCATCAGAGCCAACCGCCAGTGGACGCTCTTTACCGTAAGAAACGGTTTCGATACGGGCTGGGTCAACACCAAGGTCGACAAGATAGTTCTTGACGATTGAGGCACGACGCTCGCCGAGGGCGAGGTTATACTCGCGTGTCCCGCGCTCATCGCAGTTACCAGCAACGCGGATGTTCACTTTCGGGTATGAGGCAAGCCATGCAGCCTGACGCTTGAGAACTTCCTGTGCATCTGAAGCCAGACGATACTGGTCGAGATCGAAATAGACGCGATCCCCAACATTGACCTGGAAGTCAGCCAGTGAACCAGCTGCTGGACCCGATGGAACCACCGCCATTGGGGCTTCTTCAACCGGCTCAACGACAACAGGTGCCGGTGTTTCGACCGGGGCTGGCGCTTCTTCAACTGGGGCAGGTGGCGGAGTGGACGAACACGCCGCAGCTCCAATCAAAAGTCCCAGAGACGCAGTAGTCATTACTAAACGACGCATATTTATACTCCTTGCTAATTTCAACTTGGGCGCTTTAGGCACAGAATTTGTCAACTTCGTGGCCATTTCGGCGGCTTATACTCTCGATTCGCCAGTAAACTAACACACATGGCATGAATTAATAGCAATTCTACGGCAACAATGGCGACCAAGCCGGATCAGACGCATCTGTCGGTGTTGGCAATGGACGTAGATTGCGCCCGGTCAGATCAACTGACCAGAGCTTTGGGGCAGCGCCCGGCGCACGTTCACGAAAAAATGTCACGACGCGGCCATTTGGCGACCAATCCGGCCCTTCATCGAGGTAGGATTCTGTCAAAAGACGCTCGCCCTGACCATCAATGCCGATGACACCGATATGGAACTTACCGCGCGTTTGTTTGGTAAAAGCGATCAGGTCGCCGCGCGGGCTCCAGACCGGGGTTGAATAACGGCCTTGACCGAACGTGATCCGGCAGGCGACATCGCGGCCACCCGATGGGCAGGTACGGGTCGAGCCGTCAGCATTCATCACATAAAGCTGCGGGCTGCCGCCGCGATCTGAATTGAACACGACCTGACGTCCGTCTGGCGACATGGAAGGCGATGTATCAATCGCTGGATGATCGGTCAGGCGGCGTGTTTCACCCGTGCTGAGATTACGGATGAAGACGTCAGAATTACCGTTTGTGGCCTGTGTCAGCAGGACCGACGTGCCGTCATAGGAAAAGCGGGGGGCAAAGGTCATATTGCGGAAATTGCCGAGCACTTCCTGACGTCCGCGCTGCAAATCATACAAGTAAACCCGCGGCATGCCGCCCTCATAGGACATATAAGTGATCTGCTGGGCTTCCGGTGAGAAGCGCGGGGTTAGCACTGTAAATAGGCCATTGGTCAGATATTGCACATTGGCACCATCAGCATCCATGATGGCGAGACGCTTAATACGGCGATTTTTCGGGCCGGTCTCGGCAATATAGACGATACGCGTGTCGAAATAGCCGCTTTCACCCGTCAGGCGCGAATAAATCGCGTCGGAGATCTTGTGGGCAATCCGGCGCAGATCTTCCGGTGTAGTTGTGAAACGGCGGCCCGACACCTGACGCCCGCGCGAATCTTCGAACCGCATCAATTCTTCGCCATAGACATCCCACATGCGAACCGAGCCGCGCAGGAGTTGATTACCATCGCGCTCAAGTTGCTCAACCGAGCCGACGACGAGCGCGTCAGACTTGATGATTTTCCAGTCGGCAAAACGCGGCGCAACTTCGATATTGAGATCGGTCTGGATATGCGCCTCATTCGGCACGACCGTGAACAGGCCCGTTGATTCCAGATCGTTGCGCACGACCTCGCTGATCTGCTGGGCAATGGCGGGATCGACACCATTGGCTTCAAAATCCGGGATGGCGATTGGCGTGGGTTTCAGCACACCCTCGGCAATATTGACCTCCAATTGCGCGGCAGCGCCGGGCACCAGGGCCGCAAGCCCGAGGGCAAGCGCGGCGAATAGTCGTTTCATCATGGCAGGTCTCTCCTGGTTCATTTCTTATTTGTCGGCGTAAAGGCAAGGCCGAGATTGACATTTATTTCGCGCCATTCGGCATAATCATCGTCTGGCAGATTATAAGGCTGACATTTCCGGACAGCCTTCAGTGCCCGATCAACAGCTGTGCCCATTGGCGAGTTCCCGAGCGGACGGCGACCCGGACTGACAAGGCGTAAATCGTCGACAGTCCCGTCTCTTTTCAAAACGAGATTCATCTGCACATTCAATTTTTCCGGATTGGGCTGGTCTGAAACACCATCCCAACAGGGCAGTATTCGACTATACATAATTGATTCCAGCCGCGCTGTATTCGCCGTACGCTCGCCAGCGCCGGGGCGAACTTCTTGCGGCTTGGGCGGTGTATCTTCGAGTAGAGGCTTTCGCTTCGGTGTTGGTTCGGGCTGACGCTTGCGGGTCTGGCGCTCGGACTGGAATGTGCTGTCTGCTGCGTTCAGGAAATCATCCAAAGGATCATCCTTACGCACAGCTGGTTTGGGTTTTTCTGGCTCAGGCTTGGGTTCCGGCTCTTCTACAGGTGGCTCAGGCTCAGCGTCGAGATCAGTCACAACTTCTTCCGGCGCTTGTTCTTCTTCAGCCGCTTGCGATGCCGCCGTTTCTATCTCGTCTTCCGGCAGGGTCTCATCGACCGGATCGGGTTCAGGTTCCGGCACCTCCTCAGGCTCGGGCTCTTCCTCGGGAACTTCCGGCGCGATCTCTTCTTGCGGCTCTGGCTCAGGCGTCAGCACCGGTGCGATATTATTGAACGCGCCAAGGTCAACCAGATCAATCGGTACGATTATCGACTCAGAATCAGTCTGCACCGTCGCGGTCATGAAAGGCCAGCTGACATAGCCGACGCCCACGATCGCGGCGTGGAACGCAATAGAAGCAGGCAGACCCTTAATCATCGGCTAGCGCTCTACCTTGATCTGGGATTTCGGATCGGTGACGAGTGAGACATTCACAAAGCCTGCCGACTGCATGCGCGTCAGCACGTCCATGACATCGCCATAGTTTACCGCTGTATCGGCGCGGACATAGATTTTCGATTCGTAGCCCTCGCCGGTTATGGCGAACAGTTTGGCGGTCAGCTCTTCGCGCTTGATCAGAGTTTCCTGAATGTAGACGCTACCATCGGCAGCAACACTAACCGAGAGCGGCGGCTCAGTTGGCGCAGGCAGGTTTTTCGCAGCCGCCTTGGGCAGAACGACATCGACGCCCTTGGTCAGCAGCGGCGCAGTGATCATGAACACGATCAGCAGCACCAGCATCACATCCACGAACGGCGTGACGTTAATCTCAGCATTCAGCGAGCGACGCCCGCGACGGCCCCCACCTGGTCCAAGTGCGGCCATCAGGCACCTCCGTCACTGGCGCGGCGCGACAGGCGAACCAAAATATCCTGACTGAACGAATCAAGCGCGTCAGCATAACGGTTCAGATCGCCGGAGAACTTATTGTAGAAAATAACTGCCGGGATCGCCGCCACGAGGCCCATGCCGGTCGCAAACAGCGCTTCGGCAATCGGTCCGGCAACAACCGCGAGGCTGGGGTCTTGCTTGGCTTCAATGTTGAGGAAAGCGTTCATGATGCCCCATACCGTTCCGAACAGACCGATAAAGGGAGACACAGAGCCAATCGTGGCAAGCACGCCGAGGCCGCCGCCTGCGCGGTCAACTTCGCGGTCAATAGCGGCGCGCATCGACCGCTCGGCCCGCGAGACCAATGCACTATGCTCAGCCGGGGCGACCGATCTGGCATCCCGCCATTCACGTGAGATTGAAGCGAACAGTTTCGCGCCAGCATTATCCGGCGTCTGGCCGGGGCGCATTTCAAACTCGTCGCCGCGACCACCCCAGAACGCATCCTCAAAGGCTTTGGCCTTCTTGCGGGCCTTGCCGATGACAAATGTCTTCTCGGTAATCACGGCCCACGACCAGATACTGGCCAGCAAGAGGGCAACCAGAACGAGCTGGACGATAATGTCAGCCTTGGCCAGCAATTCCATCATCGAATAGGTGGCGACGGGTGCGACCTCAGCGAGGGTTTGTTCTTCCATTCTCTGTCATCCATCCATGGTTTCAGGGGGGCGTCTCACCCCGGATTCAATCTGGCGTCACATATCGGGGCAGAATTGGGCGGAAACGTGACGTGAAGCCCCCTATCCTGCAGTGATGTATTAACAATAGGCGAGGTGTTGTTAATTGTTCGTCGACAGAGGGCAGGAGTTAGTCATGGCGATAGTTGGAATTGGGATACTGGGCGCTGCCCGGATAGCCGGAAAAGCGGTGGTCGAACCGGCCAAGGTCATTCCGCAAACGCGGCTCGCCGCAATTGCCGCCCGAAAACGGGATCGCGCGGCAGCCTATGCTGACAAGCATGATATCGACGCGGTTTACGATACATATGATGAGGTCATCAATGCGCCAGATGTCGACCTGATCTATAACCCACTACCGATCAATTTACATGCTGCCTGGACGATCAAGGCGCTGGAAGCGGGTAAGCATGTGCTGTGTGAGAAGCCGCTTGCGATGAATGTGGTTGAGGCGCAGGCGATGCTCGCCGCATCGCAGAAAAGCGGCAAACGGCTGATCGAAGCCTTCCATTACCGTTATCATCCGGCTTTCAAGACGTGTCTTAAGTGGCTTGCAGCTGGTGAGATTGGCGAGGTGCGTGAGGTCGAGGCGGCGTTTAATGTCGGGATCAAGGATGATGGCAGCGAAATTCGCCACCGGATCGAAACGGGCGGCGGCGCGATGATGGATCTTGGCTGCTATCCACTGCATTGGGCCCTGACGGTTATTGGTGAAGCCCCGATACAAATCGAGGCGCAGGCGACCCTGACGCCAGTGGGCGTGGATGAAACCATGCAGGCGCAACTTGGTTTTGCCAGCGGTGCTACTGCGCGTTTGAAGTCAAGTATGGCAGTGGATGAGCCGTTTCGCGCCGATCTGAAGATTATTGGCACAAAAGGTGAGATCACTTTTATCAACCCGCTGGCGCCGCATATGGGCGCGCGGCTGACAAGTAGTTCGGGTCGTGAGGCTGAAATCAGTCCCATCACCACTTACACATGGCAGTTAGCCTCAATTGTAGAGGCGCTGGCATCTAGCTCTCCTCTACCCACCGAAGGCGACATGATCCTGCGCCAGCAAGAGGCGCTGGATGCGATCTATGCCGCTGCTGGGCTAAAGCACTTGCGGTATCTGGAGACTAGGGCCTGACCCTTACTGGGTAAGCCGCATCAGCAAGGCGCCCGCTTCATCTCGAAGCTCAACCGCGGTGCCGCGCCAAGAGATGCTGCGCGCATTCCGTAGCGCGTCCTTATACGCGCGGTCCCATGCATGGCCGTCTGGCCATTGGCAAGCCATCCGTGTGCTGAACAGGTCTGAGATAGCAATGGTTTCATCACTGATCGTATAGGTGCCTCCAACCCGGTTGCAGCCGTCGCCTCCCGTCAGGTTTCCGGCTTCAAAGGTGACAGTCTGGACAGGCTGATGGGCGGAGCTGACAACACCGCCATTGAGGTTCAGCGCGAGGACTTTCCATGTACCGCTGAGCTGCTCTGGCGCGGGCGGGCGTTCGAATATCAGCGATGCGCCGTCTGCGTTTATAAGCGTCAGGCGTTTGTCCGACACCTCAAAGCGGGTTGTGCCTGTCAGCCGCGCCTGTACGAGCGTTTCATAATTGTCTGGGCATCCCATCATCGTGCTCATGCCGGGGTCTATTTTGAGACCATCTGTTCCCAGACGGCTGGCTTGACCGCCCATCGAATTACACCCCGCATTCAGCCGGTAGCCCGCTTGGGTAAAGTCGAGCAAGACTTGCCGGACCTCAAGGCCATCTGCCGCAACCAGTGTCCAAGCGCCTGTCAGTGTATCGCTGAGTGGCTGCGGGTCTGCGGTGATGGCGATATCCTCATTTTGGGGTTCGGGGGAGTTTGCGTCCGGCGTCGCGCAGGCCGCAAGGCCAAGACTCAACACTACTGAAAGTAAACCTGAAAGCTGATGTGCCATGTGCGTCCCTTTTTGTCGTTTGTATTGTTTAACACGCCGAATGTGATGCAACTATGTTCACATGGCTGCCGGCACAGCTTGACAAGGACGCGCCTCTTGCGCCCATGTAACGCTCTCACCATAAGGGCCAATCCACTGTGACAACACCGATTCTGCGCGTGCGCGACCTGAAAGTTGATTTCGATACGCCGGACGGCGCTGTGCATGCGGTGAAGGGTACCAGTTTTGACGTGTCGGCAGGTGAATGCCTTGGGATTGTTGGCGAGAGTGGGTCGGGCAAGAGCCAAACCGTCCTCGCCGCGATGGGCCTACTCGCCGATAATGGCGCAGCCACAGGTTCGGTGATGTTTAACGACACAGAGATGCTGACCGCAAATAAAGCGACGCTGCGCAAAATTCGCGGCGACCAGATGTCGATGATTTTCCAGAATCCACTGACCAGCCTGACGCCGCACATGACGGTTGGCGCGCAAATGCTGGAAGTCCTTCGTCTGCACAAGAATGAGCGCGGCGAAACGGCGATAAAAACCTGTGTCGATTGGCTGGAACATGTCCGTATTCCAGAAGCGCGGCGGCGTATGGACCAGTATCCGCATGAGCTTTCCGGCGGAATGCGCCAGCGGGTGATGGTGGCCATTGCCATGCTGTGCGGGCCGCGTTTGCTGCTTGCAGACGAGCCGACAACGGCGCTTGACGTTACTGTACAGGCGCAGGTTCTGGACCTGATGGATGATTTGAAGCGCGAAACCGGAACCGGAATTGCGCTGATCACGCATGATATGGGTGTGGTGGCCCGGATGTGTGACCGTGTCGTGGTGATGCGCCGGGGCGAGATTGTCGAAACGGGCGGGATTGACGATATTTTCTACAATCCGCAGCATGAATACACCCGGATGCTGCTCGACGCTGTGCCTCGCATTGACCAGCCCAATCGCGAAGGGCGCCCGTCTCTGGGCGCTGCGCCCGCGCCCGAAACAGAGCCATTGCTGCGCGCCGATGATCTGAAAGTTCACTTCCCGATCAATATTGGCGGCGGGCTATTCGGGAAGACGAAACCCTTGAAAGCCGTTGATGGCGTCAGCTTTGACCTGCGCCCCGGTGAAACGCTGGGCGTGGTCGGCGAAAGCGGCTGCGGCAAGTCCACGCTCGCGCGGGCCGTCTTGAAGCTGGTGCCGCAAACAGCTGGCACTGTCGCGTGGATGGGCAAAGATATTTCGCAGGCCGGGCGCACGGAAATGAATGCACTGCGCGATGATTTACAAATCGTGTTTCAGGATCCAATGGCTTCGCTTGATCCGCGTATGACCATTGGCACCTCGATTGCCGAGCCGCTGACGGTGCATGGCGCAAGCCTGAGCAAAGCTGAACGTGAAGCCAAAGTGCGTGAAATCCTGCCGCGCGTAGGGCTCGATCCGGCGATGATCAACCGCTACCCACACGAACTGTCAGGCGGCCAGAACCAGCGTGTCGGGATTGCCCGCGCTATGATCCTGCAGCCTAAATTGCTGGTCTGTGACGAGGCAGTTTCAGCGCTGGATGTTTCAGTCCAGGCGCAGGTCGTGGACCTGTTGATTGAACTGCAAAAAGAGTTCGGACTGGCGATGATTTTTATCAGCCATGACTTGTCAGTCGTGCGCGAGATCAGTCACCGTGTCATGGTGCTATATCTCGGCAAAGTGGTCGAAGTGGCTGGCCGTGAAGCGATTTATGAGGAGGCGCGCCATCCTTATACACGGGCGCTCATCTCTGCGGTGCCCAGCCCTGACCCGAAGCATGAACGTGCCCGCGAACGCGTCAAGCTGGAAGGCGATTTGCCAAGCCCGCTGGATAGCCGCGCGCCCTTACGCTTTTTGAAATCGCAAGTGATCGATGATGGTGATGCCATGCAATATGCCCCGAAGCTGATCGAAGTCACTCCGGGGCATTTGGTGGCTGAGCATGACCCTTTTGAAGGGAGCGGGGGCCTGCGCGCCGACGCTGTCTAGCGCGAGCAGATCACGCAATCGAGATAGCCGCGCCGCGAGGTTTCGACTTCTTCAACCCGGCTGAACCCGTTCTCCTGACAGAAGGCGAGGGCATTGCCGCGGTGCGCTGCGATAGGGCGTCCGAAGCGGTCGCTTGGATCGTTAAACGTCACACTGCGATTATAACCGCGATAGTCGTTGCCATAGCCAACGGTATGCGGACCGCCATAAAGGTCGTCATTGCCATAGCGCCCATAGCCATCATTGCTGCCATAGTCGCGGCGTTGGTCGAGCAAGTGAGCATCGCGGCGCGAATACGGGCGTAGCGACGAAATACGGTCATTCAGGCGAATCCAGTTTAATTCACCGACCCGGCCTTCGACGACTTCGCAGCGACCACGATAGTTCGGATCTTCGCACACCACCCAGCGACCGGACCTGACGATGATCGAACTCGCACGATCATTAAAATCAGCGTATTTCAGATAATCCACAGCCCCATCAAAGCCGATCGACTCGCCGCGAAAGTTCGGATCGCGGAACAGGCGGATGGCGGCATCGCGCCCGCGATCATTGTCGCGATAGTCATTGTTGCCGTATTGGCGCTGGCCGCGGTCATAATCACGATTACCACGCCGTGTCTGGCCATTTACCGGGCGCATGGATGTAATATTATCGTTCAGGCGGAACGTGCTGAGGTGATGGACAGAACCATTCACAATCTCACAGCGACCCCTGAAATTCGGATCGACACACAGCTCCCACGATCCATTCAGCTGAACCGACGAAATTGTATCATTGAAGCGTCGATGCGCGAGGTTGGCGACCGGGCCGTCAATCGACATGGACGCGCCGCGAAAGCCAGGATCCTTGAACACGACAGCGGCGCCAGAAGAACCATAACCCCTGCTTTTATAGCTATCTGCCAGCGCTGGAGCGGTAAACACAATCGCGGCGAGTGCAGCGGTCAGAGCCGCCTTGGTGAATGTTTTGAGCATGGGGAAATCCCTCCATAAATAAGAACTCATGGATGGACTTTAAACAAGCGCGCCTGAACGGGGCGACAGGCGCAGCTTCAGCTTCGGTTCAGATAACAGCTTATTCGGCCGCCCTCATCAGGCTTTCCATACGGCTGATCCAGGCTAGCCACGCGGCGCGCCCAGTTTCTGTCAGGAACACGCGTGTCTGGGGCTTGCGGCCGACAAAGCGCTTCTCTTGCCGCACATATCCAGCGTCTTCGAGCTTGCGCAGATGGGTCGAGAGGTTGCCATCTGTTGCCCCTGTCTTGGCTTTCAGCTCACCAAAGATCGCCGGACTAGCGGCTGTCAGGTACGCCATGATTCCAAGCCGCAATCGGCCATGAATGACATCATCTATCGCGCTGTGATCAAAGGGGTTTTCTGTATCTGACATGCTCGCCCCTATACGATGCTGGCAGGCTCGCGCCGCAGCAGGACAAGGCCGGGGACCAGAACAGTTAGCAAGACGCCAGCGGCCGCAACGGCCCACGCCTCAGCCGAGCCGCTAAACCAGACTGAAATTGTAATAAACGCCAAAGCGGCAAATCCCGCATAGGTCAGCACTTTCTCGCGGCCCATAAACCCGGATGTCAGAAGCCCGATCCCATACACTGCGAAGACCACAGGCAAGGAATATTCAAACCCGCTCGAGGCGCTCTGGTCAAAAACCGAGAGGGTGATGAGACCCCCAAAATAGGCAAAGAGCGCAAACCCACCCGCCATCCAGACGGTCGCTTCGACCCGGTTACCTACCGACGCCGTACCGGGCTTGCCTGAGAGTGTGCGCACCAAGAGGAAATAACCTGCAGGCCCGACAATTGAGAAACTGCCCCAAAGCCATATCAGGGCCGTGTCCGGGGCGCTGATCTTTCCGCTGATAATCGCGTAATGGCCAGCATAAGCGAGGGTCGCGATAAGGCCCCACCATGCCAAGAAGCGCCCTCCCAAAAGAGGTGCGGATTGTCCTGCCTCGGCGAGGTCACGGATATATGTCAGGTCATCGACCACACTAGCTTGAGTCATAGATATTCCTTTCACTTTGATTTGCAAAGTACTCTGGCTATGATTCGTTGTCAAGCTACACCTGTGCGCTACGGTAGGTATCAGGTAAAGGAGACAGCCATGCCTGCTGGACGTGAAAAGCGCGTTGGACTGCGAGTAGGCCTGAGTGTTCTCGGCTCCTCAGTTCTTATCGTTCTGATGGCGCTAGGATTTGCCGCCCGCAGCCCGGCACTGATCGCAGACACCCCCTCTAAACAGGCCCAGCCGCAGCTTGAAGCCTTGATGTCCGATCGCGCGACAACCCAGTATCTTCGCAGCCTCGACAGGAACGCCCCTATCGCTGCGCAAATGCTACGCCTTGAGGCGAGCCGCGCCATAGAAGGCGGGGCAAGCGAGGCAGACTTGGCGCATCTCGTCCTACGCAGCTTGCTGGCGCAGCTTAAAACTAACGCGCTTGACCTGCGAAATGCGCATGTCAGTGACTATGATGCCATTGTGCTGCATGTGGGCGCGGGGCTGGAACACCTCAAGCAATCCCAGTCGCCATGGTGCCAGGCAGTTGAGGTTGAAACACTGTTAAAGCGCGAACCCACCGATATGGTTACCGCGCTTCTGAGTGAGTTTCCGTATAAGAGCGCGGCTTATGATTGGGCGCTGGAATGGGGCGAGCTCATTCTCACCGCTGCGAACCGCGCCCGCCGCGATCCAGTGCCTCACGGCAGACTAACACGGCTCGATAAGGCCGCCCTGCAGCAGAAAGGTATGGAGGTTGGCGCGTCCCAGTGGGCGCTGGCATTACAGATTGCAAACTTCTCTCAAGCCGAAGGGCAAGGCTATCGCGAAATGCGCGAGGTTATCGAAGCTATAGATGTGTGTCGGCTCGGTATAACGGCCGCAGATTTGTCGGCGCGTATCCCTTCATCTCATCGCGGGCGTATCTGGGCTGACCTTCTACCGGAAATATTCTACGGCAATACACCCTATGTCATCGCCCGTGTGACAGACTATTTCTTCATTACTTGATTCAAGGTCAATATTCTTCCGCGCCGTTAACACGAATTTCGATTAACTAACCTTTTCGCAGGGTTTGTGTTGCAGATAATACAGCAGGCGGAATTCTTGGAGCGTTTGCATGTATGATGCACGAGGCGGCGGCACAAAGTCGACATTGATCTTTGGCGGCATCACCTTTGCGGTGGTTGGACTGGCATTCTTTGGTGTCTTGATGGCCCCAAATGGATCGAAAAAAAGCTCGCCAAATGTACCGGGCCTTGCCCAGGCTCAGGACACACCGCTGCTCGCCAAGCTCGACGATCCGATTACCCGCGATTATGTCGTGACACTTGCACGTGTTTCACCGCGCGCCGCCGATCAGCTCGACGCGGACATCAGCGCCGCGCTCGATGATCGCGCAAGCAAGGACGAGCTGGCCATGATTGTCATGGAATCATTCAGCACAGATATGCTCAGCAATGCCCGCCATCTTGCCAGAGCAGACGTCAAACATTTCGATGCCATGCTGAACGAATTTAAATCCGGCCTTCGTAAAATGGCTGGCTCACGATCAAAGTATTGCAAAGGCGCATTCTACGAAAAGCTTGCCGACGAAAACCCGCTCAAAATACAGCGCATGGTGCTCGGTGAGTTTGGCTATGACAGCGCGGGCTACAAGTGGGGCGTCAAATTCAATACACAGATATTAGATGCGATCGAAGATGCCAAAGCCAATCCTGTACGTCATGGGCGGCTTTCAGCAAAAGACGAGCAAGCGCTGCAAGGCCTGACACTGCGTCTGATTTCCGATCCACAGATCGTCAAAATCATGTCGATGCAAGGCAGCGATAAGGCATCGGCGATGCGTGCAGCGCGCAGTCTCGACCTCTGTCGTCTTGGCGTTACGGGCATTGATGCCTTGCAATCCCTGCCGCCGGGAACCCGTGGTCGCTTGTGGTCTGAAGGGTTCCGGCAGGTCAAAAGCGGCGAACTTGAAGACCTGATGTCAGGATTTGCGGGTTAGACCTTCCAGTCAAAAACTTGCCTTTAAATCATCATGAAAGACGGGCATGGTCGCCGCCATGGCTTTTGATGATACTTTCCGCGATTTTATGCAAAAACTGAAAGTCCCCGAACTGGATTGGAACGGGCCGGACTGGAAGACGACTGCAGACAAGCTGCGCAAGAGCTTCTTTCGAGCCAGCCGGTCTGTTGAGCGCGACTTGCCGCAACTTGCAGAGATTTCAAATCTTGTCGTCGACGGCGCCGATGGCCATTTGCCTGCACGCCTCTATACGCCGCTTGCAGCCGGGGTCGGTCCGGCACCCGCTATCTTGTTCTTCCATGGCGGCGGATTTGTACTGGGCGATCTGGATTCGCATGATGTCGTCTGCCGCAGACTGGCGGCTGGTTCGCGGTGCCGCGTGCTATCAATCAGCTATCGCCTTGCGCCTGAAAGCCGTTTCCCGACGGCGCATAGGGATGCCGCTGCAGCCTGGAAATGGGCGACCGAGCGCGGCGATATTCTCGGCTTTGATCCAGACCGGATAGCCGTGGCAGGCGATAGTGCCGGGGGCAATCTTGCGGCGTTCATTTCGCAAGAGATGAACCGCACTGGCGGCGCGATGCCTGCCTTCCAGTTGCTGCTTTATCCGCTGGTTCAGTTTGTCGATATCAGAGCCCAAAAGCTCACTTTCCAAGAAGGTAGCTTTTTCATTTCGCCCAACCTGTTTGACTATTTCCGCGACAGCTATATCGAAAATGAAACGGACCGGATGGACCCGCGCGTCTCGCCGCTATTTGCAGATGATGACGATTTTGCCGGTCTGCCGCCCGCCCATATGGTGCTGTGCGGCTGGGATCCACTCAAGCATGAAGGGCAGGCTTATGCCGCCAAGTTAAGCGCGCATGGAGTCCCCGTCACGATCCGCGAGCATTCCGGCATGGTGCATGGATTCATGAACATGACAGCGGTTTCCGTCGCTGCACGTGAGGCCATTCATGCCGCCGGTGAAGTGGTCGGTCGCGCACTCGGCGCAATCGATACCGTATAATCTACTCGCCACATCTTGGTCATATGGTTAAGATAGTCCTACTCGATACACCGCGAGGGGACAGTAGAATGACGTCACACCACACCCGCCTGAAGGCCATCACACTCGGTTTGTCAGGTCTTGCCTTACTTGGATTGGCCGCCTGCGACCGCCAATCAGAACGCACAGAACGTGCCCAGAAACTCGGAGGCGCTGTACTTGATCAGATCCTCGGTGAGGGCGATGGAGCCGCCACCAAACGGTTGGATAATGTTCCGCTTGAAGCCCGCGCCATGGCTGGCAGCATCCTGGCTCAGGCAGAGATTTCAGAGCCTGAGGGCGAACCACGCCGCTTCGTGATTGGCTCAATTGTCGCCAAGCCACGTGATCTCGCGCCGACGATTGCCATGGCGCAGGTCATGGCCGAACCAGAATTGGCCGACACGATCGTTACCGATGAGTTGCCCGAAGCCAAGATCGTCATCCTTGATGAGGAAACAACGGCCAGAGCTGAAGAAGACCTGACCGTCATCAGCAAGATCGAAAAGTTTGAACAAGGCCGCACCAAAGTAGCGGTGATCGATCCGACAGCGCCATCACAAACCCGCTCGCTCAGCATGCAGCGAGAAGGTACAGCCTTGCCGCGCCGCCGCCTCAGCGAGGAGATCCAGCGTAAGCGCAACGTGAATGAAGGCATTGCCGAAACACGGTCCTTGCGGGTTATGCCGCCGCCGCCCACGCGTGAAGAAAAAATTCAGGCCATGCCGCAATTGCCGCCAGAGCTTGCAAAACGCGCGCTGACGCTTCGCGAGGACACGCTGCAAAAGCAACTCATGGCTGAAGACAGGATGATTCAAGCCGCCAACAAATACGGTGTTGCCGCCAGTATTCAGCGTTCGCGCACCGGCCAGATGGTGATCGAAATTGGCGCCGATGCGATGAGCCCAACCGCGTTCACAGCGCAAAGCATGTCGCAGCAAACTTTCGCCGTGGAAACCGAAGCCGGATGTAATGAGAATGAGGCGCGGGCCGGTAATGCGGTCTATGCAATGAATTGTGTCATTCAGGATTTGGAGGCGTCTGGTGAGTTTGAATATGTCGAGAAAGACTATCTGTTCGACCATCAAATGATCCGAACTCCAGGCGGTGATAGCGGCACGGCGACGACGGTCAGCGTCACACCGAACGATCCTCTGTTTGATCTGCAGTGGCATTTCCGGAATCAGGGTGACGGCTCAGACCAGTCGCCAGGCGGCGCAGGGTTTGTCGATTTCTGGACCCGTGAAGCGACCCAGGGCTCAACCGATGTTGTCGTCGCGGTCGTCGATACCGGGCTTGAAATGGCGCATCCCGATATTGCCAGTTCGCCAAATGTCGCCAAGGGCTGGGACATGGTGACAGACCCAGCGACCGGGAATGATGGCGATGGCCGCGATGATGATCCGAATGATCCGGGCGATATGTGTCCTGAGCGTGGGGCGTTTTCTGACAGCTTCCACGGAACGCATGTTGCCGGAACGGTTGGCGCTGGCATTACGAATAATGCCACAGGCGTCGCGGGCGGTGCATGGAATGTGAAAATCGTTCCGGTGCGCGCGCTGGGCAGATGCGGCGGTCGTTTGTCGGATATCAATGACGCTATCCGCTGGGCCGCAGGCACAATCCCAGAGTTTGATGAGCTTGGGAATGAGGTGTGGAACGAGAATCCGGCCGACATTATCAACCTGTCTATCGGCCTGTTTAAAGCCTGCCCTGCTTCGATGCAGGATGCAATTGATGCGGTCACGGCAGAGGGTGTTGTCGTGGTTGCGGCGGCTGGAAACAAGCGCATTTCAACGCAATATTTCGCGCCCGCCGGATGCCGTAATGTGGTGACCGTTGCCAGCAGTGATGCACGCGGCTTCCTCGCGCCATACTCTAACTATGGTGATGCGGTAGATATTCTGGCCCCGGGCGGAGATTTGTCACGAGATGACAATGGCGATGGGAACCCGGATGGTGTTCTGTCTACCAAGACAGCCGAGAATTGCTTCGATCCCGTCAGCGGCGCCGCCGTTGAGAAATGCTTCTACGCCTATGAGCAAGGTACCAGCATGGCGGCGCCGCACGTCTCTGCCGCGCTCGCCCTGATCAAGGCGAAACGCCCGGAATTGACTGCTAGCGAGCTTGTCTCCCGTCTCAGCGGCGGTCTAAGCTCTGTACCTGAAGCGCAATGTACCGGCTCTTGCAGCCAGTATCCGGGCGCTGTACCGACCGCAGAAGATCCAGACATATGTCTGCGTCCATGTGGGGCGGGGCTGCTAAATCTGGCGGGAACAGACTTGTCAGATTAGCGTTATCCGGGGGGAGAAGGACACGATGAGACTTGCGAAACCAAAACCACACCATGGCGGCCAACTTGGCCTTACGGCGCTTTGCTGCATGCTCGCCATGGCCAGTTGCGCGACATACGCCCAGCAAAGCTATACGGGTAGCGCGAGTTGGTTACCCGGATGGGCGCAAGTGACCAAACAGCAGACGAAACAGATCACAACCGCGCAGGCATCCACTGTCGATCAGGCCGCCGCAACCTATATTGTGAGGTTTGATGCCAATCCCGCAATTACCGATGTCTGCAAGAATTTTCGCCGCGATAAGGCCGGGTCGCGCGCCAAGTTTGCGGTGTGGAGCAAACCGCACCCAGAATTACAGGGGCTTATCCTCGCCAGCGCCAGCTATTCTGGTGAACTTGTTCTCGCCCTGCCCCGCAATGACCCCGCCGGGCGCACCCCGCAGCAAGTCCTCAAAGCCCTGAAAGGCATGGATAATATCGTATATGCTGACATTGATGCTATCGCCCAAAAGGGCGCCGGAGACTGAACCCATGAAAACATCCGCTCTTATTTTGATCGCCGCATCGCTCGCATTATCAGCCTGTGGCCCCATCCGTATGCCGGGTGACGAAATTGAAGTCGAAGCCCCGGTGAGTGAACTCGATGTCGAAACCGCTGAGGTTGAAACGGTCGAAACACCCAAGGCACCTGCGCCTGAGAATATTGCGACCATACAGCGGGCCGAAATTGATTGGGAAAAGGCGCGCGTCGATTTCGCTGCGCGCGCTGCAGCTGACGAAAACGCTTTTACTATCGCCAGCGAGAATGCCCCTCCTGTGCCTGTTCTCTTACCTTCAGCGCCTGTATCGGTTGCATCGGACGGCAGTGATGGCGTTCAGTTCCGGCCGCTCAATGATGGCTATTTTGCCGTCTATCCGGGCGATGCGTATGACATGATTATCAATGGCACAGACCGTTTGGCCGCCGCGCCCGGTCGTTCCGGCACCGCGAGCGATACTGAGCTTCGGTTTGAAGAAACCATGACCGGCGCGCAAGTTGCATTCAGCCGCTATGGTGCCTCGTATCTTGTTGAGTTTGCCTGCAAATCCGAGGGCGCCAGTGATGGTTGTGTTAGTGAAGACGACGCCAAAGTGGCTGTACAAGACCTTCTGCTAGCGGGGACGCGGTAATGAAACATTGGGGACTGATTGCCCTTGCGGCGCTGGCTTTATCGGCTTGTGATATCGTCCGTGTGCCGGGCGATGGCAGACAGCCGCCGCCCGATATCCCCGAAGGTGCGCCAGGACCGCCGCCGCCACTCACACCTGTGAACGACCCCTATGATGACGGCGATACTCCGCCGAGCGAGACACCAGACACTGAAACCGATACTGGGGAGGAACCTGCGGATCCGCCGGTAACTGATACGCCTGTTGAAGACGAACCGGTCACACCTGATCCTGAACCCGTAACACCTGATCCAGAGCCAGAACCAGAACCGCTGCCGATCAAATTCGAGTATTACCCGCCCGGTGTTCTGACCCCAGGCTCTGGCGTCGGCGCGCCTGATAATACCGTATATGCGCCGGATATGATCTTTCCAGTCGAGTCCGCGCCGGCATTCCCGCAATCGCAGGTCTGGCGTTTTGGCGGGGGCATAGGGGGCGGCGACCAGTGTGACCCGCGCAATTTCGAAGCCCCGTGGCAGGATAATTTTTGCGAAACGCGGTCCAAATCCCGGACCACACCGCTTTGTCCAACCAATAAAGTCCATCAGGGCCAGGACATTCGCATCGGTACAGCTGCCGACTGTAATACACTGCGCCGGACCCCTACAGCAGAGCGCACATTGCACAAGCTCGTCGCCGTTGAAGATGGCATCATCCAGTATATTGGCGGTTATTATATCCAACTCAAAGGCACTGAGAGCGGCAATATCTACAACTATATCCATATCAATATGGCGGCGCTGCAAGTGTCGTTGAATGATACGGTCACTGGCGGGCAACTGCTTGGCTATGCGTCGAATGATTTTGGCGGCACACCAACAACCTTTCACCTGCATTTTGAAATCAAAGCCCCGCTTGAAGGTCAGGGCATTACCCATGTTCCGCCTTACATGTCTTTGGTACGCGCCTACGAAAGGCGCGAGGAAGGCCGCGGCGCAGTGGTTGATACCGATACAGTCGCAGTGGCCAGCATTCCGGTGATTCCCGAAGGCTTTGAGATCATCGAATAGGCGTTAACTGCTATTTTTTATGCGTTTTTCCGCCTATTTTCAGGGCAACTGGCTTGCCTTGCGAAAGTTTAAAGTCTTAACCCCTTGTTAAGGGCACAATTGTTGCGTCATGTGGTGTAAACGCAACAGAAAGACGGTAGAGTATGAGCGCGGCAAAAAAACTTCCTGTGGCGTATGAAGACACGACTGTCGACCCGCGTTCTCCGGTTGTCACCTTGATTGGATCGGATTTGCCTGCCGCCTACCTTGATGATGCTGAGCCAAGCCCGCTTATGGAGAGCGCTTCACGTATGTGGCGGCGTTTCACACGCACGCTCAAGCTTGGCTTGGTGGCTTTACTGGTCGGCGGCTATCCAACCGCAATGATGCTGTCGCATGATGTCGACTCCACAACTGTTGAGCTCTCAAACCTCGATCTCTGGGCCTCGCCTGAGATCGGCACGGCGGTGACCATTCTGGGCCGCGAGTTGACCGGCCCCGGCTGGGCAGACGACCGCGCCATATGGCATCCGCAAGCTCGCTTGACCGCGCTTCCAGCCTGGCAGGATGGGCTGATCAGTGCGCTTTCAGAGCACACACTCCTGAGCGCTGAGATCGCAGGGGATGGCGAAGGGCTTTCTGATAAAGACCTTCTCGCGGCTGGCCGCCTGTTGGCCCCCGAAGCCGATGTTGAGGCAGTGCCGCGCTTGAACGCTGCGGCTGAGGCCCTGCAACGCTATGATGGCCGTCTCTCGCGCGGGCTTGCTGCTGCGCCTGCAGGGATCGATAGCCTGCAAGCTGAGCTCTCACTTTTCGCCGGATGGGCGACGCGGGGTGAAAACAAGCTGACTAGCCGCGCCAATCTGGTTGAGGGCTGGCCAGCCTCTCGCGCCGATGTTGAAGCTGTGTATGAAGCCCGCGCGCATGCGCATGTCGCTGGCGAACTGCTCGCTGCCTCGATTGGGCGCGAGCAAGACCTCGTCATCAGCCGCGAAAGCGCAGAGGCGCGTGATGCCGCAATTCGCGCGTGGAACCGGGCAGCAAATTTCAATCCGGTTTTTGTCTCCAGCCAATCCGGGACCAATCGCTTCCTGTCTGATCATCCAGCGATCATGGCATTTTATATGAGCGAGGCGCGCACCGCGACAGAAGCGCTGCAGGCTAAACTCACAGTGCAATCTGATACTCCGATCTCAGTTGCCGAAGCTGGCTAAAGCGCAATCACTTTACAGACCTTGAAACCTACGCTGGTCTGCCACATCTGGGGAGCATAGGCGCCCGAAAGGCCATAGATATGTTCATACAGACCGAACCGACCCCGAATCCCGATACGGTGAAATTCCTGCCCGGCCAGATCGTAACAGGCGACATGGGCCCGTATGATTTTGCCAGCCTGGATGAGGCCGGCACAAGTCCGCTGGCACAAGCTTTATTTCAAGTTGCTGGCGTCGAACGTATCTTTTTAGGACGCGACTTTATTTCAATCACCAAGGCTGAAGCTGCAGACTGGAAACATGTTCGGCCGTTAGCGCTAGCGTCGATTATGGACCACTTTGTTGCAGGCTTGCCTGTAATGACTGTGGATATAGGCGCGGCACCTGAAAGCCAATCTGGTGGCTCGGCAGATGAGTATGAGGGCGACACCGCCGAGATTGTTGGCGAGATTATCGAGCTGATCGAAACGCGCGTCCGGCCCGCCGTGGCGCAGGATGGCGGGGATATTGTTTTTCATAAGTTCGATGCCGAAAGCGGAACGGTACACTTGTCAATGCGCGGTGCCTGCGCTGGCTGCCCATCATCGACCATGACGTTGAAGCAAGGCATCGAGAATATGCTGAAAGCCTATATTCCTGAAGTCAGCGCAGTTGAAGCCGCGCTCTAGGTCGCGGTGGCAGTCTCATAGGCCTCGCTCGCCTCTAGCCACTCAAGTTCAGCCTGCTCAGCTTCTGCGATCAGTTCGCCGCGCCGGCGCATCATGATCTGAATTTTTTCAGAAGCATGGCCGGGCTCAGACATATCCACATCGATTTTGGCAATTCGCGCTGTGGCCGCTTCCAGTTTCTTTTCAGCTTCCTGAGCCGCCCGCCGCAAGGGCGCAGCAGCTTTGCGGGTCTCTGATGAAACGCGGCGCTGCTCCGCCTTGTTGGATGCAGAGCTCGTATCGTCCTTTTGGGGCGGCTTGGCATCGCCTTTAGCCCGGTCAGCCTGCAACACTAAATTACGGTAATCATTGAGATTTCCGTCATAGCGTGTAGCCTCTCCATCCTTCACCAGCCACAGTGAATCAGCTGTAGCCTCGGCCAGAAAGACATCGTGCGTGATGAGCAAAACAGCACCGCGAAAATCATTCAGCGCATAGATCAGAGCTTCACGGCTATCAATGTCGAGGTGCGAGGTCGGCTCATCAAGGATCAGGATATGTGGTTTTTCCATCGCCATCAGCCCGAGCAGAAGCCGCACTTTTTCGCCGCCTGATAGCTTCTCAATCTTGGTGTCGACCTTTTCATGCGGAAAGCCCATCGCGGCGGCGACAGCGCGCTGTTTAGATACAGGTTCACCGCCTGGCAAAGCGCGGCGCACATGATCGAGCACATTATCGCCCTCGGTCAGCTCATCCATCTGGTCCTGACTGAAATAGCCAATACGAATAGACTTTGGCGCTTTGCGACTGCCTGCCATGAGCGGCAGACGCTGGGCAATGGATTTGACCAGCGTGGTCTTGCCCTGCCCGTTGGTTCCGACAATCGCGATCCTGTCATCAGGGTCGAGGCGCAAATCGACCCCCCGTAAAATCAGCGCATCATCTCCATAACCGAGGTCTGCGTTCTGTAATTCGAGCAGCGGAGGAGCCAATTGGTCTTTCGAGACGGGAAAAGAGAAGGGAGTAGTGCGTTCCGAAATCGGGATCGACACGTCTTGCATTTTTTCCAGCATCTTAACGCGCGATTGAGCCTGCCGCGCTTTGGACGCTTTGGCTTTGAAACGATCGACAAAAGCCTGCAAGTGTTTGCGATCAGCGTCTTGTTTGGCTTTTTGGCTTTCTAACTGAGCGAGTTTCGCTGCGCGCAGTTTCAGCCAGTCATCATAACCGCCAGCGCATAAGGTCAGCTGGCAATGCTCTAATGCCATTGTGTGGGTGACGCAGCGATTGAGCAGATCGCGGTCATGGCTAACCAGAATGACCGTATGTGGATATTTGATCAGATAGCCTTCGAGCCACGCTGCGCCTTCAAGATCCAGATAATTGGTTGGCTCGTCGAGCAGTAGCAAGTCTGGTTGCGAAAACAGTACGCCTGCAATCGCTGCGCGCATGCGCCAGCCACCCGAGAACTCACGCGTTGGCCGCGCCAGATCTGCCTGTGTAAACCCAAGCCCCATCAATACTTCGGCAGCGCGCGCTTCGGCAGACCATGCATCAATGTCTACAAGCCGCATGTGTATTTCGCCAATACGGTCCGGGTCCGTCGCCGTATCGGCCTCCTGCATCAAGGCATGGCGCTCTTCGTCGCATGCCAGAACGACATCGAGTATCGTCTCGTCACTGGCTGCAACTTCCTGGGCTACCCAGCCTAGCTTTGCGCCTTGATTGAGCCGGATTGGCGATTGCGATGTTGGCTGCGAAACCTCCTCGCGAATAAGCCGAAGAAGAGTTGACTTACCGGTACCGTTTCGGCCCACCAGCCCCACCTTCCAGCCCGCCGCAATTTGCGCACTGGCCCCCTCAAAGAGCGGGCGCGCTTCAACGCGAAAATCAAGGTCAGAGATAGTCAGCATGGCCGGGGGTTTAGCCAGTCGCCACGCGAAGGCAAGGGTCTGAACACTTGACTGACGTTGGGCCAGTCTGACAAGGCCGCGCAATGACCTCCAGCGCCTTGCCCATCATTCTATGTCTAATCTCCGCGATAACGGTTGCCGGGGTTAACGTGTTCGTCAAAAAAGGCGGCGACGTAATGGGGACACGGATGGTCGTGGCGCTGGCTATGGCTGCGTGCGCCTTGCCGTTCGCGCCTTTTGTGCCTCTGCCCACACCCGAGGTTTGGCTAGCACTCGGCGTCTCCATGATCGTGCACTGGTTTTATCAGTTCTCGCTGGTTCGCTCGCTGCATCGCGGCGATCTATCATTGGTCTTCCCGGTGATGCGGGGCCTTGCGCCGCTGCTGACGGCTATGCTGGCAAGCGTTTTCCTGTTTGAGTTTCCAAGCCTTTGGGGATGGTCTGGATTGATTCTGGCAACCGCGGCTTTGTTCACCTTTGCAATACCGGAAGGCCAAACCGGCACGCATTTAAAGCTGCGCCGCGACGCGCTATTCTGGGCCGTTCTGACGGCCTTTGGTATCGCTGCATATGCTGTAGCCGATACGCGCGGCATGCGCCTTGCCGAAGATGCCGGCAGCAGAGGTAGCTTTATTGTCTGGCTTTTTCTGCTGGATTGGATCGGCATCACTTTTGCCATGATGGTGACACGCCGCGCAAATATATGGCGAGATGTGAAACCGCAATTGCGCGCCGGTATTCTGGCCGGCGTTATTGGCGCCGTGTCGTACAGTGCCGCGCTATGGGCCTATACATTGTCGGAAGCGGCCAATGTGACCGCGATCCGGGAAACGTCCGTTGTGTTTGGCGCAATATTTGGCGCGATGTTCTTGAAGGAATCTTTCTCACGCCGCCGGGTTGTTGCCGCATCAATACTCGCTGCAGGGCTGATGCTATTGGAGTTTGCGCCTTAACTTGGCCTTGGCACATGGCGTGCTAGGCGAAGTGCATGAAAATGCTGCGCCATCTTGCCGGGTATCTGCCTGTCCATATTGCAAGCGGCATTGCGGCTTTTGGCGGAGTATATGTCTTCACCCGCCTGCTAAGCCCTGAAGAATATGGCCGCTATGCGCTCATGGTGTCTGTGATGGTTCTGGTCCATACACTCAGCCTGACGCCCTCTGAAGCTGCAGCATATCGTTTTGCGGGTCAGGCAAATGCCGAGAAGACATTGCCCGATCATTTCCGCACGGCGCTATCTTTAACGTGGCGCAGTCTGATCGTTGCTATGGTCTTGCTGGCCTGTCTTGGCGCCGCGCTGGGGCAATTGTCTGATTACGTGGTGATTGTGCCCTGGATCGCACTTCTATTGCCGCTCAATACACTGATCCAGATGGCGCTTGAGGCGCACAAGGCGACGCAAAATGTTCGCCGCTACGCTTTGATTGAGACCACGCGGCTGCTCGCCAGCTTCGGCCTCGGGGCACTGATCGCATGGCAATCGGGACTGGGCGCCGCGTCACCTTTTGTCGGCATGGTCGTTGTCAGCGCTGTGCTGGCTGTATCTGAAGGCGGCTGGTTGTCGAGGCAAGCCAAAGGCGGCGAGACCGATAAAGCCAAGCGCCGCGCCTATCTGGCCTATGGCGCACCTATCGCAGCAGCCTTGGTGCTGGATCTGGTCCTCAGCGTCGCGGATCGGTTCTTGATCGCAGTCTTTCTTGGGGAAGCGGCAGTCGGCGAGTACGCCGCAGGGTACGGTGTTGCCGACAAAACGGTCCTGTTGCTGTGTGCTTGGGCTGCTATGGCAGGGTCACCCTTGGTTATGGCGGCCTATGACCGCGCTGGACCAGTGGCGGCGCATGAAGCCGCGCGCGGCCTTATCCGAACTTTGTTATGGCTGGGTATTCCAGCCGCCACAGGACTGGCGCTGGTCGCAAGGCCGTTGGCTGAAGCCATGATTGGACCGGGGTTACGCGAAGGGGCGATGCAGATCATTCCGTGGATTGCCTTTGCGGGGCTGCTGAACGGGTTACTGATCCATTATATCTCAGAGAGCTTCCAGCTGACCCGCAAGACAGGACAGCGTGCGCTTTTGATGCTGATTCCAGCCGCGGCAAATATCATATTGAACCTGATTTTGATTCCGCAGTTCGCGCTGATGGGGGCTGTTTGGGCGACATTGGCAAGTTACGCATTAGGTTTACTCGTTCTGGGAATCGCCGGGCGGAAACTTGTAGCCCTCCCGCTTCCGCTTGGTGAACTGGCGCGTATTGTTTTGGCCGCTCTCGCTATGTGGCCGGCTCTCTCGCTGGTCCCGGCCTGGGGTAGTTGGCCAGAACTGTTTGCGAAAGCCGCATTGGGCGCAGGTGTTTACTTAGTCGCCGCGCTGACACTCAACGCTGGCGGCGCGCAGCAATTTCTGCGAGACAGACGCTTAGCATCCAAAGACGGTAGCGGCGCGTAGGACTCCACATGAGTGATAATAAGAACGACCTCGGCACTGCAGCCGACAAGGCAAACCAAATCTGGGGTGATCTCGTTCCAGTTCTTGGCTTTGTCATCGTCTATAATGTCATGCGGCGTGTAAGCTTGAATGACACGTGGGCGAGCAGTGATACAGCGCTCTACTGGGCTACCGGCGTCTTGATCGCGGCAACGGGGTGGGCTGTTTTAGGCTATGTACGCCGCAAAGAAAAAGTGCCGCTTTTTCTCGTATTCTCAGCTGGAATCGTCGGCACATTTGGCCTGATCGGTATCCTGCTTCAGGAAAAATCCTTTCTCTATATCAAGCCAACAATCCAGCAATTAGTGCTGGCAGGTCTGATTTTTGGCAGTATCGCTTTTGGCAAGAATATCTGGAGGGTGATGTTCGACTCTGTGTTCGACCTTCCGGATTTTGCATGGAATACTCTGGCTATACGCTGGGGTTTATTCTTTGTCGCAATGGCGGTCTGGAACGAGTTTTTGTGGCGCTATTATGCGCCAGGTTTTGAAGCACCTTTGATATTCGCCGGAATCCCTATTGCCCCCGCAGGAAGTTACGAATTTCTTGGTTTAACGTTCGGCAGCCGCGATATGGAAGATGTTTGGGCCAATTGGAAGCTTGGTAATATGGTGGTGACTTTTATATTTGGCGCAGCCAATGTTCCCTATACGCTAAAGCATCTGCGCCAGCCATCAGAAGCGCCGCCTGAGAGCCCTAGCGCGTAAGCGCTTCAGTCCCTGGCGGATTGGCAAATGGAGCGAAAACCGCATCATCACGTGTTTGGGCAAAATGCGTGATGGCCCAGACGACCGTTGGGAAGGCAAGCTCCGACCACGGAATGTCGCGCCAATCAAATAGCGCGACTTCAGAGCTTTCCGGACCGATCCCGAAATCACCCTCAAGCTGCGCCCTAAACATAATTTGCACCTGACCAATACGTGGCACAGAATATACAGCCAAAACGCGCTCTATTTTTATATCCGCAAGGGCTTCTTCCTGCGCTTCACGTGCGGCAGCCTCTTCAACACTTTCTCCAAGTTCCATGAACCCAGCTGGCAGGGTCCAATAGCCTTTGCGTGGTTCTATGGCGCGGCGGCAAAGAAGGAGTTTGCCGTCTTTAGTGACGACTGACCCGGCGACGATTTTGGGGTTCTCATAATCTATGAAATCACAGCGCTGACATACGCGGCGCTGTTTATCGTCGCCATCAGGTGTTTCTAGCGTAAAGTGAGGCGCAGGCTTGTCTGTCATCTTTTTGTTAGCCTCTCGCGCTATGGGGGAATAGAATTGATCTGCATACGGTATGTGGCAGGTTAGGTGGTGGGCAATCGAAGAATAAGCGTAAGGGCATCGAGATGGGCAAACAAGTCGGTGAAACGCCGTTCGATCTGAACACATCTGCAACACACCTGCTGCACCGCGCGCAGCAAGTCGCCGTAAATCTCTCAGCGGCGGCATTGTCCGTCAAAGGGCTGACGATCCGCCAATTTGCTGTTCTTGCTGCTCTGCATGGGCAGGATGATAAGAGCCAGGCTGATCTGGTCGAAATCACCGGTATTGATCGCTCAACACTAGCTGACATGGTTTCACGCATGGAGAAAAGTGGGCTGATCAAGCGTGTGGTATCGAAATCCGACAAACGCGCCAAAGCTGTATCGCTCTCAACGGCAGGTGAAAGAGCCTATCAAGACGCCGCCCCGGAAGTACAAAAGGCCGACGTTCATCTGCTGAAAGGGCTACGCAAATCAAGCCGGGGAAGTGTGGTTAACGCACTCGGGGTGATGGCTGGTGAACAGGACGAATCAAAAGCCAAAAAGGGCAAGAAGGGCAAGAAGGCTGATAAGTCCGACAAGAAAAAGAAAAAGAAGAAAAAATAGACTAGTCTTTGTCGCCGCGTAGGCGTTCAAGGCGTTTCTTTGCCAGGTACACGCGCGCGGCGGCAAAAACTGCCAGTGCGAGTGGAACGATCAAACCGATGGCGACAATCGTCCAGATATAGGCGGCGTTTTTATCAAATTCAGGCATCGTCTCAGCCCTCGCTTAAGCGCTTCGCCATCAGGCGACCCGCCTGCTGGTTGAAGATTTCGGCGCGCATCAACATGAAAATTAACGCCGTCGCAAATAAGAGCTGTCCGGCGAAACCAACTAATAGTGGCTGCAAATAGACAAGCGCCATACCCGTTTTCTCACCCTCTGCTGCGGTCTCTGCTGCCACGCGGATGACGCTTGAGGGTTGGTGGATCGTCGATTCTTTCCATAGATCAACTGAGAATTTGATGATCGGAATATTGATGATGCCGACCATTGCGAGAATGGCGCCAGCACGTGCGCCCTTCTGGCGTGTCTCTAGAGCTGCGCGCAAGGCCATATAGCCCATGAACAGGAAGAGCAGCACCAAGACAGACATCAGGCGGCTATCATACAGGATCATTCCGCGCCACGCCTTGCCCCAGGTTGGCTCGCCCCATATTGCGCCCGTCACAAAGCACAGCGCCGTATAGCCTGCACCGATTGGTGCAATTGCGCGCGCCGCGACATCGGCAAGCTCATGGCGCCAGATGAACCAGACAAAGCTGGCAATCGCGAGACCGACATACAGCCCCATACACAGCCAGGCGATAGGCACGTGCACAAACATGGCGCGGAAAATATCGCCGCCCTGATACTCATCGACGGGCACAATCCATAGCCCCTGATAGAGCGACCATGCCGTCAAAGCTGTGCCGAGCGTGAGCAAGACAGGTATGGCAGGCTTCGAAAAGCCGAGAAACCGGTGCGGATTGGCGAGTATTGACCACATGATCGTCTTCCTATCGCCCTGCTAGTCCGCCGCCAAGCGCAAAGCTGCGCCCATAGCCACAGGTGCGACACCCAGGCTGAACAGCGCAGAAGCACCAAGGAACAGGAAACTCGATCCAACAAGGCCTTCCTGAACTGACAGCGTACCGAAAATTATCGCCGGAATGAAGAAGGGTAGCGCAATGAGCGCGATCAAAAGGCCGCCGCGCGCCACACTGGCCGAAAGCGCCGCCGCCGCGCCGCCCCACAGGAAAAAGGTTAGGCCCCCTAGCCCAAAGGCCAGCATTGCGGGTAGGGATTGGTCAGTTGCCATGCCGAGAAGGTGACCAATCAGGGGGGTGAGCACAACAAGCGGCAGCCCCGAAATGAGCCAATGGCCGAGCACTTTCACAACTGCAATAAGCGAGAGGGATTCCTCTTCCTGCGCCCAAAGGTCGAGCGCGCCATCCTGCAAATCGGCTTGGAAAATTCGTTCAAGCGTGACGAGAGAGGCGAGCGCCAAGGCAAGCCACAACATGCCAGGGCCGATTTTCGCCAGCGTTTCGGGCTGGTCGCCAACGGTAAATACAGTCAGCAGCGCAGTGCCGGAGAAAAAGCCGAGCGGAAGGAGGAGGCCAGCGCCGCCTGCCCAAGCTTCGGATAGCGCCTGCCGGAATGCAGAGCGGAGTGGGGTTCTACTCACAACGCTACCTCGCGGCTCGCCGCAATCGGCGCATCGCCATGCAGCGCCGCAATCACGGCGCCGCCATTTGCGCAGTGCGCTTTGATCATTTCAGACAGCAAAGCCTGCCCATCTGTATCAAGGGCATTGAACGGCTCGTCCAGGAGCCAGAGTTTGCGGTCCACCAATAAAAGCCGCGCCAGCGCTGTGCGCCGCTTCTGGCCCGCCGACAACATCCGGCACGGCACATCGGCTGGCCGCGCCATTGCCATGCGCTGCAAGACGCCATGTATATCGGCATCACTCCCCCAGACTTTCGTCCAATGCCGCAAATGACTGCGCGGCGTTTCATGCGCTTTTAAGCCGTTAGTATGGCCAATCCAGTGGTGCGGTGTAGAGCGCGAGACAGTGCCCGCTTGCGGCTCGCTCAGACCAGCCAATTGGCGCAAAAGAGTTGTTTTTCCTGATCCATTGGCCCCGCGCAGCAAGATGCACTCGCCCGCATCGGCGCGAACTGACACGCCGCTATACAGCACGCGTTCGCCCCGCACCGCGCCCAGGCCCTCACCCGAAATCAAGCTTGCCTCACTCAATGCTCACAACCCGCGCGACGTGACGCATATCGCTGCGATTGCCTATTTCGCAGTCGCAGTATAGGAAACGGGCAAACGCTCGCGCACGCTCGCGCCCGTTCGTACAACCGTATAAAAGAGGTGCTTCCACACATGGCTTCACTCGACAGCTTCAAGGCCCGTAAAACGCTGAACGTAAACGGTAAGGACTATACTTACTACTCCCTCGATGCCGCAGCGGCGAACGGCTTGGGTGATGTTTCCAAACTGCCCGCCTCACTTAAAGTCTTGCTCGAAAACATGTTGCGCAATGAGGACGGCTCGTCAGTAACGAAAGCGGACATTACCGCGTTCAAGACCTGGCTCGATAATGGCGGCAAGGTGATGCACGAGATTGCTTACCGCCCGGCCCGTGTTTTGATGCAGGATTTTACTGGTGTTCCAGCCGTTGTTGACCTCGCTGCGATGCGCGATGCGGCCAAGAAGCTTGGCGCGGATGCTAACGCGATCAATCCGCAAGTGCCCGTTGATCTGGTGATTGACCACTCGGTTATGGTAGACAGCTTTGCTGGGCCAGACAGCTTCAAGAAAAATGTGGTCAGAGAGTATGAGCGCAATCAGGAGCGCTATGAATTCCTGCGTTGGGGCTCTACCGCGTTTGAAAACTTCCGCGTTGTGCCACCGGGCACCGGCATCTGCCATCAGGTCAATCTGGAATATCTCGGTCAAACCGTTTGGACCAAGGATGAGAATGGCGAGACTGTTGCGTACCCGGATACCTGCGTTGGAACCGACTCTCACACCACGATGATCAATGGCCTGGCCGTGCTCGGCTGGGGCGTTGGCGGTATTGAAGCTGAAGCCGCAATGCTTGGACAGCCTGTTTCCATGCTGATTCCTGAAGTCGTTGGCTTCAAACTCACTGGTAAAATGGCCGAAGGCGCGACTGCAACCGATTTGGTTCTGACGGTTGTGCAGATGCTGCGCGAAAAAGGCGTGGTCGGTAAGTTCGTAGAATTCTATGGCTCCGGCCTGGCTAATCTTAGCCTCGAAGATGTCGCCACCGTTTCCAACATGGCTCCAGAATATGGCGCGACGTGCGGCTTCTTCCCCGTCGATGAAGAAACGACAAAATATCTTAGCAATACGGGCCGCGATCCTGAACGTGTTGCCTTGGTCGAAGCCTATGCAAAAGCGCAAGGCTACTGGCGCCCAGATATGGCTGATCCGACGTTTACAGATACGCTGGAGCTGGACCTTGGCGCGGTTGTACCATCGATTTCTGGCCCGAAGCGCCCGCAAGACCGGGTTCTGCTGTCAGAAGCCGACACTGCATTTGCCGAGGCAATGTCGAAAGAGTTTGGTAAAGCGTCTGACGCAGCTGAGCCTATCGCGGTGAACGGCGAAGACTATACAGTGACACATGGCGACGTGTTCATTGCCGCAATCACATCTTGTACCAATACATCCAATCCCAGCGTCCTGATTGCTGCTGGACTGGTCGCACGTAAAGCCGCAGCACTTGGCCTTCAACGCCAACCCTGGGTCAAGACATCACTCGCGCCGGGATCGCAAGTGGTGACAGATTATCTCGACAAGGCAGGCTTGACGGAAGACCTGAACTCGCTGGGCTTCAATCTCGTTGGTTATGGCTGCACGACATGTATCGGTAATTCTGGCCCGCTTGATCCTGATATTGCAAAAGCCATTGCGGATGGCGACCTTGTGTCCTGCTCTGTGCTGTCAGGTAATCGCAACTTTGAGGGCCGCATCGGGCCGGACATTAAAGCCAATTATCTTGCCTCGCCTCCGCTCGTCGTCGCCTATGCCATCGCGGGGACGCTGCGCAAGAATATTGTGACTGAGCCGCTGGGTCAGGATCAAAACGGCAATGATGTCTACCTGAAGGATATCTGGCCAAGCTCAGCTGAAATTGCTGACATCATGGCTCAGGTCGTCACGCCTGAGATGTTTGCCTCACGTTATTCCGACGTCTTCAAAGGCGATGAGATGTGGCAAGGTATCGAAGTATCTGGCGGTCAAACCTATGATTGGCCCGCAGCGTCGACTTATGTACAAAATCCGCCATACTTTGAGGGCATGTCTGGCAAAGTTCAGGCACCAGCGGATTTGCACAACGCGCGGGTTCTGGCCGTCTTCGGCGACAGCATTACCACGGACCACATTTCTCCAGCCGGTTCGATCAAAGCCTCCAGCCCCGCTGGCGAGTATTTGCAAGACAAGCAAGTCAATGTCCTCGACTTTAACTCATACGGCTCGCGGCGCGGAAACCATGAAGTGATGATGCGGGGCACATTCGCCAATATCCGTATCAAGAACCAGATGGTTCCCGGTGTCGAAGGCGGCGTCACTAAGCATCAACCCTCTGGCGAGCAGATGCCAATCTATGATGCAGCGATGCGTTATCAGTCACAAAACGTGCCGCTCGTCGTTTTTGCAGGTCATCTCTATGGCAATGGATCATCTCGTGATTGGGCCGCAAAAGGGACAATTCTGCTTGGTGTACGCGCCGTGATCGCGGGTAGCTTTGAACGCATTCACCGCTCTAACCTGATTGGAATGGGTGTCCTGCCACTTGAATTTGAAGAAGGCACAAGTTGGGAAACGCTTGGCCTTGATGGCTCTGAACAAGTGACGATCGAAGGCATTAATGACCTTAAGCCGCGCCAATCCGTGACTGTGCAGATTGTCCGCGAAGACGGCACAAAATTATCGGCCAACACCACGCTTCGGATCGATACCGACAATGAGATGGACTATTATCGCAATGGCGGAATTCTGCACTATGTGCTGCGCAATCTGGCGAACGACGCGGCATAACGCAGACATAACAGAGACGTGAGTCCCAAAAGGGCGAAGAACGCGTTATGTCCCGCACATGACACGTTTCTTCGCCCTTTTTGCGTTTGCTGTTTTGATGCCATCATCGCTGGCATCGGCGCAATCGAGCTCGCCTATTCTGGTTGAGTTGTTCGCGTCACAAAACTGTGCCGCCTGCCCCAAGGCACATCGCACTCTGCAATCCGTCGCGTCTGAAAATGACGACGTCCTTATATTGACCTGGTCTGTCGACTATTGGGATTATCTTGGCGAGGCGGATCCGATGGCTCTGCCTGCTGCAAAGGCAAGACAGGAAGCCTATGCTGAAAATCTCGGATTGCGCGCGCCATATACGCCGCAATCCATTTATGACGGCACCAAGCAATGTCCGGCGACGCGTCGCAAGACAGTTGACCGAAATATCGATGCGCGCCGTGCCTTGAAGTCCTCTTCACCAGCGCGACTGATCCAAAACGGAGGCATGGTTGAGGTCGCCGATGGATGCGAAACACCTATGGACGTGACGCTGGTTGAATACTTGCCGGCCGCAGCTCACCAGACCAGCATGGTTAATCCGGTCGTTGGATCCCGGAAATTAGGAGATTGCACAACCGAGCAGACTGCGTTTGCGGCGACATGCGAACAAAGCTGCGCTGTTCTTTTACAGACCCCAGGGTATGGCGAAATTCATGCCGTGCTTGCGCTGAACTAGTTTCCTGACAGGGCATCTATCTGGGCCTGCATGGCCTTCATCTGCTTGCGCAATGCTGCTACCGCATCATCATCAAAGCCCGGCATGCTTTGCGGTCCATTTTCACTTGTAGTGGTTCCACCCGGCTTGGCGCTTTTTTTGCCCGGCGAGAACATACGCATGGCATTCTCGAAAATTTCAAGATTAGCGCGCGCCTGCTTTTCAAACATCGAGAATGGGGACGCAACACCGCCTACGGCTTTCGTCCATTTGTCCTGACTCTCGGCAAAACTATTCATGCTCATTTCCAGCCAAGCAGGCAAAAGGGACGCAGAGCCGCCGCCATAGAAGCCTATTAGCTGGCGGAGGAAATTGACGGGCAAGGCACCCTCACCTTTATTCTCTTTTTCAAAGATAATCTGAGTGAGAACTTGCCGCGTGAGGTCCTCACCACTCTTGGCATCGCGAACTTCAAACGCAACTTCCTTGCGTACAAGCTCAGATAGGTAATCAAGCGTCACATAGGATGATGTCGACGTATCGTAGAGGCGCCGGTTCGCATATTTTTTGATGATTACTTTGTCTGAATCAGACTTCGACTTCGCCATATTCTACCCTTTCGCGGGAATCTTGATTGCTTTGCGCTAACCTGTTGACCGATATGCGATAAAACCGGGCTGGTCTGACGTCACAAGACTATACATAATATGTGGACGCTTATAACTTATTTCGCAGGCGCAGTAAATTTTGCACGCTGCAGCATAATTCTGGGAGGAATACATGACAAAAACGGCATTGGTAACCGGCGGAACACGTGGCATCGGTTTGGCGATCAGCCAGGCTTTCAAGGACAAGGGCTATGCTGTCGCGGCCAATTATGCCGGCAATGACGAGGCGGCAAAAGCCTGCGAAGAAGCAACCGGGATCAAATGTTACAAATTTGACGTCTCAGACTTTGAGGCTGTCGGCGGTGGTATCAAGCAGATCGAAGCAGACCTTGGTCCGATCGATGTGGTCGTTAACAATGCAGGGATAACCTGGGACGGCCCGTTTCATAAGATGGGCAAGGAACAATGGGATAAAGTAATCGATGTCGATCTCTCCTCAGCGTTCAATGTTACGCGGCAGGTCTGGGAAGGTATGCGCGAGCGCGGCTTTGGCCGGGTCGTGAACATTTCTTCGATCAATGGCCAGAAAGGTCAATTCGGACAGGTCAATTACTCCGCGGCTAAAGCTGGTCTGATCGGTTTCTCGAAAGCTCTGGCCCAAGAAGGCGCCAAGAAGGGTATTACCGTGAATACGGTATGTCCGGGCTATATTGATACGGATATGGTTCGCGCAGTGCCTGAAAAAGTTCTCGAAAGCATTATTTCAACAATCCCCGCGGGCCGTCTCGGCAAAGCTGAAGAGATAGCCTCCATGTGTACATATCTCGCCAGCGATGACGGGGCTTTCATCAATGGCGCGACGATGTCGGTTAACGGCGCGCAATATATCGCAAGTTAAATCACTCAAGCGGCTCGACATGATGCGCCAACGTCAAGTCGAGCCGTTGCCCAGATACCCAGCCGCGCACCCGATAGCGCTGGCCGCTCGGTAGATCGCATATGGACGCGGCGTCCTTTCTAACCTCGATAATCAGATCAGCTCCAAAAATTTCGCGCAGGCACATTTGGTTCGCGGCATACTTGCCATCTGGCGCGCGTCGGCCAGATAGCTCAGCCTCAACAATCATAAAGCCACGCATATCTTTATTGACCGAAGCGGCGCTGGAAATACGATAAGCGGTCTTATCCCAAAGCCCGCGCCGCGCCGCCCGAGCGCCTGCTTCAGCCTTAAGAAAATCCTCTTCGCGTACTGCTGTGTCAGGATAAAACCTAACTCGCGCCGCGCCGCGTTCTACCAGTTCCATATTCAGCCAAAGGATTGGCCCTGCCCCGTCTGTCGTGACGACATGCGCCAGCGCGCGGTCATATCGGTCGCGCGTCATCCCCGAGTAGTAAAGCTGAACCTCACGCCCCAAAACCATGTCCTCCAGAACACGCTGAGACTCGACGGCATATGCATCAGGGTCGCGCCCACGCGGCCGCAGCGCTGGCGCTTCAATGCCAATTAAACGAACACTCTGCCCGGTATTCAACGCCAAGGCATCGCCATCAATAACGCGGACAACCCGGCCGATCTCCCCAGCCTCCATATCGGGTAGAGGTGAGGAGGGCGCACATGCCGACATCAGGCTCGCAAGCGCAACTGCAAATCTCCCCCAGCAACCGCGCATCAAACCCCCTTCAACCCTACCAGCATTCAAGCTAAGACCACCCTACGGTCCCGTAGCTCAGCAGGATAGAGCAACAGATTCCTAATCTGTAGGTCGTGCGTTCGAATCGCGCCGGGATCGCCACAAACCTATCGCCGGTGCTGGCGCGGTTTCGGCAGGTTTAGTTTGAAGTGAATGGCAACGGCGCGAATAGCCATCGTCGTTCCGGCTCCAAGGATCAGTCCGAGCGACGTGTCGAGACCAAAGGCCTGACACGCCCAAAAAACAGCGCCCCCTGCCAACGCTGCAGAGGCATAAATATCTTCACGCAGCAGCATTGTTTTTTCACCGCAAACCACATCGCGTATCAAACCACCGGTGGTGTCAGACTAATGCGAACCCGTCTCCAGCATCGAACGGGGTAGGGGCTCT
>CAYGPE010000008.1:0-81221 GCA_964351695.1 uncultured Hyphomonas sp. | reverse complement strand
GGTCAGAAAAAAGCTGACAAATATGATCGAGGATAAGTGGTGGGCCCGGAGGGACTCGAACCCCCGACCAGACCGTTATGAGCGGTCCGCTCTAACCAACTGAGCTACAGGCCCACGCCAAGATGAACGTCGCAATAAGACGCAAACCTTGATCTCGCCGCAATGGCCTATTTGTATGGGCTTCGCAAGTCTTTCAATCTGCTGGAGCTTCAAAAATGGCCCTTATCATGCCTCGCCACATTCGTTATGGCCTAACCGCTATGCTTTTGGCCACACTCGCGGCCTGTGGCGGTGCACCGGAAAACAGCGCGGCAAACGCTTCCGGGCCAGCCAATGCTGCTAATTTCAATCAGCCGGAGGCCGTAATGCCGACTATCGTTCCCAATGCCGAGGCGCTTCCGAGTACGCATCCCAACTCGATCCAGCCGGAAACAACCCTCAACATCTCTGCTACTGGTGAGGTGACACGCGACCCGGATATCGCGTTCATATCAGCCGGCGTTCAGAGCGAGGCCAAGACCGCGGCCGAAGCCATGAAGGCCAATTCCACTGCCATGAACGGCGTGTTTGACGCCCTGAAAAACGCTGGTGTGGCAGAACGCGATATGCAGACGTCGAATTTCTCGCTGCAACCGCGCTATGATTATTCGTCCCGTGTCAGCGGGGGCAGTTCACAAAAGCTGACCGGCTACATCGCTTCGAACCAGCTTAGCGTTCGCGTGCGCAAGCTGGATGAGCTTGGAGGTACGCTGGACGCCTTGGTTGCAGCGGGCGGTAACACGTTTTCGGGCCTGCGGTTTGCGCTGGAGGATGACCGCGCGGCCAAGGATGAGGCGCGGGGCATTGCGATGCGTTCGGCGATTGCGCGGGCGGAGCTCTATGCCGAAGCCAGCGGCTATAAAGTGGCGCGCATCGTGACGATTTCCGAAAGCGGAGGACACCGTCCTCAGCCGATGCAAATGGCGAGAGCCATGTCCGACGAATCCACGCCAATTGCCAGCGGCGAGGTCGGATATTCCATTACCGTGAATGTTCAGTTTGAGCTGCGGCGCTAGGCGAAAAGCTTAGTAGGCGGAGCTGGCCGGCTTGATATTGTTGTGCTCGTCCATCAGCGCCACTTTGGGCTTATGCTGACGGGCAAGTTCAGCTTCCATCTGCACAAAGGCAGCGATGACCACACGATCGCCCATGGCGAATTTGCGCGCTGCGCCGCCATTTACGCCGATCGTACGTGAACCACGCGGCGCTTCGATCGCATAGGTCGAGATACGCTCGCCATTAGTGATGTTCCAGATATCGACACGCTCGTGCGGCAGGATTCCAGCCGCGTCGAGCAGATCCTGATCGATTGAGACCGAGCCCTCATAATAGACATCGCACTGCGTCACAGTGGCGGCGTGCAGCTTACCCTTCAACATATTCACGATCAAAGGCGGGGCCCTCCCAATAGTCCTGTAATTTGTACGGACATTCGCCCGTATCGTATATGTGGGTGCCGATTGCCCCTCCGTAAAGGGTTTGTATGCAGTGCAGCAATTCCGGCTTAAACCACAAATAGTTTAACAGGAAAAGACTTGTCAGCGTGGAGTGAGGTTTTGGGGTTTTAGTTTTGTTTCGTGCTTTGGTTCTGCCCCGTCCTGAGCGCTCTTGTTCTTTTCACTGCGCTAAGACGCTTCGCGTCACGCAGTGGAAGCAGGTCACCCGCTTCGGCTTCGCCTACGCGATGGACCGGGCTGAGGGCTGTACTCTTTTCACCGCGCTAACGCCCTTTGGGCGACGCGGTGTAAGCGGGTTCCGTTCGCTGCGCGAACATGAACCAGGCTGAAGGCTCACAAGAAATATGACCACTGGTTCTTGCGGGCGACAGTCTTGAACCTGGTTCATGGGCGGGCGAAGCCCGACCGGAACCTGCTACCCGCGAAGCTGCGCCGCAGGCGCTCAGCGCTTCGCAAAACTACAACCCCTTCCGAACCAGACAGCCCAAAGCCCCGGACCGCCCTTCGACGTCACGGTATATCTCTCGCCCCGCTAGTGCAGGGTCTGGGCGCGCTCAGGGTGAACGCGGAGTGACTGCCTGCCTTTCGGCGAGGCTATAGCGCCCAAGCTGAGCGCGCCCGCGGCGGTGCGTTTTTTTGGTCATCCCGACTAGCTTCGCGCTTTGCCGAGTCCGGGCTTAGTCGGTTTTACGGACCTGTGATCCAACCTGCGCGGATTGCCGCCAGGTGTCCCGGTGCACTGCCCGACTGAAACCGCCAGGAGCAGGGTTTCGGTGTCCCCACCCGCAGCCTCAGACCGCCGCTCTGCCTTCCATCATGCCGCTCATGACCGACCCTGCCGGAAGGAGATGCGGGCAGTATACGCCGGGTGCAGGAGGGGGCGGAAAGAAAAGCCTGATCGCCAGTAGTGGCGGGCGTGCTTTTGGGGAAAGGGGTGGTTTGAGTCGCCGCATGGTGAGCGAAGCTTGCCCCCGCGCAGGCGGGGGTCGAACCATTAAGGCGGGCGGCCCGGCCCGCGTGGTTCGACTTCGCTCACCATGCGGGCCTGGGGCGGGCTAGCGCTGAATGTCTCCTTCCGGCGTCGAAGCAGATATTAGCTGGGTGGCTTAAAACGCACCCTAAAACAGCCGCTCGCCATATCTATAATTAGATCACTGGCGAGCATTTCGGTTCCGCATTCTAATTGATGCGAGGTCCGGAAAGTCTCTGATTTCTGCGTTGCGGCTTGTGAGGGCTAAAAAGCCGGCGAACAAAAGGCGACGTCATGGCGCGCAGGAAGGCACTATAGTTGACCTGAAACGTCACCGTGTCACCGACGGCGACTGGCAAGCTTTTCACATCTAATACCAAGTGGTCGCTACTGGCTCCCAGAATTGTCATGCCTGCAGGAGGTGTAAGTCCAGATGGATCGACGTCTTGCCGACCAATTGCCACCACAGCCCGAGATGATGGACCACAATTTGAAACTTGTCCGGACTCGCCAAATGCGTTCTGGGCTAGCTCACCCCAGGGCCGAGACGGTTTGACCTTCACCTCAATCACTTCGGCGACCAGTGTCATCGCGTCGACATGTAGACCTTCTATGGGCTCGCGATGAAGGGCCTCGCGTCCAAACAGTAGGGCTTCACCCAATCGAAGGTTATTGATGCGGCCTGTTTCGGCGCCGCTTAGCGCCCAATTGATATTCGCGGAATTGCCGCCCGAAACGATTTCCGTGATCGGTCCGAATTTCGCGTCAATTGAATTGGCGAGGCTCGATAGCTCAGACATATTTGTATCGTCCGGTGACACGCCGCTGAGACAGGCCAGATTGGCCCCAATTCCTTTGAACAGAATGTTCGGCAAGCGTTGTGTCACCTCCACTGCGTTGAGCATGTCGCGGGGCAATAGGCCCTCCCGCAGATCGCCAAGCTCGACCATGAGAACGACGCTGTGCTCGATGGCTGACTTTTGTGCGGATAATGAAAGCGCGGCAATTACATCAAGTTCAGTGTTGAAACTAATGTCCGCGTATCGGACCACGCGATCGACCTGACTGAGCATCGGCGTGCGGATCAGTGTAATTCTGGAACTGACACCGCCGCACCGAAGACCCTCAACGTTTTCGATACGAGAGTCGCCCAGGCCGTCGACACCCGCTCGGAGTATTGCCGCAGAAATCTGCGGACTTCCTAGCAGAGCTTTTGTGACGCCAGTTACGCTGATACCTGATGGCGCAAGTCGCCTGACCAGTGAGCGAGCATTGTGTTCAATTTTGTCGAGGTCGATATCGAGCCTCGGAAATGTCAATGTGTCGTCGCGATCAATTTCCGCTCAAGGTCCGGAAACGTTGCAAAGACCATCTGTGCGAGGCGATCCGGCGACTTGGTAAGCGCATCGGTAACCGGCAAGGATAGTTCAGTTTCATATTGCAAGATGGCTTTGTCGACCTCGTCAGCGGTCATGTTCTCGTGGTTGAGAGTCAGACCAATTACCGTCGTCTCGCCAAATAGCTCGATGAGGTTGATCTCACTGGCTGGTGTTGGCATCGGCATTTGTGCGAAATCGCAGCGATGCGCGCGCGCCGGAGCGTGCTGCAAAATCACAGCATTTGGTCGGCTGCCTCTAAGAATGAAAGAGGAGGTTGAGTAGGCTGGATGACTCAAGGCGCCTTGCCCTTCGACAATTATGATGTCCGGGGCTTCGCCTTCGAAGGCTTCGACAACAGCGTTTTCCATTTCACCGGCGCAGAACTGAGACGGCACGGCGTCCAGCGCGACGCCATATCTTGCCCCCTGCATCAGCCCCGTCTGTCCGGTGCCTACCAGAACTGCTTTCAGGCCCCGTTTATTGAGGGCCGTGGTCAGAATAGTCGCAGTTGTGCGCTTCCCAATCGCACAATCGGTGCCGAGGACGGCGATGCGCGGGCACGTGACGTTTGCGATCCGGTCGCTGAACTGTCGAAGGTCTTTTTTGTGTTTGGGTTTGCGAACATCGACCAGCTCGACCCCGGCTAAGGCGCTCGCCGCGACAAATTCTGCATCTTCATTTAGAAACTCGTGTAGGCCGTTCACGATACTCATACCGAGATCGATAGCGCGCAACACCAAGGCTCGCTCATGCGCCGACAACATACCACTCGAAGGCGCAATGCCGAATATGAAGAAGTTAGGAATAGTTCCAGCATGCTGAAGGGCGTCATCAAGGTTGCGAACAATTGGTATCGAGTTCGGTTTTTTGTCCAATACGATCCCAGAGTTCTGCCCTGCTTTTTGGCTGTCGATGACAGCGAGAATATCATACTTCTCAGACTGCCTGACCAGGCCATTTGCGGTCTTACCGTCGACGGCCCCGAAGTTACTTTCGCAATAAACGATCGCGGTCGGGATTTGTTTGGGCTTAGGGCTGCTATCAGTTTGGGCGACGTTCTGCGATACCGAAATCTCAATATCATCTGCGTGGATTAATCTTGCGCGTTCAGCATCATTCGCGAGCGCAAATTCGAGGGCTTCCGGATTGATCGACCAGAAATGCGGTTGGTTTGGGGTGGCCTTTTGCGGACGTGCGAAGAGAATTGTTTCAATTGATCTGAAAGCGAGAAATGTCGATCCTTCAATCGACTCTTCTTCGGTTTCAATTGTGTAGTCTCCAGCTGGCAGTTCACTTGCAATTTCATCGAGTAGGAACGGGTGTTCAAATTTAACCATTCTTTTGGTGATGCGGGTTTTCGTTTTGTTCTCCATGCTGACGAACTTAAAAAGCCCGGCTAAAGCGCAGGCGTGTTCGGCAGTTCAATTGAACCGGGTTGCAAGCCAAATGACTCATCTATTTTTAGCGAAGTAGACACGCCGTTTCATACCGGCGAGCGCTTTTTAGAGTAGCGCTTAAGAAGTCTCTGTCATACATAGGGCCTGGCATAACCAATTGCAATGCCAGGATGATGGTACCGCACGGCTGCATTTTATCCTAAATGCGCCATATCTGATGGAATCCAAGATCGGCTTTGAACCCCAAACTAGATATTCTCTGAGCTTCCTAAACTCGCCCCAAGCAAGACGCTCAGCTTACGTCCGCCTTGACCCAAAGCAGACATCACGAGCGACCGTTTTAAGGCGTTACAAGTTTCTCGCTAAGAACAGCTTTGACGTCGAAGGCAGACATGCGCCGTACAATAATTCCCTTATCGCCGCTCCAGCGCTTCGCGGGTTTTGCGGTCCCAGATGGGGGCTTGTCCGTTGCGGATGCGCTGGGCGTTATAGGCACCGGGGGCCATGCTGGCGATGAAGATGGAATTGTCTTCGCCGTTGATCATCTTGGCGGGCATGCCCTGATTGCGCGCGAAGAAGGCTTCGGCATAGTTTTGCGACGGAGGCGGGCCGAGCGCGAGAGGCTCTAGCGCCGCCGCCTGTTTTAGGGCCGCCAATTCATCGGCGCGCGCAAACAGGTCGCCTTGCGGGCACTCGGGCCCAGGCTCTCGCACCAGTTTGCGGCAGCCTGCGCGGCGCAATGCCGCCTGAACCCCGCGCGCCGCTTCAGAGGCGAGGCCGCCGCGCTCAACCGGGCCGGATGTGCCAGCGGGCGGCGGGGGAACGACGCGTTCTTCGGGATTGGTCGTGTTACCCAAGCTGGTGAAAGGCACCGTTTCGGGTGCAGGCGCAGCGACAGGCGGCGGCGAACTGGGGCGCAGATCTGGCAGCGGGGCCGAGGCGGTCTTGGCCGGCGGAATGATGTCTGGCTGCGGCTCTGGCGGCGGTGTGATCGGCTGCGGCGGCGGCTGAAGCGCCACCAGTTCTACCGGGATTGGGGGCGGTGCCTCTGGCAGATCATCTGCGGGGACATAAGCCAGTATGGCGACCAAGGCGGCGCCATGCGCGCCCGCCGCGCCCAGCGCAGCAAGCCCGGCGCGATATTGCGTCAGGAACCCGGCCCATCTCATGGCGCGAGCCTAGGCCTGTGGATAGGTTCCGCCCACTTAAGCTTCTGTCATGCTTACTCGGCGATGGGCGGCCAGACGCGCTCAATCAGGCCGTCGCATTCGGTGGGGCTGAGGGTCTTTTCAATCCCGACTTCGCTGGCGCTGGTTTCGGTGATGACCCAGTCGGTATTTTCAAACTGGGTGTCGCCATCGACTTCGATCACGGCGTTGAAATTGACGGTACTGGCCTCACCAACTTCACCTTCGCTCAACGCGACATCGAAGGCCGCATAATAGGCCGAGCCCTCATCGTGTATCGTGCCGAAATGGCGACCTGCGGCGCTGCCGTCAGTATTGAACGTAACGGTCAGACCCTCGGTTACGGTATCGTTCTGGTTGAAATAGCAATGCGTGCCATCAAGGTACGTCTCTTCGACAATCATCGCCTCATCTGCAGCAGAGGCATCTTCGGCAACAGGCGGCGGGGTCTCTAGCTCAAGCTCAGGTGCGGCTGTTTCGCTTTGTCCGCAGGCGGCAAACGCAGCGGCGGCGAGTAGTGGAGTCCAACGCATGATGAGTATCCTTGTTGTGCCGGGGTGAGCCGCCGTCTTAGGCGGGCATGACGATTTTGCCGTGGACGAGATTGGCATAATCATCGACCAGCGCCTGGGAAATTTCGCCAGGCTTGAATGTGTGTGCGCCAATTTCGGCGACCGGGGTAATTTCCGCCGCTGAGCCGGTGATGAAGACTTCCGAGAAGGTCGACAGCTCGTCCGGCATGATGGCGCGCTCGATCACTTCAAGCTGGCGGGCTTTGGCGAGCTTGATCGCGGTCTGGCGCGTGATACCATTGAGGAAACAATCCGGCGTTGGTGTATGCAGCGCGCCGTCGCGGATGAGGAAAATATTGGCGCCTGTGGCCTCAGCGATCTGACCGCGCCAGTCGAGCATCAACGCATCCTGATAGCCGTCGCGCTCGGCGGCGTGCTTGGACAGGGTGCAGATCATGTAGAGGCCCGCAGCCTTACTTTCGCACGGCGCAGTTTCCGGGGACGGACGCTTCCACTTGGCGTGGGTCATCCGGATGCCCTTCATCTTGTCAGCGAAATAGTCACCCCATGCCCAGACGGCGATGGCGAGATGGATTGTATTATGCTGGGCTGAGACGCCCATCATCTCGCTGCCGCGCCACGCAATGGCGCGAACATACGCGTTTTCCAGACCGGATTTGGCCAAGGCCTCTTCCTTGGCCGCGATAATCTGGTCGACTGTGAACGGGATGTCAAAGCCCAGAATCCCGGCAGAACGATGCAGGCGCTCGGCGTGGCGGCGGCTTTCGAAAATCTGCCCGGCATAGGCGCGTTCACCTTCAAACACGGCCGAAGCATAGTGTAAGGCATGGGTTAGAATGTGGACCTTGGTTTCGCGCCACGGCACGAATTCACCATCCATCCAGATATGTCCATCACGATCATCATAGGGCACTAATGCCATGCGCTTCCAAAGTCCTGTCTTGCACTTTTATCCAATTACGCGGCATTCTCAGAAGACCATGCCTGATGTCAACCAAAACAGACTGAATACGCCCGGATTTGATCCGCGACTTTTTCTCCGCGATGAGGAGCTGGATTACGGAATTGCGCTTATACTGAGTGGTGAGCGCGTGCTGATGCGTGAGGCGGGCAATTTAGCTGCCGCCCATGCCATGCCGCCGCTGGCGGCGCGCGTGATGATTGCCGCGCGCTTCCAGTCCGGCCAATCGGTCTCGCAGATCCGCAAACGCCTTGATGCCACCGTGCCAACGATGGCACGCATCCTGAGCGACCTTGATACACGCGGCCTGATCGAGCGCCGGGTCTCGCGCGCTGATGGTCGCCAGCGTACAATCTATCTGACCACGGAAGGCAAGCGAATGACCGATCAGGCCGCAATTTCGATGCGCGATACGCTACGCGCCGCCTATCGCAAGGCCGGAGCCAATGCCGTGGCGGGTACGCGCGCTGTGCTGGAGGCGCTCTCATGACCGCGGCTGAAACCCATATCCTGATCGTCGATGATGATGACCGTATTCGCGAGCTGACGCAGCAATTCCTGAGCCGTGAAGGCCACCGTATCACCACCGCATCTGACGCCGCCGCAGCGCGCAAATTGTTTCAGACGTTCAGTTTTGACCTGACCATTCTGGATATCATGATGCCGGGCGAGGATGGCCTTAGTTTGCTGAAAGCCTTGCGCGATGAGGGCAATGACACGCCTGTATTGCTATTGACGGCGCGCGGGCAGGCAAGCGACCGGATAGAAGGTTTGCGGCTAGGCGCCGATGACTATTTACCCAAACCTTTCGAGCCAGAAGAACTGTCCTTGCGGGCCGCCGCGATCTTGCGCCGCAGCCATGTCCCCCCGCCGCCCGGCGAGATCGAGATGTCGGGGCTGGTATTTGATATTGCGCGCGGCGAGCTGAACGGGCCAGAGGGGCGCATTCGGCTGACAGATAGCGAGCTGCAATTGCTGTCGCTGCTGGCCAGCCATCCCGGCGAACCCCTCAGCCGCGAACAGCTGGCGGCGCGTTCCAATGGCACCGACCGCAGCATTGATGTTCAGGTCACACGCCTGCGCCGCAAGATTGAAGGTGATCCCAAAAATCCGATCCACATCCAGACCGTGCGCGGTGTCGGTTACCGGCTGATGCCGGACTAAGGCTTTAGCGCGCAGGCATGCATTGCGACATGAAACGCTCTATCATGACCAACATCTCTGTGCGCTGATCCTGCGAGTAGATCTGGTGGCCTGCACCTTCCAACTCATGGTACATGGCGTATTTTCTAGTATCGAGAATGGACTGGTACATCGCGCGTGATTGCGCGATATTTACGATCGGGTCAGCCGTGCCATGAATGAGGAGAACTTGCGCCTTTAGACTGTCGACCTGATGGCGCGGGGAGACCTCCACTATTTCCGACATATTGGTTTCAGGGTTGCCAATGCGCTTTACCCAAATCTCGTAAATATCATTATAGTAGGCGTCTTCACGATCATAGCTGGAGAGCATCATCGGTAAGTCGGCCACGCCATTAATACTGACGGCGCAAAGGTAATTGTCCGGCGTTAATGTGGCACCAGCGAGCGCCGCATACCCGCCATAGGCAAGTGGATATTCGGCAACCGCCTTGCCTGAGATGGCGATGGCCAGAATAGATAAGATCAATATTATGTATTGGCGCAGCATGTATCGCGGTCCCCTGAAATCTCCATCTAGATCAAACGAGAAGAAAGCGCGGCGTCAACACGGCTGGGAAGCAAAAGTGCATATTTTGCCATAATGGGTTGAATTGACCGCCTCTGGCAGTTCGCTTAAACACCGCCTTGTGGTGATTTGGCTGGCCGGCTTGCAGCCACGTTAAACAAGTCGCTAAAAGGCCGCGCTGTTCAGGCACGTATTGTGTCTATGCCCGGCCCCGCCCCGACTTTCCTCCGCTAAGCTGGCCAGACTGATTGGAGATGGGCTATGCCGATCAAGATTCCAGATAATCTACCAGCGCGCGATGTCTTGCTGCGCGAGGGTGTAGCAGTGCTAACCGAGCGTGATGCGATCCGGCAAGATATTCGCCCGCTGCAAATTGGCTTGCTGAACCTGATGCCGAACAAGATCCGGACCGAGGCGCAGATTGCGCGCCTGATCGGGGCCTCGCCGCTGCAAGTGGAGCTGACGCTTGTACGAGTTGGCGGGCATACGCCAAAGAACACGTCGCAGGATCATTTGATCAGCTTTTACGAGACATGGGACGCGGTCAGGCACCGCAAGTTTGACGGCTTTATCGTCACCGGCGCGCCGATTGAAACGCTGCCCTTTGAAGAGGTCGGGTATTGGGATGAGCTGACGCGCATCCTCGACTGGACGCGCACGCATGTGCATTCGAGCTTCTTCATCTGCTGGGGCGCGATGGCGGCGGCGCATTATCTGCACGGGGTGCCTAAGCATTTATTGGATGAGAAAGCGTTTGGCGTGTTCCGCCACCGCAATCTGGACCCGGCTTCGCCTTTCCTGTCGGGCTTTTCGGATGACTTTCAGATTCCGGTGAGCCGCTGGACGGAGATGCGCAGCGCCGATATTGCCGCCGCACCTGGCTTGACCCTGTTGATGGAAAGCGATGAGACCGGTGCCTGCCTGCTAAGCGAGCCGGAACAGCGCAATCTCTACTGCTTCAACCATATTGAATATGACTCGACCTCGCTGAAGGAAGAGTATGAACGCGATATTGCGCGCGGCCTCAAGATCGCTGTGCCCCACGCCTATTATCCAGATGATGACCCGGCGCGCGAGCCGCTGAATCGCTGGCGCAGCCATGCGCATCTCTTGTTCGGTAACTGGATCAACCAAGTCTATCAGACCGTGCCTTTCAGCCTGGATGATATTGGGACAAAATCATGCACGTCTTAAGCGATAACGCTTGCGGGCGTGTGTTGCTGTTTTTATGAGGATCGCGTGGCAACAGTTTCAGGCGCTACATAGATTTACGGGGACATCGCTATGCGCGCGGCGCAAATACATTCAGCACTGATTGGCGCTGTTCTGGTTTTGGCCGGTGCTTGCGGAGACAGTGACAGCCGGTCTGAGCCGATCAAGCCGGAACCGATTGTTGAAACCCCGCTTGCACCCCTAACAGATGCGATAATTCCAGACCCAGAGCATCCACCGGAGCCACTGGCGGATCGGCGGCCTGTTTTGCGCGATGGACGCTATGCGCTGATCCCGTTTGCGGCGCATGAGATGAAGCCGCGAGATTATACGCGTGAGCTGCACCCGCTGATCGGGGCGGCCCAGTACAAGCATATTGAGGGCTGGAAGTATGCGTTTGAAAATCTGATCCCGCAGCCTGATGGATCGATGATCGCGCGGATTGATGGCACGACAATGTCCGCGCTGAAATGGGAACGAGAGCTTTCAGCCCAGCGCCTCGCCGCCAATTACAAGCTGGAAGCAACCTTGCCAGACATCCGCCCCGGCATGGTCGTTGCGCCGCTCTGGCTGTTTTCTGAGGGTGCACCTGACCCTGAGGAGGCGGCGCACGAATGGGATTTCGAATTCATGCATGACCGGCTGGAGTTGAACCTGCACAATGGCAAGGGCGGCTTTCTGCTGGATGCCATACACCGCGATTTTTCGGGCCACCGCGTGCTGCTGGAAATTGACCGCGTTCCCGGCGCGGTAACGATGCGCCTATCTGACCTGACCGATGGCTTTGAGTTTGAGCGCACTTTTACACCAGACATGATCGCCGCCCGGGCCAGCGAGCCGAACGCGCCAGAAAATTTGCGGTTTCCGGAGGCACCAATGTTCCCGATGATGGAGTTCTGGGTCTCGAATGCCGAAAGCTGGGCGGGCAAAGCCGAAGATTACGGACCCGGCATGCGCTATGAGATGATTTTGCACGGCTACAGTATCACGCCGTATTAGCAAATATTACACACAGTCCTTAACGGAACGACCCTTTCCCATTAACCATTTTTGCATGCCTTAGTTTTGCCTTGGAATGCGAAAAAGCTACGTATTAAGTATAGTATCAGCGTGTGTCTGTAATTTAACGCTATTTTAGTGTGTGAAGCTGCTACTGGGCCCATTATGACCGTAAATTCTAATGCACCTGAAGCTGATTCCGCCTTTGAGCGTGAGGCAAATGGCTATGCAGCTTCGCAGAGACAGGTAACTCAGCGGTCCAGCGATGCAAAATGGCCGCTGGTTGTACGTTTGGGGATTATTCTCGGGCTAAGCGTGTTCTTCTGGACGTTGATTATCGCCGGTCTGGTCTACGTTTTCTCCTAAAACTGTCAGGCGAGCTTTCGCCATGCAATGGTCAGCAGCCGCGCCAGGTGGGACAGGCTTGTGCGCGGATTTGAGAACAGTAATTTCATTAGACGGCCTGGCGCCCTGTCTTTCAGGCTAGCGACGATAGCTTCAAATTCCGAGACTTTCTGAAGCTCAGACTGCCGGCGCGCCGATATTCGCTTCTGCGCTGGTGTCAGCGTCTGGATATGTTCAGCAAGGAATTTCTGCTCGGCTTCGACAATCGCGGCGGCCTGCGCCGGCGTGATGCGAAACGATATCGAGCCTTCGTGGCGGACATAATAATAGCCCGCATAGGGACTGAACATGAAACTCGCGCCGCGCGCCAGCATATTGGCGACGAGATAATGGTCCTCGCTATTGCGCAGGCTCGTATCATAACGGTACCCGCCAGCCTCTATGAAGGCCCGGCGAAACAACGGTTTCAGATAGCCGAGCGGGCGATCATAGGCCTGATGCCAACCTGATTCCATGTAGATATCGAGATTGATTCCGCGCGGCGCGTCAAAGCCCTCAATATCCAGAAACGGTGTCTCGGTACGTGCATCACCTTCGCCATAAACTTCGATCATATTGTCTGCGACAATGTCTGCGCGGCTGGCCTCAGCCAGAGCGACCAATGTCTCAAGCCGATCTGGCTTCATCTTATCGTCGGCATCCAGAATAGCGATATAAGTCCCGCGCGCCGCATCAATGGCAGCATTACGCGCGCCCGCTGGACCCTGGTTTTTGTCAAGCCGAATGAAACGCACACGTGGATCACCGCCGGAAGCTGCGCTTACAGCGGACTGCAGGCTGGTCGCAGAACAGTCATCAACGACAATGACTTCAAGTGTGACACCGCTTTGTTGCAAACAGGTCTGAATAGCGCCTGCGATAAACGCCTCTGCTTCATAGGCGGCGATGACAACTGAGACATCAATCGACTGGGTCATTCGCCAGCCGCCTGTGCGGGCTTTGATCCTAATTTGCCAACGGTGCGGGCGCCGAGCTGACCGAGCAACTGCCCCAGCAAGTGTACGGAGGCTGAAGGCGAAACGACGAAACACGCGACAAGCCCGCCCCAGTTGCGGGCTTTGACGGCATCAATCGCGCGCAGCCAGACCCATTCGTTCTGGTTCTCTCGCAGGTGCCGCTTGATCATCGCGCGCGCCTGTCCGGTCACACGGGGGTCTGCCAGTAAGCGTTTGTCGCAGTCGAGCAGGCGCTGGAAATCAATTGCCTTCTGACGGCTGGAAAGAGAGTTTTCAACACGCACAGCATAATAGCCGAGCGGATCGATCAGGCAGCTACGCGACCCCTGCGCCAGAAGACGCGTATAAAGGTCATAATCTTCTTCAAACCGCATGCTGCCATCATAGATTGGCTGGGATGTATCAAGCACTCGCCGGTCGATCAGCGGTTTCAGAAAGCCAAGCTCTGAACGATCCTCAACCGTGCGCAGATTCTGGGCGACGAAATTTTCCAGTGTCATTTCCATCTGACCAGCAGGCTTGCCGGGCCAAAGATAGCGCTGCGCTGTTTGCGGCGCATCGCTATAGGCGATCAGCAAATTGTCAGCGACCATGGCCCAGCCGCCTGATAGGGCTGTTTTGTAGAGGCTGGCTATCCGCGATGGGGCCATATGGTCGTCGGCATCGAGCGGTGTGAACCAGGCCGCATCGGTGGCCTCAAGAGCGCGGTTGCGTGCCGCTGAAGGGCCGGCATTCTGCGTCTGCTGAAGGAAAGTAACACTGTCATGCGCCTGCGCTAAAGCGCGGCAGATTTCGGCCGTATTATCAGAAGAGCAATCATCAACGATGACAATCTCAAGCGCGATATCGTCTGGCATGTCCTGTTTCAGGGCGCTGCCCACGGCGCGCTCAACTGTATCGGCAGCATTATAAACCGGTATTACAATAGCTATTCGGCTGGGGTCAAAAACGCGCGTACCAACACTCGCGGTGTCTGGCGTGCCCAATGCATCCTGTTTCATCTGCCCAAATGTCCCGCATGAGTGAGAATATCAGGCTCATACCTGCAAAAAACCCGCCAATCACGTTGCTTGCTGCATTGATTTAACCTGAAAGCATGTTTTTCACACTTCCTATGCATTAATGACTGTAAATGCGGCGCGGGATTTGCAGGCTCTCGTGCTAGAAACACAGAATACATCGCCTTGAATTTTCAGGACGTTTTCACAGGGTAGGCCATGCCAAATTCAGAACTGACGAAGTCAGCTGCATGGGTAACACTGGGGCATCTGGTCGCGACGCTGGGTAGCTTTGTCTCGCTGATGGTACTGGCCCGCATTCTGACACCGGATGATTTCGGCCTGTTTGGCCTGAGCCTGATCATTATCATGATCCCTGAGAGCCTGATTGGTGGGCAATTGCAGGAAGTGCTGATCCAATATCGCGGCATCAAACAGCGCCATATCAGTTCCATGCTTGGTTTTTCAACACTGCTCGGCCTGATCGCGGGCGGCGCTGTGATGCTGGGCGCGCCATTTTTTGCGGGCCTGTTTGATGCGCCGGGGCTGAAACAGTTGCTACCGGTTATGGCTGTGATCCTTGTCATGCACGGTATGACATCGACGGCGGCGGCGCTGATGATACGCGAGATGAATTTCTCGCAGCTCACAATCGTTGATATCGTTGGGACACTGGTGGCCGCCGCTGTCGGAGTTGGCTTTGTCCTGCAATATAACACTGTCTGGGCGCTGGTCTGGATGGAGATGACGCGCCGCGTAGTCCGTCTGGTGATGTTTGTGATCTTTTCAAAGATCAAATTCGACTTCAGTTTTCACCGGGCTGCGGCAGCGGAGATCTATGACTATGCCCGCAAAGCTGTGTCGGCTGGCGTTGTGCGCACAATTGAACGTGTGCTGCCCGGAGCGCTGATTGGCTACGGCCTGGGGACGGTGGCGCTCGGCTATTACAATGTCGCGCTGCGGCTGCTTGAGCAGGCTGTATCTGTGCTGGTTGAGCCGCTTTCAAATGTCAGCTTCCCGGTTTTTGCCAAGGCGCAGGCTGACATGGCCGCCGTGCGGGAGCAGCTACGCAACGCTGTCTATCTCGCGGCGCTGGTTGCGGCGCCGGCCTTTGGCGGCGGTATTGTTGCCGCGCCGACCCTTGTACCGGTCTTGTTTGGCGACCAGTGGATGGCTGTCATCCCATTGGCGCAGCTGTCTTTCCTGACTGGCATTGCCCTGACAATTTCCGGGATCAATTATGCGCTGCTTAATGGCATCGGGTATCCGGGCAAAGTGCTGAAAATCATGATCCTCACGACGATCGCGACATTTGTCGGCGTGGTCAGTGTGCTGAATATATCAATCGTTGCCGTGATGGCGATCATTCTGTTCAAAACCCTGTTCATGTGGGCCTTGACGGCGCGTGAAGTGAAGAAGCTTGCCGGCCAGCCTTTTATAGATCAGGTGCGCCCAATGTTCGTACCCCTCGCCGCGACGCTGATCATGATGGGCGTGACGCATGCCTTCTACGTGTTTTACGGGGTTAATCTCAGCCCGGTTGTCAGCTTGCTGGCGACAGTCGTGATCGGGGTGCTGGTCTATCCTGCGGCCTTGTTCGCGATCAAGCCAAGCCTGGTCGGGTTTATTCGAGCTCAGGTGAAGACCCGGCTCGCGGCACGTAAAGGCGCCTGAAGGTAATCTCTCCCAAGTGCGCAAGGCCGCGCTAGTCCACAGCCGAACTGTGTTTAGATGTACGTTCAAACCTTATGAGACACGCTAAGGCGGCGTCCCAAACTGGAGCATGGAGCGCGCTGAACTTGGCCCGGCGATACCTCCCCAAAGACTTTGTGTTTTAAGCAACTATCGCGCACTAAAGCGCAGTGTACGGTCTGGCTAAAGTTTTACAAAGAGAGGGCGCGGCGCCCGCTCTTTGGCGATGGAGTGAGGGCAGGTTTGATCCCTAAGCACCCGATTTGGCCCCTATCAAAGCAAGCAAAGCACAGATCACAAAAAAACCCGGCCACGAGAGAGAGAGGCCGGGTTTGTTTGAATTATGTGTTTACCCTTCGGTGCGCCTAGTGTGCGCCCTTGGAGAACAGTACGGCCGGAATAGTGGCCAGCATGATCTTGATATCGCCCCAGAAAGACAGTGTGCGAGCATATTCGACGTCCAACGCAACACGCTCAGGGTACGTCGTATCGCTACGGCCTTTGACCTGCCACAAACCTGTCAGGCCGGGCTGTACACTGACATAATCATGGAAGAATTTGCCATACTTTTCGACTTCATTCTGAACGATCGGACGCGGCCCAACGAGCGACATGTCACCGCGCAAAATGTTGAAAAGCTGGGGCAGCTCATCAATCGAGGACTTGCGCAGGAAATGACCAATCTGCGTGATGCGTGGATCATTTTCTAATTTTTGGGTAGCTTCCCATTCGGCGCGCAATTCTGCGTCCTCAGCAAGGATCTCTTTCAGGCGATCACCGGCATTCGGGACCATTGAGCGCAACTTGAAGCAGTTAAACGTCTTACCGCCAGCGCCAATACGCGGCTGCCAGAAGATGGCTTTCTCACCGTCCTGAATGCGAACCAGAATTGCAAAAAAAGCAATCACTGGCGCAACCAGAAGAAGCAAAAGTGATGCCCCGATAATGTCGAGTGTACGCTTCGAGACACGGCCTAGCGGCTTGTCGAGAAGGATGCCATCCGGTCCAACGAACTGGCCGCGTTCGGCTTGGCCAGGTTTTCCAATTGTTCTAAAGCCCATTCTAGTCCCCAGATACTCTGCGTGATGTAAATTGTCGTTCTAACAACCCGTTTCGCCCCGTAATTGTCCCCGCGGCGAAGCATGAAGAATTACCGAGTGTTTAAGTCCTTTTTTCACTAGTGCAATTGCGATGCCACGGTTTTTCTGCGTTTCGTTCAAAATAAAAGCAGAAAATCCCCATACGCACGAAATTAACCAATAAAAACTCTCCTGACAGGCGAATTTGTCTCTTTTTTGTGCATGTGCGCTGAATTTTGTGCGCACGCGCAAAACGACAAGACAGCCCTGTCATTAACTATAATTGCGCCGATTTTCATCCTGACACAAGCAGAAATGCTGCACCGCACACAGTGCGCTGCACAAATTTGATTCAAAATGCGCTTTTCGGTCCGTTAGGACTAGAAAATGCGTTCGCCAATACGGATTGTATCGCCCGGTTGAACGAGAATCTTCGAGGTGAGCTGATAGGCGCGTTCCTCTGATTCATCGATCGCTTTGATGTAAACAACCCGCTTGTTCGCGCGGTAGGTAAATCCACCTGCGGTCGCCACGGCATTCACGACTGACAGACCGGATGTGTACGGATACTCGCGCGGTGACGTGACCTCTCCAAGAATATAGAAAGGACGGTAATTCGTGACCTCAATGCTGACCTGTGGTTCGCGCAAATACCCTTCGGAAAGTTTCGCGATCAATGTCTGCTCAAGCTCTGGAGTCGTTTTGCCTGTGGCAGAAACTTGCCCAATGAGCGGCATCGAGATCGAACCCGCGCCATCAACTTCAAACTGACCGGAGAGATCAGCCTGACCAAAGACCGCTACGCGTAGATGGTCACCTGCCCCTAGCGTATATTCGCCGACAGCGCGTTCGGACTGTGCCTCGCCGCGTACGTTGGTTGCTGGACCGGCTGTTTGGCACGCGGCGAGACCAAGGGTGAGACCCAGCAGAACGCCAACAGGCAGCATGCGCGAAAATACCATCTTCAAAGTCTCCATATTTTAGTATCGCAGATCACCCCGCCCACGACTTTCTTATGTACTTATGACGGAAATATCCGAATTAATAAACCGGGCAGCTGTGAGGATTCCAGTGTTATATGCACCCGTATCAAGACCCATGCGCCGATTATCCAGATAAGGATCATCGGCGGGAGTATGGCCGTGTACAATCAAGTGCGAGAAATCGGATGTGTCATTCAAGAATTCATCGCGGATCCAGAGCATGTCCTGTACGTTTTGTTCTTCAAGCGAGATATTCGGACGCAGCCCTGCGTGGACAAATAGATAATCACCAGCCGTGAAATAGTGTTTCATGTCGCGCAGAAACGAAACCTGCTCAGGCGGCAAAGCGTTTCGGAACTGCTCCCATAGCCCGTACCATGCGTCAGGATTTGCAGCTGCAGCGCCGCGTGGGGGCTGCAAACCATAAGACATCAGCGTTTCACCGCCGCCATATTGAACCCATTTCGCGCCGAAATTCGGATCCTCCAGAAAGCGCAGCATGGCTTCCTCATGATTACCAAAAAGGAACACAGTCTTATAGGCCTCAAGCCGGCTGCTCATCAGGCACTCGATAACCTGACGCGACTGCAGGCCGCGATCAATATAGTCGCCAAGGAAGATCAGTGTCGGTTCGACGCCTGTGGGCAGGTTTGCGGCATCGGCATCAATTTGATCCAGCAAGTTGCACAACAGATCATAGCGGCCATGAATGTCACCAATGGCATAAAGGCACTGGCCCTGCGGCGCATTCGTGTGGCGCGTAAACTCAGGCGCTTCGGCTGTTTCGGTTGAACGACTGGCGATCCGGCCAAGCCCTTCGGAGACTTTGCTACCAACGGGGTTGAGCCGCTTCCACGACGTTTCCATCGCCGGGCCAATCACTTCGGTGGCGCGGCCTGAGAAGCGGCGCGCGAGATAGCCCATGAAATTCAGGTCAGAACGCACCACGCCCAGCAAACGTGCGAGCAAGTTCAGCTGCTTCTGGCTGAAATTCGTGATCTGCTTCTGCAGGTTGGACATGTCCCTGATTTCCACAACTGATACTTATATAAGCCGCATACGGACTGAATACAATTTGAACACTAGCCTCGTGCCTGTTTAGGACCGAACAGAGCCTGGCGAAGATAACCCGCGGCCCAGCTCATATGCATTGTGCCAGACGCCAGACCCGCAAACAAACCACAAGCCGAACGATGCTTGAGCGCGACGTAAAGCGAGGCGGCCGCTAGGATACCGAGATAGCCAAGAGGCAAGATCAAAGCGGGCCAGAAGAGCGGCGCAATTAGGAGGCCCGCGAGACTTGCGAGAAAGGCGAGGATCGGTGCGGCCTGGCGCGGCTTCAGGCGCTGGCCATGCTTGGCAATATTGCGGGCGCGGCCTTTGCCGTAATTGAAATATTGCCGGGCAAGTTTGGACACGGAGCCGCGCGGAATATACTGAATACGGATCTCCGCATCGAGATAAATCTTGCCGCCCGCTTCGCGCACACGCTGATCATATTCGGCGTCTTCATTATGCGAGAAGGTTTCGTCATAGCCGCCAACCCGGCGATACATCTCAATATCAAAACCAGCATGGTGGCCATGATCGACATAGGTTGACTTGCGCCCGCCGCGATGCGCTGAGCCGCCAGAACCGAGCGGTGTATCAACAATCCAGGCATTAGCCTTTTCAAAACAGCTATGCCCGATCGCGTCCATCGGAATGACGACTGACGCCGCATCGATATTCTGCAAGGCTTCAGCAACTGTTAGGATGAAACCATCTGGATAAATCGAATGAGCATCGCAGCGGACAAGACACGTCATCTCACGCGTCGCACACGTCTCTACGGCAAGGTTCACAGCGGCTGATTGCAGGCGCTTGGGGTTGTGTATGAGATCAAGCTTCGGGAACTCGGTTTGCAGACGCTCGACGATCTCAATTGTGCCATCTTGACTGCCCCCATCCGCCACGATCAGGGTTATATTGGTCAGCGCCGCTGGGCCGCGCATGAGCGAGCGAATACACGTCTCGATATAGTCCTCTTCGTTGAGCGCGGGGATGACGGCCAGAATCTGGGCTGGGTGCACAGGCTCAGACCGGGTCGATGATGTTGTGGCAGTAGCAGCGGTCATGCGCGTGGCTCGTCAGGTTGAATTATGGCTATTGAAAATCTTGCAAACACTGTTCCAGTCCGGCGTGTAAAGACCTGCCGTGCTGTGATTTTGGTTAAACCGCGCATATGACCACCAATAAAGCGGTTTCGGGCTGGCAAATCGGCGCTGCGTTCACTAAACAGGCGGCAGTTTGAAGGCGTGGATGAGGAATATGACATGGCCGATACAGCAAAGCACATTCTGGTCACGGGCGGGGCGGGCTATATTGGTAGCCATACGTGTAAGCTGCTGGCGGCCGAAGGTTATGTTCCGGTCAGCTATGACAATCTTGTCTATGGCCATGAACATGCGGTGAAATGGGGCCCGCTGGAAATTGGCGATCTGAATGACAAAGCTCGCCTTGATGAGGTGTTGGCCAAGTACAAGCCGCTGGCTGTTGTGCATTTTGCCGCTTACTCGCTCGTCGGCGAGTCAGTGTCCAACCCTTCAAAATATTATGCCAATAATTTTGGCGGCACACTCAGCCTGCTTGATGCCATGCGCGATGCCGGGATCGACAAGATTGTCTTTTCTAGTACCTGCGCGACCTATGGCGTGCCTGAAGAATTGCCGATCCGTGAGACGACACCGCAAAACCCGATTAATCCGTATGGCAAGTCAAAGCTGATGATGGAGCAGATGCTGCTCGATTTCGATAGTGCTTATGATATCCGCCATGTTGCCCTGCGCTATTTCAATGCCTGCGGTGCCGACCATGATGGCGAGATTGGTGAAGAGCATGAGCCGGAGACCCACCTTATTCCGCGTATCCTGATGTCGCTGACAGGTGACGTGCCTGAACTGACAGTATTTGGCACTGACTATCCAACCCCAGACGGCACGTGCATCCGTGACTATATTCATGTTGAAGATTTGGCACATGGCCACCTACTGGCGCTTGAACATCTGTTTAAGGGCGGCCAAAGCGACGTGTTTAATCTTGGCACAGGTGATGGTTTCAGCGTCAAGCAGATCATTGATGCGGTCGAGCGGGTTACCGGGAAAACTGTCCCGCTGAAATATGGTGACCGCCGCCCCGGCGACCCGCCAACCCTGACGGCGAATGTCTCAAAGGCAAAAGACGGCCTCGGCTTTGAAACAAATGTCTCAAGCGTCGACTATATCGTCGAAACGGCGTGGACGTTTCACCTGAAGCGGAAACATAACCGGGCATAAGTAAAAATTCATTCGCTGAATACGAGAAATTGCTTGCTTGCCTGATGGCACGGAGTCATGGAACCCTAACGCCAAGTTAATATTTGCGGATGCGGCGTGGGGGGTCAAGCATGCGTGATGCGCGACAATTAGCCGATGGCGAAGTGCTGGAATGCGATGTGTGCATTGTCGGTGCAGGGCCTGTGGGTATTTCCATTACCCGACAATTTGTCGATAGTGACTTGAAGGTTATCCATCTTGAATCGGGCGGCATCATGCTGGGTGATCATGCTGATGACCTGAGCGAACCGGCCAGCGAAGGGCCTTACGGCACGACAAGTTTCATCACCAATGTTCGCCATTATGGCGGTAATTCCAATGCCTGGAATATTATCCGCAATGACGGGATTATGGGCGTCCGGTTTGCGACGTTTCAGGATGTTGATTTTGAAACCCGTCCCGGCATTCCAGACAGCGGCTGGCCGATCAAGCCTGCAGATATTGCCCCCTATATCAAGCGCGCGGCATCGCTATGGGAGCTGGCACCCGATGGCTTTAAACCAGGCGAGGAGTTTACCACCGATACGGTGAAGAAAATTCAAGCCAAAGCCACGCTGGAAACCAGCATGTTCCAGTTCCCGGACGCCGCTCTGGCCCGGATCGAATTTCGCAAAGTGATTGATGCAGCGCCGAATATCGAAACGCTTTATCATGCCACAGCGACACAAATCATCCCAAACGCTGGCGATACAGGCGCCGAAGCGGTGATCATCAAACCGAGCGCCAAGAAAGAAGCGAAAATAAAAGCCAAGGCTGTGATCATATCAGCCAGCGGCATGGGATCGTGCCAGCTTCTCTTGTCTTCGCCGACCAAGGCGGGGCATGAATTTGGCAATCAGGGCGGCGCACTGGGGCGCTATATCATCGATCACCCCCTGGTCTCAGGCGGCGATATTATTCTGAATAATCGCACCGACCTGGATGACATGCTGCTCTACGATATCGACCATCGCCGCGGTGCCTCCAGCATGGGGTATCTGCATCTGTCGAAAGATCTGGTCATGCGGGAGGAAATCCCGAACCTGAACATGATGTTGTTTCCGCGCGGCGCCGGGCATAAGCAGGCAAGCGCGAAACTGCAAATGCACCAGCGTGCTCACCAGTCAGCTGTGCGCACCCGCAATGCCTTGAGGCGGCGTCAAATCCCGGCGCTCAAGGACGTATTCTATACGGCGATTGGTATGCCGCTCATCCTCGGCGACATCATTCGTCTGTATACCGACCCGCAAATCAATCCGGGTCGCGGCGGCTGGGATAAAAAAGGTCTGCCGAGCAAGAGATTTGACCGACTGGAAGTGGTGCACAGTGTTGAGCAGTTACCGCACCGCGATAACCGCATGTACTTGTCGGAGGAGACTAACCGGCTAGGCCTGCGGCGCATCACGTTCGACTATCAGATCCACGATAGCGATTATGCCGCATTCAAACGCTTTCAGGATGTGATGGGCAAAGCCGTTGCAGAGGCCGGGTTTGGCACGTTCAAGCCGTATCGCGACAAGGATGACAATATCGACATGGTCTCTATGTCGTGCGGCCACCATATGGGCATGACGCGCATGGGCGCTGATCCAGCTACCAGCGTCACCGACGGTGATTGCCGCGTGCATGGCACAGACAATCTTTATGTTGCGTGCTCAGGCCTCTACCCGACAGGCGGATCGGCCAATCCAACCTTCCTTGCCATCTCGCTTGGTATTCGCATCGCCGATCGGCTAAAAGCCAGCCTCTAGGGCGTTGCCGGCTCAACCGGCTTTGGCACTCGTATTTTGGCCATACCGAGGAATTTTCGTTGCCCAGCCCCCATATCGGACATGGCTGATACATAGAAGACAGTCACCACGGCATTGAACGTGCCCCACAGCCAGCCCTCGGTAAATGAGAAGGTCAGGATGATCACGGTCATCAGCAAATAGGCTGAGCTGATCAAGCTAGATTCCATGACCCAGCGCGAGAAGGCTTTAAAAATGCACCAGATAACGATCAGCCAGAACAGCGAGAGACCAATATAACCAAGATGGACTTGCACCTCGAGAAAGGCGCTGTGGAAGCCGAGCTTGGTGCCGGGGTCTTTATAGTCATTCTCAACCACGGTTTGCGCCGCGCCGACATCATACTGCCAGAAGCCCTCTAGCCCGACGCCTGCAATCGGGTGCTCCTCAGACACCATCCGACCAGCTTCCCAGATATGTGTCCGGCCTGACAGCGTACTGTCTTTGCCGAGCGCTTCGAAGATTGACGCGACTACATTGTTCTCTGGAAAACTCAGAAACAGCATCACGATCCCTAGAGTCGAGATCACACCGAACATGATAATCGTGGTGCGCATATGTTTGATTTTACCAAGATCGACGATCAGGAAACGCATAGCGATCATCCCGGCCGAGCCGACCAGCATCATGACGAGGGACGTCGCTGAGAGCGACTTGATAATAATCAGCGGGCAGACGAGCACGAAGGGAACACAGAGAAGCCGCATCCAGGTTTCCTCATCCTTGTCGAGTACGGCCGCCAGCCCGAACAGCAAGCAAAACAGAATATGCACCGCCATATGGTTTTTGTGCGCATAAGGCCCGCCCTGTGGAATGATCCCCCACTTGGGCAGTGTTAGCAGTACTGTAAACATACCCGCATACAGCAAGGCGCGCTGAATTTGGCGTGGTTCTATGCGGGCAACAAACACGCTGATAATGAGGGGTGTGAGGAGGAAGAATATACCTGTCCTGAACGCAGCGCTTTGATAGGGCGACCAGACGAAAGAAAAGGCGCCGAAGATGGGCAGCAGGAAAAGCGGCCAGGCTTTGAAGATCACCGGGATCACCATTTTGTAGGACAAGCAAAGCTGGCCGACAAAATACAGCACGCAGAGATACAGGATTGGAGTTGTACCACCGAGTGGGACATAGTTCACGCAGAACCATGTCGTCAGGATAATAATTTCCCACCACGGGGCTTTGGTGCCTTCGCCAAACAGTTTGGCTTCGTAAACAGTCTCGTTTTGAGTAGGCGCGGCCTCGATGGCCGGTCTTGCTGCGATGGTTTGGTTCATGTGCCTTGCTCCACAGCCAAGAGCGGCTCGATCACAGAGCGCATGAAACCCACCGGTTGAATAAAGACTTGCTCGCTGAGATCAGTTTGCGTTTTAGCAAACCTGGCAAGATCGCTGCGATCTTCAGCGTAGCGCCCAAATAGAGCTGGCAGGCTGTCTTCTAGCGGTTCTGGGGCATCGGCGCCGCAGCCATGCGCGGCGAGCCAGATTGCTGTTTGCGTTCCCTCTGGCGCGACAGCTGGCGTAGCGTAATAGCCGCCCTCATAGATTCTGTTAGGCAACAGCCAGACTGAATTATAGCCCGCTTCCATAAAGTCGCCGGCCCACACAACATCAAGGCCGCTATAGATGTCAGCCAAATCTTCTGGCGACTTATACCGTCCAAAGAATTGCATATTGGGGCGCTTATCGATTTCTGGTTCGAACACTGGAATTTCATTTCTGGCTGGGATGCCATGCAAGCGTATCTCAACCTGATCGCCAAGCTTGTCTGCGACATTGCACAAAAGATCGAGCGAGCGTTGGCATCGCAAAACGCCAATCCAGCCGATCCGCAAAGGCTGGTCTGGATCGCGTGTTTCCGTGTCATCTAGCGACGGGCGCGGGCCATATTCAGCGCCAGCGGCAAGCCGGTTTTCAACCAGAACCGCATTATAATCGCCGGGGAAATGCTTTTCGAAATGGTTCTTCAAAAACCCCGGAGAGCTGACGACAAGCCCAATCGTGCGGCGTAACAAAGACCCCTCAAGCCAACGACCAAGTTTACCGATCACGTCGCCGCGCGTCAGCAGGCGATGCACATCGAGGCATTCATAGATGACCGGCGTTTTCAGCTTGGTATGGCGCTTAGCGAGATATGCACAGCACAGCATATCCAGATTCCGGGCATAGATCACATCTGCGCGGGCCAACGTGTCACGATGTTTGGCGGCGCGCCGTGCACCTTTGAAGATACTGCCAATGCGGGCCAGCATCGCGCCATCGCGGGTTTGGCCAAGATCAATATTATCCCACGCAATATCCTGAGGCTCGCCGCGGCGCATGGTAAAGCCGTGCACACCAAGCCCGTCATCCTGAAAGGATTGCACACGCCGCCGCACAGCCGGGTCTGACGCGTTATGCCCGAAGAATGCGATCTCAGTCATGTGCGGGCCCTGTCGGCGGCAAGCTGGCCAAGCGGCCAGGCTTACTCGGCCGGGATCTTGTCTGCCGGATTACTGTCATTGTTTGCCGCTGCGGCAGGTTGAGCCACTTTGTTTGGCAAGGGTGCCACTGGCCTGGCCGCTTCTGCGGGTTTAGCCTCTGCTGGCTTGGCTGCGACGGGTTTAGCAGGTTCAGGCTTCGCAGCTGGCGCCTTGGCGGGCGCTGCTTTGGCCTCATCAGCGCGATTTGGAATGACGTCCGGCATGGCCACCAAACCCGGATTCTTCTTGCGGAACCGGCTGAGCCAACCGCGGTGCGAATCCATTGTATAATACTTGTGATAGTCTTTGTTATTGACACCTGGCTCATGCTGCTGACGGCGCAGGCTGAGGTTCACCATATTGACACTGACACCGAGAATATCGGCGTGGAAGCTGCGCAGAAGCTTGATGGCTTTGCGCACAGTCTGGCGTTTGGAGTGACGCCAGCGGACCGCCAGAACAGTCTTGTCGGACTTGGACGCAATAATCCGCGCTTCTGCCATCAAGAGAACCGGTCCGGTATCAATCAGGATCAGATCATACATCGTGCGCAATTGTGCCAGTAGCGCGTCAAAAGCGAGCGTCCCGAAGACATCGTGCGGTGAATGGCCATCCAGAGACAGGCCGAGAATATCAAGGTCGGTCTTTGGATCCTTATGGATCGCTTGATCAAGCTGACCTTTGCCGAACAGGTATTCAACGAAACCAATCTCTGGCTTCAAGCCAGCGGCTTCTGTAAGCTGGCGACGGCGGAAATCACCATCAATAACAAGTGTGCGGGTGCCTGACATAGCCGACATCCGGCCAAGGCTCAGCGTCATACTGGTCTTACCCTCATCGGGCAAAGACGAGGTCATTGTGACGACCTGTGTATTGGCATCAATGTCAGAAAACGCGATGGCGGCGCGCAGGTAACGCACGCTCTCAGCATAAGCCGACATTGGATTGGCAACCATGAAGTCGGCAGGCACCTTTCGTCCGAAGCCAAGGAAACCGCTGGTGCGGATCAATGGCACAGTGCCGAGCACATGAACGCCAAGTGTGCGCTCGATCTCGTCTGAGGATTCAAGCTTACTGTCGAACAGCTCGCTGACCAGTGCGACCGCAAAGCCGACCACGCCGCCGAGCATCATGCCGATGATCAGGTTTAGCATGGTGCGCGGTGTCGTCGGTGCCTCGGGCACAGATGCTGACGATAGGATGCGCGCGTCAGACTGGACAAGGTCGTTTTGCTCACGCGTTTCCTTGAAGCGCGTGACGAATTCTTCGTAAATCTCGCGGCTGGAAGTGGCTTCACGTTCCAGTTCGCGCAGACGTACCAGTGATTTATTGTCGCCGACCAGCTGGCCGCGCGCGGCGCTGATCTCGCGGCGCTTGGCAGACACAAGGTCAGAAGCGCTGCGGACTTCGGCTTCAAGGTTAGAGGTAATCAGCGAAGCCTGTGTACGGATCTGGCGATCAATGTCTTCAACTTCGCTGCGCGCCGCGACAAGATCAGGGTGACGTGCGCCAAGCGTCGTCGCAAGATCGGCCACTTTACGCAGGGCTGCAGCCCGCTGGCTTTTCAGGTCCGAGATGATCGGCGAAGTCAGAACCTCAGTGATACTATCTATGCTCCCGCCGCCCTGCAGCTGGCGCCGCATATTGTCGTAGCGCGATTGGCTACGGCTAAGATCAGCCTCGAGTTGAACCAGCTGGGTTTCCAAAGACCCAAGGCGGCTTTCGGTGAGTGATGTACCCGCAGTTGTCAGCAGGCCAGAGGCGGCGCGGAACTCTTCGACTTCGCGCTCCTTGAAAGCCACTTCATCGCGAAGGACTTGAATACGATCGGACAGCCACTGCGTCGCTGTCTTGGTCGCTTCCAGTTTAGTCTCCAGCTGCTCGACGCGGTATTGTTCGGCCACCGCATTAGCAAGTCGCGCTGCCGTTTTCGGCGAATGGCTGCGCACATCAGCGGTAATCAGATAGGTCGTACCGACGCGGCCAATCGAGACTTTGTACATCAGATTGGTGACGACCATTTCAAGCTCAGCCTCAGCCTGCTCTTCCGGTGTCATACTAAGGAAGGGATCTGGCGCATCTTCGGGGGACTTGCCGGTAATGAAGCCAATGACTTGATCTTTGAGGCCCGGCTTCGGCTTGACCAAACGCCAGTTAAACTCAGGATCTTCCAGCAATTTCTCGCGAATGGCGACTTTGGTCAGCAAGGATTTCGATCCCATAACCTTCACTTCGGTATCCATCACAGCCGTGCTGAGGCCGCCACCGCTAAGCACGCTGCCCAGATCAATGACGTTGGCATGGTTGGTATCAACAATCACCGTCGTGCTGGCCTGATACACAGGCGTTTGCGTGAACGTCATGTAAGCAACCATTGAAAAAATCGCCGAACCGATCATCGCAATCATCCAGAACCGGCGGATAACAAGGCCAACCAGCGCCTTGATATCAATCGGGATCGCATCCTGCTCAGCAGGTTCGTTGCCATTCAGCTGCGAGGGAAGTTCAATGCTGATATTCTGAGCCACGTGATCACTTCTTTATTCAGATACTGCTACAACGCGTATTCGTATGGACTGCTGCTAAGGCGAAACTTTGACGCCGAACCCGATCAGGCTGATATCATGCGATAAAAGCTCCGACTGCGGAACACCGCTGGCATCCCGGCCTAATTGGCGGGCAAAGGCTTCCAGATGGACACGGCGGTTTAATTTATACGTGCCCACGACCGAGAAGTCGTAGATGTCATCTGTACGAGACACATCATCATAATCCTGTTGCTGCAGGTTCAGGCCAACTGACCCGACAATATTGCGGCGGAATTCATGGTCGACCCGAACCCCGACGCCGGTTTGCAGCGCGGTCGGTGTTTCCAGGAGGCCGAGATCGACGACGCTACGATCAACCGAGAAAACCACATTGGTCAGGCGCGTCGCAAACCACGTCATGCGGCCATCCAGTGACAGACCATTCACGTCCTTGAAACGGCCATCGGCTTTGTCGTCTTTCAAATAGCCGACCGCGATATCACCGCGCAGCAAAGAGCTTAGCTCGAAATTGGCGCCCACAGCGGCTGTATAGCCAACGCTATCACGGCGTGTCTGGGCGCGAACGCCTGGTGCCAGTGGGGGCGGGCCGACATTCTCGTTCTGCAGATTGTCATAGTCATTATTATAGATTGTACCTTGCGAGAAGATCGCGAAATCAGGGGTGATTGCATATGTCACACGCGTTGCTGCGGTGGTGCGGGTATTATCGCGGAAATCCTGATCGAAATTCATACTGAGGCCGGGCCCAGGATTAGAAAGCGTGGCGTCGTCATAGTCCGAATTGTCGACGGTGAAGCTGCCATCCCATAGCAGACGACCAGTGCGATATTGGGCTGCGATTTGCGCGCCAGTATTGCTGATGCCAATTGGCGCATCTACACCAATCGCATTTGTAAACTCCTGACGGGGCTCATTGCTTTCTGCAAGATAACCAAAGGCTGAAACAGAAAACTGCTTGGTCACATCAACGCGCCCGCGCAAGCGAGCCTGCACGTCGGTAACCGACTCGTCGCTAATATCCATATATTCGCTGCGGACAACACCGACCTCGAGACCGAGCTCATTGTTCGCCCAGTTTGACTTGATGTCAGCCTGTCCACCCAGACGGATTACGATATCAGATGTCTCATCGACGCTTGAAGCGTAAACATTGCTATTGGCGGTAACACCGGCTTGCGCGCTCGTGGCAAGAGTGAAGGCACCAACTCGCAATGGCTCTGGATCAAATTCGGGTTGCTGGCGATCAAGCACAGCTTCGTACTTATCGCGGCTGAAATACTCGTTCTGCGCTGCGGCTGTTGCCATCACAGGCCCAAGCGCCACACACCCCATAAGACCCAGTTTTGGTAGAATACTCATTTGATAATCCAATCACCCAAGAAATTTCTTTTCTGTCGTCGCAAGTCCTTCTAGCCTGCAATCCCCGTACCATCTGTCATATCAGCATTAACGGCGTCCTTAAACTCCCTTATTCCGCTGCTATTTGTCGCCTAATCCGCTTATTTCGCGAGCAGATTCCCCTTTCAGGAGAAGTGCGTCATATTAAAACATTTTACGCTTGATCTCTGGCAAAGCCCGCAAGCCACAGAAACCAACGATTATCCAAGTCTGCCACATCATCATCAAATTATGCTGCGGTGCAGCAATTTCCATGACGGGTAGCAGAAAAACAAGGAATGCGAAACGGACAAATTGACTCGATAAGAATTCTATATCGCCCCCCGCCCGGCGCACCGCATAGAGCGCCCACGTTCGGACGATGTGGGCATAGAGCAGCGCCAGACCGACAGCCGTGATTGGGAAGAGAAGGATGAACCCAAAATACTTGCTGATATGGAGAGGCAAATAGGCAAAGACGCGCCACGGCAAGGTAACAGTATTGAACAGCCAGAACGCCGCGCGGCTGATCACCAGCACGCCCATCCAGATCGCCACCAGAGCCGCATGGCCCTGTAAGCCGCTACCAAGCTCACTGAGACCAAGCCGGTTCAGCATCTCGCCTATGCGAGCATCTGGCAGAATGGCGATAGCCAGAACTGTGACAAGCAGGCCCCAAATCCATGCCCAAGGCGCGACACGATAATTCTGGTATTTGAAAAACGCATCCGTCAGCTTCGGCGCGGCTTCAGTCTTCAACCCAACCTGATCATTCTCCGCATAGCCGATTTCATAGACGATAATAAGCGCGGCAAAGAGCAAGCCGAGCGCAATCCATGACGTCAAACTAAAGCCCCAACCAAACAGGCCATAAGCGAGCAAGACGATAGGTAGCTCTTCCAGGGCAACTTGCTTGATAAAAAAGGCCGGATCGCGCTTTATTTTCGCCGTGTAAAAGAAAGGGACATAGCCAGGTGTGACTGGATTTGCCGCCTGCGCATCGGTCCATTGTAGATCAAACCCATCACTGCAAGCGGCCATGATATCAGCGTCATCTGCGGCATTGTCGGTAATCATCGCGTCATGCGCACCATCCGGCTGAATACCGTGAGCTGCCAGCATGGCGATCTTACCTTGCTTGCGGGCTTTGACGGCACCAAGCAGACTTGGTGCGACCAGTTGTGCCTGCTCGTAGCGCGTGCCTTTGATCAACGCCCGAATGATAAAATCAAAGCCAAAGCTGACAATCACAATGCGCTCAGCTGGAACATCCCCCAGCATGGCGTCGAGCTTACGATTGAGCTGCGCCGCGAAAATCCGTTTCGCTTTGGCCGGGAAGGTCAGCAACGTCCACGGCGCAAAGACTATCACGGCCAGAGTGCGGACCGTATCGCGCCAGACAAAATCGCTATTGCTGCCAAGCAGTTTCCAGGGCCGCAGGATTTTAAGCACGGCCAGCAATATGGCGTAGATCGCATAAGGCTGCGCTGAGCGTAGGAAAGTCTCAGTTGAGTTCGGTAGAAAGAGTGTGTGATCAAAGTCGACAAACCATGTCTTCTCCGATGTGTCTTGTTTCAAGGCTGCCTCAAGGCGCGCGACTTCTTTGGCGCTGATCGCATCTGGTCCTGTGACCGGCATATTCATTGCGTCCTCAGCCATTCTAGAGCCTCGCGATATCTTGCAGGGCCTCAACCACAGGCAGGTTTTGGCCGATCTTGGCGACTTCGCCCGGGGCGGTTTTGGCATGCTTTATCCGGCGTGCTTCATCCTCGACCAGTGCGACGATCGCATCGACATAAGCGGTAATGTCACTCTCGATCTCAACGATGTCATCAAGCGCATCGCCGAAACCTTGCAAGGCTTTTGGATAGGCAACGCAGGTCATGCCGAGCATCAAATACTCAGCCACTTTTATTGAGACTCCGGACGCAAGACGTGTCGCGGCAAGGCCGATCGAACTCGGACCGCCAATGTCCGATAAGTCGTCAACGCGCCCGAGAATTTTGACGCCGGGCACATCATGATAGGCCGGATCAACATCCTTGCCTGTCGAGCCCGCAATCCAAAGCTCAAGGTCGGGCAAGCGCTTGCGCACCAGCGGCCAGATATCCGCCAGGACATGATTGATGCTGTCAGTGTTGCCAGCATGGCGGGTGCCGAGAAATACGAGGCGCGGCGCCTCAACACGTTCGCTTACGGGATAGACCGGCGGCTCGGGACAAAGCCAAACAGCGCGAGCATCTGGCATACGCGCGCCAAACGACGCCATCTCATTGGCCGAAGCATAGACCATGAAGTTCGCCGACTTCACCCATTCAAGTTCATCATCGACGGTGACTTCAAGAAAATCAGCCTCCAGCGCATTATTGCGAAACTCGTCTGCGCGGGCCGACATCAGGTCATGCATAAATACGCCACGCGCCTTGTGGTTTGGCAAAGCGTCCAGCACAGGGCCCAGCGAGCTGTATTCTGCGATCACGATTTCGGACGGATCAGAATTACAAAACCGGGTCACAATACGTTCTTCCGGCGCGTCCAATGGATCGCCAAGGTAGGAGTGAATCGTGATGTCCTTGCCGAGACGACGAACGGCCTCTTTGACCAGTCGAACCGCGAAACGGCCCCAGACTTTCGGTGAAAGTGACCAATAGCGCGTGCCAAATTTAACCGAACGTGGCCAGACAATTTCGTCGATCAACGGCTCAAAACTCTCATGCACATCGGCCCAAGGACGGTTTCCGAACGAGCGCCACGGCGCAAAAATCAGGCGAATATGCAGATCGGCACGACGCGCTGCCTTCAAGAAGGTCTGCAAATAGGCATTGTTGCCAGTGCTGACCGATTCAATCTGGCGCTGCAGAACGAGATCGAAACGAGGCTTCATGAGACGTCACACCCTAAATTCAAACGGCTTGAACAGGCAGTGGACACGCGTACGCCTATACCTGCTCAACTTGCTTGCCCAATATGCAATTCCAAAGCCAGTTACCAGATGTGATTGCGTTTTTCGCCGTGCCTCCCAATAATGCCAAAAGGGATAATCCCTGCATCTGTTACGAAAGACGGCTAGGCATGCAAATTTTCAGAACTGGCTTGTTAGCGATGGGCTTCGCAAGTCTTGGTATTATGACTGCCTGTTCGGGCGGCGAACCCCCGGCAGAGGCCACTGACTTACCTGAGGCCTCAACGCAGGCTGAGCGTTTTGCCAAGCTGGCACTGGACTGTGTTCACCGCGAATATCCCAACAAGATCAGCCATGTCATGCAAAGCGATGAGGATGCCCGTCCCCCGCGCGAGCTCACCCCGGCTTTCTATGGCTGCTTTGACTGGCACTCGTCTGTGCATGGTCACTGGCTCTTGGTGCGCACGCTCAAGACACAGGATGACACGGCGATGGCTTCGGCGATTGAGGCGGCGCTGGCACAAAGCTTCACCACGGCAAATATCAATGGCGAATTGGCCTATTATGAAAGCCGTGCGGCGTTTGAACGGCCGTATGGCGTCGCGTGGTTTTTGCAACTGATCGCAGAGCTTGAAGAGAGTGATGACGAAACCCTGCGCAACTGGCGCGATACATTAAGGCCGCTTGAGATCCAGATTGTGTCGCGGATGCGCGCTTGGCTGCCCAAATTGTCTTACCCGGTTCGCCTCGGCACGCACAATCAGACGGCCTTCGCTCTCGGCCTGATGCTCGACTATGCGCGCACGGTCGGCGACACGGCGTTCGAAGGGCAGCTTGTCGACAAGATCAGAGGCTTTCATCTTGGCGACGTTAACTGCCCGCTTGCCTATGAACCCTCGGGGGAAGACTTCCTGTCACCCTGTCTGATGGAGGCAGATTTGATGCGACGCGTGCTTGAGCAAGAAGCGTACTCAAGCTGGCTAGCGCGGTTCCTGCCAACCATCCCAACGGACGGCTCTGGCGACTGGCTCACCCCCGGTATCGTGCTGGATGCCAGTGACGGCAAGCTGGTGCATCTGGACGGGGTGAATCTGTCACGTGCCTGGGCGCTGGAAGGCATAGCGGCGGCTTTGTCGCCAGACGATCCACGGCGGGCCTCGCTTCTGGCCGCAGCGCAGGTTCACGCCGACGCCGGCCTCGCGGCCGTTAGCGATGAGCATTATTCCGGCAGTCATTGGATCGCCAGTTTTGCAACTTACCTGACTTCACAGCGCGGAATCACCGGCGCGGGAACCCCGCAGTGAAGCTCTCGCTCGGCCCCGGCGCACTGGTTGCCGCAGCGTTTATTGGCCCCGGTACGGTTACGGCCTGCACTCTTGCGGGAGCTAATTTTGGCTATGCCCTGATCTGGGCACTGGTCTTTGCGACCGTGGCGACAATCATCTTGCAGGACATGGCGGCGCGATTGGGCGCAGGTGCACGGCTTGGATTGGGCGAAGCGCTGATGCAAGCGGTTGGCGATGGCCCGATGAAATGGGCGGCAGCGGGTTTGGTCATTGCGGCGCTGGTCATTGGCAATAGCGCATATGAGGCAGGTAATCTGGCAGGCGGCGCGCTGGGGGCTGAAGCGATATTTGGTGATGGCATAGATCGCCGCTGGATCGTCATGACACTCGCATTGCTGGCCATAGGCGCGCTATGGCATGGCCATTACAAGGTCATCGAGAAGCTATTGGTAGGGCTTGTCCTGGTGATGAGCGCGGCATTTATTGCCAGCGCTTTGATCGTAAGACCAGATTTTGGCGCGCTGGCTAGCGGGCTCGTGCCACGCGTTCCGGCTGGCGGTCTGTTGACTGCTGTCGCCCTGATCGGAACGACAATCGTGCCTTACAACCTGTTCCTGCACGCCGCTGCGGCGCGCGAAAAATGGCAAGGCGCAGACGGCATTACCCTGGCGCGACGCGACGGGGTTGTCTCAATCGGGCTTGGCGGCCTTGTGTCGATCCTGATCGTAACATCGGCGGCAAGCGCTCTATTCCAGTCAGGACTTGAGGTCGAAAATGCCACCGATATGGCACGCGCGATTGAGCCCGCTTTCGGCCCGGCGGCGCGCTATCTGATTGGGATCGGATTACTGGCGGCCGGGCTCACCTCGACGATCACAGCGCCAATGGCAACGGCCTATGCGCTAAGCGAGATTGTCGGCGGCGATGCAAGCCAGCGCAAAAGGCTTTTCCGCGCCACGTCGCTTGGGGTTGTGGCAGTTGGAACCGCGATCAGCCTGCTCGGCATCAAGCCCGTCGAGCTGATCCTGATCGCGCAATATGCGAATGGGCTGCTCCTGCCGATTATTGCGATTTTCCTGCTGATCGTGATGAACCGTAAAGCGCTGCTTGGCGAACATGCCAATGGTATTGCGGCAAATCTGGCAGGCGGCGCAGTTGTGCTTGTAACAATTGGGCTTGGCTTGCGAGCCATTCTACGCGCGGCAGGCATCTGGCCATGAGCGCATGGATTGACCTGAACGCTGACCTTGGTGAAGGCGAGGCGAGCGACGCAGAGCTGATGACGCTGGTCTCTAGCTGCAATATTGCCTGCGGCGGACATGCCGGAGATGATGCCAGCATGCAGGGCGCGCTAGCTCTGGCAGCTGAGCATGGGGTCGCGGCAGGCGCGCATCCATCCTATCCAGACCGCGAAGGATTTGGACGACGCGCTATGGATATATCTGGCGAAGAGCTGGCCGCCAGTCTTTCACAGCAGATAGAGGCGCTCAAAGCACATGCCGCCGCCGCAGGGATCATCCTACGACACCTCAAACCGCACGGGGCGCTCTACAACGCAGCCGCCAAGGATTTCGGTCTGGCTGAGACGATTGCTGTGGTGACCGTGGATCAGCTACCCGGCGCGCGGCTTGTTGGTCCGCCCCGGTCAGAGCTTGAGCGGGCGGCGCGTGACTTGGGATTAGGCTTTATCGCCGAGGGCTTTGCCGACCGGGCCTATACGCGTGATGGAGATTTAGTGGCCCGAACTGAACCGGGCGCAGTACTGGAAGATAATCCAGCACGCAGCGCCCAAGCCCTGCAAATCGCGAAAGACGGAACAGTTACGACAATAGATGGTCACCGCATTGCATTGCCTGCGCAGACAATTTGTCTACATGGCGATACGCCCGGCGCTGCGGCTTCTGCCCGCGCGATCCGTGCCGCGCTGGAAGCTGTAAACGTCGCCATTCACGCCCCGACATGAATAGCAATATCCAGATTCTCGCTGAAGACGTGATTGGCGTCAAAGTCGCAACGACGCAGACAGCGCAGGCTATCGCATCCCAATTACGCGCGTCTGGCCTGTATCGCGAGGTGGTTGTTGGACTGGACAGTATCGCGGTGCAATTTGCAGCTGATCAGATGACACCTGAACAGGTTATCGGTGCGTTGAACCAGATCTCAGCTCGGGCCAATAATAGTGAAGCCGCCGATGGCCCAATTGTCGACATTCCAGCCATCTATGGCGGAAAGGCGGGGCCAGATCTCGCCGCAATATGCGACCAGCTCGCCCTAAGCGAAAGCGACTTCATCGAGCGCCATAGCGCGGCGACATATCGTGCAGACATGATCGGCTTCACGCCCGGTTTTGCGTATTTGAGCGGTCTTGATGCAAAGCTGACTGTGGCAAGGCGAGCGACGCCCAGACCGCGCGTGCCAGCGGGGAGTATTGGAATTAGCGGCGCGTATTGCGGACTCTACGCCCTGCCCGGCCCCGGCGGCTGGCCACTGATCGCGCGCACTGAGACTAGCTTGTTTGATGCCCAAGCAGATGATCCATTTTTAATCCATCCCGGCACTCGCGTGCGTTTCGTGCCGCAATGAGTATCCGCGTCATCGCCCCCGGCCTGCAGGCGACGCTGCAAGGCAGCCTGCGTGCAGGGTATCGCCATATGGGGATGCCGTGGGCTGGACCAGCAGATAGCCTCTCTATGGCCCTCGCCAATCGGCTTGTCAGAAACGCACCAGATGCGACGGCGCTCGAGATCACTTATGGCGGTATAGAGTTTGAGGTCGAGGCCCCAACGCAAATTGGCGTCACAGGTGCGCCTGTATCAATTGAGCTGAATGGCCAGCAAGCGCCCATGCACAGAACGCTTGATCTTGCAGTCGGAGACAGGCTGACCCTAGGCATGGCGACGTTTGGGATGCGCATCTATCTTGCCGTGGCAGGCGGCTTTAAAGCCAGCGCAGTACTCGGATCAGAATCAACCTATTTGCCTGCGGGACTGGGCGGCTATCAAGGCCGGTCTTTGAAAGCGGGCGACACGCTGGAATGCAAGTCCGCCCCCTCGCCCATGAACACAATCGAAACCCCAAAAGACCTACGCCCGCATATTGGCGCAAGCGCTGCGCTGCGCGCGTTTGCAGGCCCGGAGTCTGATCTGCTTAACGCCGAAAGTGCCAAAGCGATTTATACCGAAACCTGGCAGGCGGCCGCACAAATCACGCGCATGGGAATTGGGCTTGAAGGGCCACACCTTGCCACCAGATCAGACGGCAAAATGAAGAGCGCTCCGGTCTTTCCCGGCAGTGTGCAATGCCCAGAGAGCGGCCAGCCGATAATCCTGATGGCCGACGCGCAGACAACGGGCGGCTATCCCCGCATTGCGCAAGTTGCGCAGTGTGACTTACATCTGCTCGGTCAGGTGCGCCCGAGCTCACATATCCGCTTTATCGCCCGCACAGCGCCGCAAGCACGAGATGATTACGTCGCCAAAGCGACGCTGTTTCGCGACTGGTTGCCTGGCTTTTCGCTCTAGGTAATCGACTGACCTGTTTTACCCCAATCGGCGAGGAAGGCGGCCAGGCCTTTGTCGGTGAGCGGGTGGGCAACCAGTGCGTCAAATACATTTGGCGGGATGGTTGCCACATCAGCGCCGATCATGGCGCAGTCATGTACATGTTTTGGCCCCCGGATCGACGCGGCAAGGATTTGTGTTTCAAAGCCATAATTATCGTAGATCACGCGTAGCGCTTCGATCAGGTCCATGCCATCCGTGCCAATATCGTCGAGGCGCCCGAGGAAGGGCGAGATATAGGTCGCGCCTGCCTTGGCGGCGAGGAGACCCTGATTGGCGCTGAAGCAAAGCGTCACATTGGTCTTGATGCCTTCTTCGGTGAACTGTTTGCAGGCCTCAAGACCGTCCATTGTCAGCGGAATTTTGACAACAACATTCGAGGCAATCTTGGCCAGTGCGCGGCCTTCGACCAGCATCTTGTCAGCTTCGGTAGCCGTAACCTCGGCGCTTACCGGGCCAGGCGTGATCGCGCAAATCTCGGCAATGACTTCTTTAAAATCGCGGCCACTTTTCATGATCAGTGATGGGTTGGTCGTGACACCATCAATCAGGCCGATTTTTTGAAGACGAGTGATTTCACCCGTGTCGGCGGTATCCACGAAAAATTGCATCAGGCTCTCCCATAAGTATATGCCTGCTCTAACAGAAGCGCGCAGTGATTCCCATGCTTTTTGCAGCCTAAGAACGATAACGCTGTCAGGTTTGATTTTGCGGATTGACCCCAGCTCTATTTTTTTGTTTTTGCTTACAGCTCAGAACAATAAAAAAAACATGGGCGCCCAGAATGGGCGGGGGACCGCATATTGACACTATCACCTTTGGATTCCGCTCTGGCTCGCGCGACCGAGCAGAGTGTAACCGCCGAGACTGGATTTGATGCCATTGTCGTCGGCGCTGGTGCTGCGGGCGGTTATGCAGCAAAATTATTGACTGAAGGCGGACTGAACGTACTGGTGCTAGATGCCGGGTTATCGCCGGGGTTTTGGCAGGCACCGTACCGCCGGACCTATGCCTCACTCGTCAATGCGCTAGCTGACCCGGCATGGATGGAACGCCTGCCGATGAAACTGGTCAATCTGGGCCGAAAAGGCTTGAAACTTGGCGGACGTATTCGCCAACCCGTGCAGACCAAATGTTTCGCGTGGGAGATGGGGCCGGAAAATCTGGTCGATGACCGTGAGAATCCTTATGCGACGCCCAAGGATTCTCCTTTCCTGTGGTTTAGGGCGCGCCAGCTGGGCGGCAAGATGACTGTCCCTGGGCATGGCCGCCAGTACTTTCGTATGGCCGATCAAGACCTGAATCCGAAAGACGGGTTAAGCCCCAAATGGCCCGTCTCGGTTCAGGAAATGGCGGGTTGGTATGAACGTGCCGAAACGGATTTGCACTTGACCGGGCAAACAGATGGCACGCCGTGGGCCCCGGATAGCGCGTTAGCAGAACAATTGGATATATTGCCAGCCGAAGCGGCCCTATTGGCCGAGATTCAAGAACGCTGGCCTAATACCCAACCGATCATGGGCCGCTTTGCTGCCCCGCCTGATGATCTCGCAGACGCAGCTGCAACTGGAAAATTGACCTGCCGTCAGGGCGCTGTTGTGAGCAAGGTCGAAGTCGATCCTGATGGCAAAGCCCGCGGCGTCTCGTTTTATGACAAGCGCGCAGGAAAGACGCTGACCGCGCATGCACCAATTGTCTTCCTCGGCGCAGCAGCCCTGGAATCGACGCGCCTTCTCATGCTGTCAAAATCAGATCGCCACCCCGGGGGGATTGGCGGTGATTCTGGTGCGCTCGGCAAAAATCTGATGGATCATGTCGTTGTCGGCTGTGGCGGGGTCGGCAAGGGATTGGCTGGAGAACCCATTGAGTTAATGCCGGGGCGCTGTGTGTATGTCCCGCGCTTTGATCTGCGCTATGCTTGCGAGAAAGCGACTGATCGTGGCTATGGGGTGCAACTCTATCAATCCTCGATTGGCAAAGGCCGTTCGAATTTCACGGCTGTCTCCTTTGGAGAGATGCTGCCCTCAGCCGAGAACAAGATCACTCTGAATGAGAACAAGCGCGATAAATGGGGCGTGCCGACACTGAAGATCGATTGCAAGTTCAGTGAGTTCGAAATCAAACGCGCCACAGACCAGTCTTTTGCGCTGAAGGCGGTTGCCAAAGAGCTGGACGTTGATCTGTACCATCTTGACGATCGCCCTGCCCCGCCCGGCACGGCCATCCATGAGTGCGGCACTGCGCGGATGGGCGATGCGCCGAATAATTCCGTCCTTGATCCAAATAATGAGTGCTGGGATGCGCCGGGTGTGTTCGTCACTGATGGCGCAGCGTTTCCATCGCAAGGCACGCTGAACCCAACGCTGACTATCAAGGCTTTAACGGCGCGGGCCTGTGCGCACGTGATATCCAAACGCGCTTAGTGCCTAGCCGAAACGGCCCTGCATACGGCGTTTAAACAGCGGTAAAGGCAAACGCGACCCAAGGTTTATTCGGCATGTGCGTTGGAGAATATCGAGCGTCCGCGCGCACGTCTTCTCGCTATAGTCGATCTCGCGATGAGCCCAATTCCATGGATTCATCTTGGGGTGGAACGTGTGTTTGTTCAGTATGGCGTCCCAGTTCGTATACACATGCTTGGAATTGTCATGCAGGCTGTAAACATCGCCATGCTCTGTAAAAGCTTTAGCCTCTTGCGGGGTATCAAAGATGACTGAGACGCTGACAGCATTCTCAGGATCATGATGTGGTGACAAACGCAGTTTAGGATTAGACTCGACAATCTCCGCGACAATGCGGCGCTGGGCCTTCAGCCGCTTCATCATGGGTGAGAGTTTTTTCAACTGGACACCAAGCATCGCACCTTCAATTTCAGTTGCGCGCATATTGCCGCCAACAAACGTCTTTTCATTATAGGTTGCATCATGACCACGCATTGGCGCGCCTAGGTCATGATAATTGCGGGCGCGAGCAAATAAGCGATCATCGCTCGTCAAGATCGCGCCGCCCTCGCCAATATTCATATTCTTGTACTTGTTGAAACTGTAGGCGCCCATGTCACCCATCGCGCCGCAATAGCGATCTTTATATTGCACACCCACGGCCTGACAGGCATCCTCGATCACAACCAGATTATGCTTTTTTGCAATCGCCATGATCGCATCCATATCGCACGGTACATTGATCATATGGACTGGAATGATCGCTTTGGTGTGCTCGGTAATCTTGGCTTCGATATCGGCCGGGTCGATCGTCAGGCTTTCGTCAATATCAACCAGTACCGGAACCGCGCCAACCATCACGGGCGCGGCCGCTGTCGCCATCCACGTATAGGCAGGCACCAGAACTTCATCGCCCGGGCCAATGCCGGCCGCAGCAAGACACGCTGTCAGGGCCGCCGTACCGCCATTCACGGTGATGACATGCTTGGCTCCGATCATAGCGCCAAGCTTATCCTCGAATTTCTTGGTGAATTGCCCGCTTTGATTGTAGCGTAGCATCTCGCCGTCTGCGATAGCGCGGCCCACCGCAATCCATTCCTGAAGCCCTACTTTTGGCATGTAACGTTTCCTGAAATCGACATAGCGCTGCGCGCCAGAGTTAAACCCGGCAGATGTGCAAGTAGCATGCCTTGTTTGACGGGAAAACGCGGAATTTATTCAATAGCTATGCAAGCGATCCTCGCCGCGCATCCCGGATGAGCTGACGCGCTGGATCAATTGCTGCCTCGGCATCTGTCGCGACGGGCAAGGGATCATGATATATCTGCGCGATCAGGATTGCCGCTGCCCAGGGCGCCCACGTAAACCCGCGTGACCCGAAACCGCCCGCGAGATACACACCTGGAACACGCATAACAGATGTATCAAATTGGCCATTCTGACCGAGCGCAGCAAGTTGATGAGCCGAGCCTGCGACATCCGGAAGCGCGCCAATGACGGGTAAACGATCCGGCGCCGCAGCGCGAATACCCATTCGAGCTTTGGGCGTCATGTCGCGTGCCTGCATCCACCAATAAGGTTTGAGTTCAGCCAGCATGTCAGCATTTGCCTTATGCCCCTCCAGGCTTACACCCGGAACCTCTTCACCCTCGAACGCTGCATACGTCGCGCCCCATAAGCGCCGCGTCCCGTGCGCAATGGCATAACCGCCTTCGGCAATCGCCACGGGCGGGGCCTCGATATCGGTCTCGACCCAGTCGACTTGCCCGGCCCGGCATTGCAGCTTCAGCCAAGTCAGAGCCTTGGCCATATGCCACCCCGTGGCGAGTATGATCGCATCGAACGGCTCGCGATCAACCTCGCGGTTTGCAACATCTATATCTGGCGATTGACCCCAACGTACATCACTGTGCTCAAGTAGCGCCGGAAGCAATTTAGCAGGCTCAATTATAATACCCTGCTTGTGAAGTACGCCATCAGACGTCGCTTCAAGCTGCGTCAGGTCTAGCGGTGGATCAGCTAAGACTTTGGCAAAACGGGCCGCTTCTTTCTCGTCGCGCGGGCGATGGATGACCTCTATGGGCACAGCGCCGGGAAGGTCAGTATAGACGCTCTGCGCAGTCAGGTAGGCATCAATCAGAAGACGCGCTTGCACGGTATCGGTAGCGTCCAGACGTGGCATTACCAGCGCCAAAGGGTTGCTACTGGTGCCTTGTGCCGGACCAGATGCGCTATCGAATACGGTCACGTCTGCGCCGCGCCGACGAAGGGCATAGGCCAGATGCGCGCCCGCGACGCCCGCACCAATCACCGCTATCTTTCTGGGCTGCGGGCGCACGGAAACCTGGCCAGGCAAGACAGCCTCAAGCCGCTGACGCTTGCGCCCATATCCCGGCGCACGCGTGACCTCGAAACCAGCCGCGCTCAGTCCGCGTCGCACGGCGCCCGCTACGGTAAAGGTTGCGGCGCGTGCACCTGGATTACACCGCGCGGCAACCAGTGGCCACAGCGTCTCATCCCACATCGCCTCATTCTTGGCCGGGCTGAAGCCGTCAAGAAACCACGCGTCAGCTTTAACGTCTGCAACTGGCAACGTATCAGCGATGTCGCCAATGTGGAGCGTGAGCGACAAGCGTTCCTCAGACCAAGTCACTTTGCGAACACCCATAGCGCGGACGGGCCATGCCTTGAGCAGCTGTCGCGCTAAACCTTCGAGTTCCGGCCACGCAGAAAGCGCTTTGGCTGCGTCTTCGCGATCAAGCGGGAAGCCTTCAAAGCTGACAAAATGCAGCCAGCCCTCAGACGGGCGGGTCTCACGCCACATCTGCCACAGAGCGAGGAAATTCAGGCCTGTTCCAAAGCCAAGCTCCGCCACCGTAAAATTATCGCAGCCTTGCCACCTCTCAGGTAATCCGCAGCCAGCTAGAAATACTGCGCGCGTTTCCGACAAGCCGTCTTCACGACTGAAATACACATCATCGACGCGGGCATCGACAGGCGTGCCATCGTCTTTCCATTGCAAGTTGGGCCGCGGCGGTAATCTCATTGCCGGGGCATAGCGTTATTGGCTGCGCCTAGCCAGCTTCAAGCGCGCGCTGTTCGTCAATCCAGGCCGGGTCCACATTAAGCTTGGCCACCATTTTATCTTTCGAGGTCACGATACGCCAAAACGGGCTGACCTTGGAGACAGGCTTGCCTTCCGCAATATCTTCAAGCGCCGCATCGGCAACCATGCGCACAAAGATCGAGGACGACATCGGACAGGCCCCGGCGCACCCCTCGGCGGCGGCAAGTTCATCCCGCATTTCAGGGATGGTTTTGGTTTTGCCATGCGGGATAGCGCGAATATACGCGTCCACGTCCTGCGGCGTTGAGACCAGCATCATGTTGCCGGGCTGCATACCGCCCCAAGCCTTATCCATTACAACTTTCTTGATCTCTTTCTTCGCCGCCAATTTCTCGCGCGCTGTTTTCTTGGCCATGGGAAACGCCTCGTCTTGATGGTTTCGGTTTGAAACACCATAACATGAGACATGAGCAATTTCACGATTACAAGAGAAGATGGTCCAACCGGTGGGCGCTATGTCACCGTCATTGATGGCCATGAAGCAGAGATGACCTATTCGCGCGCTGGCACGACCCGGATCATAATTGATCACACAGGTGTCCCCAGAGAGCTGGGCGGACGCGGAGTTGGCAAGGCACTTGTGTTTCGGGCCGTAGAAGATGCCCGCAAGGAAGGGTTCAAGATTATTCCCCTCTGCCCATTTGCCAAAGCTGTTTTGGACAAGACGCTCGACTGGCAAGACGTGGTGCAATAAGCAACCGCTTGCATCCGAATGAGTTTTCCGAAACGATGCGCGCCAAAGGGAGATCAAGATGAAGCACGCCATGATTACAGCCATAGCAGCACTTGTTTTGGGCGCATGTTGGGGGGCGCCGCCAAATGAGAAAATTCTGAAAACAGCTTGCATCGATGTCTTACAGGGTGACGCAGATATCGAGCGCACTCTGCTCAGCGATATTGGAACTGATCTTGATGGTTACTGCGGGTGTTATGCCAGTGTGACGATCAAATTCGAGACGCGAACTGCACTGCACAAGGATGTATTGTCAGCGATGGTCACGGCTCGCAGCGAAGGCATAGGCGCAGAAGCAGCTGCCAAGGCAGTCGAAGCCCAGATCGAAAACGGTGAGATCGACACGTTTGACGCTGAACAGCTAGACAATGTCGGGGAAGATTTTCAAGATATCGCTGAGTCGCTGGAAGAAACCGGCCAATGTCCGGCTTAGTCACTGTTACGAGACAGGCGTGTAGGCATAGTCCTGAAGCTGCGCGACGATATCTTTGGCTGGGCGCATTGGCCGCCCATCCGTATGGATCATCACAGCCGTAACGCGCGCTTCGGCAACAATGTCCTTGCCGCGCAGGCAGGTTTGTTCAAACCGCATACGCACGCCTTTGATACCGATGCTGCGTGTACGGATCTTGAGCAAATCATCGACTTTTGCAGCGCGTTTATAGTCGACCTCGATATTGGTCAGAGTGAAGGCCGCAGGCTCATCGCGGGCGAGCAAGTCCTGATGGCTGACGCCCGCATCGCGTAAGAAATCTGACCGCCCACGCTCGAAGAAGCGCAGATAATTGGCGTGATAGACCATGCCGGTAAAATCGGTGTCTTCGTAATAGACGCGCACGTTCAGCCAGTGCTGGCCTTGATCGTCGAAGGGTGGGGGTAACGTGCTCATATCCCCTAGTGGCGGAAATGGCGCATCCCGGTCAAGACCATGGCAAGCCCGGCCTCATCGGCTGCCGCAATTACTTCGTCGTCTCGAATTGATCCACCCGGCTGGATTATCGCGCTTGCACCTGCGGCTGCGGCTGCGAGCATGCCATCGGCGAACGGGAAGAAGGCATCAGAAGCCGCAACGCAGCCTGTCGTGCGAAGCGCGTCAAAGCCTTCTTTTTCTTTCGCATCTTCCGCCTTGCGCGCCGCGATGCGAGCACTGTCGATACGGCTCATCTGGCCCGCGCCGATACCAACTGTGGCACCGTCTTTGGCATAAACAATTGTGTTGGATTTGACGTGCTTGGCGACGCGCCATGCAAACAGGAGATCATTCAACTGTTGCTCCGTCGGCGCGAGCTTGGTGACCACTTTCAGGTCATCTTTGGTAATACGGCCAGAATCGCGATCTTGCACAAGCAGGCCGCCCGCAACGGTTTTCACGAACTTTCCCTGCGCCGCAGGGTCGGGCAGACCGTCCGTGAGAAGGAGGCGCAAGTTTTTCTTCTTGGCAAAAATCTCCAACGCTGCATCATCTGCGCCAGGCGCGATCACAACCTCGGTAAAAATATGGCTGATCTCAGAAGCAGTTTGCTCATCTAGGGGGCGGTTTAACGCAACGATACCGCCAAAGGCGGATGTGCTATCACAGGCCAAGGCCTCGCGATAAGCATGGATAACGCTTCCAGCCTGCGCGACGCCGCACGGATTGGCATGCTTGATGATAGCAACAGCAGGCGTCTCAGCGCCCAGCTCACCAATCAACTCATAGGCTGCATCCGTGTCATTGATATTGTTGTAAGAGAGGGCCTTACCCTGAACCTGACGCGCGGTTGCAACGCCGGGGCGATTGTCGCCAGTTGTATAGAAGGCCGCCTTTTGGTGCGGGTTCTCGCCATAGCGAAGCGCTTCGTTCAGCTTGCCGCCTAACGCGGTCCAATCGGGCGAGGCCTCATCAAGCTGCGCCGCATACCAGTTCGAAATCGCGGCGTCATATGCCGCGGTGCGTGCATAGGTCTTGGCAGCAAGGCGGCGGCTGGTGACGCGGCTAACTCGCCCACCGCCCGAAGACATTTCGGCAAGAACAGCATCAAGGTCGCCGCCATCGGTACACACCGAGACAAAGTTACCATTCTTGGCCGCTGCGCGCAGCATGGCGGGGCCACCAATATCGATATTTTCGATGCAATCTTCAAAGCCGGCACCGGAGGCCACTGTTGCTTCGAAAGGGTAGAGATTAATATAGACAAGATCGATCGCTTCGATGCCATGGCGGTCGGCATCGGCCTTATGACTTTCATTGTTACGCAGGTACAGTAAGCCACCATGCACAGCGGGGTGCAGCGTTTTTACCCGCCCATCCATCATCTCTGGATAACCCGTCAAATCAGCAACATCTTTTACAGCGAGCCCAGCAGCCTTGAGGGCTTTCGAGGTCCCGCCTGTGGAGATTAGTTCCACGCCCATATCGACCAATGCCTGTGCCCGCTCAACAAGGCCATCCTTGTCGGAAACAGAGATCAAAGCGCGTCGAATTTTTGTGACATGGGGTGTCGTATCAGAAGTCATATGGGTGTGGCCTCAGCAGATGGCGGAACATGCAGGATCGCCTATCACGAGTCCGGTAGGCGTCAACAGCCATAAGGGCTTTGATCAATCTTCCGCAGGCGGCGTGTATCCCGGAACCAGTTCTGCGAGCTTTGCAAGGGCAGCGCGGCGGTCGCGTTTCGCAGCCACAGCAAGAAGCTCTTCCAATTTTTCCTGAAACCCTTCTGGCTCCAACGCGCGGCGGCGCGGCGTGACTTTGCGCAATCCTTCAATCCCGGTTTCGAGCACCCGCTCATCCGGATAGGTCAACTCTTCATGGAGTTTTTCACCCGGTCGAAGGCCTGTTGTTTTAATCTCAATGTCTTGACCTGGGACCATGCCTTTCATCCGGATCATAGCTTCAGCGAGTGTACGAATGCGGATCGGATTACCCATATCCAGAACATAAAGCGCAGATTCTCCCGGCTCCTCGCTGTCTGCGGCAGCTTGTAGGACGAGGGCCGAAGCTTCTTCAACAGTCATGAAGTAGCGAGACACCTCATCATCGGTAAGGGTCAGCGGACCACCCGCAGCAATCTGTCGTTCAAACAGGGGTACCACTGAACCGGAGGAGCCCAGTACATTGCCAAATCGCACCATCGATACACTCAGCTCAGATCCGCGCGACTTATAGGCCACAGCCAACTCCGCCAAACGCTTGGTCGCCCCCATCACATTATCAGGATCAACAGCTTTGTCCGTGGAAATGAAAACGAAGCGTTCAACACCCGCTGCAATTGCCTCGGAAGCCGCATTCACCGCGCCGCCGACATTCGTCAAGATGGCTTCGCTGGCATTCTCCTCCATCAAGGGGACATGTTTGAGGGCTGCAGCATGAATGAGGATAGACGGACGCTGACGTTCCAGAACTTCGCGCAAACGGGCAACATCTCGCACGTCACCAATTTGCGGTATGAGGCGCAGGCCAGGAAATTGCTCGCGCAATGAAAGATCGACATTGTAGAGATTATACTCCGACGCATCGAACAGTGTTATGGATCTCGCACCCATTAGCGCGCATTGCTGGGCCAATTCTGATCCGATTGTTCCACCTGCGCCAGTGACCATAATATCCTTGTCACGCACCAGGCCAACCACGGGGGCAGCCTTCAACTCGCGCACAGGACGCGCCAGCAGGTCAGCGGGCCGAATTGGCTGTAAATGCAGTCCCTCATTACTGCTGCCAAGCGCCATGACTTCTGCACCTGAAGCAGCAGCCTGCTCTAAGACCGCACTCATTAACTCACGCGCGCGGGCATCCCCGGCAACAGCAATCCATGGCATCGTGCCATAGCGTTCTTTCAGAAGACTCAAAACTTTTCCGAGGTCTGCCAAACCACCAAGCACAGGGACACCTCGGATCGCGCGTCCGGGCTCGGCACCGTCTGCTTCCAAAAGCCCAAGAACCCGCACTGGTGCGCCGTCTTTATTTGTGCGCAAATCACGCAGCACATCTGCAGCTTGCGCCGCATTCGAGACCAGCACCGCCATCGGTGCATCGCGCCGGACTGCTGTAAATATCTGAAACGGACGACGGGTCGAACGCGACAGCGCATACATACGGCCAACGAAGACCAGTACGAACCATATCCCAACCGCCAGAAGTAAGCTTGAACGCGGAAAGCCAACAAGCCGATTCCAAATGAACACCACAGGCAGGAAGGTGAGAGCCGTGAGCCCGATTGCCTGAATAACGCGCACAGCATCTGGCCAGCCGGAATGCCGCCAAACCTGTTTGTGAACATTCAGAGTATAGAAGGAAAACAGAGCCGAGGCCCCGAAAACAGTCGCCGAGACTACAATCGTGGTCACCGGGTTAAGCGGCGCGCCATCGGTCAAAACCCATCGAACAATCACAGCAACCGCCATTGCGAATACAGCGGACAGCACATCAAAACTGAGCGTTAGCGCCATGGCCCTCCGGGCTTCATCGCGCGGACTCAAGGCGCACCTACTTTCAGGAACGCCCAGCGAATACAGTTTGGCGGCGAGGAGCCATCGCTATCAGCCGAAGCTTTGCCACTCAGAACGATTTGCTCGCTGCGTTCAACAACACCGCGACCAAGGTAAATCGTTGGTTCAAGACGGGCGCGGGCATGGCTCGTTTTAAACCGCCACTTTACGCCAAGATCACTTGTCAGGATAATGGCATCACCCGCCGTCATCGCTGAAACCGTCGGATGTAGATGAAACCTTATCGCGTAGGCGATCTGATCATCATGCTCAGCTGCGCCAGCCGACACTGGACGGGCAAGTGAATCCTCGCCGGTCAATCGCGCGCCATCACCTGACATGAACAGGCGTCGGCGATGTAGCAGACCGAAAGACTGTTTATACCCACCATGCTGGGCGTCGAGCCAAATCTCGTCAGCTTCCTCAAGCCGTTTGGCAGAGATACCGTCTGGACCGGTGGGATAGAGAAGCCGCGTCTCCTCGTTGGTGATAAAGCGCGAGGAATCTTCATCCTGCAAAATCAGGGTGGAGTGCGCACTGGTTCGGCGCACAGCGGCCTGGAAATCAACATCAACTTCCGGGCTACACCCACATGATGTAACCAATCGCGCGTCCTTATCGTACAACTCAAAGCCGAGCGCCCCAGCGTGAGCCTTGTCACCATAGGGCAATTCAGGCGCTTGGCCCGCATCCAGGATGAGGAGCGTTCCGTTCTTCTCAAGCTTGTGAAAGCCCGATTTGGGCGCGACACTAAACTGGCGCGGCGGGGTTTCGAGTAATGTCAGCACCGCATCAACCGTCTCAGGCCAGCGTTCGTCACCATCATTGAAAGGAGCCAGTGCACCGTCGCCTGTCTTGAAAAAGGCGACCATGCCGCCCACTCTGGCAATCCAGCGCGTCAGAAACTCAGGAATGTCGCGCTCGCTGCGACTCAAAAGATCGCGTAGCGCAAGCATATCAGAGAGGCAGCGCAAAGCGCGAGCCGGAGATCGGCTGACATGACCGCCATCCGGGAAGAATTGCGCGGTACACTCACTATCCAGCCGATGCAGCGCTTGCTCAAGTCCCTTACCACGGCCGAGGCAAATTCCCTCAGCCACACCTAAGGCGTGCACTCGCCAGCGCGCATTTGGTTCAATCTCACCATCAACCCGTGCGAGAACATGTCTTAGCTGCCGTGAAAGCGCGTCTAGTCGTGCATCACATGAGGCCTCATCACCATGCTCAAACAAAGCAGCGCCGCAGCGCATCCAGTTCCAGACCCGGTCTGCTGCGCATCCGACGCGCCACGAGAATCCATCAAATCTCCCAAAATTCTCGATCCAGCTATCGACCAGCAATCGCGCCCGATCTGCTCCGGCATCACCTTGTGTGAAAAGATCACTCAACCAGTCAAAGCGGTGCAAGCGATCGGCAAAGTGACGTGTCGGAATCGCATCGCCCCACGGCGCTTGACCATCCGGACTAACCACACGGTTCATGCCTATACGCCAAATACCCTGCATCAGCATTTCACCGCGCAAATCATCTGGGGGTATAATCTGGCGCATATGCAGACCAAAGCCTTCGGGCGCAGAACCAGCGATTTTCAATCGGTGGACGGTAGAGGCTTTGACGTCTTCGCCGATTTTACCGCGAAACCTATCCCAAAGCGCAGCATCTTCTTCCGCGCTACGCCGCAGTTTCGAGTCGTCTGATCGAGACGCGTCGGTCATCGGGCGGCCTATCCGGATACACCAGGCCGCAATGCAACAATGTTGGCTGCATAGTGATCCGGCCCGCCTTTAAAGACGGCCGAGCCAGCAACCAGCGCATTTGCACCTGCCGCAATCACGCGCTCGGCATTTTCAGGTTTTACACCGCCGTCCACTTCGAGAATGATATCGCGGCCGCTCGCCTCGATCTTTGACCGCAGCGTTTCGATCTTTCGCAGCTGGCTTTCAATGAAGCTCTGACCGCCAAAACCTGGATTGACAGACATGACGAGTATCATGTCCACATCATCAATCACAGGATCAATAATATCGGCTGGAGTCGCCGGATTCAGAGCAATTCCCGGCTTCATCCCGGCAGCCCGGATGGCCTGCAGTGTACGATGCAAGTGTGGGCCTGCTTCGGGATGGACTGTCAGAATATTGGCCCCGGCCTTGGCAAAAGCATCAATAAACGGGTCAACCGGGGCGATCATAAGATGGACGTCGAACGGCTTATCAGAATGAGGACGCAATTTCTCGATCACTGGCGGACCAAAGGTCAGATTCGGCACAAAATGCCCATCCATCACATCGACATGGATCATGTCTGCGCCTGCTGCATCAATACGCCGGATTTCAGCGCCGAGTTCAGCAAAATCTGCAGATAGGATTGAGGGGGAAATCAATACAGCAGCCATGCCTGAGCCGTAAAACGAAACCGCCGCCAGTACAAGAGACTGGCGGCGGCTTTGACTGTGTTTATGAGACCCTGGGAATTAGCGATATTGCTGTGGAATTTGCTGAGTCTGTACTGGGTAAAGCGTAACGCCATCTTCAGCGAAAACAACATTCACGCGGGTTCCAGGGGCATAGCCCTCATTACCAGCAAGAACGATTTCTTTCACTTCACCGCTGTCAAATGCGACAATATAGGAAAAGCCATTTCGTTTGCCGAGGGCTTTACCGGCTTCATTACCAGCAATACCACCAACAACCGCGCCAGCGATGCCGCCAGCAGTCTGGGCTTTGTCACCGCCGCCAAGCTCTGAGCCGGCCAGACCACCTAGAACCGCACCAACACCCGCGCCAAGGATAGAATTATCCTTCGTGATGGTAATCGGTGTTGAAGCCTGAATGGTGCCCGCCAGAACTGTGCTGGCATAGCCAACGCTGCTCGCGCTACGCTGGTTTGCGCCCATATTGTTTGTACATGCGGCTGTTCCAAACAGCATTGCAGCTGCGAGAGCGCCTGCGGCGAGTTTGCTGGGTGCCTTAAAGGCAGAAACTGAAAAAGTCATAATATGTGCTCCTTTGCACGAGTTGACCGTGCTATCATGCACAATGGCCGTGAACTCTATATGAATTAGAGATGGCATGATTGGGGCAAGGTTAATGCCAGATTTGCCGTACTTCTAAACGGCGCGCACTAATCGTGAGATGAAGAATGCGTCATGTGCGAAAGTACCGCCAGGCAAAGTCAGCAGATCACCGGCCTCTGTAACACTCGTTTCGAATCCCGGCACATCCTCGGCGGTGATCGACTGGCGTGCAACACCGCCACCCGCCAGAACAGAATTGACAACATCTACCCCTTCGCGCGGTAGCGGCGAGCACACGCAATAGACGAGCATTCCGCCCGGCTTCAGCATCTTTATCGCGGCGCGCAAAAGGCGCTCCTGAAAAGATGGAAATCGCGCAATATCTTCTGGCGATTTGATCCATGCACCCTCAGGATGGCGGCGCAGTGTGCCGAGCGCTGAACACGGCGCATCAAGCAAAATTCGGTCTGCAGACTGATCCGGCATCCATTTTGTCGCGTCGGCATCCAAATGCGCAACATCGCCGAATTGAGTACGCTTCAGATTGGCAACCAGGCGTTTAAGGCGTGGTCTGGAGCGATCAACTGCCGTCACCTCTGCCCCAGATGCGGCAAGTTGCATCGTCTTTCCACCGGGCGCTGCACAGAGGTCAATCACGCTTTCGCCCGGTTTCGCGCCGAGCAATCTGGCAGGAAGCGCCGCTGCAACATCCTGCACCCACCAATCGCCTGCTTCATAGCCCGGCAAATCTTCAACTTGCCCAGCATCGATCTGAACAGAATGACCAGCGACTACAGTCCCTCCAAGACGCGTCGCCAGTGCAGCGGCATCGCCGTCTCGTGGCGTTAAATGCAGACTGGGCTGGTGGGTTTGCGCTTCGGCAAGACTAAGCGCGGCGCGGGGGCCGAGCCCTTCAGACATGTCCTTGCGCAGCCATTCCGGCCAAACATGTTCAATCGGGGCGGCGTCAAATGCCGTCCGATCACTTACCAGTTTGCGCAGGACCGCATTCAGAAACCCTGCCGCGCGTTGCGCAGGCGGCCACATCTTGGCGGCTGAGACCGTTTCGCCGACAACCGCATGGTCCGGCGTCTCCAACAACCAGGACTGCGCAGCGCCGACCCTTAGCAACGCCCGGGCCGCTGGTGTCGCTTCAGCAAGCGGGCGGTCGAGAAACGGCGTCATACCCGCATCTATCCGGCCAAGCTGGCGCAAGGCAGCGCTGGTAATAGCCCGAGCAAAACCCCGGTCAGATCCCGTCAGCTCATTATAGGTCTGGCTCGTCACCAAGGCTTCATCGAGCGTTCGGCACTCGTCGAGAACAGTTGCAAGGAGTTCGGCGGCGGCGAGGCGCGACTTTGCGCCGCTCACCCCCAAGGCCCCGCCGCCCGGCGCGGCGCACCGCTACCTGAAGGTGCCTCAACGCCCATCTCGACGGCCATTTTGTTCAACGCCTCAATGCGGTTTGCCGTGTCAGGATGGGTTGAGAACAGTTTATCACCGCGGCGCCCAGCGAGCGGGTTCATAATATACATATGCGCCATGGCAGGGTTCGCTTCAGCCCGTCGATTGACAATAGAACGCGCGCCGCGATCAATTTTCTCCAAAGCAGAGGCCAGCCAGTATGGGTTGCCGCAAATCTCGGCGCCGCGCTTATCGGCTTCATATTCACGCGAGCGGCTGATCGCCATTTGCACGAGGCCCGCCGCCATTGGGGCAAAAATCATAATCGCGATAGTGGCAATCAAGCCATTGCGGCCGCGCCCGAACATCATGGCAAAGCTGGCCAGCATACCAATAGCCCCAGCCAGTGTTGCAGTGATCGTCATCGTCAATGTGTCGCGGTTTTGCACATGCGCTAATTCGTGCGCCATCACACCAGCGGTTTCTTCGCGCGTCAGCATGTTGAGCAAGCCAGTTGTTGCCGCCACTGCAGCATGTTTCGGGCTACGACCGGTGGCAAAGGCGTTCGGTTGCGGCGAGTCCATGATGTAGATACGCGGCTCGGGCATGCCTGCTGCATTGGCGAGAGCCTTGGTATCCCCGACAAAGGTGCGGATCATCGGGCTGCGATCCTGATCGGTAACTTCCTTTGCGCCCTGTATCCGCAATACAATCTTGTCTGAGTTCCAATAAGAAAAAACGTTCATGCCCGCGGCAATCAAAAATGCGATGATCAGACCCAGCGCGCCGCCTATAACATAGCCGACGCCCATGAATATTGCCGTCATTGCCGCCAGAAGCGTAAATGTCTTCATCATGCCCATTATGGGGCTCCTTGAACCAAAACTCGAAAGGCTTACCTTTGTCACCTAGAGTATATTTAAGGGTTAACGTAGGCAGGAGTCCTGTTCATGTCAGATGACAAAAACATTAGAAAGCCGGACCTGTCGCCAGAGGCCCAGCGCGCGCTTGCAGAAGCGGCTGAACGGCGTGAAATCCAGTTGCAAAAGGAAGCCCAGTTAGAGCTGGAACGCGCAAACGAAAAAGGCGGACCGAAAGACCGCGAGCCCACACGGTTCGGTGATTGGGAACGCGCCGGACGTGCGTTCGACTTTTAGGGTTCACTCGGCTGTATTCAGCGCCAATTCGTCGGCGAGGGCACTCAGCACATCGCGGCCTATGTCATCATCCTGAAATTCTGTCCGTGCGGTGCCAAGATCAAGCCTCGCCTGCGCCACTTGCCCAAGCACGACGCGCGCGCGGATGAGCCGCGTCCAGCCTTCAAGATCATCCGGATTATCCTCTAGCCGCAGCGCAAGGCCAGATACCATGCCAGCGATCATTTGTTCGCGCTGTTCAGGGGTCAGGCTATCCGCATCCTGCATGGCTTGCGCGCTAGGTGTGGGCAGGCGGGCAGAGTTTGACGCAACATAGGCCTTGGCGCGCTCAAACTCATCTCTCCATTCAGAGGTCACATCCGGGCGCTCAGATGCAGTGCGATAGGCGTCAAGAGCCTCATCATACCGTTCCAGCGACATCAATGCCCGCGCCAGAAAGACATAGATCGACGTTGGGGTTTCAGCGCCAGACGCAATCTTGGCCTGCACCCCAGCCACCAGCTGCTCAGCGGCCTGTCGCTCTTCAGAAATGGGCGGCGCGGCGCGCTGATAGAGCGCCTTTTTGTCAAAGTCCGGCGTTCCTATCGTGACGTACAGGCCAACGCCCCCAAGCGCCAAAGCCAGCGGCACGATCAGTCGAACCATACGCATGAAGGGCGCACTGACGCCGTTTTGCTTATCCGCATTTAGATTATCGAGGACACGTTGTTCGAGAGCGCGGCGGGTCTGCTCTGCGACAGGTGCACTAATTCGATCCGCGGCAAGATCGTCTTCCAGTTGCCGCATTTGCTCACGCGCTGTCGCAATCGCCTCATCCGCAGGCGGGCCTGGATCACGCAATAATGGCGCGACCACGAAAATGAAGGACAGCGCCAGCAGGGCCGCAAAGATCAACCAGATCATGCCTCCTCCTCGCCGCCGGGTTTTAACGCAGCCTGCACACGCGCGCGATCAGCCTCACTCATAATGGAGGGTTGGCTGAGCTGTGGCACCTGCCGCGCACGCCGCAAAAACCAATACAGCGCCAGGCTCAAAAGCAAAGCCGGGCCAAGCCAGAGCAAGATCGTGTTGATCTGAAAAGGCGGCCGCATCAATACCACGTCGCCATAACGATCACGCAAATATAAACGCACAGCTTCATCGCTATCGCCAGCCCGCACCCGTGTTTCAACCAGCGTACGCATGTCTGCGGCCAATGGCGCGTCAGACTCGTAGATTGTCTGGTTCTGGCAGACGACACAGCGCAACGTTTTGGCAATCGCATCACGCCGCGCCTCAACCTCACTTTCAGGTGGAGCCGCTTGCTGCGCCGTCATCGTCAACACACATAGCAGCGATATCAGAAAGCTAAGCAGATATCGCATTACTCGCTGCCCTCACTTTGAAGGTGTTTAATGACGGGCAAGATAATCTCGTCAAAGACATCATCGGTAATCATGCCAACGTGTTTATAGCGAATCCGCCCTGTCGGATCGATGATAAACGTCTCCGGGGCGCCCGTAACACCCAGATCAATCGCCAGACTGCTCTCATCATCGAAGGCGATTTTCGCATAGGGATCGCCATGACGTTCCAGCCAGGCAATGGCGTCAACGCGCGTATCGCGCCAATTCACGCCCATCAATTGAACGTCACCGCGCTGCGCTATTTTCATCAATGTTGGATGCTCAACGACACAGGCAACGCACCATGAGCCAAACACGTTCAGTAATGTAATTTTGCCGCGCATATCCCAATGCGAAACGGTTGCCTCTTCGATGTGTAACTCACTCAGCCCGAATTCAGGCATCTGACGGTCAATCATTTCAGAGGGTAGCGCTTGTGGATCGCGCGTCAGGCCAATGGCGAAGAAGACCAGTAACACACCAAATAGCGCGACCGGAATAATACGCGAAAGCAAGGTCGATCGTGTCATCGCTTCACTCCGCAGCAACACCTGACAGGGCTGCGCGCGCATCTGGGCGCATCACAAAGCCGAAGCGTCTGTCAGCGAGTGAGACAAAGCCGCCAATGGCCATGACCAAGGCCCCGATCCATATCCAGATCACAAGTGGATGGTAATAGACGCGAACAATCCATCCTGATTCTGCATCACCTTGCCCTAGAGCTGCAAACAGTATCCGCCCCGCCCCGACAGACATTGCACCCTCAGTCGTCGTATTACGCTCAACGGGATAGTAACGCTGTTCAGCGCGCAAAGTGTCCACCAGTTCATTGCCCTGGCTGACTTTGACGAACGCAGCTGTCGATTCGTAGTTTTGGCCGCGCAATTGTTCGATCCGTGACAGTTCGAATGTGTAGCCGGAAATTTCAATCTGCTCGCCCGGCTGTAACCGGTCCACGCCTTCACTCGCCCAGACCGACATGCCGGTGATACCGATCACCGAAATGGCAAGACCAATATGGGCCAGCACAAAACCGTGAGCCGCGCCAGACAAGCTGCGGAACCGTTTCCAGAAATTTCCAGTTGTGCTTTTGCCGCCGCCAAGGCGCAACTTTCGCCCATAATTGATAAGTGTCCCGGCAATGAGCCAGACGGCTAAGCCTATCGCACCGGCACCAAGAATGCTTTTTCCAAAGGCGAAGACCAAAAGAGTCACAAACAGCGCCGCAACACCCATGCGGATCAGAGCGGGCCGGATGCGGCTAAGCGCATCACGTCGCCATTTCAGCAATGGCGCAACAGCCATGAAGACAATCAACAGGCACATGATTGGGGCAAACACCATGTTGAAATAAGGTGGCCCCACGGTGATCTTGTTGCCGCTAACCGCGTCGATAATCAGGGGATAGAATGTCCCAAGAAAAACCGCAGCTGTGGCACATATTAGTAAGATATTGTTCAGGACGAGGCCGGATTCGCGGCTCTCAAACTCAAAGGCAGCGCCATGCTCTATCTCGCCAGAGCGCATGGCATACAAGATCAGCGCGCCGCCCGTTGCAAGCGCCAAAAGAATGAGAATGAACAGGCCGCGATCCGGGTCAACGGCAAAAGCATGCACACTCGTCAGAATGCCCGAACGGACAATAAATGTCCCTATCAAGCTAAGTGAGAACGTGGTGATGGAAAGGAGGAGCGTCCAACGAATGAAGCTGCTTCGGGCCTGCGCAACCAGTGTCGAATGCAAGAGCGCAGTGCCAGCCAGCCACGGCATGAAGGAGACATTCTCTACCGGGTCCCAGAACCACCAGCCGCCCCAGCCCAGCTCGTAATAAGCCCACACACTCCCGAGTGCGATCCCGATTGTCAGGAAGGACCAAGCGAGTAGCACCCAAGGCCGCACCCAGCGCGCCCACATCGCGTCCACGCGTCCTTCGATCAGCGCCGCAACAGAGAGCGAAAACGCCACCGAAAAACCGACATAGCCCAAATACAAAAATGGCGGATGAAATGCTAAACCGGGATCCTGCAGCAAGGGGTTTAAACCGGCACCATCTAGCGGCACTGGCGAGAGCCGCGCGAACGGGTTTGACGTGAAGATGAGAAAGGCTGCAAAGCCAGCGCCGACGAGCCCTTGAATAGCTACAGCGCGCGCGCGTAAGGATCGCGGGAGAGCCTGTCCAAGTAGAACCATACAGGCCCCGAACAGAGCCATAATCATAACCCAAAGTAGCATCGAGCCTTCGTGATTGCCCCATGTGCCGCTGAACTTGTACAGCATCGGTTTACTCGTATGCGAGTGGCTGGCGACCAATTTAATGGTGAAATCAGATGTCATGAAGGCCGCAGCGAGCAGGCCGAAGGCCAGCACACAGAATGCGGCCTGCGCTATCGCTGCGCGCTCGGCAAAGGCCATGAACCGGCGATCATTTACATGCGCGCCGTGCAATCCAAGCCAGGCCTGAAACAGACCAAGCAGGAAAGTCAGGATGAGCGCTATCTGGCCGACTTCTGCGAGCATAAAAACCAAGTCCTATAAGAACAGCGATACTTACCGCGCTCAGCAAGGCTTACAAGTGTGACACCGCGCCCACTATGACTGCAAACGCGCGCCAAAAATCTCGACGCGGCGGCCCTCGACCTGCGCATCAATATCATAGACGTCAGCAAGGCGCGCTGCCGATAGCGTTTCTTCGGGTATTCCGTCGGCGACAATGCGCCCAGATTTCATCCAGATCAATCGATCCGCATAGCGCGCAGCCAGCGCAACATCATGCAGCACAACCAGCGCGCCGCCGCCGTCATCGACAAATCTGCGTATCACATCCAGCACACGAAACTGATGGCGTGGATCCAGCGCAGCCACAGGCTCGTCTGCGATCAGCAAGGGCGTTTCGGCCGCCAAAGCGCGGGCGCAATGCATGCGCGCCAGTTCGCCGCCTGACAGCGTATCCGCCTTGCGGGCCGCCAGATGTGCAATATCACAAGCCGCTAGCGCGCGGTCGACAGCTGCTTGGTCTGCATCACCTAAATGTCCCATCACAGCGCCATAAGCATAGCGACCGAGCGCAACCACATCACGAACCCGGTTCGGCCACGCCAGAGGCCGCGTTTGGGGCAAGTAAGCAAGCTGTCGTGCCCGCTCCAACGGGGAAAGCGCCTCAACAGCATGCGCCCCGATCATGGCGCGCCCAACATCCGGCTCATGCAGCCCCAAAGTCGCGCGCAGCAGCGTCGTCTTCCCGGCCCCATTCGGACCGAGCAATGCCACCAGTTCACCCGGCTGTAGGCGAAACGAGGCCTCGCTCAGCAAAACCGTCTCGCCCGCATGCACGGTTAGGTTTTCAGCCCTCAGCTCAGTCATGGATCGCCCGCCTCTGCATCGCAATCCAGATAAAGGCCGGCGCGCCGATCAGCGCGGCAACCACACCAAGCTTTAGCTCAGACTGGGTGGGCAATAGGCGCACACCAATATCGGCCAGCACCAGAAACACCCCAGCCAACAAAGCTGATGGTATAAGCGAGCGGGCTGGATCATGCCGCACGAGAGGCCGAACCAGATGCGGCGCGACAATACCGACAAAGCCTATTGCCCCGGCAATCGAAACCGCTGCACCTGTCGCCAATCCTGCGCCGAGCACAACCAACAAACGCATGCGCTTCAGGTCGACGCCCGCGCCACCGGCCGCTTCCTCGCCGAGCGTCAGCACTGATAAACCGCGCCGCGTGCACCACAGCAAACCGCAGCCTATGGCGATAAAAGGTACAGCGAGCTTCAAGTCATCAAAGCTGCGATTGGCGACAGAGCCGAGCATCCAGTTGATCATATCGGATAGGAAAAATGGATTGGGAGCAAAATTCATCAGCAAGCTCATCAGCGCTGCTGCAAAACTGGAAAGCCCTACCCCGACCAAAATCAGCGTCACAACAGACGAGGTTCGCAGCGCAGCAAAAGCAATCACCAGCGTCGCTGCAAGCGCGCCTAGTATGGTCGCAACCGGCAGAAACCAGACACTCAGCGTGGTCAGGCCATAATAGATCGACACTGTTGCCGCGAGGGATGCGCTGGCCGAAACGCCAAGCACGCCCGGCTCTGCCAGCGGGTTGCGCAAAAGCCCTTGAAGCGCCGCGCCGCTTATCCCCAAAGCTGCGCCAACGACAAATGCCGCGAGTGCGCGGGGCAAACGAATGTCCCAAACTACGATTATATCAGCAGCATCGCCCTGCCCAAAAAGCGCGCTAAGCACCCTTCCCACGGACATCGGCGTCACCCCCAGAAAACACGCCGCCACAAGGCTGAGCAGGCTGGCCGCAAGCAGAACCGGAATGAGTAATCGCTCAGCCTGCATCCGACCCGCCCTTCACGCGCGCCGCCGCCAGCGCCTCAACCGCATCCAGAATGAACCAGCCGCCACAGGCCGTCCATGCACCGCTTAACATCACAACTTCACGGTCTTGTAACTGAGCCTGCGCAATCGGATGACGGGTCGCGCTCCACGTATCGCGATGATTAGTCTGCACATCAAAAAACGCGGCCGCTATCACATCAGGCTGCTCATGAACGAGGCGCTCCAGTGGCAAGGCATGCCAACCTGGCCGGGTTTCGAAATTCTCAAATCCCGCAACGCGCAACATATCATCGACCAGCCCGCCAGCTCCCGACGTGACGCCCGACGGCGTCACATAAAGCGCGCTCTGAGACTTCTCAGCGGAGGGAAGCGCGGCAAGACGGGCATCAATTTCGGCGGCCAAGGCCACCCCGCGTTCGGCTTCGCCAAAAGCCGCTGCCATGTCCAGCGCCACCTGCCGTACGCCTTTTACATCATCGGCCCAACCAACCTGCACCACCGGAATGCCCGCGCGCTCAAAAAATGCCGCCGCTTGTGCACCTCCGCCATGGGCGCGCACGATCAAGTCTGGCTCAAGTAGCAATATATCCTCAGCCGAAGCTCGAACTGTCGGAATACCAATCGCCGTTTCGCGCATATAGGATTCCGGCGCCGTAGCATCAGATGAGAGTGCGAGGATGCGTTCGCGATCAACAAATTTCAGGACATATTGATCGGCGCAATAGTCAAGGCTGACAATCCGTTGCGGTTTTTCAGTTGGTTCTGGCGGCGGTGCCTTCACACCGCACGCCGCCACTACAGACAGACTGCAAAAGAGTGCCAGCCTAAACATCTACCGGACTCGCAGACCGATAAGGACGCTTGCGCCAGGGCCATTAAAGCCGAACACATCCGTCACTGTTTGATCCGCCAGGTTTTCGCCCCTTAAAGTAAGCGAGATGCGATCACTTACAGGGTATTCGGCTGTCGCTGAAACCAGCGTGTAGGCATCCAGCGTCACGCCTGCAAATGTTCCGAAATCAGTGTCTTGCTGCTCGCCGACATAGTCGAGCGCGAGGCCAGCACGCAGGCCATCTTTGCTTTGCGATTGCCAACCTAGCGAAAGACTACCCGTCCATTCCGGCACACGAATTTCATTCGCGCCAAGATCATTTTCAGACGTGATGTTTGAAACCGCGCCTGACAGACCTACCGCTGGTGATATCTGCCAGCTTGCTGCAAGCTCAACACCAGAGCGCTCACTCTCGCCCGTGCGGTTACGAGCTGTTGAAGTAAAGTCGGGATTGAAAGCAGTGAAAATCTCATTCTCGAGCGCCGCGCTGAAATAGGTCAGTGACCAATCCATATCACCATAGGCCTGATCCCAGCCAATCTCCCAACTGGTTGACTGCTCCGGCTTCAGATTCGGATTGCCGATAAAGCTGCTTGGGAAGAAGCCAAAAAGTTCCGTGAAGGTCGGATTCTTGACACCGGTCCCTGCACTCGCCCGCAATTTACCCCCAAAATCGAAGGTGTATGCACCGCCAATACGCCAGGTCGAAGCATCTTCAAACAGGCCGTCATTCTCGTCGCGGCGCGCCGAGGCATTCAGCGACACATCACCGATCCGTACCCGCGCTTCAACGGCCAGACCGAGTGTTTCAAAACTTGCTTTCTGGTTTGGATCACCAAAAAAGCTGGCCTGCCCAACGCGAGTATAATCTTCATTTTCCCAATCGATCAGGCCTGAAAGCGTCACGGCTGCATCACCCGTTTCAACATCGATCGAGGGGCTGTAGGCGAACTTGCTGCGTTCGCCCTGCGTTTCGTCGGACGATAAACCATCTGCGAAATTCTCGCGGGTCACATCACTAAAACTTGCGCGAAACACATGATCGAGACCTAGCGCTTCACCCTGCATGGCGCCGCCTAGTGTCCATTGCGCGCTCTCTGTCACGCGGTCTGCATTGTCGAGACGGCCGTCAAAGTTGAGATCGGGATCCGTATCAACTTCGCCATATCCGTAGCGAATGAGGCCATTAAAGACCCAGCTCTCATTAAGGTCAGCTTGTCCATGTACGAGACCAGAATAGTTCTGGTAGCCATCTTTCTCACCGCTAAGGCCCGCCGTGTCGACACCGTCAGAGATAACATCAGCAAACGCCACCGAGAGCTTGCCCGCTTCACCGCTCCAGCCATAGCCCGCATCAAGGCGGTACGTGGATTGGCTACCGCCCTCGATCAGACCACGAAAACCCTCATCATGGGCAGTGACGACATTGATCACACCGCCAATTGCGTCAGTTCCATGCAGCGCCGATTGCTCGCCGCGGGCAATTTCAATCCGCGCCGCATTCAAACCAGAAAACAGGCCGAAATCAGTTTCGCCTGTGGTCGGATCAGACACTTCGATTCCATCAAGCAGAACGAGCGTGTGATTGGCCTCGCCGCCACGGATACGCACCTGCGTTAGCCCGCCCGCCGCACCAGATCGCGACACGCCAAGGCCCGGCACAGCGCGTAGCTGGTCAGCAAGATAGGGATTGTCTCTGACAGCTAGATCAGAGGCGCTTAGGATTGAAACACTGGTTGTCAGCTCGGTTTCATCCACTGGTCTTAGGCCGGCGACATCCACAACAGGTAACAGCAAATCAGCAACCAGAACGGTCTCATCACCAGCAGAAACATCCTGCCCATGCGCCGCGCCAGCCAAAGCGAACACAGCCGCACTTAAACTCAATGATGTTCTCAACATCAGAAACTCCACCGCGCCTCGCCACCGGACGGTGAGCGCGCAAAAACGACATTTCTCAAGCGCAGACCCCTCCGGTGCGGCGGCGCGCTTTTCCCATGTCGTTTCAGAGGAAACACCTCGACTGCCACTGGCTCTTCCCGGCCGGCAAGCGAACGACGCGATGGCAGGTTTCCTGGCTCACCGATCAACGCTTCTGGCCGCCTTCCCAAGAATTGCTCCTCAGTGGCTTCGTGGCCTTCAGCTCCCGGCTGACAGTTGCGGGTACAGCCCCGGATTTAACACCGGGTTCCCTCTTAGCCCTGTTTTATCAAGGCACCATCTGAGCGCTGATATGCTGCACGTGTGAGGCCAAGTCAATTCAGAGATCGTGGAACGTATTATGGTTAGCAGCCCGCTAACCAGTTTGCTGAAGCTGAAAACAACCTCTCAGCACTATATTTGTTAGTTGTAGATATAACCTTTCCCAATAGGGACGGAAAAAATGCGGTTTGTAAGGAACTGGATACGTAATCAATCTGCTAGCATCATGCCCGTCATGATGATCAGCCTCACCGCAATTGTAGGTGTGGCTGGCGCAGCTATTGCGATCAGCATGGATGGTCGCTCGGCACATAATCTACAAAAAACAGCAGACGTGGCGGCGCTTGGCGGCGCAACAGCATTTCTACAAACGCCCTCCCCTAAACTTGAAGACCGCAAAAAGGCAGCTGAGGATCAAGCCAACGCTCTGGCACAGGCCAATGCCGAATATGCGCTGACAGAACTCGGCGTTGGAGCCTTTTCAGAAGACGCCTATGGACAGAAACTCAAGCTTGAGGTCGAGTTGGCCTTCAAACCCGTCAATCCAGCGGCAAAACTTGCCGGACGAAGCGGCACGATCGAAATCAAACGCCGCGCCGTCGCCGAAGCGACATGGGGCTTCCCCCTTTGTGTTCTCACTCTCGCCGAAGACGGCCCCGGTGTGTCAGTCAATCACAGGACAACTTTAAGCGCTGAGAAGTGCCTGATCTGGTCTAACTCTACTGCGCGTGATGCGATGCAGTTCACAGGCGGTGTTGCGACTGCGAAATATTTCTGCGCGGCGGGCGAGGCCGACATTGCTGGCGCAGCCATCGTCAAACCCAAGCCCACTGAGAAGTGTCAAGCGCTACCAGATCCGCTCGCAGGGTATGATATTGTTCAAACCAGTGTTTGTGACCACGTCAAATATCGGGTCCAGCGCAACAAGACAGTTCGCCTCAAGCCTGGAACCTATTGCGGCGGTCTCGACATCTTATCGGACAAAGTTGAGTTCGAGCCCGGCATCTATCACATCCTTGGTGGACTTTTGCGGTTTCATACAAAAGGCGCGCTTAAGGCCGAAGGCGTGACATTCCTGCTAGACGGTGATCTTAGCGGTTTTGATATTAAAAGTGATAGTTCTGTTACGCTTCTCGCACCCGCATCTGGCCCGACAGCTGGTGTCGCAATTGCGCAACGCCCATCCCTTGTGCCATCTCCCTTGGATAATTTAAATGTACCAGATAAGGCTATTGCGCCGGGAGCCGCCATATTAGGTGCAAAGATAACCGGCGTTCTGAACGCGCAGGGCGTTATCTATATGCCGTCCTTTGACCTGACGCTCAGCAAGTCTGGCGGCGGCGAAACCACCTCGCCCTATCTCCAGTTGGTCGCCAATCGCCTCATCATGGACGGCAGCGCTGCGCTCAAAGTCGATTTCGATGAGAGCGCCACTAGTTTGCCAATTGTGATCCAACCAGAGCGCTACGCCAGACTGGTAGAATAAGCCCCTTATCAGGCTACGCTTAAATCAGACTCCGATTCTGATAGATTTTCTCTTGCGCGGTCCCCCGACTCCTCGCTATAGGGCAGCCGTTTGCCTATGCGAGGATGCCGACGATGCCCAAACGCACCGATATTCAATCTATCCTCGTTATCGGTGCCGGCCCCATTATTATCGGTCAGGCCTGCGAGTTTGATTATTCCGGCGTCCAGTCAATCAAAGCGCTTAAGGATGAGGGCTACCGGGTCATTCTGGTCAACTCCAATCCTGCGACGATTATGACGGATCCTGGGCTTGCCGACGCGACCTATATCGAGCCGATTACACCGGATTTTGTTGAGAAAATCATCGCCAAGGAAAAGCCCGACGCCCTGCTCCCGACTATGGGTGGACAAACAGCTTTGAATTGCGCGCTCGCTTTGGAAAAAGCGGGCGTTTTAGCAAAATACGACGTCGAGCTGATTGGCGCGCGCGCAGCGGCTATCGAAATGGCCGAAGATCGCAAACTGTTCCGTGAAGCGATGGACCGGATTGGTCTGGAGAACCCAAAGGCCGAGATTGTCGCCTCCCCGGAAATCAAAGACGAAGATGGCAACGTCACTGATTATGACCGCATTACGGGCTTGAAAATGGCTATGGACGCGCTGGATACGGTCGGCCTGCCGGCGATTATCCGGCCAGCCTTCACGCTTGGTGGCACAGGTGGCGGCGTCGCCTACAATGTCGATGAGTATAAGCGTATTTGCGAAAGCGGCATTGCCGCCTCACCGATGGCGCAAATCCTCGTCGATGAAAGCCTGCTGGGCTGGAAAGAGTATGAAATGGAAGTCGTGCGCGACACGGCCGACAATGCCATCATTATCTGCGCGATTGAGAATATTGACCCGATGGGCGTGCACACAGGCGATTCGATCACGGTTGCCCCTGCCCTGACACTGAGCGACCGCGAGTATCAGGTCATGCGAAATGCTTCGCTAGCGGTCCTGCGTGAGATCGGCGTTGAAACGGGCGGCTCGAACGTCCAGTTCGCCGTAAACCCGGAGAATGGCCGACTTGTGGTCATTGAAATGAACCCGCGTGTCAGCCGATCTTCTGCGCTGGCCTCCAAGGCGACCGGGTTCCCGATTGCCAAGATCGCGGCCAAACTCGCCGTCGGCTATACGCTTGATGAGCTGCAAAACGACATGACGGGCGTCACACCGGCCAGCTTTGAGCCGACGATTGATTATGTCGTCACCAAAATTCCGCGCTTCGCTTTTGAAAAGTTCGAAGGCGCAGAAGCGGTCTTGTCCACAGCGATGATGTCGGTTGGTGAAGCGATGGCGGTCGGCCGTTCATTTCACGAAAGCCTGCAAAAGGCGCTGTGTTCTTTGGAAACAGGCCTGTCTGGATTGGACGAGGTGGAATTCGACGACATTGATGCCCTGCGCGCCGCCCTTTCCAAACAAACCCCAGATCGGCTGCGCATTGTGGCGCAAGCCTTCCGCGAAGGCCTCAGCGTCGAGCGCGTCAACGAGATTACCAGTATTGATCCGTGGTTCCTACGCCAGATTGCCGAGATTGTCGCGGCAGAAGCGAAGATAACCGCAGATGGCCTGCCAGACACCGCCAAAGACTTCACCAACCTGAAGGCCATGGGTTTTTCCGACGCGCGACTTGGCAAGCTAACGGGTCATAGCGAAGCGCACGCGCGTTCAGCCCGCCACGCCCTTAATGTTCGCCCTGTCTATAAGCGTATCGATACTTGCGCGGCCGAGTTCGCGGCGCAGACACCATATCTCTACTCGACCTATGAACATGCCGCCTATGGCCAGTCCGCGCCCGACTGCGAAGCCGAGACCTCAGACCGCAAGAAAGCGATCATTCTCGGCGGCGGGCCAAACCGGATCGGCCAAGGAATCGAGTTTGATTATTGCTGCTGCCATGCCGCCTTTGCGATGGCTGATATCGGTATTGAATCGATCATGGTGAACTGTAACCCGGAGACCGTTTCCACCGATTATGACACCTCTGATCGACTGTATTTCGAGCCGCTCACAGAAGAGCATGTCGGTGAGATCATCGCCAAGGAACAAGGTACAGGTGAACTGGCTGGCGTCATCGTTCAGTTTGGCGGCCAGACACCCCTGAAGCTTGCTGGCCCCTTACATGATGCAGGCATTCCTATTCTCGGCACATCGCCAAAATCGATTGATCTGGCCGAAGACCGCGCGCAATGGGCCGAGCTATTGCGAGACCTCGATATTTTGCAACCGCCTTCTGCAACCGCACGAAGCGTTGATGAAACCGTCGAAAAAGCCGGCGAACTTGGCTATCCAGTTATGCTGCGCCCGTCGAACATTCTCAGCGGTAGCGGTATGCGTATATGCCACAATGACAGCGATGTTCGTGCTGCCGCGCCCTATGCGCTGTCAATCTCCGGCGACGCCTCACTCTTCCTCGACCGCTACCTGTCTGACGCCATTGAAGTTGACGTCGACGCGCTCTGTGACGGCGTGAATGTGCATGTCGCGGGCATTATGGAACATATTGAAGAAGCGGGCGTACACTCTGGCGACAGTGCCTGCGTCTTGCCGCCTTATACCTTATCACCCGCGATTATTGGCCGCCTTTCAGAACAAACCATTGCCCTCGCCAAGGCCCTGAATGTGAAGGGCCTTATCAATATCCAGTATGCCGTGAAAGACGAAACGATCTATGTGCTGGAAGCCAATCCGCGCGCCTCACGCACCGTACCTTTCGTCGCCAAAGCGGTTAGCGCGCCAATTGCCAGCATTGCGGCGAAGCTGATGGCGGGTGAGCTGCTGACGTCATTTGACCTGCGCCACGCCAATCCGAAACGCATGTCTGTGAAAGAAGCTGTCTTCCCCTTTGCCCGCTTCGCTAATGTTGATCCCATCCTCGGCCCGGAAATGCGCTCAACTGGCGAAGTTATGGGCTGGGACGATAATTTCGGCGCTGCCTTCCTGAAATCGCAAATTGGCGCAGGCGTGAAACTGCCAACAGCGGGCACAGTCTTCATTTCGCTGAAAGAAGCCGACAAGCCAGGTGTTGTGAACGCGGCCAAGGCCCTGATCGAGATGGGCTTTGATATTGCCGCAACCAATGGCACCGCCGCCTTCCTGAAAGATCACGATGTTGAGACACGGACTGTCCGCAAGGTCATCGACGGCCAACCCAACATTGTCGACGAGATGATCAATGGCGACATCGACCTTGTCTTCAACACCACGGAAGGCATGCAGTCCCGCCTCGACTCCAAATCCATGCGCCGAACAGCGCTTTTGCGCAATATTCCCTATTACACGACGCTTTCAGCCTCGGTTGCGTCGGTAAAAGCGATAAAAAGAATGCAAGGTGCACCACTTTCCGTGCGTGCCTTGCAGGAGGGCTAAACCGCCCCTACTTGACGTAACGGCGATTTGAGCGGACGCTCAATCCAGATAAATTGACGGTAAAACAATATGCAACGCACGCCTATGACCGTCGGGGGCCATGCTGCCCTTGACGCAGAACTTAAGAATTTGAAGTCGGTTGAACGCCCTGCGATCATCCAGGCGATCTCGGTTGCCCGCGAACATGGCGACCTTTCAGAGAATGCTGAATATCATGCGGCTAAAGAAAAGCAGTCCTTTATCGAAGGCCGCATCCTTGAGTTGGAAGACAAACTCTCGCGCGCCGATATTATCGATATGGATCGCGTTAAAGGCTCTAAAGTCGTCTTTGGGGCAACCGTTACGCTCATCGATGTCGAAACCGAGAAACAGTCTGTATACCAAATCGTCGGTGAAGATGAGGCCTCTATCAAGGACGGCAAAGTCTCCAACACCTCGCCAATTGCCCGCGCCATGATTGGCAAAGAGGTTGGTGAGGAGATCGAAGTCAGCGCCCCTGGCGGCGCAAGGGCATACGAAATTTCGGATCTGAAATTCATCTGAACGCGGCTTGCTTCCGCCCCTACTCGGACGCGGCAAATTCTGCCACATTGAAACCCGAACAGTAGCGGAAGCCTTTAAACGTGGCAGACAGTAAATCCCGATTAGGCCCGTCAATCTGGGCGGCCAGTGATGGCCGCGCCGGCAATGCCGCGCAAGTTCGCGCCATCGTACAGGCTCTGTCAGAGACCCGGCGCTGGATGCAAATCGCCCATATCACGGGTGATGGGCACCGCGCTGACCCGCTTGTCCTCTCGCCGCGCCCGCCCTGGACATGGCTACCGGGCGCAAATTGGCCTGCGCCGTTACTGGCTTTGCCTGCAAGCCAACGCGCTACATTTACAGCGCCTTGGCCGACACTCTGGATCGCTGCAGGCCGCCGCAGCGCGCCTTATACGGCGGCGCTTCGTCAGTGGAGCGACGGCCAGACGCTATGCGTTCAAGTGCTTGATCCCAAAACGAATACGTCGGCTTTCGATCTTGTCAGTACGCCCGAGCATGATCGGCTGACAGGTAATAATGTCATCCATACGGTCGGTTCTCCGGCGCATTTTTCCGAAGAGGCCATCGAGGACGCCGGGCAGACACATGCTGACCTCGCTGATGAGCGCGGGCAGAGCGCCATAGTCATCTTGGGGGGCACATCAAAAGCCCATAAATTCACACTGCGCGATGCCGAGCGCCTGGAAGCCCAAATGCGTTCACTCGCGGAGCAAGGATGGCGACTACGCATCACAGCCTCGCGGCGGACACCGGTAGAGATTGTCGCCCGCATGCGCGTGCTGGCAGACCAGATTGGCGCGCGCTTCTGGGCCAGCAATGCCGATGGGCCAAACCCTTATCTTGGTTGGCTGCTCTATTCCGATGCCGCCATCGTCACAGGCGACAGCGCCAATATGCTGTCAGACGCGGCATGGCACGGCTTGCCCGTTCATATCGCGCCGCTCACGGGTAGCGCGCCAAAATTTGACCGCTTACATACCAGCCTGATTAATCGCGGCTGCGCCCGCCATTTTGACGGCACACTCGATTTATGGACGTATGAGCCACTGCGTGAGGCCGGACGTGTGGCCGATGCGATCATCGAGAAGCTCTTGCAGCGTCACCCTCAGCCACAAATGCCGCCAATCGAGCAGGGTAAAACCGCTGCACCCGATTGGCTCTGATCTGTTATAATTGACTAGGCGCGCGCAGCCCGCATATCGGCTGTCTCGACGGCCTCATCGCTCGCATCAGTTTCCCAACACCACGCATCAGGCTGCTCAAGCAAGGCCCGTACAAGCTTGTTATTCATCGCATGGCCCGGCTGACGCGCTTCATAGACGCCAGCAATCGGCGCGCCTGAAAGCATCAAATCGCCAACCGCATCAAGCAATTTGTGGCGAATAAATTCGTCATCGCTGCGCAGCCCTTCAGGGTTCACGATTGTATCTCCGTCAATTACCACGGCATTGTCGAGTGATCCGCCGCGCGCAAGACCCATCGACTTCAATGTTTCAACATCGCGCGCAAACCCAAACGTGCGGGCAAAGGCAATATCGCGCGCAAACAGGCCGGGCACCAGCCGCATAGCCATTTGCTGCGTGCCAATGGCTTTAGAGGTAAATTCGATTTTCGCCTTCAAAGTCAGTACATTATCAGCGCTGGGGCTGAGGCGGGCCCATTTCACACCGTCGCGCACTTCAATATCTTCTAGGATACGAATGCGGCGGCGCAGACTGGTTTGCTGTTTCAGACCCGCATTCAGAAACAGTTCGCAAAACAGGGCAGAGGAACCATCCATGATCGGCACTTCAGGGCCATCGATTTCGACCAAAAGATTGTCGAGACCCATGCCAGCGCACGCAGCGAGGAAATGTTCGACCGTGGCAACACTTGCCCCGCTCTCATTGGTGAGTGTCGTGCCAAGCTGAACTTCGGTAACACTATCGCCGCGCGCAGCGATTATCGTGTCGCCGTCCAGATCGGTACGGCGGAAACGAATGCCTGTACCTGTTTCTGCTGGATGGATGACCATTTTGGCGCGTGCACCAGTATGCACGCCAATACCCGCGCAAATCACAGTCGTCTTGAGTGTGTGTTGATACTCTACTCGGCTCAAAATATCGGCCTCCCTGAACAGTCTTATAAAGGGGGTCTCAGGCCGCAAAACTCAAGACAAGGTTTGTTGCCTTTTGTTGCAAAAAAGACTGCCAACCTGTGGCAGCCTTTCAATATGCAAATATGCAAGGTTTAGTTGTTTGCAGAGCGGCGTAAAAATGCCGGAATTTCAAGATCAGAATCGTCAAACGGGGCCGCCGCAGGGTGATCATCGGGCGATGATACGATCACATCAGGCTGTGTATCAGTATCATTGTCGCCTTTCGCCTCATCACGGCGCCAGCCAAACAGGTTGGAAAACCCAGCCGGACTATCCGCAGTTTTTTTAGCCGCACCAAAAACAGCATCGGCGCTCACTGTATCGCTGCCATCAACCCGTGGCACATGCGCTGGCGGCAGCGCACGTCCATCAAAATCTGGCCGGGAATCAATCTCTGGCGAAGCGTTGACCGGGGGGGTGACGACCACCGGGTCGGCGCTCGCAGGCGTAGTATAGGTATCTATCGGCACAGGCGCAGCCATAACTTCATTTTCAAGACCTGCCGCAACAACAGAAACGCGTACGCGTCCCTCCATCTCCGGGTCAAACGTCGAACCGAGAATAATATTGGCGTCAGCGTCGACCTCACGGCGAATTTCATTGGCCGCTTCATCAAGCTCAAACAAGGTCATGTCATAGCCGCCAGTGATATTGATCAGCACACCGCGTGCGCCCCTCATTGTCACATCGTCGAGCAATGGATTATCAATCGCGGCGCGGGCCGCTTCAAGTGCGCGGCCTTCGCCCTCACCTTCGCCCATGCCCATCATCGCAGAGCCCATGCCCTTCATGATTGTGCGTACATCAGCAAAGTCGAGATTGATCAGGCCCGGCATGACCATCAGATCGGTAATTCCGCGGACCCCGCAGTACAAAACGTCATCGGCCATACGGAACGCTTCAGCAAATGTCGTGCGCTCATTGGCGATCCGGAACAGGTTTTGGTTCGGGACAACAATCAGCGTATCGACGGCATCGCGAATTTTTTCAAGCCCGCTCATCGCCGTCTTCATACGGTGCGTTCCCTCAAACCCGAACGGCTTGGTTACAACTCCAATGGTCAGGATACCGCGATCATGCGCGCGCTTGGCAATTACCGGCGCTGCGCCAGTGCCTGTGCCGCCGCCCATGCCAGCGGCAATAAACACCATGTGTGCATCGTCCAGAACCTTGTCGATATCTTCCATCGACTCTTCAGCCGAGGCTGCGCCCACGTCCGGGCGTGCGCCTGCGCCAAGACCAGCGGTGGTCTCAAGGCCCAGTTGAATATGGTTTTCAGTCTTCGAACGCAGCATGGCCTGCGCGTCAGTATTGGCGACGTAGAACTCAACCCCTTGCAGGTTTGCCTCGATCATATTGTCTACAGCATTGCCCCCGGCGCCGCCGACTCCGATGACAACGATGCGTGGTTTGAGTTCTTTCGTCATGGCTTATCCCGTCAATAAATCTACGCGCCTGAAGATCGCTTAAGTGTAGAATGAACGGGTTCGCCTAAGAGACTCTTAAATGGAATGATATTTCCACTTAAAAATTTTCACGGATCCAATTAATGATCCGACCCATTATTCCACGCTCGCCTCGTCCTCCGGCAAGAGCCGATGCTGCGCCAGCCCGCGCGGCATCTGCAAACCCCTTCAATTCATAGCTTATCAGACCTGCGGCTGTAGAAAAGGCTGGATTACTGTAATTCTCGCCTAAAATGTCCGCATCTATCGGGCGTCCCAGACGAACGGGCTGGTTCAGAACCCTCGTGGCCATTTCACGCACGCCCGGCAATTGACTCGCACCGCCAGTCAGTACGGTGCGTTTGGGCAGAATATTGCGCAATTGGCTGGTCGTAAGAGCGTCTTTGACAAGCTCAAACACTTCCTCGACCCGCGGTACAATCATTGCGGTTAATTCACCTCGCGCCATGCGCCCAGCCTTCAATCGGCCATCATCGCCAAGCTTGGGTGCCTCAATCCGTTCGGCCAGACCCGGACCGCCTTCATCTGCTGTTCCATATACAGTTTTCAGCCGTTCAGCCGCAGCAAACGTGGTCCCAATCCCCTGCGCAATGTCGCGCGTGATGTGCGATCCACCGATTCGGACAAGGTCGAGACCCGCTGGCGCACCATTGAGGAAAACCGATACAGATGTGACCCCGCCGCCAAAATCAATACAGATCGCGCCATTGTCGATTTCATCATCAATCAAGCTGCCAGATCCACTCGCCAGAGACGACGGAACGATGCGTTCGACAGTCAAATGCGCCCGCTGCACGCATTCCATGAGATTTTTGACGAGAGATTTCGGCGCTGTGACGACATTCAAAGCCACGCGAACACGCTCGCCGATCATCCCAACCGGATCACGCACGCCGTCTTGATCATCTACACCATACATAATCGGATAAGCGCCCAGAAGTTCGCGTTCCTTGGGCACAACTTTGTCCAACGCCAACGCCCAGACTTTCGAAACATCGCGCGGTGTGATTTCGCGTCCGCCGAGCTGAATTTCAGCGTCTGTCACCTGACTTTCGACTTTTGGCCCGGTAATCCCCAGAATGACACGCTCGATCCGTTCACCGGCTTCACGTTCGGCATCCTCAACGGCAAGGCGCACAGACCGCTCGAGCGCCTCAATATCGGTAATCGCGCCGCCATTAAAACCGCGACTCTGCTGGCGACCGCCGCCCATAAGCTGGAACCCCGCCCGACTTCCCGGATCAACCCGGCCAATCAGGCAGGCAATCTTGGAACAACCAATATCCAGCGCCGCGATAACAGTGCCAGCTTTTCCAACTTGCCGTGGCTTTAAACGATGCTCAGCTTTCGCCATCAGGCAGCCTCCTCTACACGCGGCGCGGCGCCCGGCGTTAAGAAAATACGGCCAATCACGCGCAAATCGATCGAGGCCAGATTGCGCCGGATCAAAACGCCGTCGGCATTCATCCGCGCAAGGCTGGTTACGCCTTCGGCCAGATCCTCATCAGCGGGCATGCGTACAAGCGCACCTGACATCAGCTCGATATCCCAGCGCCGGCCGGCCACGCGCTGCGCCACTTTGATCTCATCGCTCAGACCCGGCATCTGCGCCAAGGCTTTGGTCAATGCCGGAAGCGCCTCAGGCGCGCCTTCGCCGACAGATTTCATCAAATCGGTATGATCGCCGGGGCGTTGCCCCTTCATCAAGCGGCCCATTGTATCGACCACGGCCCAGTCTGTGCCATCAAACCACAATGCCGTAGGCTGAGCTGCATCTGCCTGAATTATCAGTGTATCCGGCCACAAGCGATAGACGCGGACATTGGCCACCATACGTGTGTCTTCGACCCGGCGGCGGATCAGGTGCGGATCGGCGCGAAACATGTTCTCACCAACCTCAATCATCGCCGCAGACTTCACCGCCCGCGAGATGGCAGGCACATGCTCTAGGCCTAAAACCTCAATACTATCAACCGACAAGCCGGTGACACGCGCGGCGCTATCCATCGTGTTGCCCATCCGCTTGCCAACCTGCGACAGTGACCCGCCAAGCAGAGCAGCGCCGGTAACGATCATCGCCACTACCATGACAAGCCCGAAAATCACTGACGAGACTTGCGTGCGCTCATCATAATATTCCGGCTCCGGCGCAGCCTTACGGCCTCGTCCACGCGGCGCAGATTTCTGACCTTTCTTCACCGCTGGCATGTCGCATCCTCAATCATCCAGGCCACAAGCTCCTCAAAAGACATGCCCAGATACGCGGCCTGCTCGGGCACGAGCGAGGTCGGCGTCATGCCGGGCTGGGTATTGGTCTCAAGGATCACAAGGCGGCCTTTCTTGTCGTCATAACGAAAATCTGATCGCGTCACGCCGCGGCACCCCAATGCCCGATGAGCCACCAGCGCGGCGTCTAAAGCCGCTTCGGTAATCTCGTCTGGCAGATCGGCAGGAACGATATGGCGCGATCCTCCATCTGTGTATTTTGCATCAAAGTCGTAAAACTCCCTTAATGTCGTGATCTCGGTGACGGCCATTGGCTTGTCGCCCAGCACGCCAACTGTCAGCTCGCGGCCCGGGATATATTCTTCGGCCATCAGATAGTCGCCATACTGCCAACTATCGCTCATGATCTGCGCCGCTGGCGCATTTTCGCCCTCACGCACATAGAGCACACCGAAACTGGAACCTTCATTGACTGGCTTGACTACATAAGGCGGCTTGAGCGGATGCGCGCGGGCCACATCCTCGCGCGTCACCATTTTATCCTGCGCCACATCAAGGCCCGCGCCCGCAAACACCGCTTTTGATTTGATCTTGTCCATGGCCAGCGCTGAAGCCAGTACGCCCGAATGCGTGTATGGCAGGCCTAAGACTTCAAACACGCCCTGCACACAGCCATCTTCACCCCAGGGTCCGTGCAGCCCGTTCAGCACCGCCTCGACTTCGGCCTCGCGCAATTGCATCGCCAATTCCCGCGTCGCATCTATCTCGACCACGTCGTAACCCGCGCGCGTCGCCGCAGCCGCCATTTGCTGCCCAGACGACAGGGAAACTGGACGCTCTGACGACCACCCCCCATAAACGATTGCGATGCGTCTCATTTCTGCCGCCTTTGACTGTTCAATGTCCATCATCGCAGCATGCAAGTTGATGCTGCGTTAAAAGAACAGTCTCAGGCTGATTAAAAGGCTGAAATACTAAGCCACATCCTCCCAATATTAATTGTAAAAATAACCAGTTGCACTACCTTGCTACACATGTAACAAGAAATTTGGTTTAGCGATTTTTGGGTGCGAGTATGAGACGTTGTAGCTCCGGCATGAGACAAGTATTTTTGATTGCCGCCGCACTCGGCACCCCCATACTTGCACATGGTGAAGCGGCAACCACCGCCCCCTCCCCGACATCAGAATCAGTTTACACGCCTGCCGATTTTGCTCAGTTTGCGCCCCGTACAGCGCTCGATATGGTCAGCCAAATCCCGGGCTTCAGCGTCTCTGGCGGAAACGATGATGATGAGCGCGGCTTTGGACAGGCGACAGAAAATGTTCTGATCAATGGTCGCCGGATTTCCAGTAAATCAACCAGCGCCCGCGACGCCTTGAGCCGCATTCCGGCGGCGAATGTTGAAAAAATCGAAATCGTTGAAGGTGCCAGCCTCGACATCCCGGGCCTGAGCGGTCAAGTCGCCAATGTAACCGCGAAAGCCGATGGCATTTCGGGAACATGGACCTATCGTCACCGCTATCGAGAAGACCTACCGCCCGCATATGACTGGTTTGAAGCTTCGGTCAACGGCGAGAAAGGTAATCTCAGCTGGACCCTGGGTCTGGAGTCTGAGCCGACACGCGGAGCTGCATCAGGCCGCGAGCATATTGTCGATGGCACGGGTCAGTTGTTCGAACTTCGCGATGAAGCCGCAACCTACATTGGCAGTAATCCCGAATTGACTGGAAGTCTGAGTTGGAAACCAGCCAATGGGCATGTCCTCAATCTGAACGCTGAATATTCAGAGCAGAATTTCAATGAGAGCCAGTACTCTAATCGCTCAACACCCGATGAGACTGAATTTCGCCGCACACGGTTTTTGTTTGCCGAGGATTCATCGGAAAGCGAGCTGAGCGGAGATTATGAATTTGGACTTGGTCCGGGCCGACTGAAATTCATTGCGCTGCGCCGCGACGCCAGCAACCCGACGCAAGCGCGTGCCTTTGGGGCTGACCTTGATGGCACAGACCCCATCGACTCTATTTTTGATCGCACTGTTGACGAGAATGAATCAATTCTGCGTAGCGAATATAGCTGGTCAAATGACAAGCGGCAGGACTGGCAAATTTCACTTGAGGGTGCTTTCAACCAACTTGAAAGCAGCGCTGCCTTGCGTGAACTCGACCCCGCCATCGGCCTTGTCCCAATCGATATCGGTGACCCGGATATTGTGGTTGAAGAAAAACGGGCGGAAATGTTCGTCACGCACGGTCGGCAACTCAGCCCAAAAGTACGCCTTCAGGTCTCACTGGGTGTAGAGCAGTCTGAAATTATGTCAGACGGCGCGAATGCACAGACGCGAAACTTTACGCGTCCGAAAGGCTCGATCTCAACTGCCTGGGAAGTCTCAGACACGCTGACCATCAACACCAAGATTGAGCGTGATGTTGGACAGCTCGACTTTTTTGACTTCGTCTCGAATATTGATGTCGAGCAAGGCGACGACCAGAACGGCAACGTCGATATCGTGCCTGAGCAAAGCTGGCGCGGCGAAATTCAAGTCGAGCGCAACTTTGGAGACTGGGGGGCTGTCACCGCGACTGTTTTCGGCGAAGCACTTGAAGATATAGCGGACCAGGTTCCGATTGGAACGGGCGAAGGACCAGGTAATCTGGAGAGCGGCAGCCGCTATGGTTTGGAAGTGGATGGCACCCTCAAATTCGACAAGCTTGGCTGGAAAGGCGCACAATTGGAGCTGTCTGGCGAGTATCAGAAATCTGAAGTTGACGACCCGCTGACAGGCGAAGCGCGGCGGATCAATGGCGATCTGGAATATTTCATTGAGGCTGAATTTCGCCACGACATTCCAAATACGGATTGGGCATGGGGCTTTACCTTTGAGCGCTTTCAGGAAGCCCCAGTTTTCCGGTTGGATGCAGAACGCTCATTTGAAGCGACGCCCGGATTTGCCTGGGCCTTCATTGAACACAAGGATATTTACGGCATGACCGGATCGGTGTTTCTCGCCAATCTAACCGACCAGTCGGAAAATTTCACGCGCACGCAATACACACCAAATCGCAATGGCGCGATTGAAAGGATAGAAGATCGTAGCCGCACGTTCGGCCCGATCCTAACCCTGCGTTTGAAGGGCAGCTTCTAAAGCAGCGCCATCTCCGCATACATCGCCCAAATGGCGAATGGGTAAGTGACGACGACGAACAGGAAGAAAAGCGTCACTTTAAGCGGGATGGCTTTTACCCCGCCAGCGCGCCATAGCGGATACGCGACGAGGACCAGAAACAGGGCCTTGTACAAAATCTGAATGATCAACATCGGAATCAAAGCCAGCGGCCAGAACAGGCCAGCAATTGACGCAACGAGAATAATCAGGCCCACCAGCGTCAAACCGACAGCCATCTCATGCGAGCCAACAGCTTTTCGCTTGAGGGCGTCTTTCCGATCAACGACCGAATACATCATCCAGCAAACCGGTGCGAAGATGATGATATTCAAGATGTATGGCAGATGCAGCATAACCTGATGTCCTGAAATGTGCTCGAATAGATAATGGCGGTGATCCATCTTAAAACAGATGTCTCAGCATAATTTGATTTGGGAAACCGCTGTGCAATCGACAAGCCAGACTTCAGCCGGTGTTTTGCAGTCTTCCGAGCCGGCGAATTTCCCAGCGCAGATCAACGCCAGAATTCTCCAACACACGAGCGCGAACCAGTTCGCCAAGCGCTTCGATGTCTGCCGCTGTTGCTTCGCCTGTATTGATCAGGAAATTGCAATGCTTCTCGCTAACCTGCGCGCCGCCAACTTTAAGACCCCGGCACCCTGCCGCGTCGATCAGTTTCCAGCTTGAACGCTGATCCGGCGTTCCGGGCGGATCGGGATTGGCGAAGGTCGAGCCCCCGGTTTTATCTTTAATTGGCTGGGTTTCGGCCCGGCGGGCTTGATGCTGGGCAATCTCCTCGGCGAGCACTTCTGGATCACCGCCTGCTTGGCCAGCCAGATTCAGCTTTGTGACGACGATGTTTTCGGCAAAATCTGTATGCCTATAACTAAACCCGACATCTTTTCGTTTCAGGAAAACATGCTCGCCGCTTCGGCTAATGCCTTCAACCTCAGTCACAACGTCGCTAAGTTCGCTGCCATAACAACCCGCATTTGTGCGCACCGCGCCGCCGATTGAGCCGGGAATACCTGACAGGAATGACAAGCCCGCAACGCCCGCTTTTGCGGCGGCTTTCGCGACGCTGAGATCAAGCGCGCCAGCCTTCGCCGAAACTGTGGAGCCATCAATATCAACCTGCCCCCAATAGCCGCCCATCAGACGGATCACGACGCCGTCAATGCCGCCATCGCGAACGATTGTGTTTGAACCGACGCCGAGAACCGTGACTGGAACATCCTCTGGTAGCGCCTTTAGAAACTCGCCGAGATCACCCTCATCAGCAGGTAGAAAAAGCGCATCCGCCGCGCCGCCAACCCGAAACCATGTATAGGGCGCAAGCGGGGCATTGCGCAGAACTTTACCGCGCACGGGCGGGAGAGACTCGAAATCAAATTTCATAGACACGCCCTACGCGGGCTTTGCGGCGAGGGAAAGACCGCTGGCGCTTAGAATGTGTAACGTAATCGCAGATTGGCCCTTAACTTGACCTGCTCGTCATCGCTTATTCTCTCACGTGACGCCATGCCAAGACGGCTTGGATCCGGGCGATCGTAGAAATTAGCGCCAAATGACGTATCGAAACTAAAACCCTGCCCTAAGTCACTTGCGCGATAGCCGAGGCCCAGGAAGGGCGTTCGATCATTGGCATGGTCAAAGAGTTCTGCTGCCAGCGCGCGATCAGCAATCCGGCCTTGCTCAGACAGGTCTGTTGCAGACCCGATGACCAGATGCAGGTTCGATTGCGGTACAGGCACATTTGCCACTTTCCCAACCGGGCCATTATCCTGCAGCGTGATATGCATGCTTTCGGTCTGCGGTGTTGAAATCGGCGTTCGCAGGCGAAGTTTTACAGTCTGCGTTGGCGCGGGAAAATCTGGCTCAAGGCGCAAGCGAAGCAATGGCTCTTTGGGCGGCTGAACCGACGCAGATACGCCCGCCACGCCCGTGGAAACCGCGACTGCTAGCACGAACAAGGTGCGGAGCGCCATATCAAGTCCCTCGTTTCAATAGAGGTATTGTACGCGAAAACATTTTGAAATTCGTTTTTAAATCGTGTGATTTCACGCTGCTGCGTTAACGCTGACGCGGGTTTCAGGCATGCCGAGGTACGTTCGCGAGGCCAGTCTAAGGGCGAAATAAGCGGGTTTTAGTTAAAAAGGGAACGGGAACTAGGAACTATCTTCAATCGCTGGCGCTGGATCAAAACCTATGCGCCGACTGATAAAATTCACGCGCTGACCACAGGCCATGAAGCGGCCCATCCAATAATGAAAGCTGCCAAGATGGGCCTCGCCAGAAGCATCATGCATGGGCGTCCAGTGATCGCGGTAGACACGTTTTTGAGCCTGCATCCATGCGCGCAAGTCGGCTTTGTCGTCACTGATGAGGACGACATGGACACGGCCATTAGCGGCAATTTCGAACAGGACGTCTCGCCGCGTCGCCTCGGCCCAGCCGCGCAGCCAGAAAAGCTGCCACCAGATCCACGGCCAGAAATAGACCGGGACATGAGCATAGTGGGCTGGGTTGAAGCTGATCTCCATGAGTGCGGAGTATAGGCCGGGATGGTGAGGGGGCGGATTGACGGGGTGGTTTTGTCGGTAGGTGCTGGGGTTTGGGTGGGGAAGAGGGTGTAATTTTCGACTTGCCGCACCGCCCGATGGTTCGACTTCGCTCACCATGCGGGCTAACTTGCTGACATGAAATCTGACAATGGTGCCTTTGTTTACATGCTCCGCTGTAGCGATGGCGCTTACTATATCGGTATCTATCGTGGACTTGAACTCAGCGTACGCATCCGCGAACACAACACTGGACACTATCCGAAGGCATGGACTTTCAAGCGCCGTCCAGCTGAACTCGTCTGGAGTGAGCTTTGGTATCGTCGCAGATGCGATTGCTTGCGAAACCCGTATCAAGAAATGGTCACGCGCTAAGAAGGAAGCGCTGATAGAAGGCGATTACAAACGGATTTCAGAACTGGCTAGGTCACACATAGCGCCATCTGATCCGTCAAAACGCAGGTTCCCAAGGCCGTGATTGACCAAAACCAGCCCGCATGGTGAGCGAAGTCGAACCATCGGGCGGGCGGGGCTCTCAAGACACCCTTACCCCAAATCCTCCGCCAAACTGTTCGCATAGGCTGAGATGCTGCCCGCGCCCATGCAGACGACCATATCGCCGGGTTTGGCAATGTCCTTGATCAGGGCGGGCAGCGCGTCAAGCTCGCCGAGGATGCGGGCGCCCTTGTGGCCGTGGCCGCGCATGCTGGCGACGAGAGCGGTATGGTCAACACCCTCTATCGGGGCTTCGCCAGCTGCATAAACAGGCGTGATGACGGCAATATCGGCCTCGCGGTAGCACTGGGCGAAATCCTCAAACAGATCGTTTAGCCGCGAGAAACGGTGCGGCTGGCTGATCGCGATCACCCGGCCCTGCCCCTGTATCGCGCGGGCAGCTTTCAGGCAGGCAGCAATCTCAACCGGGTGGTGGGCATAATCGTCAATGAAGCGCACGCCATTCCACTCGCCGACCGGCGTAAAGCGGCGCTTGACGCCGCCAAAGGCTTTCAGGCTGTCGCGGAGCTGATCGTCGGTTGCGCCAAGTTCTATCGCGACCGTCAGTGCGGCGAGGGCGTTGGAGACATTGTGCTCGCCTGCCATTGGCAGGAAGATATTGTCGATGACGCGGTCTTTCAGGTGGACCTCGAACTGCACGCCATCGGCTGTGGGTTGCAGGTTTACGGCCCGCACATCGGCCTGTCGGTTATAGCCATAGGTGATGATGCGGCGATCAGAGACGCGCGCCACCATAGCGGCGACTTCCGGGTGATCAGTGCACAAGACACCGAAGCCATAGAACGGAATATTGCCGACATAGGTATCAAAGGCGGCCCGGAGCGCGTCCATCGTGCCGTAATGCTCCATATGTTCTGGGTCCATATTGGTCACGATGGCGACAGTCGGGCGGATTTTCATGAATGTGCCGTCGCTCTCGTCCGCCTCCAGCACGATCCAGTCGCCATCGCCTGCCTTGGCGTTAGAGCCGTAGGCATTGATGATGCCGCCATTGATCACAGTCGGGTCAATGCCCGCGCCGTCCAGCAAGGCCGCGACCATGGTTGTGGTGGTCGTCTTGCCGTGGGTTCCCGCCACCGCGACGGTCCATTTCAGGCGAATGATCTCGGCCAGCATATCGGCGCGGCGCACGACCGGAATGCCTGCGGCGCGGGCGGCCTGTACCTCGACATTATCGTCCTTGATGGCGCTGGAAATGATCACCGCGCTGGTGCCCGCGACATTCTCGGCGCGGTGGCCGACATGCACGACCGCGCCCTTCTCGCGCAGGCGTTTGACATTGGCGCTGTCGGCCATGTCGCTGCCCTGCACGGTATAGCCAAGATTGATCATGATCTCGGCAATGCCAGACATGCCGATCCCGCCAATGCCGACAAGATGCGCGGGGCCAAGGGGGAATGGGGT
>CAYGPE010000007.1:0-84727 GCA_964351695.1 uncultured Hyphomonas sp. | reverse complement strand
ACCCGCTACCACCGCGTCGCCCGAAGGGCGTTAGCGCGGTGAAACAAAGAGCCCCGAACCATAGGGTCCGGGGCGCTTCATACTCTAAAGGACGATCAGTCTATGCAGCCGATTTCTTGTCAGCCTTGATCAGTTTCGGTTTGCTCTGTGACGGTGCACCGATTTCGATCTTGCGGGGCTTTTTCGCCTCGGGCAGTTCGCGCAAAAGGTCGATCCGCAGCAAACCATTGCTCAGGTTCGCGCTGGTCACGATGACATGATCTGCGAGCTGGAACCGGCGCAGGAAACCACGCTCGGCAATGCCGCGGTGCAGGAATTCGCGCGCGTCGCTATCTTCCGGCACGTCTTTGCGCCCGGCAACGGTCAGCAAGCCATCCTTGGTTTCGATCTCAAGATCGTCCTCACTAAAGCCGGCAACAGCCACTTCAATGGCAAACTCATCGTCAGCGACGCGTTCAATATTGTAAGGGGGGTAGCCCTGTGCGCCATCAAGACGAGCCGCACTATCAATCATTGTGGCCATGCGATCAAAGCCAACCATCGTGCGGTAAAGGGGGGTCAAATCAATTGTACTCATATCTTTCAGTCCTCTGATTTAGCAACTGAGCGCGCCAACTCTCGCTGCGCGCCGTATAAATACAGATGTCCGTATAGACCCGGCCCGACCATCGGCACCGGCGAGACATCTGGTAACAGCCTGCTTGGCAGCGCCGCTACAACCACTATGTGGAAATGGCAGATTTATCTTTCAAGCCCCTGCAAGGAGACAATGATGAAGAAGATTTTGATGGCGGGGCTCAGTGTGGCCGTTCTTGCCGCCTGCTCAAGCGAACAAAGCACCGTGCCGGAGGTTGAAACCCCGCCTGCTGCTGAAGCCCCAGAAGCCATCACGCCCGTTGTCGCGCCAACCTTGGCTGACATTGTCGATGGCGACTGGCGCAGCGACGCTGAAAAAGCCCGCGATACATGGCGCAACCCAATTGAGACACTGGAATTTTTCGGCATCGACGCCGATGATACCGTGATCGAAATCTGGCCCGGTGGCGGCTGGTACACCAATATTCTCGCGCCATATCTGGCAACAGGCGACGGTAAACTTATCGCTGCCGTTTGGGACGTGAATGTGTTTGAAGGCGACGGCCTTGAGCGCATCACCAAACGTATTGCAGACTTCAAAGCCGTATATGAAGCGGATGCAGACCGCTTCGGTACACTTGAATATTCTGCCTTTTCAGCTGAATCAGGCCCGCTTGCACCTGAAGGCAGTGTCGATGCTGTCCTGACATTCCGCAATGTCCATAACTGGATGGGCGGCGACTACACAGCGAAATTCTTTACCGACGCCTATGCCGCACTAAAACCCGGCGGTGTGCTCGGCGTGGTTGAACACCGTTTGCCCTCAAGTGCAGAGCAAGACCCGCGCGGTGCGACTGGTTATGTGCATGAAGACTATGTTCGCGCGCTGGCTATTGCAGCGGGTTTCACCTTTGATGGCTCAAGCGAAATAAACGCCAATCCGGCTGATACGGCTGATCACCCATTCGGCGTGTGGACGCTCCCCCCGGTCAGCCGCACAACGGACCGCGAAGGTAATGCGCCGGAAGGTTTCGATGCTGGCAAATATACCCCTATTGGCGAATCAGACCGGATGACGCTGAAATTCGTCAAACCTGCACCAGCCGACTCAGAACCGGTCGAGTAACCGTTCGAGATATTCACGTTCATCCTCGTCGAGCGTGTCGCCATAGCGGCGGCGCAACTCGTCGAGGATGTCCTTGGCTCGCTGGCGCTCGGCCGCATCGGGAATATCGACGCTGTTACTGTCATCAATGCCGCCATTCATGGAACGGCCAAACGGATCAGAGCTGGCCTCACCCTCGCGAAACTCCTCTTCGCCCAAACGGGCAGCGCGGGCGCGGTCTAAATCTTCGGCCAAGCCTTCGGCAAGCTCACGTAATTGCCGTGTTGCCTGTTCCTGATTACGCAAGGCGCGGCTTTCATTGCCATCCTCAAGTGCAGACCCGGCACGGCGCTGCGCCCGTTCGATCGATTCCAGCAGGTCGTCATCAAGCAAGCCCGCCAAACCGCCCTCGCCGTCTTCACCCGGCTCACCGCCGCCTGCTTCTTCATTACGGCGCGCCAGTTCCTCAACCAGATCGCCAAGCTCATCCTGACGTTCGGCTAGACTGCGACCGTCTTGACCTTCCATCCAATCGGGAACGTCTTCGTTACCCTCGCCGTTTTCTCCGGGCTCGCCAGATGAATCAGAGCCCTCTGGCTGTCCTGATTGACCACGCTCACCGCGCTGTTCAGCCAGCGTGTCATCGGTTAATTCACGCTGTTGGCGCAAGAGTTCAGAAAGCTCCCGCATGGTTTCGGTCATCTCGCGTTCTTCTTCGGGCATATTCTCATCGTCGCCCTCACCCGGTTCACCCGGCATACCGGGGAACCCACTTCCAGAGCCATTGCCCTGCTGGAATTCCAGGTTCTCCAGCATGTTCGTGATGTCTGACAGGAGCTGGCGTGCCTGATCAGAAGCCCCGGTTTCTGTCAGATCTTCCAGCGCATCAAGCATGTCGGAAAAGTCCTGCCCTCCAAGCCCGGGGCCACCTTGCTGGGCGCTATCACGGTTATCCGTGGGTGCATCCAGACCATTCGCCATGGCCTCAGCCATCTTGGCGGCGACATAGCGCTGGGCGGCATCCTTGAAGGCCTGCATCAGACGGGCGATCTCTTCCTCGCTGGCGCCATCACGTAGCGCCTCTTCCAGGGCTTTGCGCGCGGCCTGCAAGGCGGTGAGAGCGTCAGCCGAGGTGCCATACTCAGCCCGCAAAGCGACTGACCACAGCAACGGTTCGGTGGTTTTTGCTTCCTCGGTGCTGGACGCAGCGGCCAGTGTCGCCTGAGCTGATCGTAGCCCGGTATAGATCAGGATATCCTGAAAATAACGCGGCGCTTCATAGGTCACCGCGTCAAGCATGATCAGGCCGCGCTGCAAACCATGAGGCGCGCGGGAAATACGCTGCGTGGCGGACGCGAAATAGGCGCCAGATTCGAGCGCATCTGCAGCCACGTCCGCGTCAGCATATTCGCCGTCCTCGCGCAGGATGGTGACGCGAATATCTTGCACCGCCTTGGCGAGAGGTTGCAGGAGCAATTTCTCCGGCAGGGTAAATATATGCGGCTCGCTGATACCGGTCTGGCCCGCACCGTCGGTCGCAACCAGACGCACTTCGACCCGCGCGCCAGCCCAGCGATTGCGGGTGAAATCAATCGCCGCATCATCATCGGCTTCCTTGGGGGCGACTGTCCCCATATCGACAGCGACAAGGTCAGGCTGGCGTGATGGGTCCGCAACGGGGCGGATTGAAAACTCGAGGGTTTCGACTCCATAATCATCCGTGACGGCCCATTTAAATTCCGTCCGGTCATTTTCGCCAAGCTTAGGAACCTCGACAAAAGTGGCTGTTGGTGGGGCATCCGGTGATGCAAGAATGGTCCAGCGCTGGCGTTCACCCCACCACCGAACAGAGGCGGTGGTATCAGCATCGATTGTCGCCGTCGCTTCGAAGGCGCCATCTGGTGTCGCTGCAAACCGCGTGGTCTCGCGGCCATCGTCAGTATCCAGGCGTAGTTTTGGCGCCGACGGGGCCTGCGCCCGCAACGTCATGACCGAGCCACGCGGGACACGGGCGTCCGTTTGCCCTTCTTTCAAGAAAATAGGCGCACGCCCCGAATAGGCAGGCGGCGTGATCCAGACCTCGACACTGACATTTTCAGCCCCGAACAGGCTGCCATAATCCGGTGTCAGGGCGCTGGCGAGACGCTGATGGGTTTGGGTGCCGTTCAAGGCGACTAGTGTCACCAGGACAGCAGGCAAAACCCAGCGCAGGAATAGAGGGTCAATCCGCTTCCAGACCGATGAAAAAGTCGGAACTTTCAAACGCCGCGCGGCATCTTTCAAGCGGGTTTCATTTGCCTGCCACATCGCAACCGCGCCTTTTTCAGGCCGGGCTGGACGGTCAGAAAGTGAGCTGAGCGGGCGTGCTTCGTCCTGCGCATCCAGTGTTGTGATCGCTTCTTCGCGAAGCGGAGAATGATACCGGCGCATACCGCGCAGCAGCGCCAGCAAACCCCCAACGAAAACCAATATTGTCGCAAAGGCCGCGACTTGTTTCGGTGCGAGTTCAAATACGCCCAGAAGCGCCGCAATCAGATAGACCGAGACCAAGACAATGAGCGGCCAGAAGGCGCGCCAAAGCGCAATATCCCGCAAGCGCCGCCGGGTGCGGTCAATCAGGCTTTTGACGCCCTCAATGCGGTTTAGTCGAGCCAATCCGGTATTTGCTCCAATTGCGTCATCTCTTCGTAGCTCGGACGCCTGCGCACAATCGCAAACTGGTCACCATCGACAAGCACTTCGGCCACGAGCGGTCTTGCATTGTACTGACTTGAGAGCACAGCGCCATAGGCCCCAGATGACATAAAAGCGAGGCGATTTCCGGGCGAAACCTCTGGCATGTCGCGTTTGGTCGCAAATTTATCCGTCGATTCGCAGATCGGCCCGACAATATCATAGGTCGCGCGCGGCGCATCCGGGGATGGCTCTTTGAGAGGAATGATATCGTGATGCGCCTGATAGAGCGCCGGGCGCATCAGGTCATTCATGCCCGCATCTATAATCAAGAACGTCCGGTCAGGCGCGGGTTTATGATACAGCGCTTCGGTGACCATGACGCCAGCATTGCCCGCAATGACGCGGCCCGGTTCGAGCACGACCTGCAATCCGAGACCTTCAGTAACGCTGCGGATCATATGGGCATAATCGGATGGTGGGGGCATATCGTCTGCCGCCTGATACGGAATGCCAAGACCGCCGCCGAGATCGATCCGGGTGAGCTCATGGCCCGCTGCACGCAGGTCTTTTATCAGCCCGACAACTTTCTCAAACGCGGCGCGCATTGGGGCCAGATCGCCAATTTGCGACCCGATATGAACGTCTACGCCAACCGCTTTCAGGCCCGGCAGCTGTTTGATACGTTCATACAAGGCCGGAGCATCGCCCCAAGGCACACCGAACTTATCCCCCGCCTTACCCGTCGAGATATTCGGATGACCGCCGGCCGCAACATCTGGATTGACACGCAGTGTGATTGGCGCGGTTTTGCCCATTTCTGACGCGACCTCTGACAGCACATCCAGCTCTGCGCCGCTTTCGACATTGAACTGGTGGATGCCTTCGGCAAGACCAAGGCGCATTTCATCGCGGGTTTTTCCGACGCCGGAAAACACAATTTTGGACGCAGGAATGCCCGCCGCGAGGGCTTTGCGAAGCTCTCCGCCGCTTACGACATCCGCGCCGCAGCCTTCTGAGGCCAGTGTTTTCAGCACAGCCAGATTGCCATTGGCCTTGACCGAATAGGCGATCAAACAGTCCATGCCCTCAAAGGCGCTGGCAATCACACGTGCATGACGGCGCAGCGTAGCAGTCGAATAGACATAAACAGGCGTGCCCACCGCATCAGCGATGGTATCAAGGTCTACACTTTCGCAATGAAGGCGGCCGTTTTCATAATTGAAATGGTGCAAATGCGCGTCTGGTCAGCCGGGGCTGACCTCTCCCATACTGTCTTCCTCAACATCAGTGCCAGGGGCGGGCTTTGGAATCTCGCCGCCGAGGGAATTGTAATAGGTTCGGCTGCCATCAATATCGGTGCTGGCATATTCTACCGGCACATCGACGGGGACTTTGGCTTCTTCAGGCGCGGGGTCTGAGAAGATTGGCGGCGGGCGCTCCAGATCGCCGCGCAGGCCGCAGCCTGCCAGTGCAGCCATGACGGAAAATGCGAGGGCAGTTTTGATCGCGGTATTCATGCTGAGTCTCATCCTTTCACGCCGTTTCCGAGGCGCTGTGTCCATTGCTCGACCTGCTCGGCAACCCGAAGCGGCGAGGTTCCGCCATAGCTTTGACGCGACATGACGGATGCTTCAACTGTGAGCACCGAAAAAACGTCATCAGTAAGGCGCGGCTCTACTGTTTGCATATCTTTAAGGCTGAGTTCGGGCAGATCGAAGCCTTGTGTCTCAGCCAGAGCGACAAGCGCGCCAGTGACATGATGGGCGTCGCGGAACGGCATTTTCATCTCGCGCACCAGATAATCGGCCAGATCAGTGGCCGTAGAGAATCCCTTGGCGGCCGCCGCGCGCATGTTCTCGGTATTGAATGTGATCGTATCCATCATCCCGGTCATCGCCTGCGCGCACAGGCCGAACGTGTCAAAAGCGGCAAAGGTCAGCGATTTGTCGTCCTGCAGGTCTTTGGCATAGGCAAGCGGCAGGGCTTTAACCGCCCCTTGCAGGCTGGCATACTGGCCCGTAATCAGGCTGGCTTTGGCCCGGATCAGCTCAGCCGCATCAGGATTGCGCTTTTGCGGCATGATGGACGACCCGGTCGACCAGGCATCCGACAGACGCGCGAAGGCAAACTGCGCTGAGGACCAGAGCACGATTTCCTCGGCAAGACGCGAAAGATGCGTGGCAGCAATGCTCAGCGCGGCCAGGGCCTCGAGCGCGAAATCGCGGGCGGACACGGCGTCGAGCGAATTGGCCATCGGGCGATCAAAGCCGAGCGCTTCGGCTGTCGCGTCGCGGTCAATCGGGAAACCTGTCCCTGCGAGCGCGGCCGACCCTAGCGGGCTTTCATTCAGGCGGCTTGCGCAGTCTGACAGGCGCGAAGTGTCGCGCGCGAACATCTCGACATAAGCGAGCAAGTGATGGCCGAGCGTGACGGGCTGCGCCGTTTGCAGATGGGTAAAGCCCGGCATCACGGCGTCTTTATGCTCACCTGCCAGACGAACCAGAACGCTCTGTAGCCCCGTCAGTGCGCGTATAGCCTCGGTTAACGCGCCGCGCGTCCAGAGGCGAAAATCGGTGACGACCTGATCATTGCGCGAGCGGGCTGTATGCAGACGGCCCGCTGGTTCGCCGACAAGTTCTTTCAGGCGCGCTTCGACATTCATGTGAATGTCTTCAAGCTCGACCCGGAACGGGAAACTGCCTGTCTGAACCTCTGCGACGATCTGGTCGAGACCGTCCTGAATCGCATCATTGTCAGCCTCAGAGATGATGCCTTGCTCTGCCAGCATGTCGGCATGGGCGCGGCTGCCCGCGATATCCTCGCGGACCATGCGCTTGTCGACATCAATAGAGGCATTGATCGATTGCATGATATCGGAGGGTTGCGCGGCGAAACGTCCGCCCCACATTTGCTGGCCTTTTGCTGTATCTGTCGCCATATCAGCCCAGTCCTTTTAGTCTAAAGTGAGCCCAGAAATGGACCGCATGCTTCGTATCGCTATCCCGGCCATGTTTGCCGGATTGTTTCTCGCGCTTGTCTACGCGCTCTTTAGCGCATCGTCCAAGGGCGGCAACCGCGACTCAGTGGCAAAATATGCTGTGGGCGAGCTGGAAGACCTCGATACGTCGGAGCGCGGCGACCCGGCACCTGATGCAGCGTTTGCGACATTGGAGGGTCGCAAGGTCAGTCTGCAAGACTTTCGAGGGCAGGTTGTGCTGGTGAATTTCTGGGCGACATGGTGCGCGCCGTGTGAGCGCGAGATGCCTTCGCTGGCGGCGCTGCAGACCGCGCGCGGCGGTGATGCTTTCACCGTCATCGCGATCAGCGTTGATGCGTCAGAAGACCGGGATTATGCAGTGCAGCGGCTTGGCGAACTGGGCGGGGCCAGCGTGCTGGACTTCTATCATGCCCCGCCGGAAGCCTGGGATATTGTTTATGATACGGGCGCGCGGCGCGGATTTCCAACGACGATTATCTATGACGAGAATGGGCTGAAAGTCGCGCAACTCGCGGGCGAAGCAGACTGGAACAGTTATGAAGCGGTTGGGCTGATTGATTTTCTGCTGAAAGATTAGGTCAGCCCGTCCCAGATGAGCTTCACGCCGACAGTAAAAATCAGCCCATAGAGAATTCTGTAGAACAGGGTCTGATCAATCCGCTTGACGAGCCAAACGCCGAATAGAACCCCAATGGGGGCAATCGGGATAAGGATCAGCGACGTCGTGAGATTGCTGCGATCAAACTGGCCCAGCATGGCGTAGGGTAGGATTTTGACGAAGTTCACGACAAAGAAAAACATCACGCCCGTGCCTGCATAGATCCGCTTGTCGAGATTTTGCGGGATCGCATAGGCCTGATAGGGCGGGCCGCCAGCATGGGCGATGAAGCTGGTAAATCCTGCAACGATCCCGGCAACGGCGCCAAGTGGCCGATTGCCTGCGATAAAGGCATCGCCGCCGCGCGGTTTGAAGACAGCATAGAGGGGAAACAGGACGGCGATGACACCGACACAGAGTCGAACCAACTGGTCATCGACATAGCCAGCCAAGAATCCGCCTGCCGCAATACCGATAATAGCCCCCGGCAGCATCACGATCAGTAGCTGTTTGTTCCAGTGTTTACGGTAAGACCAGACACTGACCCAATCCATCACGATCAGGATGGGAAGCATGATCCCCGCCGCCTGAATGGGCGAAATGACAAGCGCCATGAGCGGCACAGCCAAAAGCGCTAGTCCGCCAAACCCACCTTTTGAAATGCCTGTAATAAGCACACAGAAGACCGCGACGGCCCAAAAGATCGGATCATGAAGCATTCGGCTTCATGTCAGGCTCGTCAATCCAAATCAAATGCAAACAAGAGCGTGCGCTGTTTGGCGCTGAAATTATCGTCTGAGATGAGCCAGATTCGGGTTGCACCTGCCGGGCTAGCCCCGATCGCCACACCTTCGAAATTATCAACGGGAAATGGTGCTTTGAGATGTGCTGTGGCTTCGCCAACGTGAAGTTTGACGCGGGTTTTCCTGATCGGATCATAGGCGCGAAACACGCGGGCAATCGTATCGCCTTTCACGTCGAGTGCGGTTTGTAGATACATACCTGCCTGCCCGGCATAGGTAAGATCGCCGAGGCTACCATTCGCCATCAGTGTCGCCAGCGGCGAGCCATCCGCATTGCGATACTCAAAGCCGACAGCCAATACGCCATCATCGCTTAGAGACAGGGCCTCCGGACCTTTATTCTCGGGTACCGCATCCTCGCCAATCATCTCTGGGAGCGTGGCTATGGGCGCGGCGCGGGCGGCGGCACCGCAGCCCTCAAGATCAAACGCCTCGATGCGGTGATTGCGTTCGAAACTGACCAGAGCCAGACCATCGCGCAAGGCAAGGCCTTCAGCGTCAGCTTGCGTTTTCCCATTCAGGAAATTGCCATCCGCGCCGCGCATATAGCTGATGGCGCCAAAGCCATCAGGGTCGCCTGTTGCCGGATCAATTCCGATCCAGACCCAGCCGCCCGCATCTGTAATCGCGAGGAGCGAGCCAGAGGCTTGAACTGCCAGACCAGACAGGCCGCCAAAATTGGGATCGTCAGCCGTCAGGTGCCATGTCCCAGCCAGCGTCATCCCCTCAATCATTTCAGCTTCGACGCCGGCAGAAGGTAATGGCACAGAGGTAGCAGAAATATCCAGTGATTGCGGAGCCTCGAACGCGGCCCCCTCTGGGCAGGAGGCGGCGCGTAAAGCGGGAGCATTTGCAGAAAAGCTCCACGCCGCAGGGCTGTCAGCGGCGACACTTACAGGCATGGCGGGGCTTTCAGACGTCGCGCAGGAACTGGCCGCGATGAGGGATAAGCAAGTCAGTATAAAGCGCATGAAGGCTCCCAGGTTTTCGTATTCACCTTGAAGCATGGCGATATGACAAATCTACGGCAGGGGCTTTATGTCCTGCGTTTTTTGGCGACATCGCGGCCTGAACCGACTTTAGCGCCGCCATAGCGCGGCGCCCCGGCCCCTGCCCCACTGACCGCCCCGGTCGGGCGAACCGTGCGGCTGGTGAGCGGCGGGACGACCATTGCAACGGGATTCGGGGCCTGACCATTCTCATCAAACAGGCTGGCAAGCTGTTCAGTCATCGCTCCGCCAAGCTGCTCGGCATCAACAATGGTGACCGCGCGCTTGTAATAGCGCGTCACGTCATGACCGATACCAATGGCGATAAGTTCAACGGGGGACCGATTTTCCAGCTCTTCGATGACCTGACGCAAATGGCGCTCAAGGTAATTGCCAACATTTACCGACAGAGTGGAATCATCGACTGGCGCGCCATCTGAGATAACCATCAGGATTTTGCGCTGTTCAGGCCGCCCAAGGATACGCTCGTGCGCCCAAAGCAGGGCCTCGCCGTCAATATTCTCTTTCAGCAGGCCTTCGCGCATCATCAGGCCGAGATTCTTGCGGGCGCGGCGCCACGGGGCGTCAGCGGATTTATAGATGATGTGGCGCAAATCATTGAGGCGTCCGGGCCCGGCGGGCTTGCCTTCCTTGACCCAATCCTCGCGCGACAGACCGCCTTTCCAGGCTTTCGTCGTGAAACCAAGAATTTCAACTTTCACGCCGCAGCGCTCCAGCGTGCGGGCCAGAATATCAGCGCACAGGGCGGCCACCATGATTGGTCGCCCGCGCATCGAGCCGGAATTGTCGAGGAGCAGCGTCACCACTGTGTCGCGGAAATTGCTGTCATCTTCCTGCTTGAAGCTGAGCGGCGCTGTGGGATCGGTAATCACGCGGGTCAGGCGGGCTGTATCAAGCACGCCCTCTTCCAGATCGAAACTCCAGCTGCGGTTTTGCTGCGCCATCAGGCGGCGCTGCAGCTTGTTGGCAAGTTTTGAAACAGCGCCTTGCAGGCTTTCGAGTTGATGATCGAGATAGGAGCGTAGGCGCGCTAATTCTTCGGCGTCGCAAAGGTCAGCCGCGGCCGAAATCTCGTCATTGGCCTTGGTGAACGCCTTGTAGCGGAACAGGTCGCCCTCATCGCCGTCACGGAAGTTAGGGCGCATGGGTTTGGCGCCGTCGTCAGTCTCGTCGGGACTGTCATCACTTTCCATATCGACATCGGCGTCGACAGAGACATTATTCTCTTCGCCGTCCATATCTTCAGCATCACCGGCTTCCATTTCTTCCATAGACGCGCCTTGGGTCTCGTCGCCGCCTTCGCCATCATCAGAGGAAGACTGGGACTCCTGCTCCTGCGATTCGTCTTCAGACTGGTCGTCATCTGAGCTGTCGTCTTTTCCGGCTTCGTCGCCTTTGGTCAGGTCACGTATGAGGTCTTGAACCGTACGAGCAAAGGCTGGTTGATCGTGGATTTGGGCGATCAGTTTATCGAGTGTATCGGCGCCGCGGGCATTTATCTCATCACGCCAAAGTGCAGCAATACCTGCCGCTTCCGGCGGTAAGTCACGTCCTGTCAGACGCTCGCGCAATAAAAACTCAACGGCTGGCGCGAGCGGCGCACTTTGCCGGTCATCCATGCGCGACAGGCCTTCACGGTCGCACCGCGCGGCAAGCACAGCATCAAGGTTTTGCGCTGTGCCATCCATGGCGCGGGCGCCGATACTTTCGATCCGGGCCCGTTCAGCCGCCTCATAGACCTGACGACCAATCTCGCCATCTGGACGGGCGGCGAGATGAGCGGCAGCGTCATGATGCGCGAGCCGCAGGGCAGCTGCATCAGCCTCACCCCGGACGCGCGCGGCTTGCTCTGGTGTGAGATCACGCGGCGGCGGCGGCAGAATGATACGTTCGGTTTCTGTGCGGGGGCCATCACCGGAAAAACTGAGCTCAACATCACGGGTGGCCGACATGGCCCGCGTCGTCGCGGTCAGCGCCTGCTTGAACAGGTCATAAGGAGCATCGTCAGTCTTTGACATGAGGGTCACTTAGCGCGGCTGCGCGGCTTTGCGAAGCGGTGGCGTGGCGTAATTGTATGCGACAGGTCGCAGCGGCTAGAAGCTCGGCATTTCGCCCGTCGCCAGCCATGGCACACCGAAGGCGAGGATGACACTGATAATCAGGCCAATCCCGGCGCGAACGATATCTGTGCCGATATCAAAGAAGGCTTCTTTTCTGGATCGCAGGCCCGCGACATAAGAGATCGCCATTTCGCGGCCAGCCAACATACCGAGGAAGACCCAGGTTGTGCTCATCGGAATATCGTTGAGTTCCTTGAAGTAGAACAGGATCAGACCATAGATGAAGTCGACCAGCGTCGCCGCGCGGATATCGGTCGTATTGGTTTTGGACAGAACGATTTTCTGAATCTCGCCGCCGCGCGTAGCGAACGTGTAGCCCTGCATCAGGACGATTGCGATACAGCCAAAGATGACGAGGCCTGGCGCGATGGAAACGGCGATGCTGCCATCAGCCAGCGTTTCCGTTGTACGCGGCAGGAAAACAAAGATATTGGCCAGATCCTGCATGAGCCATTGCGACCACAGGAAAGCCGTCGAGAGCCATTGTAGCGCCACCCAGTGCAGGCCCGGTTCGGTATCTTTGGTATTGGCGATCCAGCGTTCCCACATCCGGGATATCAGCACATAGACAAAACCACCTGCCAGAAATGCGACGACATAGCCCATCAAAGACTTATTCAGCACTGAGAAGAACTTGCCCTCGGTCGCTTCACCGCCGGTCAGGATAAAGACTGTGAGCACGAGGAACGTTGTCGAAACTGGAATACCAAAGCGCGTCAGGAATAAAAGTACGAGAGGCGGCAGTGCATGCCACCATTGAATGCCGCCTTCAGGATAGGGAATCTTGTTGAGGCGGCCAAAAGCAATGTCACTATCAAGCGTGAAATAACCATAAGCCATAACCGCGATGATAATGGCGCTGGCATAAATCCAGAGTGTGATCCAATGGCGCTTGGCGTTGGATGACAGGAACGTACCAAGGGTCTGGATCGAATCATTCGCGATGATCGAATAAGCTGCGAGCAAGAAGCCAATAAGCGCGAAGATTTCATAACCAGCAATCGTCATGTCGCGTCCTTTTGGCCAGATGGTTTTAGCGCCTCAAGGCCCCGTGATCATCAAATCTGACAAGCGCTTAACAAAACAATCTATCCACCGCCACGACGAATTCAGATTCTACTGATTTTTCAAAAAACTGTCGTAAATGTAACAGCCTTATTTCTTGAGGCTGATACTTACCCGACCTTCACCATCAGAGCGCTTTCGGGAAGCTCCTCGGCAAAGCAGCGCTGGTACATTTCGGCGACTAATGGGCGTTCCAATTCGTCGCATTTGTTGAGGAAGGTCATGCGGAACGCGTGGCCGAGGTCTTTGAAGATGGCGAAATTCTCGGCCCATGTAATCACGGTCCGCGGGCTCATCACCGTCGACAGGTCGCCATTCATGAAAGCGTTACGCGTCAAATCGGCGAGGCTGACCATTTTGGACAGGGTTTCCTTGTCGACATCACCGGCTTTTGTCGCCACGATTTCGACCTCGGCGTCATGTTCCAGATAATTCAGCGTCGTCACGATGCTCCAACGGTCCATCTGGCCCTGATTGAGCTGCTGCGTGCCATGATAAAGGCCGGTCGTATCACCAAGGCCCACTGTATTGGTGGTGGCAAAGAGACGGAAATATGGATTTGGCTCAATCACGCGGTTCTGATCCAACAGGGTCAGCTTCCCTGAAGCCTCAAGAATACGCTGGATCACGAACATCACATCGGGCCGGCCCGCATCATATTCATCAAACGTGATCGCCACAGGGCGCTGCAACGCCCAAGGCAGGATGCCCTCGCGAAATTCTGTGACCTGCGCGCCATCTTTCAAAACGATCGCATCTTTACCAACCATATCGATACGGCTGACATGGCTGTCGAGATTAACCCGCACCATCGGCCAATTGAGGCGCGCCGCGATTTGCTCAATATGTGTGGACTTTCCGGTGCCGTGATAGCCTTGCACCATGACCCGGCGATTGTGCTCAAACCCGGCAAGGATCGCCAATGTGGTCTGTGGATCAAAGCGATAGCTCTCGTCGAAGGCGGGCACGTATTCGCTGCGATCCTTGAAGCCGTGCACAACCATGTCCGTATCCAGCCCGAAAACTTTGCGAACATTGATCTTTTGGGTTGGTTTTAACCCATCAAGTGCGTCGGTCTGGTTCATCACAGTCATGTGGTTGGTCTCATCTCAATCAATTGCAAGGCGTGACTATCACACTCTCGCCCGCCGCCAAGCGTGACATAAGGTAAATTTCAGTCGTGCATGGACGCGATGCGCATTTCGCGTTCATAATATCGCCTGAACGAGCTGTTTTCACCATGAGGGGATCGAGATGAAACTGTGGAACCACGTTACACTTGCAAGCGTACTGGCCGTGACACTAACGGCATGCCAACAGGCCAGCGAGACAACGCCGCCGGAACCGATTCTCGTCTTAGCCAATGCAGAGGCTTGCTCAATACCGCAAATGCTTGGTCAGTTTAATGCTCCACAAGATCTGTTGATTACAAATTTCGATAGCAAACCGGATGCAGACGATCTCCATTCGATTGCCGCCATGGCCACAGTGATACGCGACCCGAGACTTGCGTGTGTCAGGCATGTCGCTGTCGCCGGAGCTTACGGGCGACAGGGCGGTGCCTACATAAATGCGCCGGAACTATTTGATCTGGCTTTTGGAGATAATTGGGTGGATGCGCATCATTCGCGCGAGGCCGCAATAGATGCACTTGCCGCCAGTATAACGGAAACAACGGATGCTGGCGGTCATGTCTGGATAACCGAAGCCGGACAATCTGACATCTCGGCCGCCGCCGTTCGCGAAGCCATGGAATTATCAACTGATCTCGATCCACAGACCCAGATTCATATTGTACAGCACAGCGACTGGAACGAAGATCAGACAACGCCGGAAGACCTCAGCTTTGTAAAAAGCATGACGCATTATCATAAGATCCCGGATGGGAACGAACTTGATAACGGATCTCCGGGCTACAAGACCGAAACCTTCACAGATTGGAGCGCTGTACTTGCAGACCCCGTTAACGGCGCGACCTGGGCCGAAGCCAAACGTGTCGCAGACGCCGCCAACCCGGTCTCAACATACCTCAATCCAGCGATTGATTCCGGCGGGTTTGACTTCTCAGATACTGCCGAGCTGACATGGATATTTGGATTTAACGACCTTGCCGACCATGAGGCCTTTTTCGAGACCTTCCTGCAAACGCCTGAAGATTAACGCGTCCGGTAGACAATCTCGCCATGAACGACGGTCATCACCGTTTGGACGTCCAGAATATCCTCAGCCGGAACCTCCATCAAATCACGGTCAAAAACGGTAAAATCAGCCAGTTTACCGATTTCAATCGTACCAAGATCATCTTCCATAAAGGCTGCATAGGCAGGCGCACTGGTAAACATGGCAAGCGCCTGTTCGCGGCTGACCGCTTCTTCAAGATGCCAGCCACGGCCGGATTTACCCTCAAGGTCTTTGCGGACCACAGCGGCGTAAAACTCGATCAACGGTGAACCAACTTCAACCGGAGCATCTGAGCCACCAACTACAATCGCGCCTGCATCCAGCAAGCTAGCCCATGCATAAGCCCCGCGCAGGCGTTTACGGCCAAGCCGCGCGGGCGCAAATTTCAAATCACCAATCGCGTGACTGGGTTGCATGGATGCGATCAAGCCCAGCTCCGCGACGCGCGGAATATCATCCAGGTGAAGGATTTGGGTATGCTCAATACGCCAGCGGTTTTCAGGTCCAATTTGGGCTTCAACAGGCTGATTTTCTCCGAGAACCTCTACACCACTCACAGTCTCGAACGCATCCAGTACGCGGCGATTGGCTTTATCACCAATGGCATGAATGGCCAGTTGAACGCCTTCTGCATCAGCCCGCACCATCAGCTGCTGAAGCTTGTCGTCTTCCAAGCGCGAGAGTCCGCTAGTATCTGGTTCGTCGCGGTACGGTGCCAGAAGCTGCGCGCCGCGTGAGCCTAGCGCGCCGTCCATATAAACTTTCACGGCGCGATTGGTGATCGTATCGGTTTCGCCTTTGCGCTTGGCTACAAGATCAAAGCCGGTCTCATCATATGCATTGTGTAAGCGCAGCGGCATCTTGCCGTCATTATCCAGCGCCTCCAGCAGGTTTAGATGCTCGGGGGCGACACTCATATTGTGAACGCCAGTCCAGCCTCGCGCCGTGTAGACCTCGCCCGCTTTGATATAGGCGGCGCGCAACTCGTCATTGGTAGGCGCTTTGACCAGCGCGATGACCGGTGCCATTGCATTGTCGATGAGCAAGCCTGTAGCTGCGCCCTCTTCGCCGCGTACAATCCGCCCGCCTTCTGGATCGGCCATCTCAGCGTCGATGCCTGCTGCAGCTAGAGCGACTGTGTTCGCGACCAGAGCATGCCCGTCCGCGCGAACCACAAGGACGGGCTGATCCGGCGCCGCAACATCAAGATCGGCGGCCGTTGGCATGCGCCCCTCGGGCCAGCCCGTCTCAATCCAGCCACGTCCGACTATCAATGTCCCGGCGGGCTGGTTCGCGGCATAGGTTGCGATACGGGCCTGCAAGTCCGCAATTGAGCCTGTGCCCTCAAGATTGAGACTAAGTTCACGATCGCCAATGCGATGTAGATGCGCATGACCATCAACGAAACCGGGATACATGACCGCGTCGCCAAGATCGGTGACAGTTAGTTTCCCGGTTGGCGCGATAACGCCGTCACTATTGCCCATGGGTAATGTCGCAACAATCCGGTTGGTCTCGCCAATAACGACGCCGCCAATGATCGGCTCATCCGGATTACCTGTATATATTTTGCTGGCGAGGAATACGTGGACCGGGCCGTCATAGGCAGGGCCCGTTACGTTCTCAGCGGGCGCACTGCAGGCCGCCGCCGCAAGGGCCAGAAGAACGCTAAAAGCAAGTCTCATGTTCGGCGATCCTGTCTTGTCCCATGCCCCGGAGGGCCTCTGCCAGTCTGCCTGCACTGCGCGAGAGGGATAGACCAAACTCGCTGCGGCGCAAAGCGGTAGGACAAATTAAAACGCGCTCATAATTGAGCGCGCTTGGTATTACGTCGGAATATAGTCAGAGATGCCTAAGCTTCAGCCTGCTTCTTCTCAATGCTGCGCTTGATCTTGCGGGCCTTGTCAGACAGGACATCATCCTTGGCTTTGGCAAGATAGGCATCAAGACCGCCCAGCTTATCAACAGTGCGCAGCGCTTTTGCAGCAACACGCAACGGGAATTTCTGCTCGAGCGTTTCAGAGTGCAGGGTCACTTTCACCAGGTTCGGCATGAACCGGCGCTTGACGTGGACTTTCGAGTGGCTGACATGATTTCCGGTAATCGGGCCGGTGCCAGAGAGTTCGCAGACGCGGGACATGTGGTCGCTCGCTTTACATATAAGTTAAACAGAAGCGCGGCTATTACGGTGCAGACGCAAAGGCGTCAACCACTGATCTGAGTCTTGGCGATCTGTTTGTGAGGCCCTCAATCATCGCATCAAGCACGCCGTGCTTTCGCGGCCTGTGCATGGTAATTCTGTGACAATACAAAGGCAGGTCTGTTCAGGCTGTATATTGCGTTGCAAACCTATATAGGTCATCAGCCATCGTCTCCCGAGGAGCCATTACAGATGAAACGAATACTTGCCTTTGCCGCACTCGCGCCGCTCACTTTTGGCGGCCTGTCTGTCGCCGATACGGCATCGACTGATGCGCATATCCTTGCGGCGATTGAAGCTGGCCAGCCGATGCGGATGGAATATCAGATCAAGGCTAGCGCCTGGGTTTTATTCCTGCCGATTACAGGTAAGGCGAATTTCGACGTCAATTTGAACGCCGACACTTACAGCATCAAGAGCAAGGTCAAGACCACCGGCCTGGCTGATCTGCTTGTCAATTACGATATGACGCTGGCTGCTTCGGGCTATACGTCGCAGAACGGGCTGCGCACCTATGCATTTGCGTCGCAAAATCGCGATGGAAAGAAAAACCGCCGGGTCGACCTGAAATATTTCAAGGACCGGTTCGAGATGACCGCTGTTCCAACTTTCGGCAATCTCGGTGATCCAGCTGCGACACAGGAGCAAGCCCTTGAGGCCAATGATCCCATCACAGCGCTGATCAGCTTTGCTTTGGAACCCCGCGCGCCGGGCGCAGATCCTTGTGGTGGACCGATGAAAATTTTTGACGGACGCCAACTTACGCATCTGCACTTTGAAAATCAGGGCTTGAAAAGCGTGAAATCAGACGCCTGGAAGGGCGAAGCCTATGAATGCCACGTCACAATGGACAAGGTGGCAGGCTACAAGAAAGGTGAGTCTGATAATGACAATCTGACGGGTATTGATGGCCCGCTGCGTATGTGGCTCGCACCCCTGCCAAACGGGTCCACGGTTCCCGTTCGCATTGAGGCCAAGTCAGAAAAGATCGGTACGGTTACCCTGCAAGCATCAAAGCTGAAATTTACGCCGCTTGAGGAGTAAACGCGCCGCGCCTATAGCTGCGCCATGAGTATACAGGACACGCTTGCCACTGCATCTGCGCATATTGCGGCCGGGCGAGTTGATGCTGCGCTGGCGCGGCTGAATACCGCCCTCGCCGCTTCGCCAGGAAATATGGCGCTCATACGCCTCAAGGCCGCCGCCGCATGGCAAAAGGGTGATCTTTACGGCGCTGATGATTGCTTGCGCGAGATGGCAGCCTCAGGCGAAATCGGTGAGACCGAAATTGATCTTATGACAGCGCAGCTCGCGCTTGATCTTTTGGAGTTCGACCGAAGCCGGGCTGCAATTGATCGCTTAATGGCGCGTGGTGAGACCCAACAGGTTGCAAACACCGCAATTCGATTATTAGTCTGGCAGGGGGATCGAAGCGCTGCGCTTGAGATATTAGAGCAGGCGCTTGCGTCGAAACCGGATGACCCAAGGCTGCTCGCGCTAGCCGTCACGCATGACCCCGGCATTTCGGATAAGCGGTTGCAAGATGGGCAGAAGCTCGCTGAAAACCTTCCGCCGTCAAGCCCGTTTCGCACGGGCCTGCTTTACCCATTGGCGCGATATTTTGACCGTAAAGGTGATTATGACCGAGCTTGGTCACTGATGATGACGGCTAATCTTGAAGCTGCGGCGCGAAATGGCCAGCGGCATGATGCCAGAAATCGTCACGAACTGGAGGGCTGCCTGACCAGACGTGCGACGAGTGCGCTGCGCCATGCAGATACGCTGCCTACTGTGACGCGCGAAACAGATCGCGACTATATCTATCTTATCGGCGCGCCGCGCACGGGCAGTTCTCTTCTGCAGTCGATCCTGTCGGCTCACGAGGATGTGCAAAGCGCGGGCGAACGAGGGGCCATGTTGCCCTATCTGAATACGCTCTGTGATACAGATGTCGCGACCCCGGACCCTACGTTTTTGAAAGAAGTTCAAGCCGCTGATCGCTCCGGGCTAGAGCGCACAGGGCTGACAGCCAAAACCGTTATCGACAAGACCACGCACAATTTCTTTGTGGCGCCACTAATCGCGGCGGTTCATCCGGGCGCGCGGTTCGTCAATGTCACGCGCCGCCCGCACGATGTCGCGCTGTCAATTCTGTTTCACGATTTTCCGCCCGCGTTTCCTGAGAGTACAGATATCGGTACGATTATCGCTGCGCTGGGAGTTCGCCGCGATGTTGCGCGAATCTATGCGCAGGCGGGCTTTAAGGTCTTCGATTTTGATTTTGATGCCTTTACTGCAGAGCCAGAGGCACAAGGCGCGAAGCTTGCTGGCGTCGCTGGCATCCCGTGGCAAGCTGAAACGCTTAGTCCTGAGCGCCGAAATGCCGCTGTGCCGACGTTTAGCGCTGGGCAGGTTCGTCAGCCCATACGGCCTACTCCAGAGCGTAAATGGGAGCGGTTTGCAGGCTTCATATCACCTGAACACCGCGCGGCACTGGACGATCTTAGCAAGCAAAGCGGGTAACAGATTTGTCATCGCGGATTGACTTGCCGCCGAGCCTTTCAGGCCCATATCTTCTGGTGTCAGCACTGTTTCCCCCAGACGAATGCTGACCAGCTAGGCATAGCCTAGCGCGCTCTGCGCCGACGCGCTCGGGAACATCCCCCCTCTCCCGGGCGCGTTGACGCAGGAAGCCCGTCTGCCTAAGCGGGATGGATGACCAAATCAAAACTGCGAATCGTCAGCTGGAACATCAATTCTGTACGGCTGAGAATGCCCAATATCGAAGCCTTTATTGCTGCTGAAGCTCCTGATGTGATCTGCTTTCAGGAGATTAAGTGCCAGAACGCCGAGTTTCCAGAAAAAGCGTTTCGGCAAGCCGGATTTGAACATTTGCATGTGACGGGTCAGCGCGGCGGGCATCATGGCGTTGCGATTGCCTCGCGCCTGCCGTTTGAGCCGATGGACACGCCCGACCTGTGCCGGGAAAGCCACGCCCGGGTGAATGCCATTCGCGTGGGCGGAATGGAATTGCATAATATCTACCTCCCTGCAGGCGGCGACGTTCCGGATCCAGATGCGAACGAGAAATTCGCGCATAAGCTGGACTTCGTAGGCCGAATGGAGCGTCATTACGCAGAGCTATCAGGTGACGGAACGCCGCGTGTACTGGTTGGTGACTTGAATATTGCGCCACATGAAAATGATGTCTGGAGCCATAAGCAGCTCCTGAAAATTGTCTCACACACACCTGTTGAGACAGAATCACTGGAAAGAGCCCGCGCGGCTGGCGGATTTACCGATCTCGCTCGTCACATTCATGATGATGCGCAAAAGCTCTATTCCTGGTGGAGCTATCGTGCCCGCGACTGGGCCGCCAGCAATAAGGGGCGGCGCCTAGACCATATCTGGACAACTGACGCTGCAACAGCGTTGACTGACATGGAAAGTTACCGTGTTCATCTGGCTTGGCGTGGCGGGTGGAAGCCTTCGGATCATGCTCCGATCAGCATAGATATTGCACCCGCGAACTAAGGCAAAATATTTCATAATCCCCGTATGACAGGGTGTTCATGCCCACCATGGTCATATTTATTAAAAGTTTCTCTAATTAAGGCCATTTCTTGGCCAACGCTGCTCATGCCAGCTATGCGGTTTTCGTGTTGCTGATGCTGCGAATGCGAAGTAACGATTCTCCTGTAGCGAGAGTTTAGCTTCACCGGACGGCCATAGAGGCTACGGCGTCTATCCGGGAGGCACAGATCAAGATGATCGCTGCGGGAGGAGTTCTTTTGTCGGTTCGCCGACTTCATAACTCTAGGGGATTACCCATGTTGAAATCATTCGGTATTGCTATCGCAACAAGTCTCGTCCTGTGCCCAATCGCATCAGCCTCATCAATGGAAAAATTTGAAGTTGATATCGTCTACAATGGCGATCTTCTGGAAACAGAAGAAGGCACAGAAGTCGTCCTGGCGTCTATTGAAGACCAAGCCAAGGAAGCCTGCACAACTGTACCAACCTATTGGAATGAAAGCATTGTTGATCGCGAATGCGTGAAAGATGTCACGCGCAAAGCCATTGCCAAAATCAAGACAGTTGAGGCGACCAAAGGTCGCTCTCTGCCTACCGATTTTGCTGGTCTCGACCCTGTCGCACAGTCAGCCGGACAACGCTAAAAACCAAGTTTCCTCCCGGTAATTAGCGTTGGAAGGGTCGCCTGTGGCCAATGGGCGGCCCTTCATTTTGCAGTTTTCCCGTAAAAAAGCCCGTCGCCACAGAGGTGGTACGGGCTTTTCTCATTCGCTTTGAACTATGCAACCTTTTTAAGCGACGCGCTCCACCATCATATGCTTGATCTTGGCAATTGCTTTGGCCGGGTTCAGGCCTTTCGGGCAAACCTGCGCACAATTCATAATCGTATGGCAGCGATACAGTTTGAACGGATCTTCCAGATCATCCAGGCGTTCGCCAGAGGCTTCGTCGCGGCTATCTATTAACCACCGATATGCCTGCAATAGAGCCGCTGGGCCGAGATATTTATCGCCATTCCACCAGTAAGACGGGCACGAGGTCGAACAGCAGGCGCAGAGGATACACTCATACAGCCCATCAAGGTGGTCGCGGTCTTCAGGGGACTGTTTCCACTCGGTTTCAGGTTCAGGTGTATCGGTTTTCAGGAAGGGCTGCACGTAAGCGTGCTGAGCGTAAAAATTGGTCAGATCAGGGATCAGGTCCTTGATAACGGCCTGATGCGGCAGCGGCGCAATCGTAATCACGCGCCCGGCAACCTCATCCCAGCCCTTGGTGCAGGCGATTGTATTGTGACCCCCAATATTCATCGCACAGGAGCCGCACACGCCTTCGCGGCATGACCGGCGGAAGGCCAATGTCGGATCAATCTTGTTCTTGATATAGATCAGCACATCAAGAATCATCGGTCCGCACTCATCCATATCGACGGAATACGTATCCCAGCGTGGGTTACCACCCTCTTCCGGGCTATAACGGTAGACCCGGAACTGACGCACGTTTTTCGCGCCATTAGGCTTCGGCCAGGCCTTGCCCTTTTTAGGTGCGGACCCCTTGGGAAGTGTCAGCTGAACCATATCTAGTAAACCCGCTTCTTTGGTTTGATATATTCGATCTCGTTGGACATCGTGAAATCGTGCACGGGGCGATAGTCAATCGTGACATCACCTTTGTCGCCGATCCAAGCCAGCGTATGTTTCATCCAGTCACCATCTTCACGATCAGCAAAGTCTTCGCGTGCGTGAGCACCGCGACTTTCCGTCCGATTGGCGGCTGAACCGACAGTTACTGCCGCCTGAGAGATCAGATTGTCGAACTCAAGCGCTTCCATGAGGTCTGTATTCCAGATCAGTGAGCGATCTTCGACATTCATGCTGCCGGCTTTGCCATACACAGCGGCGATTTTTTCAACGCCTTCATCAAGCACATCGCCCGTGCGGAAGACGGCGCAGTTCTCCTGCATCGCTTTTTGCATTTCGAGGCGCAGCTCAGCGACGGAATTATCGCCTTTGGCGTTGCGAACGCGGTCAAAGCGCTTCAGATGCCCGTCGGTTTGAACGTCGGAAACTTCAGGTTGGCCCGCGCCGGCATCAAGCGTCGCGCCGCAACGCAGCCCGGCCGCGCGGCCAAACACCACAAGATCGATGAGCGAGTTTGAGCCAAGACGGTTTGCGCCGTGTACTGAAACACATGCGGCCTCGCCCACGGCCATCAAGCCCTGAACAATCGCATCGGGATCGTCGCCTTTCTTGGTCAGAACCTCGCCATGATAATTCGTCGGAATGCCGCCCATATTATAGTGCACGGTTGGCAAAACCGGGATCGGCTCGCGCGTCACATCCACGCCGGAGAAGACCCGCGCGGTTTCAGAAATACCCGGCAGGCGCACTGCCAACGTTTCCGGGGGCAAATGTTCAAGGTGCAGGAAGATGTGATCCTTGTTCGGGCCAACACCGCGGCCCTCACGAATTTCAATCGTCATCGCGCGGCTAACCATATCGCGAGGCGCAAGGTCTTTAACTGACGGCGCATAACGTTCCATGAACCGCTCGCCTTCCGAGTTGGTGAGATAACCGCCTTCACCGCGCGCGCCTTCTGTAATCAGGCAACCTGCGCCATATATGCCGGTCGGGTGGAACTGAATGAACTCCATATCCTGTAGCGGCAGACCTGCGCGTAGGACCATCGCATTACCGTCACCGGTGCAGGTATGGGCTGATGTACAGCTGAAAAAGGCACGGCCGTAGCCGCCAGTGGCAAGAATCGTTTTCTGCGCGCGGAAGCGGTGCAGCGTTCCATCATCGAGTTTCCAGGCGGTAACGCCGCGGCAAACACCGTCATCATCCATGATCAGATCGAGCGCAAAATACTCGATAAAGAACTCGGTATCGTTTTTGACGCACTGGCCGTACAGCGTGTGCAGCATGGCATGGCCCGTACGGTCAGCCGCAGCGCAAGTCCGCTGCACAGGTGGGCCTTCGCCCATTTCGGTCGTGTGGCCGCCAAAGGGGCGTTGATAGATTTTGCCTTCGTCAGTCCGGCTGAATGGCATGCCCCAATGCTCAAGCTCATACACAGCTTGTGGTGCTTCACGGCAAAGATACTCAATCGAATCCTGGTCACCAAGCCAGTCTGAGCCTTTGACCGTGTCATACATATGCCAGCGCCAATCATCCGGCCCCATATTGGCCAGTGAAGCAGCAATACCGCCCTGCGCCGCAACTGTGTGAGAGCGAGTCGGGAAGACTTTTGAAATGCAGGCCGTTTTCAATCCGGCTTGCGCGGCGCCCAAAGCTGCGCGCAGGCCCGAGCCGCCCGCACCAATGACCACTACATCATAAGTATGGTCGATAAATTCGTAATCACTCATCATGTCGTCCTTTTAGCTAGCTGCCTTGAGCGCCAGCAGAAATCCAGATTTTCAGGACGGACACGATCGCCGCCACGAATAGTGCCATCACGGCGAATGTATTCAGAATTAGAAGGGCCTGCTTGGTACCCGTCTTGGCAATGTAATCCTCGATGACTGTCTGCATACCGAGGCGCATATGAAATAGCGCTGCGGTTAAGGTCAGAATCAACAGGATCGCGCTAACAGGCTGAGACACCCATTCAATCGCGCCCTCATATCCTGCCCGGCACACGTGCACGATTGAATAGATGAACCACGGCACCAGAAATAAAAGCGCAAGTGCGGAAACACGCTGGCGAATGTGGTGCTGTGTACCAGCCCCGGCGGCACCAAGACCGCGAACATTGCGAAGGTCTGTAGACATCTCCATGCCTCCTATACGAAGGACGCCAGCGACCAGATGATCGCAGCGCCTGCAATTGCGAAAGCAAAATTAAACCATGACCACAGGCTCGCGACTTTCGGGCTGAACCCGATACCTGGTCCATCCCAGATCAAATGCCGCAAGCCATTTGCCAAATGGTAGAGAACAGCCATCGACCATGCAAAAAGGACGAGCTGACCCGGCAGTGAAAAAGCGATTGATTCGACAAAAGCATACGCCTCTGGGCCCATTGCGAGTGAAATCAGCCACGCACAAATCAGGAAAGCACCGCCATAAAGACCGACGCCTGTGACACGATGAAAGATCGAGCCATACATAGTTGCATGCCAGTCCCAGACCTGAATATGGGGGGAAAGCGGTCGGGGATCTGTTGATTGCGGTCCAGCCATAAAAACTCCAAGCGGTGTCAGCTATCACTTGTCGGCGTTTCTAAGCAGGTCCTATACTCTGTCAACGCGACAAGGAGGCTCTATTGAAATGATCAAACAATTAGCTCTGGCGGCGCTGATTGCGGCATGGCCACTTGCCGCAGCGTCAGCTCAAACCAGTGATCTTGAAAGCGTCATCGCACGCTATGATTCGTTTGCACTCGCGGGTGATCCGGATGCTGCAGCTCGCGCTGAGGATCGAAAACCATCAAATTGGAGCGATGTCTCACCTAATTATATTGCGCAGCGCGCCTCGGATGCGCAGGCAATGTTGGACACACTTTCCAGTGTTGAGGATATTGGTGATGGTCCGGAAGCGGCTATCCTGAAGCACCTTTTGCAGGGCGAAATCAGTGCGCACCGCTTTGACTTTGCACGCATACCGATGGTGGGTGATTGGGGTTTTTTTGCTGAACCTCCCGGCGCTGCGCGCCGCGTTCGACTCGAAAGTCGCGAAGACGCCGAAGCGTGGATTGCAAGGCTGGAAGATGTACCGCGCTATTTTGCAGATAATATTGTGAATATGCGCCGCGGTATTGCGACCGGATGGACTGCGCATACCGATCCGCTGGAAACAGGTATGGATCAGGTGCGCGAGCAGATCGTCAGTGATGTGACCGAGAGCAGCCTTTATGCGCCCTTCCTCGCACTGCCTGTAGGCATGGACATGAACGCCAAGACGGAGCTGCAACGGCGCGGCCGGATTGCGGTTTCCAACGCCGTTGCAGCCTATCGAAACCTGTTAGCCTTCCTTGAGACAGAATATGCGCCGGCAACACGCCCAGCCCCGGGTCTAGTTGTCTTACAGGGCGGCCAACAGGCCTATGCAGCAGCTGTAGCCCACCACACAGCCGGGTCAGGTTACACACCGCAAGACATTCATCAGATTGGCAAGAGTGAAGTCGCGCGGATCCGCGCCGAAATGGAAACCATCATTGAGGACACCGGGTTCGTCGGCAGCTTCGAGGACTTTACCGATTTTTTGCGTACCGATCCCGGTTTCTATGCCAAAACGCCCGAAGATCTGATCGAGAAAGCGTCGGAAATGTCGAAGCGGCTGGACGCTTTGATGCCGCGTTATTTCGGCAAACTACCGCGACTGCCCTATGGTGTTGAGGCCGTGCCGGCTGAAATTGCGCCCGGTTACACAACTGGTCGCTATTCAGGCGGCGACATGGAGAACGGGATTGCGGGCAAATATTGGGTCAACACATATCGGTTGAACCAACGCCCACTTTACGAACTTCCTGCCTTGTCAGCCCACGAAGCTGTTCCCGGCCACCACCATCAAATTTCCCTCGCGCAGGAATTGGAAAATGTGCCGGAATTTCGCAAGTCATACTATGCAACGGCGTTCGGCGAAGGCTGGGGCCTTTATTCAGAGAAGCTGGCTGGGGAAGCCGGTTTCTACCGCACGCCATATGAACGGTTTGGCCAACTCTCATACGAGATGTGGCGGGCCTGCCGCCTTGTGGCAGATACGGGTCTACACTGGTATGGTTGGTCACGGAGCGAAGCCGAAGCCTGCTTCATCGACAATACCGCACTTGCGCCTCTGAATATCGAGACTGAAGTGACGCGTTATATTGGCTGGCCGGGTCAGGCGACGGCCTATAAAGTGGGTGAGTTGAAAATCCTTGAATTGCGTCAAATGGCCAAAGACCGCCTTGGAGAGGCTTTCGACATTCGCGATTTTCATGATCACTTGCTAGGCGCAGGTGCGATGCCGCTTGACGCGTTAGAGGCCCGGATGACGCGCTGGGTCGATGCCCAGCTCATCGAAGGTGAAGAAAACTAATGAAACCGCTTGCCCTCGTCGCCCTCATCGCACTGGTACCGATAATTCTGTTTATCGGATGGTTCCGGCGCAAGACCTTTGGCTGGATGGCGATCTGGTTTGTGATTGGCGGCGCGATTTGTGCCAGCCTTTATATTCAGGCCGTTCGTGCTCCCAGTATGGATTGGGGCTATACAATGGGCCTATTCTGGCTGTGGCTTGCTTTCTTTGTCCTTGGCGGTGTCGTGCAAACAGTGCGCATCTTCACAAATAATAGCGCCGATTAGCCCGCCATATGCCAAAACTTACAATTATTGAAACGGGCGAGGCACCAGCGGCCATACGTACAGACTGGCCTGACTATCCGGCCATGTTTGAGGCCTTGCTCGTACCGCACCTGCTCGAATGGACGTATGACACCGTTCATGTATCGCAAGGTGAGGCACTCCCTGATCCCAGCACGCTCGATGCCATACTGATCACAGGATCACCTGCGGGTGTATATGATGATATGGAATGGATGTCGCCGCTGATGGATTTCATCCGGTGGGCGGCAGCGGCTGAAATACCACAGGTTGGAATATGTTTTGGCCATCAAGCTATCGCGCACGCGCTTGGCGCAGAAGTTGGCAAGTCTGAAAAAGGCTGGGGCATTGGCCGCCATGTCTACAATATCACAGCACCGCAAGAGTGGATGGGTGAAGCACCTCCAGCACAGTTTTCACTCGGCGTAAGCCATCAGGACCAAGTCAAGACGTTGCCGCCGGGCGCACTGCAGCTTGCACGCAGTGACTTTTGTGAATTCGCTGCGCTTGCCTATCCGCGGGCACCAGCCATTAGTTTTCAGGGTCACCCTGAATTCAGCGCTGAATTCTCATGCGCGCTGTATGGCATCCGTAAAGGTAAAGCGCTTTCGGCTGCTATGGTTGAGACAGCTGAAGCAAGTTTGCGTCTCCCAATTGATAACGACCTGGTGGCGGAATGGATGGCGAAATTCCTGATCGCGACAAAAGAAAAGGGCGATCAGACTTTACCTGATCGCCCATAGTTGAGACCGGTCTGAGGAAGCCGGACCGAACGTGATTGGTAACTAGCCGCCAAAGCGGTATCGCGCACCGATTGAGAATACATTCTGCGTGTTTTCAATTTCGAGTGTGCCTGGGAACAAGTCATTGTTGACTTCGATATCCTCGGTCGCGCGGTAGGCATACTCACCAAACAGTTCCCACTGATTGTCGAGCATAAGAGTTGCGCCGGCTTTTACTTGATAGCCAAGCTTGCCTTCACCGTCATCAATAATGCCGACGCCTGAAGGGCTGTAGGTCACATTGGTATCCACATAACCTAGACCTGCGCCAACATAAGGCTGAAAGCTCGTACCTGTATCAAAATCCCAATAGGCATTGGCGTAGAGGCCGGTATTAGTGATATCACCCTGGCCGTCAGCAACGACAGCCGCAACGGTAGCGCCAAGCGGCGTTGGACTTCCAGCGACTGAAGCTGCATCCAGCGTACCAATCGCGCCGCCGCCTAATGTTACGTTTGTGTGTGTATCAACATCAGCTTGTGAATAAGCCAGCTCAACACCTATGCGAAGGCCGCTTTCATAACGCTTGCCCCACTCGCCTGAGAATGAAGTGCCATTGTCGAATTCAGTTGTCCACGCATAGGGCGTGCCTGCGGCAACATCGATTGTCGAACCATCACCAATGTCGCCAGTGGTGAAGGCACCGGTTGTACCTGTATTGTCACTGTCACTCTGTGTGCTGATGCCGATAGAGCCACTAATATACATATCTTGAGCAGCAGCTGTTCCAGCTAGAGCTATGCTCGCAGCGATGGCTGCAATTGTTTTCGTGTAACGCATTCTACTGTCCTTTGCTTGCGGCGATACAATCGCCAATTGGGGGATGCTTTATCGCGCTGACTAATTTCTGAACGTTCTTGTCGAGCGCATACATTGGGTACGCAGCACGATCATTTCAGATGCATTACACTTCTGTAATGGATGAGGTGTCATCAAAATAAGTAACGCGAAAGATGGCTTGCCTCTTGCTTAACCTTCGGTCAGAACCCCGTTTCGGAACACTCTGGCTTAGGACGCACAAAATGATCCCGACACCTCGCGCTGATATCGCTCCCAATTCACTTGAGTTTGAAATTTACCCGCTCGTGAAACCGACCGGATTTCGCGAGTATGATGCCCGCTGGTGGTTTAATGGTATTGGTCACGAGAAGCCGCCGGAACTAAACTACACAGGCGTACAGGCGCTCGGCCTCGGCATGGCTACTTTGTTTCACGAGCTCGGCGTCGAGCCGAAAATCGTCACTGGCCACGACTTCCGCTCAATCAGTCAGCCAATTAAGAATGCGCTGATCCTTGGACTGGTACAGGGTGGTTGCGAAGTGCTGGATATCGGTCTTGCGCTCAGCCCGATGGTTTATTGGAGCCAGTTTGATCTTGATGTCGCTTGCTGTGCAATGGTGACCGCCTCGCACAATGAGAATGGTTGGACAGGCGTCAAAATGGGCGCAAACCGCCCGCTGACATTTGGGCCGGAAGAAATGGGTCGCCTGAAAGAAATCGTTCTCGGTGGCGAATTCCAACCGCGTGCAGGCGGTGGGCATTACCGCGTCGATGGGCAGCGCGAAAAATATATTGCAAGCGTAGCTGAGGGCGTCAGCATCAAACGCCCACTGAAAGTCATCGCGGCATGTGGCAATGGCACAGCCGGCGCGTTTGCTCCAGATGCTCTGCGCGCTATGGGTGTTGAAGTGATTGAGATGGATTGTAATCTCGACAACACGTTCCCGAAATATAATCCCAACCCCGAAGATGCCGAAATGCTTCACGCTATGGCCGCTGCTGTGAAAGAACTTGGCGCCGATGTCGCACTCGGTTTTGATGGCGATGGTGATCGATGCGGCGTTGTCGACAATACCGGGGAAGAAATCTTCGCCGACAAGATTGGCCTGATGCTGGCCCGTGACCTGTCAAAGGAATATCCGGGCGCGAAATTCGTCGTCGATGTGAAATCAACCGGCCTGTACAAGACTGATCCGGTATTGAAAGAAAACGGCTCAACCGTTGATTATTACAAAACCGGGCACTCATATATTAAACGCCGCACGACTGACCTCGGTGCGCTGGCCGGGTTTGAGAAATCCGGGCATTTCTTCTTCCGCGAGCCTATCGGTCTTGGCTATGATTGCGGCCTGGTCGCCGCCAAAGCGGTGCTTGAAATGCTCGATCGCAACCCAGATAAGACGATGGCAGATTTGAAGGGCGAGTTGGGCGTTGCCTACACTTCTCTCACTATGTCACCTTACTGCGCCGACGAGACGAAATATGACGTCGTTGAGAGAGTGGTGGCAGAGTATCAGAGCCTTCTCGGCACCGAAATCCTTGGTCGCAAAGTGGTTGACATAAACACCGTCAACGGCGCGCGTGTCACGCTGGAAGATGGCTCTTGGGTGCTCGCACGCGCCAGTTCAAATAAGCCGGAATTCGCTGTGGTCGTTGAAAGCATGCAGTCAGAAGAAGATATGATCCGCTTGTTCCGCGAAGAGGTGAAGCCACGCCTCGCAAAGTACGAAGAAATCGGCGCGTACAATCAGGAGATTTAGGCCTTCGCCGGGTTTTCCTCGAGCCAGTCATAAGCTTCATTGATCTGCCGCATCTTGATGCTGGCAAGCTTGCGTTCCTCGTCTGTATGCGCATCGGCGGCATATTTGTCGGGATGATATTTTTTCACCAGCTGGCGATAGCCGCGCCGGATCATTACCGAGTCCGGAGTCCCGGTTAGCCCTAGCACCTGCAAGTATTTTTCCCGCTTCGTTTTCGGGCGCGGACGCGCCCGCTCCTGATGTCGCGCGTCTCTATATGTCTCTCGGGCGCGCTCATAATCCCGCCATTTGCCCCGAAAGGCTGTTTGTTCGGCGCTTTCACCCTGCGTATCGGGATTATCAGGTGAAGCGCGCTGTGAGATGAACTCGCTGACAACAGAGATAATCGTCTCGATAATGGGCCACAGGATATATTTGAAAATCAATAATCCCTGCAGGACGAACAAATGTGATTGCGAGCGCCAGAACATTCCATGTGTCTCCTGCTATATGCGTCTGGTCTGAATGTCCCCTAACGCACAAAGGTTCAAAAAAACCCGAAGGCTAACTCTCAAATTTCATCTGTAATGCTTCATCAGTACCGATCTGGTGCTGGCGTTTCGACAGAGCGAGTTGAACCCGTTATGAGCTGAGGCAAATTTGTTACGAGGCGCAATTTCATGTCGAAACTATACTTCACCTACAGCGCCATGAATGCCGGCAAATCGGCCATATTGCTTCAGGCGGCTTACAATTACCGCGAGCGCGGCATGTCTGTCATGCTGTGGACCTCGGGCCATTACGGCAGCGATGCCAGCGCCAAGATGGGCAAGATCATTTCGCGCATAGGGCTGGAAACAGAGGCTCACCTTTACCATGATGACGTGGATCTATTCGCTGCGATTGAAGCTGAAACCACGCATCATGCGCTGAGCGCCGTATTCATCGATGAAGCCCAGTTTCTGAGCCCGGCTCAAGTGTGGCAACTTGGCCGTGTAGGTGACAGCCTGGGTATCCCTGTCTTGTGCTACGGCCTACGCACGGACTTTCAGGGCGAGCTTTTTCCGGGTTCCGCCACATTACTCGCCGTGGCTGACGAGTTGCGCGAAGCCCGCACAATCTGCCATTGTGGGCGAAAGGCTACAATGACGGCCCGGATGGACGAGCACGGCAAGGCCCTTACTGAAGGCGAGCAGGTCAGTGTAGCCAAAGCTGTCTATGTTTCTCTGTGCCGCGAACACTGGCAGGAAGCTGTGGGTCACGCATCAGGATAAAAGCCTCCCAATTTCCGCCACAATGAGCAATTACTCACATTATGGGGCGAACTATGGAGACGATCATGTCTGGTCGAAATCACAGTGCACGCAACAGCCTGATCTGCGGCCTGTTGGCGATTGTTGCTTTTATCGGGATTGGCCTTGCCGCCAGCGCGCAGGGTGAGCCTACAGCTTCGCCTGCAATTGACTATCCGGGATTTTTGGAGCTGACGGGCGAGGTCTATGCGATCCGCGAAGAACGGCTCGTTTCGCTGCAAGAATTCAATGAGATGGCCTCAGAACCCGGCACGATCATTCTTGATACACGCAGCCGCGACGCCTATCAGATGGGCCATATCAAGGGCGCAATAAACCTGCCCTTTTCTGATTTCACAGATGATAAACTTGCCGCTATCATCCACTCCAAGGACACGCGTATCCTGATCTATTGCAACAATAATTTCAGCGACAATATCGCACCAGTTGTCGTCAAGCGCGTCGAGTTGGCGCTCAATATTCCGACTTTCATCAACCTCTATGGCTATGGCTACGAAGACCTTTATGAGCTTGGCGATCTGACCGAGACAAGCGACCCACAGGTCAATTGGGTCAGCGCGCTGGATGTTCAGGAAAACTAAAGCGCTCATATGACGCCTTGTATTTCGGGCGTATCCAGCGCATTTGCGGCGCTGAACACCCGTCATGGAGGCTGATTTGACAGCAACCGCCGCGCCCGCCGCAAAAAAAGTGAATCCAAACGCACCGACTGAGGAAACTGTTCTCAGCGTGCATCATTATACTGATCGCTTGTTCAAGTTCCGTTTGACGCGCCCAGCCAGTTTTCGCTTTCGGTCTGGCGAGTTCATCATGATCGGCCTCTATAAGGATGACGGCAAGCCGCTGCTGCGCGCCTATTCCATCGCGAGCCCGAACTGGGACGACACGCTTGAATTCTACTCGATCAAAGTGCCTGATGGCCCGCTGACCTCGCGCCTGCAGAAAATTGAAGTCGGCGACAAAGTCCTGCTCGGCAAGAAGCCTGTTGGCACACTGGTGCATGACGCGCTTATCCCGGGTAAGCGGCTATACTGTTTCTCGACAGGCACTGGTTTTGCGCCATTTGCAAGCGTTCTGAGGGATCCAGAAACCTATGAGAAGTTTGACGAGGTTATTATCACGCATACCTGCCGGGATGTGGCTGAGCTTGAATATTCGCGTGAAATTGTCGACGGCTTCCTGAGCGATCCTGACATTGGCGAGCTTGGTCGAGGCAAGTTGCGCCTCTACCAGACCTGCACGCGCGAAGACTTTGAGCAAAAGGGCCGCGTGACTGACCTGATCAGGTCTGGAAAATTGTTTGAGGATTTGTGCGTACCACGCCTTGATCCGGCAACAGATCGCGCGATGATTTGTGGCTCCATTGAAATGACAAAAGAGCTTAAAGCCCTGATGGAAGAACACGGCCTGAAAGAAGGCTCAAATGCCGAACCTGCCGATTTCGTTATTGAGCGAGCATTTGTGGGCTAGGTTGGCGCCTTACTCAGATAAAGAGGGCGTCGCTTCACTTTGAAACGACGCCCTTCATTTGAGTGGATATGGATGTTTACTTCCCAAACCCATAGACGAGAGAAACACGTGAGATCGTGTCTGTATCTTCAAAGCCTAGCGGCGGGTTGGTATCGTGACGGGCTTCGAATGACACGCGGGCTGATAAAGTATCTGTCAGCGTCGCGGTCAGCGCGATGACATTGGAGAGCTGTGTGGATTCCTGTGCGTAGAGCGCTTTGGTATCATTTGTGAAAGCGACATTATCATTGAAGGCATAGTTGAAGTTCGACTCCGCCACGGCACCAACAGACTCTTCAGTCGTTTCCGGCGTGACGACAGTTGCAGGAACGGTTGTCGTGTCTAGAACGGCCTCCACTTCGTCGATCTTGAAGCCCGGTCCACCCCGAACCGTCCAGCCAAGCGTATCAGAATTATAGATTTCGTAGCCAAGACCACCGCCGATAAAGGTTCGCGAAGCGAAACCTGAAAACTCGTCCTTTTCATAAGACAGCTGACCAAAGCCAAACAGCTTATCATTAATCTGGCGATCAAGGTTTGTGCCAAGGAAAATGCGGTTTTTGGTTTCAACACCGTCGGTCTCACCAAAATCGGCAACCGCGTTCAGGCCAAGCGCCCAGACGCCCCAATCCCGCGTGGCATCAACGCCAAGACCAAGATCAGTAGTTTCGGTGTTTCCGGTTGAAACGCCAGCGCTAAGCGAACCTTCGCCGCTCCAGCCCGTCGTTTCCTCGGCTACGGCGGTACCAGCAATCGTGACAGCGATGGCCACTGCGCTTGCCATTTTGATCATAGTTGAAAATGTCATGTCCCACTCCTGTGTATTAGACGGGCTGGACATGGAATGAATTATATGAATCAGCCATGAAGACCTGCAGTTCTAGCTGCCAGTCTGCCCTCGGTGTCGCAATTTTGCATCAGCCAGGACGCAAGCCAACATGGCCTCTGCGACAGGGACAGCGCGTATGCCGACGCACGGATCATGGCGGCCTTTAGTGCGCACATCGACGTCCTGCCCGTCGCGTGTCACCGAGCGTGTTTCGGTTAGAATTGAGCTGGTTGGCTTGATCGCGACGCGGACGATTAGATCTTGGCCTGTCGAAAGGCCGCCCGCAACGCCGCCATTATTGTTTGACAGGAATTGAACCTTGTCACCGTCCATACGCATCTCGTCGGCATTCTGCTCACCGCTAAAGGCGGCTGCATTAAAACCTGCACCAATCTCAACGCCTTTGGCTGCATTTATGCTCATCATCGCGCCAGCCAGTTCACTATCGAGCTTGCCATAGACCGGCGCGCCCCAGCCAGCAGGAAGGCCTGAAGCTTGCACTTCGACCACAGCGCCAACCGATGATCCGGCCTTACGCACGCCGTCGAGATAGTCTTCCCACTGCTTCGCCATGTCAGCGTCGGGGCACCAGAAAGGATTGTCACCAGTGATAGACCAATCCCATTTCGACCGATCAACCTTGTACTCACCGATCTGCACCACTGCGCCGCGGATGGTGATCGCATCGCCCAAAACCTGACGCGCCACACCACCAGCTGCGACACGCGCCGCTGTTTCTCGGGCCGAGCTACGCCCGCCCCCCCTATAATCACGCACACCATATTTTGCGTCATAGGTGTAGTCAGCATGGCCGGGGCGATAACGGTCACGGATTTCCGAATAATCCTTTGAGCGCTGATCGACATTCTCAATCATGAGGCTGATCGGTGTCCCTGTAGTAACGGGACCATCGGTGCGATCATCCTCGAATACTCCTGACAGAATTTTGACCTGATCCGGTTCTTTCCGTTGTGTGACGAAGCGCGATGTTCCCGGGCGGCGCTGGTCCAGAAAGGTCTGGATCATCTCCCGCGTCAGGCTGAGCCCCGGTGGGCAGCCATCAACCACACATCCCAAAGCTGGCCCGTGACTCTCTCCCCATGTCGTGACGCGAAACAGGTGTCCAAATGTATTGTGCGACATGAAGGCGGTATCCGTGGTCTTGGGCTTTGTGCTGTCCTATATAGAAAACAACAGACTAACAAACCCTCAGGACGCCACATGCCCGACGAGAAAGCTGCAATCCCGCCTAGTCCAAGCGCTGCCGATTATGCCGGGCAAGCCGACCGCCCGCTAATCCCGGCTATGGATGAGCCTTACGCTCTGCTTGAAAAGTGGCTTGCGGAAGCACGTGAGGCTGAACCAAATGACGGGAATGCAATGACGCTTGCCACTGTAGATGCCGAAGGCATGCCAGACGCACGTATCGTGCTGTTGAAAGACGTTTCGCCAGAACGCGGCCTGACCTTCTATACAAATCAGCAAAGTACAAAAGCACAGCAACTCGATGCGAACCCTCGCGCCGCGTTGGTGTTGCACTGGAAAAGCTTGCGCCGACAAGTTCGAGTGCGTGGCACGATCAGCCAGGTGAGCGACGCCGAAGCTGATCGCTATTTCGCCTCGCGCGCGGCACAAAGCCGGATTAGCGCCATTGCCTCTGATCAGTCACGGCCAATGCCTGACCGGGCTGTATTCGAAGACCGCATCGCCGAACTCTCTTCCATCTATGGCGATGACGATGATATCCCGCGCCCACCTCATTGGGGCGGGTACCGATTGACGCCGACGGAAATTGAGTTTTGGCAAGATCAGGCGTTTCGCATGCATGATCGTTTGCGCCTAACCCGAACAAAATTGGGCTGGACTTCAGACCGGCTCTATCCCTGAAACGAGGTGATTTATGAAGGCCCCGGATACCCCACACGCTCTCCCTCATAATGCTGGCGTTATCGCGCCACCGCCGCTAATCGCACTCGCCGCATTGCTGATCGGGATTGCGATAAGCCATTTTTATCCGACCGATTACCTCGCCTCAATTAGCGCATCACTGCGCTATATTATAGGCGGCACCCTCGTTGTGGGAAGCTTCGCACTATTGCTAATAGCGGCGGGGCTTTTCAAGCGCATTGGCACATCTGTAAAACCGTGGAAGCCATCCACCGCATTAGTAACAACGGGGCTGTATCGTTTCACCCGCAACCCAATGTATGTCGGCTTTCTGGGGCTTTCATTTGGGATCGCATTCCTGTTTGCACGCGATGGCGTCATGCTGACAACGCTTGTTTTATGGGCCGTACTCCATTTTGGCGTGATCAAACGTGAGGAAGCCTATCTGGCAAAGGTCTTCGGTGATGACTATGAAGCCTTCAAGGCAAAGACGCCGCGATACGGGCTATTCCTGTGATGCCTGCTTAGTCGCTACATTCGTCCCACAGCTGATCAGGCACACCTTCACCGCCGCGCTGGATAATGGCTTCGCCGAAGAGTGACACAAAGTCGACCTCTGGCGACGAACGAACCAGCATCAAATAGCGATACGCCTCAGGCGCAGTTACACCCGGCTCAACGCAGGTCTTGGCCGTCGCATTAAAGGTTAGCTCGTTCTGACCGGGTGCGGCTTCGCGCAGGTTCAGAAGGATTGTTTCAGTCGCCTTCATCCGATCATAATCAGCTTCATTAAGTTTATAGGTGCGAATATAGTACCCGTCCTGCTTCGCTGCCTCGATGGCGTTACTGTTAACGCCAGTAGTTTCAACCAGAACAAATTCTTCGTCCGCACGTGAAACGCCAGACGCATCAGTCGCGCCAAGATTAAAAATCGCTCCATCTGGCTTTATCCGAAAAGCATCTTGCATGCGGATCGCCACTTCCAGGTCGCGCAGGTCATTTTCGAGCGGATTTACAGAAGCGATCACACCATCCGCCGCCGCTTCCATCTCTGCGTCGCTTGCATCAACCTTAATCGGTAATGACACATCGCTAGTCACACTCTCGGCGGGAGAAGCACTATCGTCAACGCTACAAGCCCCTACAATAATCGTCAGGAAACCAGCTGCGATCCACTTTAGATTTTTCATTCTTTGCTCTCCCTGAGCTATAGTGGCCCTGCTTCGCAGCCTAAGTGAAAAGATGCGCTGCGTTTGGATCAGAGCGCTGCACGATCGTTTCTTCACCGAGCGGCACAAAGTCAACGCTTCGGTGCGAGCGGGCATACATTGTCAGACTGTAGGTTTCAGGCGGTGTCGCACCTTGCACCATACGCGTTTGCACAGTGGCAAGGAAGTCAAGTTCATTGCCGCCAGTCGATTGCGCCTTGAGTTGGTTCAGTTTCTGCTCGGCAGCACGCATCCGCTCACGATCACTATCCGCAAGCCGAAACGTCAGCATTTTAAAGCCTTCCCGCGTTTCACGTTGTAGGAAGGGTGTATTCACATCCTGAGTTGGGTACAGGACGAAAGTTTCATCGATCGGATGGCTGCCATCCGTCATCGTGACTTTGAATTCGAATTTGGTCTCGCCCTCATTAGCTTCAAATTCATTGCGTAACCGGATCGCGACTTCCAGATCCGCAAGATCATTTTCAAATGGATTTTCCGATGGCGGGCGGTTTTCTGGGGCAGCTTGGGGCGGAGCTGCTGTCGGCGTTGGCGCGGGTGCAGACGTCGGTGCTGGTGCAGCAGACGCAGGCGCGACCCCATTCGTCGGTACCGGGCTTGGGGCGGACGTGGGCGCTGCTTGCGGAGCAGAGCTTGGTGCAGGACTAGGCGCAGGAGCTGAAACTGGAGCCTGAGTGGGCGCAACCTTTTTCCCGCAACCAGCCAATCCGGCGGCTAGGGCAACGGCCGCAGCAGAGTATAGAAGAGAACGCATAAAAACCTCACGAGTGTAATTCAAACAGCCGCGCCACCTGCGCGCTAGGTTTAGCCTAGCCAGTTTGCAACCACTTGCCAAAGGGCGCGCGTGCAAATCGTTGACGAAGCCTATAAACCACGCCTAAAGCGCGTAGCCATGAGCCTTAAACTTGCTATTTTCGATATGGACGGCACGCTGGTTGACAGCCGTAGTGTTATTCAGGGTGCTATGGAAACCGCGTTTCAAAATGTTGGTCTATCACCGCCGCGATATGAAGACACGCGTAAGACTATCGGGCTGGGTCTACACGAGGTTATTAGTACCCTCGCACCAGATTTTCCGGATCAACAATCCCTTGCCACAGCTTACAAGAGCGCGTTTGTAGCGCGGCGATCTGATCCGGACTTCCGCGAACACCTATATGATGGCGCTATTGAAACGCTGGAACGTCTAGCCAATGACAATTGGCTTATTGCAATGGCGACAGGCAAATCACATGCGGGTATCCGTGCGATCTTCTCAATGCACCCACTAGCCCAATATTTCGATACAATCTGGTGCGCCGATGACGGTCCCGGTAAGCCACATCCGTTTATGTGCGAGGAGGCCATGAAGTCAGTTGGCGCAGCACCGCATCAATCGCTGATAATAGGCGACGCCGTGCATGATATGACGATGGGATTGAACGCTGGCATTCGTACACTTGGTGTAAGCTGGGGATTCGGGACGGCGGCAGAACTCAGCGCCATCGGTGCCCATGAAGTCCACGATGATTTTAATAGTCTGAATGACGGTTTGGATCGTTTCGCCAATAGATTCACCACATGAGCAAAAGCGCGCCTAAACGCTTTTATAAGCTCGTCGCCGCAGTTCCTGATGGTGATGCGTGGGCCATTCATCTCGATGGCCGCCCTATCAAGACGCCTGCGAAAGCCACGCTTACGATTCCGCGCCAAAGACTCGCTGAACGTATCGCAGCGGAGTGGGAGGCTCAGAACGACACCCTCGACATGGCATCAATGACGCTGACCAAGCTCGCCAATGTTGCTATCGATCGCACGCCGAAAACACGCGACATGCTTGCAGACGAACTCGCACGCTACGCCGAAACAGATGTCACATGCTATCTTGCAGAAGGCCCAGCGGCGCTACGCGCGCGGCAGATTGCAGGTTGGGCGCCCTGGCGCGAATGGGCTGGCCCGGCTCTTGGCATTATGCTGGTTCCTGTCGATGGCATTGTTGCAGTGCCACAGCCAGATGCATCCTTAAATGCTGTGCGCACCCACGCCTTGAAGCTTGACGATTTTCGTATGACCGGCCTCATTTGGGGCGCCAGCCTGTTTGGCTCGGCCATACTTGCACTAGCCGTAGAGCAAGGCGCTCTATCTGCAAGCGAGGCCCTGAAGCTCTCCTGCATTGATGAAGATTGGCAAATCGAAACCTGGGGCGCAGACGAAGAAGCGGCCGCTGCCCGTAAGGTGCGCGGGAGCGAAGCCGCGGCGTTAGGGGTTTGGTTTAGAGGATTACAAGCGTAGTGTAACTGTATCGCTATACTGGAGCCGCTATGATCATTGTCCATCACCTAGAGAATTCGCGCTCACAGCGCGTCTTGTGGCTGCTTGAAGAACTTGGCGTGCCTTATGAAGTCAAGCGCTATGAGCGCGATCCGGAGACTGGTCTTGGCCCTAAGTCGCTCTACGATATACATCCACTCGGTAAGTCACCTGTGGTTCAAGACGGCGATATCAAAGTGGCCGAAACAGGCGCGATTTTCGAGTATATTCTCGAGCGCTACGATCCCGAAAACAAACTGCATGCCCAGCGGGGTACTGAAAATGCCCGCACTTTAACCTATTGGCTGCACTATGCAGAAGGGTCGGCAATGACACCGCTGCTACTGAAACTTATCTTCCAACGCCTGCCAGAACGCGCACCTCTATTGATGCGCCCACTTGTAAAAGGCATCTCGAAGAAAACACAAGCTGGCTTTGTTGATCCGCGCATCAAAGAACATAGTGATTATTGGGAATTGTCTCTCATCAAAACAGGTTACTTTGCTGGTGAAACACTTTCAGCCGCAGACATTATGATGAGTTTCCCACTTGAGGCTGCAGCCAGCCGATACTCAATGGCAGACTACCCAACAATTGCTAAATTCGTTTCGCATTGCCATGCTCGCCCAGCCTATCAACGCGCGCTGAAAGTTGGTGGGCCATATGCCTACGCCTGAAGTAAGGTCAGAAAAATAGCGGGCCATCTGGACCGCTATTTCTGTCTCACAAATATCTCGTAGTCTATTTAACCGGCGCCATAACCATAGTCATCTGACGGCCTTCGAGTTTGGGTTCTAGCTCAATCTTCATCTGATCTTCAAAATCAGTTTTCACGCGATTGAGGAGTTCCATACCGAGATGCTGGTGTGCCATTTCACGGCCCCGGAAGCGAAGCGTAATTTTCACTTTATCGCCCTGCTCGAAGAATTGGGTGATTTTCTTGGCTTTCACCATATAATCGTGATCGTCGATATTCGGCCGAAATTTCAATTCCTTCAGCTCAGACGTTTTCTGTTTCTTCTTGGCCGCGGCGCGTTTCTTTTGCGCTTCGAATCGCAGTTTGCCATAGTCGACAATTTTACAGACCGGTATTTCTTGGTTTGGTGAGACTTCTACAAGGTCCATTCCAGCTTCGGATGCGGCATCGAGCGCGGCCTGAATTGGCATTTCACCTTGTTTTTCACCGTTCTCATCAATTAGCAGGACGCGATCGACGAGGATATCTTTATTGACGCGCGGTCCGGACGGTTTTGAGCGTTCGGGGCGTGTTTGTGGTCTACGAGCTATGGCTATTCTCCATGGTTGCCAAAATTGAAGTCTTTATATGACTGTGTTTGCCTGTATTTTCAAGCAAATCCATCAATGCCGAGGAGCCGGGCATAGACCCCGAGCGTGGCTGTTTGCAACTGTTTTTTGCTGAATCTGTCACGCACAAAGGTCTGACCCGCTTTACCCATCGCTAAGCGTGCTTCCGTGCGCAGGGTTGTCAGCGTTCGGATACACGCCGCGAGAGATGCCATACTGCCCGGCTCGGCCCGGGTACCGGTTTGCCCCTCGACAACAGTTTCGCGCTGCCCGCCATGGTCGGCAACAATCACCGGCTTGCCCATAGCTGAGGCTTCCGCAGCCACACGACCAAAAGCTTCAGGCCGTGTCGAGGGTGCCAGAATGATATCGGCGAGAGCATATGCTGCGGGCATGTCACTACAATGTCCAACGATTGAAACGGTGCCGCCAAGTTCGTTTGCAATGATTTTATCTTCCAACTCTGTCACATATTTTTGCCGACCCTGAGCATCACCCGCCAAAACGAGGTGAAGCTTCGCTCGCTCTTCAGTTGCGAGCCGCCCCATCGCTTCAATTGCGACCTTCTGCCCTTTCCACTCGGTCAATCGACCCGGCAAAAGCAAAATCTGACGTTTGTCATCGGGTGTAATCTCCCACGCTGAGCGCAACGTATCTGTTCGTGCCTGTGAAATCGCATCTGGGTCAAAGCTCGCAAAATCCACACCGCGTGGAATAGTCACCATTCGGGCATCCGGGACATCGTGCACTGCTTTGACGTGTGCTGCCGTCCAGTCGGAGTTGGCAATGACGAGATCACCTTTGGCCATGACTGAATTATATCGCTTTTTCGCGCCAGACAGACCGCTATAAGCGCCGTGATATGTGGTCACAAAAGGCGTGCCTGTGCGCCGCGCCGCTTCATAGGCGCTCCACCCTGGCGCGCGCGACCGAACATGCACAAGCGAAACCTGTTCTGCCGCCATGACGTCGATAAGTTTACTGACATTTCCACGAATGGTCAGAGGGTTCTTACTTGCGACTTTCATAATGATCAATTCACCGCCCGCTTCAGCGAGTGCGCCCTCAAGTCGCCCACCTGTGCTGACAACAAGTGCACGTCCACCTGCACCTGTGATGGCCTCAGCCATTTCGACGGTTGTGCGCTCGGCCCCGCCAGCAGCGAGGTCGGGAATCACCTGTAAAATTGTTTTGCCTTTGAGGTTCGGCCAATCTTGATTCGTCATGTGCGCGAGTGTGACGTATTAAGTCATCGATTGCCATGCTTTAGATGAGCCTTAAACAGGAGTCTTAGATGGCCACGATGTATCTTGATACCGCCCAGGGACGCAGCCTTGCTTATCGCTATACCGCGCCGCAATCTGGGCCGACCTATGTCTGGTTGTCTGGCTTCAAGTCGGACATGAGCGGCACCAAGGTGACCGTGCTTGAAGATTGGGCCAAAGCACAAGGCTACGGCTTTTTGGCGTTCGACTATTCCGGGCATGGCCTGTCCGGCGGCGCTTTTGAAGACGGGACAATTTCAGCCTGGCGGGAAGATGCGATAGCTGTAATCGACGCGCTGACAAGTGGCCCACTCATCCTTGTTGGCTCCAGCATGGGGGGGTGGATGGCTTTGCTAGCGGCCTTGTATCTGCAAACCCGCGTTCAGGCCCTGGTCCTGATCGCGCCGGCCCCAGACTTCACACAAAAACTGATGTGGCCAGAATTTGACGCTGCGGCGCAAGCCGAGATCATGGAGCAAGGCCACACGCTGCGCCCGTCAGACTATGGTGAGCCTTACACAATCACCAAGACGCTGATTGAAGATGGCGCAAAGTGGTCTTTGTTGGATAACCCGATCAGGTTTGACGGACCCGTACGTGTCTTGCAAGGCTGGCGAGACGCCGATGTTCCGTGGCCGCATGCTTTGCGGCTAGTTGAAGCAATCACCAGCGAGGACATCGTCTTTTCGCTCATCAAGGATGGCGACCACCGGTTGTCACGCGATCAGGATATTGCCAGACTTCTAGCCACCTGCGCGGAGCTTGCAGGCTAAACGCCAGCCACTTCGCTTTCGGCCGCGACCGCTTTTACCCATTTGATAAAAGCGCGCACATCCTCGCTTAGATGACGACCTTTTGGCCAGACAAGCCAATAACCGTAGTCAACACTTATTGATCCATCAGCGAACGGCGCAACCAATCGCCCATTGGCAATATCGCTTGCGGCAATCGCGCGTTTTGCCAGCACTACGCCCTGCCCTGAGGCTGCGGACTCAATCGCCAGTGCAGACTGGTTGAAACGGGGGCCGCGCGTGCCATCGACATTTACGCCAGCCCCGCGGGCTTTCAACCAACTCGTCCAGTCAGGACATGAGGGATCAACTTCGGCGCTCACATCGTGAATGAGCGTATGCTTTGCCAGATCGGCCGGTTTGCGGATCGCATTCGGACCCTCAAGCAGCTTCGGCGCGCAAATCGGTAACACTGTTTCGTCCAGCAGTTTTTCAGCTTTGAGACCTTCATACTCACCTGCGCCATAACGTATGGCGAAATCAGCATCTGCCGTGGTGAAATCAGTCAAACCGCTATCGGCGCTAACCCAGGCTTCGACACCCGGATGGGCGCTGTGAAAACGGTCGAGGCGTGGGGCGAGCCATTTGGCAGCAAAGCTCGGCGCAGAACTGACCATGACCCGGCCCTTGCGCGCGGGGGCCTGCATGATCCGGCCTGCTTCAGCGATCTGGTCAAAGGCATCGCGAACCAGCGGCAAAGCTGCTTGCGCCGCATCAGTAAGCAAAACGCTTCGCCCAGTACGTTTAAAAAGCGGCGTTCCTGCATAGTCTTCGAGTTGACGAATATGCTGGGAAATGGCTCCCGGCGTCACATTCAATTCATCCGCGGCCTTGGTGAAAGACAAGCGACGCGCAGCAGCTTCAAAAGCACGAAGTGCATTTAATGGTGGTAGACGATCATTTTGACTGGACATGTCGGACTTATAACCGGATTTTGATTGTAGTTTCTCTAAACAATGGAATAAGACCCTTACGCTTGCCGCAACGCCCTCACAAGCCCATTTGTTGCGCAATCAATGCCGACCCCTTCGGAGACGCCTATGCGCCTGTTCCCTGCCTTTTTCTACACAGACAGCGCGCATGTTGTCGTTTTTGGCGGTGGCGAGGAAGCGCGCCGCAAAGTACGACTACTCGCCAAGACCACTGCGATTATTACTGTCATTATTGATCAAGAGATTGAACTAGGCTTTGCGCAGGAATTTGCTGGACGCATTACGATCGCACCTCGGGAGATGGCTGGGCAGGCACTCGACCGATCCAAATTCGCTATAATTGCCTGCCGGACCGATCGCAATAGCGACCAGTCGGTTGAGTGGGCGCGGGAGTATGGTGTCCCGATCAATGTCGTAGATCGGCCAAGGCTCTGTGATTTCACCATTCCGAGTATTCTGGAGCGCGGTGAGATTGTTGCGGCGGTTGGATCTGGCGGCGCAGCGCCTGTGCTTGCCAAGCGTGTGCGTACCCAGCTTGAAGGACTATTGCCGCAAAACATTGGCCCTCTATCGAAATTAGCCAAAGCCTTCCGCCCAGCCGTTTATGCGGCGCTTGATGATGGCACGCAACGCCGACAATTTTGGGAAGCTGCTTTAAACGGCCACCCCGCTGATCTTGCAATTGCCGGCGATCTAAAAGGTGCCCAAACAGCGCTTGAAGCGCTGCTCAATGATTTTTCGGGTGCAGGCCGTGTCGGCTCGGTCGATATTGTTGGCGCAGGCCCCGGTGATCCTGAACTGCTAACGCTGAAGGCCTTTCGCCTGATCCAGAATGCCGATGTCGTTTTCCATGATCGCCTGGTGTCAGAAGAGATTATGGACCTGGTACGGCGCGACGCCAAACGTATTTCTGTCGGTAAAGCAAAATCTGATCACACGGTGCCGCAAAGTGAGATCCATACGCTGATGATCGAAGCTGCTCGCAAGGGCCAACGCGTTGTTCGCCTGAAGGGTGGCGACCCGTTCATTTTCGGGCGCGGCGGCGAAGAGGTCGAAGCCCTCCGCAAAGTCGGGATAGATGCGAAAGTGACACCCGGCATCTCATCGGCGCTTGGTTGCGCGGCTTCGGCAGGGCTGCCGCTCACACACCGCGATCACGCTCAGACACTGACTTTTGTTACAGGCCATGCAAAATCAGGCGGCGTGCCCGACTTGGATTGGCAGGCCCTCGCTCGCCCGTTACAAACAGTCGTTGTCTTCATGGGTGTCGGCACAGCGCCGCAAATCGCTGAGCAGCTGATTGCAGCAGGTCGCGCGCCAACAACGCCTATTGCTGTAATCGAGAACGGCACCCGCAAAAACGAAATTCGGGTTTATGGTACGCTTGCTGAACTCCCACAAAAGATCGAATGCGCAGGCATTAAAGGCCCGGCTTTGCTGATCATTGGTGAGGTGAGCGCCATCCCTGTTGAAGCCCTGAACAAACTCGCTGTGGAGTCCGCCGCATGACATCGGTTCGCCCGAAACTAAAACCTGAAACCCCGAAAGCGATCACTTCATGGGATACGCTGACGGGTAAAGTTGTCTGGATGACCCAGGATGGCGACTGGACTGATGATGCTGGCAGGATTGGTGTTTTCACGGGTGATGCTGCCGAGACCGCGCTTGAGGCTGCCAAAGCACAAGAGAGCACGGTCACAGACCCATATTTCATGGAGGTCACAGAAGACGGCGAAGTCGCAGGCCGAGAAACCCTGCGTGAAAGCATTCGCGCCAACGGGCCCACCGTACCTTATGGAGTCATCATTTAATGCCAGACCGTGAGATAACGCAGCTGACGCTTTACGGCGATAGCATATCCGGAAACTGCCAGAAACCCCGCTGGACAGCAGACTATCTCGACATTGACCATGATTGGGTCGAAGTCGACATTCTGAACGGCGGAACCCAAACCGAAGAATTCCTGGCACTGAACCCGGTTGGACAGGTGCCTCTGGCGCGCTGGCCGGATGGCCGTGTCCTGCCGCAATCCAATGCCATTATGCTGTACCTTGCTGAGACAGCCAGTAGCCACCTGATCCCCGAAGACGACTTTCAAAAGGCGCAGATGAATAGTTGGCTGTTCTGGGAACAATATTCCCACGAGACGGCAATCGCCGTGCGCCGTTTCAAGAAACACTATCTCAAACTGCCAGATAGCGAGATTGACCCGGCTTTGCTGGCCAAAGGCCGCCGCGCGCTTGGCGTTATGGAAATGCAGCTCACCTATACAGACTGGCTGGTCGGCGAAGCCATGAGCTGCGCCGACATTGCACTCGTCGCCTACACACGTGTTGCCCATGAAGGCGGCTTTGACCTGTCGGAATTCCCAAGCGTCGAACGTTGGGTCGGCCGTACTGAAACCGAGCTTGGTATTGGTCACGCCAACCCGAAAGAGGGGGTAACTTTGTAATGTATCGCTATGATCAATTTGATGCGCAGATTGTAAAATCGCGCGTCGACCAGTTTCGCGGCCAGGTCCAGCGCCGTCTATCCGGCGACATATTGGAAGACGAGTTCAAGCCGCTGCGTCTGCAGAACGGCGTCTACCTACAGCTTCACGCCTATATGCTGCGTGTCGCTATTCCATACGGCCAGCTCGATAGCGATAAAATGCGCAAGCTGGCGGTGATCGCGCGCGACTATGATCGCGGCTATGGCCATATGACAACACGTCAAAACATTCAGTTCAACTGGGTCGCTTTGAAAGACATTCCAGACGTGCTTGAGCAGCTCGCCGAGGTTGAGATGCACGCCATCCAGACCAGCGGTAACTGTATCCGGAACACGACCAGTGACCATTTCGCTGGCGCGGCACAAGACGAACTACTCGACCCGCGTCCATGGTGCGAGATTATCCGCCAGTGGAGTACATTCCACCCCGAGTTTGCTTTCCTGCCGCGCAAATTCAAAATCGCGGTCACTGCTGCAGAGCATGACCGCGCCGCGATCAAAGTGCACGATATTGGCCTGCGCATTGTCCAGCGTGATGATGTCGTTGGTTTTGAAGTCCATGTTGGCGGCGGTCAGGGCCGAACGCCGCATATCGCGGCACTGGTCAGCGAGTTTGTGCCAGAAGATGAACTGTTGGATTTTCTCGAGGCAATCATGCGCGTCTACAACCGCTTTGGTCGCCGCGATAATAAATATAAAGCCCGAATCAAAATCCTGGTATCTGAGACCGGGGAAGCTGAGTTTCGGCGCCTCGTCGAAGAAGAATATGCGGCGCAGCTCGGGTCTGAAAAAATCGATCTGCCGCGCGAAGAGATTGAACGTATCCATGCCTATTTCAAACCGCCACCATTTGCTGACAAGCCTGAGATCAGCGCCTCATTTGAACGGGCAAAAACAGCAGATCCGGCCTTTGCAAACTGGGCTGCGGTAAATCTGCACCCACACAAGCAACCGGGATATACATCGGTCACGATCAGTCTAAAGCCGATTGGTGGTCTGGCAGGTGACGCAACGGACAGCCAGATGATGGTTATGGCACACCTCGCTGAATCATTTGGTTTTGACGATATCCGCGTCACCCACGCGCAAAATGTCGTGCTGCCTCATATTGCGCTGGATGATCTGTATGATGTCTACCGCGAGCTTGATGCAGCTGGCTTGTCGACACCTAATGAGAGCCTAATTACCGATATGATCGTCTGCCCAGGCCTCGACTATTGCAACCTTGCCAATGCCCGTAGCATCCCGGTTGGCCAGGACATCCAGAAAGTTTTTGCAGATCCCGCCTATCAGCGCGAGATTGGTAAGCTGCACATCAATATTTCAGGCTGTATCAATGCCTGTGGCCACCACCATGTCGGCCATATCGGCATTCTGGGCGTCGACCGCAAAGGTGAGGAATACTATCAAATATCATTAGGGGGCCGCGCCGATGAGAAGGCTGCGATTGGCGACATTATCGGCCCTGCCCTACCCTATGAGGCTGTTCCAGACGCCGTAAAAACCATTGTCGACACCTATATCGGCCTGCGTCGCAGCGACGACGAAAAATTCATCGACACGCTAACCCGCACGGGCGTTGAGCCTTTCAAGGAGGCAATCTATGCCACTGATTAAAGACGGCGCCGAAACGGAAGACATGTGGACCTTTGTCGAGGATGAAACCCCTGTCCCAGCAGCAGGGTGCGTCACACTCTCATTGTCTCGCATCAGGACAGACGCAGACGATCTTCTGGCACGGAATACACAAGTTGGTGTGCGACTCATGCCGGATGATGATCCGGCTGACCTCGCCCCTTATCTTGACCGGATCGGCCTCGTGGAAGTGAGTTTCCCGAAATATACCGACGGCCGTGGATACTCTCAGGCACAACTTATACGCCGTCGCTTGGGCTATTCAGGAGAGCTTCGTGCGGTAGGTCACGTCCTTAGAGATCAGATTCTCTATATGCACCGTTCAGGGTTTGATAGTTTTTCTACAAGCCGTGCAGCCCTATCTGGAGTGATGGAAGCGTTGAAAGAATACTCAGCCTTCTATCAACCCGCCGCTGATGGAACCCCTTCTGTCTTCGCAAGGCGACACCAGAAGGCTTAAAGCCATGCCATATTCCGCGATTGCGATTACCAAGCCGGAAGATACGACAGAGCGACTGGCGCGCCTAAATGGCGAGCTGCGGGACGCCTCTGCTCAAACGATCCTGCGCGCCTCAATCCTGCGCGAGTGGCTGGGGGAGATGACCTATGTGTCGTCATTCGGTGCTGAGAGCGCTGTAATGCTCGCGCTTATTGCAGATGTGAACCCTGATTTGCCGATCGTCTTCATGGATACCGGCATGCACTTCCCGCAAACGCTAGACTATAAAGAGCAGCTGATTGAACGCCTTGGTCTGTCCAATGTTCGGGACGTTCCTCCAGCAGAGGAGGAGCGCCTCGCCGAAGATCCGAAAAACACGCTTTGGAAAACCGATACAGACGCCTGTTGCGCGCTGCGCAAGGTACGCCCATTAGAGCCAGCCCTTGAGGGCTTCAGCGCCTGGATTACCGGACGTAAGCGTTTCCATGGCGGCGCGCGCCTGTCATTACCTGTGTTCGAGCATGCCAACGGCCGGTTCAAAGTGAACCCACTTGCAAGCTGGACACAGGAAGACGTTCAGGCCTATTTCAAACGCCGCGAGTTGCCGCGTCATCCGCTGCAAGCGCAAGGCTATCCGTCAATTGGTTGCTGGCCGTGCACCAAGCCTGCTGCAGACCCGAACGATATACGCTCTGGTCGCTGGGCTGGGCAGGATAAGTCAGAGTGCGGCTTACATGTTGAAAAGAACGAGCGTCCGCGCGTTTTCTAGTCTTGTATTTGCTATCTGGGCTGGGTTATGGCTCAGCGCATGAGCGATATATTACCTGACCGCCTGAGCGTCGATCCTGACAGCCCGTATTATAACGAGGCGCTACTGGCACGCGGCATTGGCATCAAGCTGAACGGTGTCGAGAAAACCAATGCCGAGGAATACTGCATTTCAGAGGGCTGGATCAAAGTCGCCGCCGGCAAGGCTGTTGACCGCAAAGGCAAGCCCCTCACGATCAAGCTGAAGGGTGACGTTGAAGCCTGGATCACAGACGAGGGCTAACTTTTTGCGTGCCGGTTCGGATTTCTTAGCGAGACAGTTGGCACAACGCTATTATCTCCGCTTTGGCACAACGCTATTATCTCCGCTAACGTATCTCTGTTGCAACAAACAACGGGGACACAATCATGAAACGTACACTTATCACTGCATGCGCAGCCATCGCTCTAACGGCAACTGCGGTTGCGCAGGACAGTGTCGAACTCACGATCAATACCAATAAATCCTGCATGCCATGGCTACTAAACGATATTGGTACGACAGAAATTTTCGGGGATAAATGTCCGGGATATGACGAAACACTCAAGATGGTGCGTGGGACGTGCACATTAAGAGTGCCCCCGGGAGCACAATATCGGTACCAATGGGGCGGGCATCAAGCATGGCTTCTAAAAATCTCTGATGACGGACTGGTGGAATATAATAAGCCTCAAACGATTAACAGCCTCCAGCCTGGTCAAAGCTCGATAAGTTTAAGCACATCCAAACTACGTTTGCAGAAGCGGGGATTTCCGGGCACTTTCGTACTTGAGGGGGACAATGTACCCTGCAAGGATGATTCCAATCCAACGAAGCGAGAATCTCGACTGTTTATTGTCAATGGGGCCGACTTTCGGGTCATCACCAGCTACGGAGTATCGGGCGAGTCACCTACGACTATCGGACAGACATTCAGAACGCGTGAAGATGGACAATTAGAAAAAATTCTAAAAGTGTCACTAGCAGGCTCAAATCGAATATATCATCAAGATCCACTTATTACCGGACACAGTCCAAATCGAATTCGAGTCAACCGAATGTTCTGGAACTATCCAAAATCGACCGACACTGAAGAAGAACAGCCTACTCAGTAGCGCGCTTGCAGGCACTGGCCTCAAACCGTAACGCTTTGAAGTGTACCGGATCACCATTTGAATAGTTAAGGGCATAGACAGGATCAGACTGTGATATGCATCGGCCCTGTAAGTTTGCCTCTTCAAGCAGTTGCGCCAGAACAGGCTCTGCGGCCTTATCTTCCATGTTGAGAAGATAGACGACCGGATACGCCTGACTGTCATTTGGCAAACCAATTGGCGTTTCTGGCGGATGCAAGTTTTGCGTACCTGTCGTCATGACATAGCTCGGCTCAGCATAACCGACGGCAAGAACACGCGCAGGAGAGGTGACACCATCCACGCAAACCTCACTGGGTAAGCCGCACACCTGCTTTAGCGCAAGGATCGCGCTTTCCGTAGGTTGCACCCAGGTTTGCGTTGGCAAAAATGCCGTGCGCGCATGCCAGCCAAGCAGCATTGACGCAACAACACCAAGCAAGATGGACAAACTGACTTTACGCATCACAAACACAAGAGCTGACATAGCAAGTGCCGCGCCGCCTAGCCACCAGAGCCACATCGGGAAGCCTGCATACTGTGTCCACGCGTTGAGGACATCCGCGCCATCAACAGTCTTGAAGTCGCTTGCGGCTTCACTTTGAACCTCTCGAACAGCGAAGGGCGAGCTAATCAGCATTAATGCCCCACCTCCGAGCACATAGAGCCCCAGAGATACCCAGCGTGAAATTGGCATTTTTGCGCCTTCGTACAGCTTCACTGCCGCCCAACCACACAGCAACGCAAAGGCCGGATAGGCTGGCAAGATATAGTGGCTGAGGCGTGTCGGCATCAGCTCAAAGAATAGTAGTGTCAGAACGCTCCAAGCGGCCAAAAAGCGCAACGCTCGGACTTCAGCGGTAAGTGGAGCTGTTTCGCCAACCCATCGTGAAAGCCAGCTTTCGCATCGCGATAGGAACCAAAACCCGAAAATCAAAATCGCCGGAAAAGCCGAAGGCGCGCCATTGCCAAGTTCGCCCGGTAGAACCCACGTTGCAAGTGCAGTTAAAGCGCCAAGTGCCAAGGCAACAAGTATCGCATCCGTTGCGCGCCGACGCGCCGTTTCTGTGCTACCGCGCAAAGCTTTCCAGGTTACCGCTATCGCCGGAACCGTGAGCAAGGTTGCAGGAAAGAACCAGGCTGGAATGTGGGTTATATGATAGAGGGGCCAACCTGCATGCCCTTCCGATGCGCCAGCAAATTTGTCCTTTAAGTCTTTGCCCACGGCACCCTGAATGAATTCGCCGCTCGTAGCGATTTGGATGGCCACAAGCCAAGGTAAAAACATCGCGAGTGCAATCGCTGGCCCAGGCCACCATGCCAGCGGCTTCCACCACTGGTTATCAGGATGCCCGCTTGCCCTGTTCCACACCCACGCACCCATGCCCGCATACGCCGCAACCATTGGCGTCACCGGCCCCTTGATGAGAAGCGCGGCGCCCATCGTCGTCCAAAAGACCAAAGCCATTCGCTTCGGTTTGGCCGTTTCACCCATATAAAGTCGCGCCATCGCCCCTATGGCCAGGGTTGTCAGAAAGACCAGTACGCCATCAGTCTTGGAGATATGCGCCTCGCTGGTCAGCAATAATGTCGCAGCAAAAAGCGCTGATCCTAGAAACGCAGCGCGTCGCCCGATCAATACTAACCCGCACCAGAAGCAGGCCATTGCCGCGAGCGCTGCGCCGAGCCAACTCGGCACGCGATATGTCCAGATCTCAAGCCGATCTTCATCACCAAGTAGGGCTGTTGAACCTGACTGAAGCCAATGAATGCCTGCTGGCTTTTTGTTACGATATTCATCCTGATAGCGGATGATCAGATAATCTCCGGTCTCTAGGTATTGTTTCGAAGCCTGCGCGAACCGGCTCTCGTCTCTGTCCAAAGCAGGCAAATTGAACACCCCTGGCGCTGCGGCAGTGAACGTAATCGCAAACAGGATCAGGTAGGCTTTCCAGCCAGAAGACAATCGGTCGAGCAGGGCCATCAAAACCAGTCCTTGATATCTTTCGTATTGAACACTGCTAGTATGCGCCCTAGCCTCTCTTGCAAAGCTGAATTGATGGGAAATAGCATGAGCTGGTGGTTCAAGATTGATTTATGGAAGCGGGTCATGGCAGGTCTGGTTCTCGGCCTTATCGCTGGACTCGGCCTGCGCTATGGAATGGGCGCTGAGGCTGGAGGCGCATTCGCTGAAAAATGGATCAGTTGGGCTGGAGATCTATTTCTACGCCTAATTCGCATGCTGATCGTACCGCTAATCTTCTTCACACTCGTATCTGGCATCATCGCTATGGGCGATCCAAAGCGTCTTGGTAGTCTCGGATTGCGCACACTCGGGACATATTTCGCGACGACAGCGATTGCTGTCACGCTCGGTCTTACTATGGCGACAATCTTCCAACCCGGCGCCAGTCTGTCGCCTGAAACATTCGCTGGCGCGGACGCATCTGCACTTGATGGTGCCAAGCAGCGCGCTGCGGAAGCAGGGGGGCTTGTTGAACGCTTGCTGAACATCGTTCCCACAAACCCGGTCGAAGCTCTCGCAAGCGGCAACATCTTACAAGTCATCTTCTTTGCTATCATGTTTGGTGTCGGCATCCTGATGGCTGGAAAAGTTGCCGAGCCGGTGGGTAAATGGTTTGATGGCGCGTCAGAAGCCATGATGAAAGTAACAATCATCGTGATGGAAACCGCGCCAATCGGCGTGTTCGCGCTCATTGCAACTGTTATGGCAACAAAGGGACTTGGTGTTTTACAAAGCCTCGGCACGCTTGCTATTGCGCTTTATATCGCTTGCTTCCTCCATATCCTGATTACATATGGCGCGATCCTAATAAAAACCGTTTTGCGACTACCATTTATTCCCTTTCTAAGAGGGATCACAGATGCGCAGGCGGTTGCTTATTCTACAGCCAGCTCATCTGCAACGCTGCCAGTGACGATTACTTGCGCCGAGGAAAACCTCGGCGTCGATAAGGCCGTTGCAGGCTCGGTCCTGCCGCTTGGCGCGACAATCAATATGGACGGCACGGCGATTTATATCGGTATGGTCGCTTTATTCGGAGCGCAGGCCATGGGTTTGGAAGTAACCCTCATGCAATATTTTCTGGTCGCACTCATGGCGACGCTTGTCTCAATCGGCGCGGCAGGTATTCCCAGCGCAGGTCTCATTCTATCAGGCGCCGCTTTAACTCAGGTAGGGATCAGTGAAGAACAAGCTGCGCTAATCATTGGCTTCATCCTGCCTTTTGATCGCTTGCTAGATATGATGCGCACACTAACCAATGTCACTGGCGATGCCGCCGTGGCGACTGCCGTTGCGAAATGGGAGGGTGATCTTGATGAAGACATTTTCCTCGCCAAAGACAATCTCTCTGCGCATGTCGATGATCGCGTAAAGGTGACCTAGACTTCCAATGTACGTTGCACGATCTGACCGACGAGGCGCGCCTCAGCGGCCCGCGGCGAGCCAGCACGCCATGCAATGCCAATCCGCCGCCCGACCATAGGTGGTTGAAACGCACGCAGGCTAACGTCTACCCCAGTAGCAACACCTGCATCAGCTGCGAGTCTGGGTATAAGCGAAACGCCCAGTCCCCCTGCCACCATATGCACAAGGGTTGTGAGGCTAGTGGCCGTCACATCTGCCCCAGGATGCTGACTCGGTAGGCGACAAACTGACAGAGCATGGTCACGCAGACAATGACCGTCTTCCAGAAGCAAGACGTCTTCATTGGCCAGATCATCAGGCCTTAAGTGAGCTTTCTTGATCAAATGGTGCGTAGTTGGCGCGACAAGCAAAAACTCATCTTCGCTCAGTGTTTCCATCTCTATGCCTGGCGCCGCCCATGGTAATGCCAATAGCGCGGCATCCAGCTTCCTCGCGCGTAAAGCATCGAGTAAGCGATCAGTCTGATCCTCCTGCAAATAGAGCTTTAGTTCAGGATGTGCTTGGCGCAATGCCGACAGGGTCTTAGGCAGTAGGAAAGGTGCAATTGTTGGGATCGCGCCGAGTCTAAATGGCCCTGATAATGGTTTACCGGCTTGGCGGGCCGCGGCGACAAGGTCGGCTGTATCTGAAAGAATTGTTCGCGCCCGGCTTATCGCTTCCTCGCCAGCCCGGGTGAGCGATGCGCCGCGCGATTCCCGCTCGATGAGCTGTACTCCCATCAATCCTTCTAACTCCTTGATAGCAGATGAAAGCGTTGGCTGCGTAACATGACAGTGCTCAGCGGCGCGGGAAAATGAGCCGGCGCTAGCAATCGCACATAGGAATTCAAGCTGGCGGAGTGTCGGCAAATGCATAGAATACATCTATGTAATAAGCAGGAAATATCAATTCTTTCTTTGCCTTGATATCTCGCATTATACCCACTCACTCATTCGTTACGTGTGTGTACCAAGATTAAGCTTGCTCGCGGCATGACTTCAAAGGCATAAACCTTCATGGACCTGAATGCCCCCGGCCTCGAAAATGCACTGGTCAAGCTCGAGCCGCTGACCGAAGCGCACCGCGACATGCTGCGCGCGACAGATGCAATTGAGCATATGTGGCAATCCATGCCCGCGATTCAGCGCCTCGCAGGATTTGACGCGTATTACGACCACATGATGCGATGCGAAAAAGCCCAAGAGGCAGTTTCATTCGCAATTCTTTGTCCGGATACAGGCAAATTTATCGGCGTAAGTGCTTATCTTGAACCAAACCGAACGCATCGCCGGGTCCGTATCGGGTATAGCTGGCTTGATCATGGCTTCCGCGGCAAGGGTATCTATCAAGCGGTACAGCACTTGCTCATTAGTCGCGCCGTAGAATGGGGCGCAAAACGAATTAGCTGGCATATTGAGGCCCGCAATGAGCGGGCACTGCGGGCGATTGAGGCTTTGGGCGCAGTCCATGAGGGAACGATGCGCAATTATGCACGCTTTGCTGATGGTACTTGGGTCGATATGGCAATCCTCTCCATGTTGCGTGACGAAGCCAAAATTGCCGTAACGCGTCTCACCGAACACCTGAATCTCTCTGAGGCTTGATTCTGCCTGTCACTCGTGCTTTAGGCTCCCTCAAATCCGCGCACATTAAAAGAAGCGCGCTTTAGCAGGGCTTTGAACCTGCCGAAGCCCCCCACCCGGCGAAGTCTCGCTCAGTGGGGCTCTTTTGCTTTGTGCGACACATTTGAGCGCTTATATAGACGGGACACCCTGACACATAAGCATTGGAGACGACGCGATGTTTGACACGCTGACAGACCGCTTAGGCGGCGTATTTGACGGACTTCTCGGGCGCGGCGCGCTGTCCGAAAAGGAAGTCAACGCTGCGCTGCGTGAAATCCGTGTCGCCCTACTTGAAGCCGACGTCGCATTGCCTGTCGTCAAGGACTTCATCAACAGCATCAAGGACAAAGCGGTCGGCGAGGATGTTATCCGCTCGGTTAAGCCCGGCCAGCAAGTCGTAAAAATCGTCCATGATGGCCTTGTCCAGCTGCTCGGCGGCGATGAAGCTGAGACGGGCCTGCGCGTTGATAACCCACCTGCGGTTGTGATGATGGCTGGCCTTCAGGGCTCTGGTAAGACGACGACAACAGGCAAGCTGGCCATGCGGCTTGCCAAGCGCGATAAGAAGAAAGTTCTGCTCGCCAGCTTGGATACCCGCCGCCCGGCGGCGATGGAGCAATTGGCAATCCTCGCCGATCAAGCCGGAGATGGTGTCTCGGCCCTGCCAATCATCAAAGACCAGAGCCCGGCTGAAATTGCCCGCCGCGCGCTGCAAGCGGCCAAACTCGGCGGCTATGACGTCGTCTTCCTTGATACAGCAGGCCGTACTTCGATCGACGAGCAGATGATGTCTGAGGCGTCAGAGATCGCCAAGATCGCGACCCCAAACGAGACCCTGCTAGTTGCTGACTCTCTGACTGGACAAGACGCCGTTGAGACTGCCCGACGTTTCCACGAGCGCTTGCCCCTCACAGGCCTGATCCTGACAAGGATGGACGGTGACGGGCGCGGCGGTGCGGCGCTGTCTATGCGCGCAGTTACGGGCCTGCCGATCAAGTTCCTAGGGACAGGTGAAAAGCTGGATGGCCTCGACGCCTTCGACGCCAAACGCCTTGCGGGCCGCATTCTTGGCCAAGGCGATATTGTGTCTCTGGTCGAAAAAGCTGGCGACCAGATGGACGCTGAAAAAGCTGAGCGTATGGCCAAGAAAATGGCCAAGGGGCAGTTTGACCTTGATGATCTTGCCAGCCAGCTTCAGCAGATGCAGAAAATGGGCGGTCTTGGCGGTATCATGGGCATGTTGCCCGGTGCCAAGAAAGCGAAACAGGCCATGGCCGCAGCGAATATGGATGACCGCGTGCTGTTGCGCCAAGGTGCAATTATTTCTTCCATGACCAAGAAAGAGCGCGCCAAGCCTGCGCTCCTGAATGCCTCACGCCGCAAGCGCATCGCCGCAGGTGCGGGCGTTGAAGTCTCCGACGTCAACAAGGTCCTGAAAATGCACAAGCAGATGGCCGGGATGATGAAGAAAATGTCCAAAGGCGGCATGAAGGGCATGATGAACATGATGGGTCAGGCGGGCGTTTCACCGGCTGACCTCGCCAAGATGGGCGGCGGCGCCGCGATGCCGGGCGGTTTGCCGAATATTCCGGGGCTGGGGGGCAAGAAGTGAGCAAGCAAACCAATATTACGTGTCAGTTCTGCAAGAGCGAGATTAATGGAGAAGCCATCGTCTGCCGACACTGTGGAGCGACTTATAACGACGGGAAAAACGATCCAATTTGGAAAGGTCTCATTACGGGTGGCCTATTAGCGGCCGCATATTTTATGTTTAAAGCGGATGGGGTGTTTGCAACTGTCGGAGTAATTGGGCTGAGCGTCCTTGCGGTGTTGGGAATTGTTTCGCTGTTTATCCCAAGCGAAGGGCGATGGGAGCGAAAGAAATGACCTCCCCGCTTGATCAACTCGCCTCCTATCGCGCCAGCATCGATAATCTCGACGCCATCCTGCTGCACACGCTGGCGGAGCGCTTCAAGGTCACGCAAGCCGTCGGTAAACTTAAAGCGGCGCATGATATGCCGCCTGCAGATAAAGATCGCGAGGCGCGCCAGATCGCACGCCTGCGTACACTCGCCGAAGACAGCAATCTTGATCCGGTCTTCGCTGAAAAATTCCTCAATTTCATCGTCGCGGAAGTCATCCGCCACCACGAAAAAATCCGGGGCGATGCCCCGACTACACTTTCAAAAGACACTTAGGAGAATACTATGTCACTGAAAATCAGGCTCGCCCGCGGCGGGTCAAAAAAACGCCCTTTCTACTCTGTCGTTGTCGCTGACAGCCGCATGCCGCGTGATGGCCGCTATATCGAAAAGATCGGCACACACGATCCACGTCTGCCAAAAGATAGCGAGCAGCGCGTTCAGATTGATGCTGAAAAAGCTGCAGCATGGATCAAGAAGGGTGCCAAACCGACTGATCGCGTCGCTCGCTTCCTGAGCAATATGGAAGTTGACGGCAGCCCGGTCTACGCGTGGAAGCACGGCAATAACCCGCAAAAAGGTGAGCCAGGCGCCAAAGCCAAAGAGCGCGCTGAAGAGAAAGTTGAAAAAGCAGCCGCCCGCAAGGAAGCTGAAAAAGAAGCCAAGGAAGCTGCCAAGGCCGCCAAAGAGGCCGAGAAAGAAGCTGCCAAGGCTGAGGCTGAAGCCCCTGTCGAGGAGGCTCCGGCCGAAGAAGCTGCTACAGAAGAAGCCCCTGCTGAAGAGAAAAAGGAAGACTAAACTTCTTTCTAGCCAGATCGAAAAGCCCGGCCATCGCGCCGGGCTTTTTTGTATCTACGCGCCAAGAAATTCCGCTAGCGCATCCAGCGTTTCCAAATAGTCCCGCAAGTCGCGCTGTCCTTGCGGCGATACGAGATCTGGCACGACAGGCTGCGTCAATACGATATGTCGAACCACCCCTGTCGCTACTGGCAGACCACGCGCCAGGGTACGCGGCGTAACATGAAACGAGTTTGCGCGCGGATGCATAAAGCTGTTTCGGGCCTCTACCAACAAGTCAAAATCGCGCCGGGCCGAGCTTGAGAATGACAGTGTATAGGGCGGCGCAAGTCGGTCCTTCGACGCCGCACGCAACAATATTTCGCTTGCGCCGACCTGCTCTGGAATACTGTCACCACTTGCATTCAACGCCAGTGCTGCTGCCTGCTGCGCCATCAAAACCGTGCCAGTCACAAGCCAGCCAAGACTTTCCGAGACATCGAGACACTGGCCCGCATGCACTGAGGCAAAGCGTGCCGTCTCCATCAGCGCTTCTTCTGGCGTCAGGACAGGAAGCTGCGTCGACGTCAAAAACAATTACTCGCTTGCTGTAACAATATCCTCGCCTCGAAAATTCCAACCTGTCTGCGCCGCGAGGTAAGTGAAAGCCGCATAGACAGCGACGTTCTGACGGAACTGATCCGGCACGATCTTATCGAACGTGTCGTCAGGGGTGTGGTGATAGTCGAAATAGTCGATGCCATTTTGCGTCGGCGTCACAACGGGCACGCCATTGCGACCCAGAATCATGACGTCCGGTCCACCCGTGGCCAGATTATCGCCTGGCGTCACGCCAAGCGGTGACAACATGCCCTGTATCGCGCGTGCGTAGGGCAGCGCGCTTTCCCCAAACTTGGTCTGAAAACGCCAAATCTTATCCGCCCCAAAGTCGCTCTCAGCGGCCAGTACATGTTTTCCAAGGTGATCAGCGTGCTGCTTGGCGTAGTCCGAGGCCCCAAACAACCCAACCTCTTCTGCGCCATACAGCACGACGCGGATTGTCCGGCGCGGCGGGTTCGGCAAGTCGGCGATCAGCTTAGCAGCGCCGACAACGATGCCGCACCCCGCGCCATCATCAAGCGCGCCGGTACCCAAATCCCAGCTATCAAGATGGCAGCTGATAAGCACAATTTCGTCTTTCAAGTCCGTGCCCGTAACCTCGGCAATGACATTACCAGAGGGCGCTGCTTCATACGCTTCCGTTTGAATGTTTACGCGTACTGTTACTGGACCCCGTTCAAGCAGCCGCGTAAATTGGTCGGCATCAGGCCCAGAAATTGCGGCTGCGGGTCCGGCCCCTGTCGCGCCGTCACGTGCCATGCCACCTGTATGTGGCATCCGGTGTGAATGAGTCCCAACTGAACGAATGAGGCAGGCGACAGCGCCCTTTTCTGCGGCGTGTTTTGCGCATTGGCTACGCTTGCGCACAGCCATGCCATAGCCTGAGCCATCCATCGATTTGATCATATGCTCGTCAATGAACACGACTTTACCTTCGACATAGCTTGATGAAGCCGCGATCAACTCGGTCAGACTTTCAAACCGCACGAGTTCCGCCTCGACCCCGTCTTTTGGCGTATCAGCTGAGCCGCCAAGCGCTGTGGCGGCGACAGCCTGACGGGTTGGCGCAATGATCGAGACGTCATCAACGAGCCGCGACCAAAATGGAATTTCGAACGTTTCGATCCGCACATTATCAAAGCCAAGCGCGGTCAGTTCAGCGACCGACCAGTCGCGGGCTAATTTTTCTTGCGGCGAGCCTGCGAGGCGTTGGCCAACTTCCGTTGTCAGGTCCTCAACAAATTTCAGACCGCGATCATCGCGAAGGCCCTGCTGAATCAGCACCTTTGTGGTGCTTTGAATCTCGGCTGGAATAGGTGCACGCTCCTGCGCGGAAACTGGCAAGACACAGACAGTCAGTATGGAGGCAAAGGCAAGTGAACGAAAAGACATGGGTAACTCCAGAATGTATGAGGCGACACTAGGGAAAAACGGCTGCCGGTCCAGCCCATGCATGACTTGCTTTTCGTACTCCTATCGGTGCATTTACAGGCCATGAGCCTTGACGATATTCGCCTCAATCCAAATCTAGATATAGACGCGCTGGCTGCCCGCTATACGCAGACCCGGTTTATTCAGGTCCACAATATCTTCACGCCAGAAACCGCCGAGGCGATTTCGCAAACGCTGCGGACGCAAATCCCGTGGCGACTTATCTATGTCGATCCCGATAAGGGCGTGATCGAGTTGACTCAAGAAGAGGCCAAAGCCCTTGGCCCTGGGGAGATGCGGAGCCGAATGGCCGCTATCATGGCCAGAGCTACACGCAACTATGGCTACTGTTACAATGGCTTCCACCTGACCAATGCCCGCCGCGCTGGCACCGATGCACAACTCGCCATTCGCAAAGTGACTGAATTTCTCAACGGCCCGGAATTCCTGCAATTAGGTGCGCGCATTATCGGCGTTCCAGGCATTACGCAGCTCGAAGCACAGGCAACGCTGTTTACACCTGGCAGTTTCCTGACGCGTCACATTGATGATGGCAGCAATAAAGAGCGCCGCGCCGCCTATACGCTCAGTTTCTGTCCAAACTGGCAAACCGATTGGGGCGGCCTTTTGCAACTGATTAACCAGCAAACGACGGACGTCCTTAGCGCCTGGATACCACGCTTCAATACACTATCGATATTTGATGGCACTCAAGTACATGCCGTCAGCCCCGTCTCGGCATTTGCCGGAGACGGGCGCTACTCAATTGTTGGTTGGCTGCGGGATGATGCGGTTCTGGCGTAGTGCTACTCCGCAGGCATATTCAGAAGCGCGACAAGCTGCGGCAAGCTTTCAGATGGTGGGCGGTCTTTGTAGCCCTCCTCGCGCTGAACGCCGCGTATTATGCCATCATTGCTGATAAATACGATGGCTGGGTGCGGTACACCGTCGAAGCGCGATCCGGCTTTCATATCGGCATTGCGTAGACCGAACGCGTCAATCATCGCCGATCCGGTATCCGATAGCAGAGTATAAGTTAGCTCTTTTTCAGCCCCAAACTCAGCCAGAACCTCAGGACTATCGTACGTGATAACGCTCAGAGGCCAGCCTGCCGTTGCCAGATCGTCAGCAACAGTTTGCAACTCAATCGCCTGCTTCTTACAGTACGGACACCAATCAAGTGAACGGTTAAAGACGATTACGGCGCCATTTTCGCCCGCTATGACCGCAAAGTCGACGACCTCGCCAGCGCTGGTCAACGCTGAAAATTCTGGGGCTTGCGCGCCAATTTCCGGCCCGATCTGAACAGTTTCTGCTTTGCCCTCAGTGTGATTGTCCGCAAGTGCTTGGGGGCTAAAAGCTAAAGCCAGCGCAGTGGTGAGAAGCAATGTCTTCATCATGGGTCTTCTCCTGAGTCGTCTTCCACATTCTAAAGACTGCTTAGGTTGCCTGCTAATAACAAAAACGTCAGCCTCGTCGAACGCGCCATTCATCAGTACTTTGACCATAGACATCGCAGATATAGCCTTCAAAAGGCGGCGGCATTTGAGTCTGCCGCAATTTGCGGCTTCCCAGCCGCTCGGCAACTTTTACCGAAGCAAGGTTCTCAGCTGCAATAGTATGAATGATTTCAGTCCACCCACACTCATCGACAACGTAATCCATTGCGGCGGTAGCGGCTTCAAACGCGTATCCCTTGCCCCAAGCTTGCCGAGCCAGGCCCCAGCCAATCTCCGTTCCCGGCCAACCATGTGGTTGCCACGGACCTAGTCGGCCGATCCATTTATTTGTCGACTTTTCAATCATGGAGAACATTGACCAGCCCGCAATCACCCACGCGCCTGTCAGCGTAGCCATTTGGCGCCACGCAACTTCAGCGCTCACCGCTCCACCTAAGTGTTCCATGACCTCGGGATCGGAAGAAAATGCAGCCCACGCGTCAAAATCCTGCGCCGCAGGTGGGCGCAGGATCAATCGTTCCGTTTCAAGCGTTGGCCCGATAGACACTTAAGCCAACGAGGGATCAATCGCCTTGCAATCATCCAGCAGACCTTGCACGGCGGCTACGGATTCGTTGAACATTTCCTGCTCACCCGCATCAAAATCAAACTCAATGACTTTCTCTGCGCCGCCAGCACCGATCAGTGTCGGTACACCGACATACATGCCATCAACGCCGTACTCGCCTTTACAGTAAGCCGCAGAAGGCAACACGCGTTTCTGGTCTTTTAAGTAAGACTTCGCCATCGAGATTGCGCTTTCAGCCGGTGCATAATAGGCCGAGCCGCTCTTCAACAGCGCAACAATTTCTCCGCCACCTTTCCGGGTGCGTGTAACGATGCTGTCGAGTTTTTCCTGAGTCATCCAACCCTGCTTAACCAGCTGAGGTAGTGGCAGGCCGCCAACAGTGGAGTGGCGCACCATCGGCACCATGCTGTCACCATGCCCAGCCAGTGTCCACGCGTGGATGTCGGCAACGGATACACCGGTGGCCTCAGACAAGAAATAAGCAAAACGTGAACTATCCAGAACGCCTGCCATGCCCACAATCATATTTGTTGGTAGACCCGCAAATTGCTGCAAAGCCCAAACCATCGCGTCGAGTGGGTTGGTGATACAAATAACAAATGCGTTAGGGCAGTTGGCTTTGATGCCTTCGCCGACAGCTTTCATGACCTTCAGATTGATACCAACAAGGTCATCGCGGCTCATGCCCGGTTTGCGCGGTACACCAGCGGTAACAATACAAACGTCGGCGCCAGCAATATCAGCATAGTCATTGGCACCTTTCAGGCTAACCGAGCTATCATATACCGGTGTCGACTCCGCCAGATCCAAAGCCTTGCCCTGCGGTAAGCCCTCGGCAATATCGAACAGAACAACGTCGCCAAGCTCTTCACGCGCAGCAACATGCGCGAGCGTGCCGCCAATCATACCAGAACCAATAAGGGCGATTTTCTTGCGAGCCATAAACGGTCTCCTCGTCTGAATGTATAGAATTGCCTGCTCCCTAGCCGAGCATTTTGCAGTGCGCAATGCGGCCAAAGTCACATTTGGCTGGATTTGCTGAGCGAACTCAGGCACCGCTTAGATATGACGCCCCTTAGCCACACCTCCGCTGTTCCGCCCGACGCCTGCCATTTGGCTAAAGCAATTGCCAGTATTGGCGACAAGTGGACCTTGATGATATTACGCTCTTCCTTGTTCGGCCTGCGCCGTTTTGACGATTTTCAGCGCGAACTCGGCGCGCCGCGTACGGTTCTTTCAGGCCGCTTAAAAGCGTTAGTATCTGACGGTCTTATGGAAAAACAAATGTATAAAGTCGCAGGCAAACGTGCACGGCCGGAATATGTGCTGACCCCGATGGGCGAAGCCCTGCGCCCGGTCTTGATTGGTCTGACGCAATGGGCCGATGCATGGCTTGTTCCGGACAAGGCTCCACCGCTAAGCTTCACTCATGCGAAGACACGACAGCAGGTAAAGGCGGGCTTTGTCGGCGCTAATGGTCATGAAGTGGCACCGACTGACTTGCGTCTCGCGCTTCGGAAATAGGTGAAACTCGCCTCATTCGCGAATCTTGCACACTTCTTGCTCTGTAACGGGGGAATACCGTTACCGGAGCTAAATATGTCTCGTTCTACAACACCCCGCATTGACTGGGTCGATTATTCCAAAGGCATTTGCATCATTCTCGTTGTGATGATGCATTCGGTGCTTGGCTACGGTGAAATGGCTCATGCCACCGGCTGGATGCACCCGGTCGTAGAATTCGCCAAACCCTTCCGCATGCCAGATTTTTTCTTGATCGCAGGCTTGTTCCTGTCACGGTCCATCATGGGCGACGGGCGTGATTACTTTGACCGCAAGATCGTCCATTTTGCCTATTTTTACCTACTCTGGCTGGCGATTCAGACGCTAGCTTTCGAAGCCAGTGTGCTGATCAATGATCCAATAGCTTTTGCAGGTATCTATCTGAAAGCACTTGTTGTCCCGAATGGTAGCCTATGGTTCGTGCATATGCTGGCAGTGTTTTATGCACTGACATGGGCGTTGCGCCATGTCTCCAAGCTGCTTGTTTTCAGCGCAGCTACCGCACTACAAGTCGCCTTTGCCATAGGGCTAGTCGAAACCGGCTGGTCAGTGACAAATCGCTTAGCTGAATGGTTTGTCTATTTTTACGCGGGGTATGCCTTTGCGCCAATGGCCTTTGAGTATGCGCGCCGTATCACAAGCAATACCCGCGTGGCTTTGGAAGCCCTGCTGCTCTGGGGCGTGCTGAACTTCTGGTTCGTCACGCATGGTCTCCACGCACTGCCAGGTATCAGTCTTGCTCTGGGGTTTGCTGGTGCCGCAGCGATCATTGGTGTGGGTGCTTTGCTAGCGAAATATGATTTTGGGCACGCTCTACGCTATGTCGGGCAGTATTCCATTGTGATCTATCTGACATTTTTCATCCCGATGAAGGTAGCACAAAAAGGCCTTGCTACGACGGGTTTGATACCTGACGTGGGAACAGCCAGCCTGCTCGTCTTGCTTGCCGGAGTTGCTTTGCCACTGATCGGACATCGCCTGATCAAGGGCACGCCTCTTATCGCGCTTTATGAGCGCCCAACTTGGGCACGTTTAAAGTCACGTCGCCGTTCCGCGCCACATAAAGCGGCATTGGAAACTTAAACCTCAGCGAGTCTTACCCCAGACTTTGAGAGGATCAAACGCCCCAGTTTCGGCAGCCTGGCGAAGCGCATCCAGTTGTGCATTTACGGGACTTTCGGCAGGATCTTCACCGCGCCCATAAATCGCCGCATCCAAGCGGCAAATCCGCTCAAACAGGGCTTCAGAGCGGGCTACCAGATCAAGAAAGACGTCCGGGAGCCCTCGTCCACGTTGCGCGTTTGCATCTAGTGCGGGGTCATCGCGTGAAATACGATATTTCTTCTGTGTTGCATCGCCGCGATCCATATCGCCATCACGCACTGCTTTTTGCATGACCAGCCAGCTCGCCGCTTGCATCAGGCGTGTTGTGAGTTCCATACTCCAGGCTGCGTAGGTCAGACCTGCTTCGCGCGGCAAAGTGCTTGATAGTTTTCGGCCAGGTCCATCTAGATACGCCGCTGTTTCTTCAACCAATGCCATTCCGTCGACAAATACTTTTGCAAACACTTTGCCTTCGGTGAAGGTCAGTTCGCGGCCGGAAGGCGGGATGGTCTGAGAAGAATTGGCCATGAGAAAACCTGTAAATGCTCTTATCTGTTAAGCAACAATAACCTAGTGTCCCCTTCGAAGACCTTAACCATCGCCTCCGAAAAGTGCATCAGCAGCAGATTTATGCGCCGACTTACGCGCTAGCTCGGCTTCACAAGCCGAAATCTCAGCCTGCAAAGCCTCAATTCGCTCGCGCAAATCCTCAACCGAAAGCCGTTCCAGATCAATCGGCTTTTCGGTCGGCGTGTCATTCTCTTCAAACATGGCCTTTCCTCCTGCGGCATGACTGGACAGAACATGTAAGGCGTGGCCACAAGGGCGCAAGATATGAAGGAGGCGATCTATGGCTGAGCAAATGTGGGCGGTAACGATTCCAGAGCATGGGCCGCTTGAAGTCGGGCAAGCCACAAAGCCTACTTGCGGCGACAGTGATGTCCTTGTCGAAGTGATGACTGCTGGCCTCAACCGCGCTGACCTCGTGCAGCGCCGCGGCTTTTACCCACCGCCGCCGGGTGCATCCGAGATCATGGGGCTTGAGTGCGCCGGTACGATCACGGCGATCGGTACTGACGTAACAGGCTGGTCGATCGGGGATCGGGTTTGCGGCCTGATGGCGGGTGGGGGCTACGCCGAATTTGCGCTTGTCGACCAAGGCTCACTTTTCAAGATTCCCGACGGCATAACCTTTGATGAAGCGGGCGCACTACCCGAGGTGATGATGACAGTGTGGGCCAATATCTTCGACCGCTGCCAGTTCAAAGCAGGCGAAACACTGCTGGTCCATGGCGGTACAAGCGGTATCGGCACAATGGCCATCCAGATGGCGAAACATGCTGGCGCAGGCAAAATCATCATTACCGCAGGTAGCGACGAGAAATGTGCGTACGCTCGTAAGCTCGGCGCTGACCTTGTAATCAATTACAAGACCCAGGACTTTGAAACGGAAGTACGAGAGGCTGGAGGCGCAGATGTGATTCTCGATATGGTCGGTGCTGAGTATGTCCAGAAAAACATCTCGGCGGCAAAAGTTGGCGGCCGGATTGTAAATATTGCCTACATGCAAGGCGCAAAAGTTGAACTAAACTTGATGCCGCTGATGCTGAAACGCTTGTCGCTGAACGGCACCACCCTGCGGGCACGCCCGAATGAAGACAAGAAACGCATTCGCGACGCTATTCTGGCTGACTTCTGGCCTGCCGTGGTCTCGGGGCAAATCAAGCCCGTCATCGACACGGTCTACCCGTTCGAACAAGCTGAAGACGCGCAAGCGCATATGACCAAGGGCGGTCATATCGGTAAAATCTTGCTGTCACGCGCTTAATGTAAGGGTTCCCTAGTCGCCCAAACACCGCTATGTATAATACGTTAGGTGATTTTACTGCCCAATAACCTGACCGCCCGGTACGCAAGTGCCGGGCGGTCGCGTTTCAGGCACATGCTTTTTAAGGAGGCTTCCATGGCCGACATTCTCATGCCCAAAGCCACAGCTGTCTGGCTGATTGACAATACAACTCTGACCTTCACGCAGATCGCTGAATTTTGCGGCCTGCACCATCTGGAAGTCAAAGGCATCGCTGATGGCGACGTGGCGGAGAATATGCGCGGCGTGGACCCTGTCTCCGGCGGCGAGTTGACGCGGGAAGAGATTCAGAAGGCTGAGGATGACGCCGAATACCGAATGCATGTTGCTGAATCCAAAATCGCACACATCCCGCAACCAAAGCGAAAAGGCGCGCGTTATACGCCCGTTGCTCGGCGCGGCGATAAGCCAGACGCCATTGCATGGTTCATCCGCAATCACCCAGAAGTAACAGATCCGCAAATCAGCAAGCTGATCGGCACCACCAAGTCGACAATTACCAATGTCCGCGACAAGACGCACTGGAACTCAGCCGAGATCAAACCTGTAGACCCAGTAACGGCTGGCCTATGCTCACAAATCGAGCTGGATGAGGTTATCACCAAGGCGTCCTCGCGCCGCCGCAAAATGGACGCTGAGAAAGCCGCCGAAACCGAAGGCCCCGGCCTGGCACCTGCCGAAGCTGTCGAGCAATCCGCTGCAGAGCCAGAAGATAAGCCTGAACTGTCTGCTGACGACGTATTCAGCGCATTTAAGAGCTAATACCAGACGGCCTGTAAGCCGGGTTCTGTCCACTCATTGCTGAGATGGGCAGTCATTCCTCTGCGACATCTGTTGCCAGATGCCTGACGCGACACACCCGGGGCGCGAGCATAAAGACAGCCCATGCGCGCCCCCTATTTGGTCTTGCTCCAGGCGGGGTTTACCATGCGGGCTGTGTCACCACGGCCCCGGTGGGCTCTTACCCCACCTTTTCACCCTTACCCCGGAAGAATCCGGGGCGGTTTGTTTTCTGTGGCACTTTCCCTCGGTTTACACCGGGTGGACATTATCCACCGCCTTGTCTCCATGGAGCCCGGACTTTCCTCCAGTACGCAGTTACCCACGCACCAGCGACTGCCCAGCCGTCTGGTTAAGTGGATATAGGCGATCCGCGCGCAGGAGGCCAGTCAAATTAGAAGCTAGAAAAAACCCGGTATCTTTCGCCTAAGCGTCAGCATGCTTAAAAACAGCACTGCGCCAGCCAGACCGATCAAATGGCGCCCATTGCCCCTCTGGCTGCGCCAGACGGTCAGCAACCGCCACCATAACCAGCGGATTCACACCCATCCCTATATGGCTTGCGGGTACCACAATATTTTCGGTCTCTGCATGGTCATTCTGGGAGGGTTGAACTGAACCGCGCCAGGCAACAACGCCGTCCATCTTAGTAAGAATTGACGTTGTGGGCACCGGAGGCGCTGCTTCCAGATCGGCATAGCGGCCCTCAGCTTCTGGTGCTGTTTCCTTGCCATTGATCATCTCAAACAGCTTGCTTGGTGCAGAATATTTGCGATTGTTCGAAATTGGGCTGCCAAGTGAAATCACCATCCGAACACAGTCAGGATGAAGTTTTGCCAGCTCACGCGCGAACACGCCGCCGAGAGACCACCCTACAATTGAAATTTTCTGTCGAGTCTGTGCGTGTAGCCGCTCAATCAGATCAGACATCTCCCGTTCACGAGTTTCATTGAACTTGACATTGCGGCCAAGCCCCCAGCCGAAAGATTGGTAACCGAGATCATCAAACAGTCGCCGCATAGGCACGGTCGATCGATCAGTCGCCATAAATCCAGGCAAGACCAGAACGGGATGACCATCACCTTTTGGCAGGTTTCTCAACGGCTTACGCAACAAGCCAAAAGCACCAAGCTCAAAAATGGCCCGGCCTTCCGTTAGCGTCCAAAACAAAGATGGCGGCTTTGCCATTGTCGATGTTGCGTCCATGTCAGCCTCCTGTACGCCGCGTTCGCGCAGTCATTTCTCGTGACCATGAAGCGCATTTCTCGATGTGGCAAGCATAGGACTGGGTTAGCTTGCCTTGGCTGAACGGCGTTTCGCTGCTGTTTTGGTAGGGGCCTTACGCTTGGGACGAGTGCTTTTTGCGGCTATTGCCCGCGTTTTGGGCTTTGACGCCGGTTTAGCCTTCGCCTTGGTTGGTGGCTTCAGGTTAAGCTCCGCTGCAGCGGCCATTTCTTCGAAACTTTCCTGCAGGCATTGAGCGTAAAATTCAGGATCAGTCATGACTTTCCGATCGGCCGTAAAGCTAATTGTGGCTTCTTTGACATAAGACTGCACAACGTGCCCCAGAGCCACACCGTCCATCAAACAGAGCATCCCCTGCATTGAGATGAGCTTTGCGCCGGCTGAATAAATCGGGATTGGGGGGCCAGGAACGTTGGTAACAATCGTATTGATGATCGGCGTCATATTGAGGTTAGCGATCCCAAGACGCGTATAAGCTTGAGCGCCAAGAGCCATAAACAGAGCAGGTGAGACTTTACTCGCTTCCGTCATTTGACGCGCACCGATTGCATTCGTCATCTCTTTCGAGCGACTGGTTTGCTCATAAACATAGGCCATGCGTTTTGCTGGATCCGCAATGTGAGTGCCGAGCGGTGCGATCATGGCGCTGACCTGGTTGCCCATTGTATTTTTTTCGCCCTCAGAGCGCACCGAGATTGGGGCCATGGCCGTCATGGTTGTCTTTGGCAGATCATTATGATGTTTCAGATACTTGTGCAGACCGCCGCCAATTATCGTCAGCATCACGTCGTTGACTTTTGCGCCCTCGGCAAGGCTGCGCAGAGCTTTGATATGAGCTAACTCGAAGACACGACCTTCATAGACCCGGTGGGGAGACACTTTCGTGTTAAACCGCGTTTTCGGAGCCCGAATTGCGGCGTTCAAACCAAACTCGCCTTTGATCATGCCTTTTGCAGCGCGGTAAACACCGGGAACGGCTTGTGCAGCAACGCCAACCTGCCGAATAGGATTTAGCCAAGCGCGCACATACCCTTTGGCAAACATACCGAGCTTGTTGGGATTCTTTTCGGGCTTCCACGTATCAGGCAAGTTGGGCGGCGCGGTTGTTGGCTCCATCGTATGCAGGGCCTGCATCAGATCGATACCCGACATTCCGTCAATAGCAGAATGGTGGACCTTAGTGACAATCGCATAGGAGCCCTTTGGTACGCCAGGGACATTGTCGAGCCCTTCTATAACAGTGAACTCCCAAGGTGGGCGACTAAGATCTAGCGGTCTTGAGAATATGCGGGCAGCTTGAATACAGAGCTGACGCCAATCACCTGGCTTCGGGAGCGCGAGGTGACGGACGTGATACTCAAGGTCGAAGTCGGCATCCTCTACCCAATAAGGATAATCCACATTGAACGGCACTTTCACCAGCTTTTGACGCACAGTCTTTGAAAGCTGCATACGGTCTTCGTAGAACTTCAATATATCCTTGAATCGCACAAAACCTTCGGGGGCAGTTGAGGGATCATAAATCAGGAGTGACCCGATATGCATCGGAGAATTCGGTGTTTCTAGCGCCACAAAAGACGCGTCCATTCCTTGTAACTGATCCATTATTTCCTCCCGTCACAACCTGCCACGTGCTCTCGAATGGTCACGCGGTCTGGCCAGCAGCGAAAACTATGGGGCCTAAGGTAGGATTTGGCGAGTCAGCTTCACCTGGTGGGCGAGTCTTACACTCAAGGGGAAGTCCTAATCCGCGTTCATGACAGCTCGCACAGCATTTACACAGGCACGCGTTTCAAGATCGACCTCCCCTGTCACACATTCAGGACGCCAGCGGCGTTGGAAGGCGCGTATAGCGGCCTTCAGGTCAGCCACGTCATAGCCAATTTGCGTCAAGACGAGAGGTAACGCCGCCTCAGTCACTGGCGGTTTACTGCCTTTCGGCCAGAGACCAATTCCAGCTTCAGCAAGACGTTCCCAAGGAAAATGCTCCCCCGGATCCTCCTTACGAGCGGGCGCGATATCGGAATGACCCACTATCCGGGTCTGCGGTATTTCCCAGCGCGACAGGATACCTTGGCAAAGCTCTGTTAGCGCGCTGATCTGCGCCTCTGGATAAGGAGACAGCGTTCCGTTCTCGAGTGGCCAATCATGCCCGCCATTGACGATCTCGATACCGATTGAGCGAGAATTCAAGTCCGTATCGCCCTGCCAACTCGACACACCAGCATGCCAAGCACGCTTATCCTCGCCGACCAGCTGCGCGATGCGGCCGTCCTCCCAGACCAAATAATGGGCCGAAACCTCAGCCGCAGCATCACACATGCGGTCCAGTGCGTCTTGGCCCGTCTGCATGCCGGTATAGTGCAGCACCAGCATATCAACGGCATGCTTGCGATCATTAAAATTGGGACTTGGGACAGCTTCTACCTGCATTCTCATTGGCCCCGTGTTGCCGCTGCAGCGCTATATAGCGCCGTGAACAATTGCCGCGTAATGGCGTCCGCGAGACCCGCACCCCCGGGTGATTTGGCCATTAGCTCAACGTCATGCAAGCGCTCCATTAGGCGCAACAAACGTGGCATAGGCCACTTTTTGAGACGTCCGGCGAAAGCGGGCCAGTCGCTTTTCCAGACGGGTGGCTTTAATTTCATACCCGTCGCAGCGCTCCCCCCGCCCATTGCATGGGCCGAGAGCATGCGCGAGGCCTCCATTTCAAACAGGCGCACAAGACTGATTGCCGAGAGTCCGGCATCAACAACCCGGTCGATCTCAGCCTGAGCACCATCGCGGTCCCCATCCAAAGCGAGCATGACTGCTGCGCGCACGCTTTCATCGGCATTTGTTTCGCACAGATCTCGAACGTCATCGCTATTTACTGCGCGGCCAAGATCGTGGGCATAGACAGCCAGTTTCTCCATTTCGGCGTTGGCGAGGCTACGGTGTCCAGGCAAACCGCCTACAAAAGCCGACAGCGCCTCAGGCTCGATTTCAACCTTGCGTTCTCTTAGAAAGGCGCGGGTTAGCTCCACCATGTCTGCATCGCTGTCGGCAAACATATGCAGGGCTGCCGCGTGGCTCGCTGTTTCAAACGCCGTCCGAAGTTTGGAGCGCGTATTCAAAGCGCCGTTCAACACCACAAGGCGCGCGGCAATCCGCTCTGGCGGCAAAGCCAAAACATCCTTTAGCAAAGTGAACAGCTTCTCGCCCTTGGTACGAATGCGCAGGATAGACGCTTCACCTAGCAAGGATTGCGCTTCAAGGGCATCGAACAACACAACTGGATCGCGCTTGATCTCGTCCTCATCCAATGTGGTCACAGCGCTAGGTCCAGTTTTTTCCCAAACCCGGATCAAATCATTTGCAACATCAGCGACAACGCCCTCGTCCTCACCAAAGACAAGCGCGAGCTTACAGGCGGGGTCAGGCTTTTTGGCGAAACGCGCCGCGCCATTTCCCTGAAACTTCATTTCTGGTTCGCAAGCTTGATACGAATATCATCAATGATCCGCCGTGCAACGAGGCTTGCGGCGCGGTCCGAGGCGTCGATCTGCGCACTGATATTTGCGAACGGACTATCCGGCACATTGAATGTGGCTTCCGCCCGCACACTGCCCGAGATCGCATTACCATCAAGCGCTAGCACATAATCGGCTTCACTGATCAAATCGGTCCGTGTCGCAGCCTGATCAGGCTGTAGCGCCAGATAGCTAAGGCGCTCATCGAGAACAACTGTTAGGTCGGCAGGCGCATCAACACCGGGCAATCCCGCCGCCAATTGTTGCACCAACGCCTTGCGCAAGGCTTGTCCAGCGCGGCCTTCAATTTCTTCAATATTGATCTGGCCCGCGCCGCCAGCGCCATTCGCATACAAGGGTGTAAACCCACATGCAGCAAGCTGACCGACCAAGATCAGGGCAAAGAAGGCAAACGTAATCTGTCTCATGACACAACGATATTCACGATCCGGCCCGGTACGACAATCACTTTCTTGATGTCTTTACCTTCAATGAAGCTTTGGAGGCTCGGTTCTACGAGCGCTGTGGCTTCAATGTCATCCTTTGACGCGTCCTTGGCGACACTTATTTCAGCCCGGCGCTTGCCATTGACCTGAATAGGCAATGTCACCGTGTCATCTACGGTCAGAGCCGGATCAACTGCTGGCCATGCCGCCGCGGAACAAAGGCCCGGCCCATCGATCAGTGACCAGCATTCCTCAGCCAGGTGCGGCATGAACGGTGTCAGGCACCGCGCCAACATGTAAGCACCTTCAAAGCGCGCAAATAACAGATTGCCCTCGCTTTGCTCGGCTTTTTTCAAAACGCTGGTCCATTCATGGATGGACGCGATTGCAGAATTGAAACGGAATTCTTCGATCGCGGTATCAACGGCGTGTGCCAGTTTATGAGAGGCTCGGCGCAACTCTAACGCGTCTGTACTGTCGTCCGGCTTGCTATCTCGTGGAGCACTCGACAGCGTATTGAAGACCCCCCAAAGCCGCTGGACAAAGCGGGCTGCGCCTTCCGCGCCAGATTGCGTCCACTCGACATCGCGCTCTGGCGGGCTGTCAGATAGAACGAACCAACGCGCCGTATCTGCGCCGAAGGTGGCAATAATATTGTCCGGGTCGACCGTGTTTTTCTTCGACTTCGACATCTTGATAATATCGCCAACCTGAACCGGCCTACCTGTAGCGATTTCGATGACTTTATCGCCGTCACGTTCAACCATAGACGGCTCAAGCCATTTGCTGTCGGCGGACTTATACGTCTCATGGGTGACCATGCCTTGGGTAAAGAGGCCCGCAAATGGCTCGCCGCTTGGCAGATCCACTTCGCCAACGTCGCGCATTGCGCGGGTAAAGAAGCGGGCATAGAGCAAATGCAGAACTGCGTGCTCTACACCGCCAACATATTGATCGACGGGTAACCAATAAGCGCGCTCAGCCTGATCATCGACGCTGGCAAACCGCGCGAAATACCAGCTGCTATCATTGAATGTATCGAGCGTATCGGTTTCCCGCGTCGCCGCGCCGCCGCATTTCGGGCAGGTGCAGTCTTTCCAGGTTGGATGATGCACAAGCGGGTTACCGGGTTTGTCAAAGCTGACATCCTTGGGTAGCTCAACAGGCAAATCAGCTTCCGGCACAGGCACAATCCCGCACGCCCCGCAATGAATGACCGGGATTGGGCAACCCCAATAGCGCTGACGACTGACGCCCCAATCGCGCAGGCGATAATTGATCGTCTTCTCGCCAAGGCCAAGCTCAGCGATCTTCGCAATCGCCTCGGATTTTGCCTCATCAATGCCTTTTCCATTGAGGAAATCAGAATTCATGATCGACCCTGGCCCGGTATAGGCGGCGTCCATGTCGGCGCCTTGGCCAGACGCGACCCAAGGCTCACTTGCTTCTTCGCCGCTGGGTTTCACGACGGGCAGGATCGGCAAGTCATACTTGCGCGCAAAATCAAAATCGCGCTGATCATGCGCCGGACAGGCAAAGATTGCGCCTGTGCCGTATCCCATGAGGACGAAGTTCGCGACATAGACCGGAAGCTCTGCGCCCGAGAAGGGGTGCTTGACCATCAACCCTGTGTCGAAGCCCATCTTAGGCGCTTTTTCGATATCGGCTTCGGATGTGCCAACCTTGGCGCATTCAGCGCGGAAGTCGCTCAACGCGTCATTCCCTGCGGCGAGTTCAATTGTCAGCGGATGATCAGGGGACAGCGCAATAAAGCTTGCGCCATAAAGCGTGTCTGGGCGCGTTGTGAAAATTTCAACGCCCTCGGATATGACTTTATCAATATCCGCGACGTGCTGGCGCAGAATTTCATCGCTACTATCGGCCCATTCAAACCGCATCTGCAAGCCTTCACTACGCCCAATCCAGTTCGCTTGCATCGTGCGGACTTTTTCCGGCCAGCGCTCAAGCTTCTGCACCTCGGTCAGCAAGTCTTCGGCATAATCGGTGATGCGGAAGAACCACTGCACCAGTTCGCGCTGCTCCACCGGCGCGCCAGAGCGCCAGCCCTTGCCGTCAACAACCTGCTCATTGGCCAAGACCGTATTATCGACCGGATCCCAGTTCACCTTGGCTTTCTTCTGATAGACGAGGCCTTTTTCCATGAATTTCAGGAAAAGCCGCTGCTGCTCGCCGTAATAATCTGGGTCGCAGGTTGCGAACTCGCGTGACCAATCGAGCGACAGGCCGAGCTTTTCAAACTGCGCTTTCATCGCGGCTATGTTCTGATAGGTCCAATCGCCGGGGTGGACGCCGCGTTCCATCGCCGCGTTTTCAGCGGGCATTCCGAAGGCGTCCCAGCCCATTGGGTGGAGTACGTTATAGCCCTTGGCTTTCTTATGCCGCGCCACAACATCGCCCATCGCGTAATTACGCACATGGCCCATATGCAGGCGGCCCGACGGATAGGGAAACATCTCAAGTACATAAGCCTTTGGCGCATCGCCAGCCTCAGATGGAGACTTGGCGCGAAACAAATCCGCCTTGTCCCATTCAGCACGCCATTTGGGTTCCGCCGTCTGCGGATCATATTTCGAGGCCATCACCGTCGCCCTTGATTTGGTAGAGGTTTAACCCAGCTCTGCGGCTTTCAGGTTACGCGCACGGGTCAAAATCGCATTTTCCAATTGGAGCCCGGTTTCAAGATCAACAGGAGCATCTGTCCAGGTGCCATCGACATTTGTCTGACGGAATACCGAAACTTTCACACCGTCAGCACGTAGGCGCGAATCGAGAATGTAGACCGTAGCCTTAATCCGCTCGCCCTCGGCATTTGGATAACTTTTCCAGTCATAAATAATTGTGCCGCCGAGCGGGTCAGCTGTGACCAGCGGCAAATCATCCAGCGTGTCGAGGCTGGCACGCCAGAGATAGGGGTTCGAGCCACCCGCAATATCCTGCACGACGCGGTCTTCGACCTTGTCCTTGCCACCAAAAACACACCCTGAAAGCGCAGCTGCGCTAAATGCGACGGCGATGAGGTTTCTTACTGCCTTCATTTCATCATTTCCTGTTGGCAAGACCTTGTTGACTGGCTTTCTCTATAGCACCTGAAACTGCGCGGGCCAGTGCTCTTGTGTCGAAGCCCTGCTATGTAGGCAGTGAAAGGCGATGAAATGCGATTTGGACTGATCCTTGGCGGGTTTATGGCATCTACAGCAGGTGCGTGGGCCGATTCGAGCGCCCCCTTAGAGTTGGAACTTGATCTGGAAACCGTCGCAGTGATCGCGCCGGCTACCGATGAGGATAGCGATACACAGCACGCGCTGGGCGAAATCTCGCTAAATGCAAGAGCTGAGAAAATACTAGAAGACGGTACCCGGCTGCGCTTGCAGGGCGCATTTCGATTACAAAAGGATCATCCGGCGCGGCCAGGATTCACAGGCGGGTTTGGCGCAGTGCCCGGAGCACCTGCGGGTGCGTTTTCTGGCGTTTCGAGCGGTCCAGAACTGGATCAAGCCGACATTCGGGCACGTTTCGAAACAGCCTATTTTCAAATAGACGGCGGCTATGGCGAAGTACGTATCGGCAAGGATGCTGGCGTAGCAGCCCGCTTCCATGAAGGTGCGCCATCGGTTCTGACGCATAGCAGGCTGGACAGCGCCTTGCTCGATCCTTCTGGCCTCTCGGTTATCCGTACACGCCATGACCTCACCGGGCCAAGCGCCAAAGCCTCTTATGCCAGCCCGCGTATTTTAGGACTTCGAGCAGGCATATCCTATTCCCCAGAGGCCGATACTGATGGGCTCGATAGACGCCCCTTAGCCGGGACCGGATTATCTGCACCTGATATCCGCAACGCAGCAGAAATTGCCTTGAATGGTACGCGCCGTTTCCGGCAAAGCGGTGTTCGAGTTGATGCCGCACTGGCTTGGTCCACAGCCGAAGTCTCGGATCGTGCCGGCTTGGCCCCATACCAGCAAGTCGATACGTTTTCGGCAGGCACGCGCGTGGATATCGCAGACTGGACGCTCGGGACATCCTATCTGAACAGCAATAACGGCCTACCCGACGGTGATTACTCAGCCTGGAGCGCAGGGCTTGCGCGAGACGCTTTCGGGATAGACTGGGCCTTAAACTATGGCGAATCTGAAGATGATGGCGCGCGAATCACCTCTTTAGCGTGGCAGTTTGGTGGGCGGCGAGAGCTCTCCAAGAATGTTGAAATCGCAACCGTTTACAGCCGCCAAGACATCTCTAACCCTCTGAAAACACTAAAATCCGACTCAATTGTGATTGAAATCACACTATCGACAGAAATTCTCAGTCTATCAGGGAATTAAGGTTCTATTAATCCGCTGTAGTGTTATTTGTTGTGCAGGAGTTAATTTAATGCGCGCAGTCCTTGCATCCTTGGTCACATCTTTTGTCATTGCCGGTCCGGCCATGGCGCAAGAAGCTGTGCCAACAATGCCTGCGCCATCGATTGCCGAAACTGAGCAAGCGCAACCAGAATGGTTCCAGCAATTTACATTTAATCGTACCGATCTGGAAACACCTGTCTGGGAAGGTGAGCCTGCACAATCATTTAGCCTCGCTTGGGTGAAAGGCGACCGCTGGAGTCTTAGTGTCGATCTGACCTCTCGTGATGAGCGTTCGCCGCTACCACGTGAAGAAATGTCTGCTGGCGCTGATTTCCGCATTACGCCGCGTATTAGCGTCGGTGGTGAGCTTCGCATCGGGGCTGAAGAACTCGATAACGCCAACCAATTTACTGACAAAGAAGTCGAAGCTGGCATTCGTTTGCGTTCGGCCTTCAAATTCTAGGTACGACTTAGGCTTTCGCGCCGCGCTTACCACCCCCAAAAACTGGATTGTTCAAAGCTGAGGCTTCATCCAAAGGCCAACGTGGTCGTGCAGCAAATGCCAGTCCATCTTTATCTGCCAGTCCAGCAGCCACACGCTCAGCTCCGGCCAGCGCAATCATGGCGGCATTGTCAGTGCAGTGACGTAAGGGCGGCGCGATCAGAACTGCGCCTTCTTCCCGTGCAACTGCGTCAAGCGCTGTGCGTATAGTCTGATTTGCCGCGACACCGCCCGCGACAACAAGCCTGATATCGCCGGCGACACTCGATTTGAATTGCTGTAACGCGCGTGATGTCTTTACCATCAGGCATTCCGTGATGGCCGCTTGAAATGAGGCGCACAGATCGGCTTTAGCATCGCCGGTGAACGCATCGTTTTCCACGATCCTTGATGCTGCCGTCTTTAGCCCCGCAAAACTGAAATCAAGCCCCGGTCTTTGCAACAGAGGCCGCGGCAAATCAAACCGCTTTGGATTGCCACTTCGCGCCAGTTTCTCAACCGCTGGACCACCCGGAAACCCGATACCGAGTGTCTTGGCTAACTTGTCGAAAGCTTCGCCCGCCGCATCATCTATCGTTGTGCCCATGCGCGTATATTCGCCGAGACCATGCACAGCAATAAACTGGCAATGCCCGCCAGAGACCAGCAATAGCAAATACGGAAACGCGCAGGCCTGAGACAGTCGCGGCGATAACGCATGGCCTTCAAGATGGTTGATCGGTACAAATGGCTTGCCTAGCGCCTGCGCCATGGCCTTGCCTGTCATCATACCAACCATGACGCCGCCAATCAGCCCAGGACCACATGTTGCTGCGACAGCATCCAGTTCATCAGGTTGAACGCGGCTTTCAGATAGCGCTAAAGCCACGACATCATCCGCGATCTCAGCATGCGCGCGCGCGGCTATTTCAGGAACAACGCCGCCATAAGGAGCGTGATCCTCGACCTGCGTGCGGACAATCTCAGAAAGGATGTCTATCTTGCTGTCTTGTCCTAAACGCACGATCGCAGCTGCAGTTTCATCGCAGCTGGTTTCAATACCAAGCACAGTCACAAAAGTCATAGCCACCCTATAGACATCGGCGCGGCCAGGCGAAAGCTCAGTCTTCCAGCAAGGCAGCGCGAATTTCAGGTAACCATTTTTCTGTATCTACATCGTAGGCTTTCAACGTGGTTGCAAAGTCCCAATAGCACCAGCCAAACCCACGTGTTTCCATACCTAATCGCTGGGCGCGTATCCACTCCGCGCGCTGATCTGAAGGTACGCCCTCATAGACACCAAACTCGCCGACGAAGACAGGCATCCGGGTGCGCGTTTGCGTTGCTAGCGCGCGGTCTAGTGTCGCTGCCATGTACGCATAATCACGACTGGATCCCCACTCGATACCGGTCGGGCGCACTGGATCAGTCCAGAACGCTCCCTGATGTGTGAAATCAAAAGGATTATAATCGTGATACGTCAAAATCACGCGCGGATCATATGGCGGCTCGCTTTTCTCCAGGCCCTCAAGATTGCCCCATTGCGCTGCACCCAAGATGATCCAGCGTTCTGGGTTATTCTCGCGAATCCTCCGCAGCAAACGCGTGTTCAACGCGTCTGTCCGCGCAATTGTCATTTCACTGTGCGGCTCATTGATTGTCTCAAAAATTAAACCCTCTGGTCGATCTGAATAACGTGCTGCGATCTGCTGCCAGATGGCCTCAAGGCGCGGTTCGTGAATATCCGGATGATCGCTGAGCTCATTATAGTGGTGAACATTGATGATCGCGTTCAGACCAATTTCTTCCGTCCAGTTCAAAACCTCGTCCACGCGTATGAACAATGCATCGTCAATCTTGTAGGGCGGCGCCATCCCTACATGGGCTGACCAACGGACCGGAATGCGCACTGTGTCAAACCCATCCGCTTTGAGCATCTCAAGGTCGCGCCGGCGTATTGTGTAGCCCCATTCGCCTTCGCGCCGCGGGCTATCGAGCGCATTTCCCATATTCATACAGCGGGTAATCGGTGATGTACTGATTGGACGTACGAGACTATCCGTTTCCGCACTGGGAGATGGCGCACTACAGGCAGAAAGCGCCATAATAAATATGGATATGAAATACCGCATAGTGCTCTCCTGCGAATCGGTTTGCTTGCGCATTACTGCATGCCAGCTTAGCTGAGATAAAAGAAATAGCGGACCTTTGATGACCAGCCCTGAATTTATCCGTATTGGCACGCGTGGCTCGGCGTTGGCGCTCTATCAAGCGCAGCTAGTCGCGGATGCGATACATGTTGCTTCAGATGGCGCGCTAACAGGCAAGATAGTGACATTCACTACCAAGGGGGATCAGCTCACGACAGAACGTCTGATCAATTCCGGTGGCAAGGGACTATTTACGCGCGAGATTGATCACGCCGTTGATACCGGAGCAGTGGATATTGCAGTCCACAGCCTTAAGGACGTACCGAGCCTGCTACCGGACGGACAGGAGATTGTCGCCTATCCAAAACGCGCTGACCCAAGAGACGGTTTCCTCAGTGTTGGCGGGGTTAAACGGCTAGTTGATTTACCCATGAAGGCGATCCTGGGAACAGCCAGCCTGCGCCGTGAAGCTCAAGCCTTGCGGCTGCGCCCGGACCTAAAAGTCATTCCCTTTCGCGGAAAAGTTGAAACTCGCATAAAAAAGCTGGAAGATGGGATGGCGGATGCAACATTTCTGGCCATGGCCGGGCTTGCGCGACTAGACCTCGCGCACCTGGCCCACCCGATTGGATTGGATGAAATGCTTCCCGCCGCTGGTCAGGGCATCATTGCTGTGGCTGCGCGACCCGAAAAACTCACCCCCGGCCTTAAAGGAGCCCTAGATATTCTCGACCACACACCGACGCGATGCGCCGCGATTGCCGAGCGCGCCGTACTTACCGAACTTGACGGCTCCTGTCGCACAGCAATTGCGGCACATATGAATAATTCTGATGGCCATTGGCGCCTGCGCGGTGAAGTATTGTCTCCTGATGGACAACAATGCTGGAACGCTGAAGCGACAGCCCTGTTAAGCACAGATCACGCTGGATTGGCCGATTTTGGCCGGGCGCTTGGTCAATCTATTCGAGAGGCGGCGGGAGGTAACCTACCGGCGTTTGAAGACGTATGAGTGTACCCGTTATCATCACGCGCGCTGAACCTGGCGCGAGTAAAACCGTTAAAGGTGTTGCGGCATTAGGGCTAACGCCCGTGCTTAGTCCGGCCCTGACACTACAAGCTGACCCCAGCGTTACATTGCCTGATCCAGAAGGTTTTTCGGGTATTATCTTCACAAGCGCCAATGGCGCGCGCTTTTACGCCGAGCGTGAAGATGATCGCACACTTCCCGCATGGTGTGTTGGCCCTGCCACAGCGCAGGCAGCCCGCGATGTTGGGTTTAAAAAGGTGCACGAGTCCACCGGCAATGCGGTTCGCCTTGCCGCACTGATAGCCTCGACAATTGCACCACCTGAAAAACCGCTTCTACATATCGCTAACGCCGCAGCCAAAGGTGACCTACAACGCGAATTGAAAATGCGGCGCTATAAAGTCAAATTTGCTCCACTTTATCGCGCGAGTGTCGCGCCAGAGCTGTCTGATAAGGCAGCCGCGCTTTTCAAGAAAGGCACATCCGGGATCGTCCTGGTTCATTCGGCCAAAGGCAGCGCTGCGTTTGTCGACCTGACAAGTGCCGATCAGCGCCAAAACCTCGCCGTAGCAGCTATTTCGACTGTCGCATCGAAACCGCTTAGAGATGCGGGCATGGATAATATTACAATAGCAGCTGCACCAAACGAACGAGCCCTAATGAAAACCCTTGAAGAGGTGGCTGCCACACTTTCGGCCTGACCAACGGCGATATAGAGTGTTTCAGAATCAGCGAAAGATCACTTGATGACGGACACGCCCTCCCCAACTGCTGCTGAGGATCCGGCGCCAATTGATGCCGAGTTCGAACCTGCAGAGCCCGGCACATCCGAGTTCTCACGACGCGGGCCAGGCTGGCGCGTGGTTGCCGGTTCGGTTCTTGCGGCGCTGATTGGGCTTGGTGTCGGCGCAGCAGCGCTTGGGCTTATTCCCGGGCTTAGCCCCGGGGGAAGCGACGAAGCGGCCCTTAAGCAAGAGATCGCCAAGCTGAAAGTCGATCTTGCCGCTGCGACAGCTGACGGAAATGATTTGGCGACGCGGTATGAGGCAACAAAAACCGAAGTGAACTCGCTTACGCGGCGGCTGGGTGAAGCTTCACGTGCGCGCGGCGAATTGAACGACCGCCTATCTGCCATTGAAGCAGACATAAAGGCGCTGGCGGCGCAGGCTCAAATCGCGCCGACGATTGATCCAGACACAGGTGCGCCGACTATGTCCCCTGTCAATCCACTCATACTCGACAGGATAGAGGCGTTGGAAAGCGCGATAACTAGCTTTCCGTCTGAAGGCGTAAGTCCCGCTCCTGATACAGCCAGCTTGAGAAGCGAAATCACAGCTCTGCGCGCACGATTGGATGCGCTGCAAGCTGCACCGCCGCCCATACCAAGCGCTACACTTGATGCTGAAGCTGCGCTGGCTCTGGCAGCGATTGAGGCCGCCGCACGCCGCGGGCGCCCGTTCCAATCTGGCTATCAACGTCTCGCTGCAATCATGCCAGATAATACCAGCGTACAAGTTCTGGGGCCTTTGGCAGCGCAAGACATCCCAACCGAGGCGGATCTGATTGATCGCTTTCGCGCACTCGGACCAGCGGCTTTGGACGCCGAATCTGACGCAATAGGGCCTGGAGCGTCATGGATGCGCGGCGTGTTTGGTGATGGCATCACGATCCGCCGAACCGGCGAGGGTAGCACGGCTGAGATATTGGCGCAGACAGAAGGGCATTTGGATCAGGGTGACTTGGGTCTCGCAATTGAAACGATCGAAACGCTTGCGAGTCCCGTTCAGTCTGTCTTCACTGATTGGCTGGATAATGCCCGCAAGCGCGAGGCGCTGGAGGATGCGTTAGAGGCGCTTCGCTTGACCATGATAGCAAAGGACCGCCCATGATCGTCCTCGTCCTGATCATCTTACTGATCGTCATTGCCAGTATCGCGGTGTTGTGGGCCTCGCGCCTGCCTGGCGGAATAGCAGTTGATTTAGGCAATGGCACCATCATGCAGTTTGAGCTTGTGTGGGCATTATTGGCGCTCTTGCTGCTTGGCGCCCTAATCGCACTCATCTGGTCGATGATGATAGGTCTCATTCGTTTTCCGACCCGGTTCAGCAAAACCCGTAAAGCCGGCAAAGTCCGCGATGCGAATCGGGCGCTGGCTGACGGCCTTCTCGCAGCCGAAGCTGGCGATGCTCAACTGGCCAAGAAACTCTCAAAGAAAGCGGCTCAGTATGCCGATGATGACCGCCTGAAGCTCCTGCTTGAGGCGCGTTCAGCCGAAGTCTCCGACGACTGGTCAGGCGCGGAACGTGCGTGGGGGCAACTCGCGCGTTTGCCTGGCGGGCAATTGGCGGGATTACGCGGCGCTGCCTCTGCCGCGAGCGCAAGAGGCGACACATTGTCTGCCGAATCCCGGACTCGCGAAGCGCTTGAGCTGAAATCTGGCGCCGATTGGCCCTTCAACACCTTGTTTGACAGTCAGGTTGCAACGGGCAATTGGAGCGAGGCCTTAGCCACGTTGACCGTGGGCGAGAAGCGTGGCCAAATCAAAGGCGATAGTTTACGCCGCCGCCGTGCAGTTCTTTATTGCGCTCGCGCGGCAGCGCTGCAGCACACTGAGCGCAAAGAGGCGCAGCGCTTACTGGCAGAAGCCATCCGAGCGGCACCCGGCTTCCCGGCTGCGGCATGGCATGGGGCGCGTCAGTTGATGATTGACGGCAAGATCAAGGCGGCGCAAGGCGTGCTTGAACTGGGCTGGAAAGCACGGCCGCACCCAGCCCTGGCCCAGCTTAGCGCACGGCTTGATCCCGACCAGAATGCCAAAGCCACGAAAGCGCGGTTGACGGCATTAATCGCTGCGCAACCTGACCATCGCGAAAGCCGCATCTTGAAAGCGGAAATTGCCATGACTGAAAAAGACTGGCTTAGCGCGGTTAAAGCGCTCGCCCTATTGGTTGAAGAAAATCCAACCTCGCGCCTATGCCTGCTACTTGAGAAGGCCTTGCGCGGATATGGCGATGAAAGCGAAGCTGGGCGCTGGGGGCGTATGGCTGTTACAGCGTCTCGCGAGCCTGAATGGGCTGACCTTGATCCGCGTGGCAATGCGTTTGAGTACAGCACACGTGACTGGGCACGGTTGGTCTATGCGTTCGGAGATGCGGGTAATCTGGTGCACCCCCGCTACGAAGGTTCTGAACGCGAGCTGGAAGCAGGTCGTCCACTCGCTCTTCCTGCACCCGGGGCACAGGAGAAACCAGCAGTCAGCTCAGCGCGTCTGTCTACCGCGCCGCTGGACTACGTCCCTGACGAAGACTGAACGAATATCAGCTCTGGCTTGCCCGCGGGAAAGCTTGGCGCTATGTGAACCGCCTGCTTGCAGAGTGCCGCTATAGCTCAGCTGGTAGAGCATCGCATTCGTAATGCGGGGGTCAGGTGTTCAAGTCACCTTAGCGGCACCATTAAAATTAAATAAAATATTATAAAACAGATACATATCATACGTTCCACGCATACAAGCCACCCAATGGACCACCTTTCTTAGAGTGTCCTATCGAAGGGTGGCTTCACCCGCCCCGAGTATTCGTGTTTAGCTAATGAGATCCTTTTGTTGCATCCAGCTAGGGCCGATCAAGTCCGCCGCGCCTATCACCGCGCGCGATATTGGGACGAACGCGTCAAGATGGCGGATTGGTGGGCGATGGAAATCGCCGGGATGATTGGCTAGTCATCGAACATCCACGTAAACACCGCATCGAGAGGTTTATCGTACCAAGGGCGTTTTGGAATGTCGCAGACGTCTTCGCCCAAGCGCCCGCGAAGAATTGGCGCTTTATCAATCATTTGCTGGTCGATCAGACGAACCTCTGGGACTTCGCGCCCTTTCCTGTCGGTTGCGATGGAACCTTTTAGGCGCTTATCGCAAAAAGAAAGGGCGATTGAGCGGTCGGGGTTCGTGATCATTGCTTCTTCAACATTCCAGAGCCGGGCTGTTTTGTCATCGCTCCATGTCAGGATGCGGGCCTCATCCGCTGAGAAGACCGCGCCATAAAC
>CAYGPE010000006.1:0-89067 GCA_964351695.1 uncultured Hyphomonas sp. | reverse complement strand
CCGCTATGAAAATGCCCATAAATGCGTTCGGCCAGTGCCTCGCTAACGCCGTCGACCTCGCATAAATCGGCCAATTTTGCGACTGAGACAGCTTTGGCCGAGCCGAAATATTGCAGCAGGGCCTTTTTACGGCCCGGCCCGATGCCTTCAATGTCGTCGAGCGGGTTTTTCTTGATATCGGCGCTGCGCTTGGCCCGGTGCGCGCCGATGGCCCAGCGGTGCGCTTCGTCGCGCAGGCGCTGTAAATAATACAATACGGGGGCATTTTCCGGCAGTCGGAACGGCGCTTTTCCGGGCCTGAAGAATTGCTCGCGCCCGGCATTGCGCTCAACCCCTTTGGCGATGGAGACCAGCGTCACATCCTCCGGCGACAGGCCAATATCGGCAATCGCTTCGATCACGGCATTCAACTGGCCCAGCCCGCCATCGATCAGCACCAGATCGGGCCATGTTTCGAGTTTGCCTTCGCCGCGATCCTTTAGCGCCCGGGCAAAGCGGCGGCGCATCACTTCGCGCATCATGCCGTAATCGTCGCCTGGCTCGATGCTGGAATCCTTGATGTTGAATTTGCGATACTGGCCCTTATCAAATCCATCCGGCCCCGCCACGACCATGCCGCCGACCATGTTTGAGCCTTGAATGTGCGAATTATCGTAAATCTCAATCCGCGTCGGTGGCTCGTCCAGATCAAAGGTCTTGGCGACTTCTTTGAGTAGCCTTGTCTGGCTGGCACTCTCCGCCAGTTTCCGCGACAGGGCTTCAGCGGCGCTGCGCGTCGCTTGCGCCACAAGCCCGCGTTTCTCGCCGCGCTGGGGATGGCGGATCTCCACTTTGCGGCTGGCTTTTAGCTCCAATGCTTCAGCGATCAGCTCAGATTGCGCCGAGGCCACATTGGTCAGCACCAGCTTGGGCGGTGGGCGCTTGTCGTAAAACTGCACCAGGAAAGCCGCCAGAATGTCGGCTTCCTCTTCGCCCTTTTCGTGGCGCGGGAAGTGGATCGTCGCGCCCCAGTTCTGGCCCGCCCGAATGAAAAAGACCTGCACAGACGATTGCCCAGCCTCCATCGCAATGGCGAAGATATCCGCCTCTTCGATCCCTTCGGCATTGATATCCTGCTGGGCGCGAACATGGGCCAGCGCGCGAATGCGGTCGCGTAACGTGGCCGCGCGCTCAAATTCCATATCGCTCGCCGCCTGTTCCATTTGCTCGGCCAGCTCTGCCTGCAAATCGGTCGCTTTTCCGCGCAGGAAATCCGCTGCCTGATCAGCCAGCGCATTGTACGCATCATGATCAATCAGATCGACACAGGGCGCCGCGCAGCGCTTGATCTGATGCAACATACAGGGCCGGGTGCGGGCATAATAAACGCTGTCCTCGCAGGTGCGCAGCAGGAAAGCCTTTTGCAATGTATCGAGCGTGCGTGTGACGGCACCAGCGCTGGCAAATGGGCCGAAATAGTCGCCGCGGTCGAGTTTATTGCCGCGATATTTGACGATTTGCGGGGCTTCATGATCGCGCCGGATCAGAATGTAGGGGAAGGATTTATCGTCGCGCAGCAAGATATTGAAACGTGGCTTTAGCGACTTGATCAAAGATGCCTCAAGCAACAGGGCCTCGGTTTCGGTCTCGGTGACAACGAATTCCATCCGCTGGGTCAGCATGATCATTGTCGCGATACGCTGGGTATGACCGCCAAGCCGTGTATAGGATGAAACGCGTGCTTTCAGGCTTTTGGCTTTGCCGACATAGAGCACATCCTCTTTTTCACCGAACATGCGGTAAACGCCCGGCTTAGCCGGAAGCCGGGTGAGATTATCCTTGATGATATCAATACCGCGCGGGCGTGCGGCGGAGTTAGGTGAGTCAGGCATGGTTGCCAATTTAGGGTGTGTTTGTCGGCGCGCCTAGCGGGCAAACAGGTGCGACATGCTTCCGCCGCCCGATTCAACCGCGAAACCTGCGCCAAAGGCGAAGATAATCACCAGAACCAGCGCACCGCTGAATTGGCGTCCATTGCTGCCCGGATCTTCTTTCTTGCGTGAGCCTTTGACGATCAGAACCATCAAAACAAGAATGAACGCCGCCATGCCGGCCATCTGCTCTTCAGATGAAAGCGACTGAATCCAGTGCTCTACGTCGCCAAGAAAAAGGCGCGCTTCGCTGACGAAGCGGTCAAACGCTTCGCGATACTGCGATGTATCAATCGATATGAGCCTCATTGCGACAGTCCGTTCAAAAGTTACTGCCGATAGAATGGCACATCGCGATCAACATAGCGCTAATGGAAAAGGTCAAATTTGACATAAATGCCGCGCCCATCTTGCTTGCGCGAGGGCGCTGACGGGCTTAAGCCAGCGGCGTCTTATATCGGAGATCGACATGGCCGCTCAATTGATCCTAAGCGAAGCTGTAAACCGCGTTGCCCCATCGGCGACAATTGCCGTCACGACAAAGGCCGCAGAGCTACGCGCTGCAGGCGAAGATGTCATTGGGCTTGGCGCGGGTGAGCCAGATTTTGACACCCCGGATCACATCAAGGCGGCTGCAATTGAGGCGATCAATGCAGGTAAGACAAAATACACACCCGCAGATGGTTTGCCTGCGCTGAAGGAGGCGATATGCGCCAAGCTCAAGCGTGACAATAACCTGACCTACACCCCGGCGCAGGTGCATGTCGCGCCGGGCGGAAAGCCAGTTATCTATAATGCTCTGGTCTCGACCCTGAACGAAGGCGATGAGGTTATCGTGCCTGCCCCTTACTGGGTCAGCTATCCGGAAATGGTGAAGCTCTGCGGCGGCAGCCCGGTGATTGTGAGCTGCGGACCGAACGCCCAGTACAAGCTAACACCTGAGGCGCTGGAAGCGGCAATCACGCCAAACACCAAATGGATTATTCTGAACTCGCCATCCAACCCCACCGGCGCAGCCTATACGCGCGGCGAGTTGAAAGCCCTCGGCGCGGTATTGCTCCGCCACCCGCAAATCTGGATCCTGACCGACGATATGTATGAGCATCTGGTCTATGATGGTTTCGATTATGCCACGATCGCCGAGGTTGAGCCGGGCCTGTATGACCGCACATTGACAATGAATGGCGTCTCAAAGGCTTACGCGATGACGGGCTGGCGGATTGGTTATGCAGCAGGGCCAGAAGCGTTGATCAAGACTATGCGGAAGGTGATTAGCCAGACGACATCCAACCCGTGTTCGATCTCTCAATATGCGGCCATTGCGGCGCTAAATGGATCGCACGACTTCCTGCCTGAGCGTAATGCCGTCTTCAAACGTCGCCGCGACTTTGTCGTGGCCGAGCTGAACAAGGCAGACGGCCTGACCTGCGCAACCCCGGAAGGGGCGTTTTACGTCTATCCCAATTGCGCCGGTGTGATCGGGAAAACGGCGCCGTCTGGCAAGGTGATTGAAAGCGATGGCGATTTTGCCGCTGAGCTTCTGGAGACCGAAAAAGTAGCGGTCGTGATGGGCGAAGCTTTTGGCCTGTCGCCCGCGTTCCGGATTTCTTATGCGACGTCAGATGCCGCTTTGGAAAAAGCGATGACCCGAATTCAGGCATTCTGTTCGGCACTTCGCTGACATTGATTTTATTTATGCCGCGCTGAGGCAGAATCAATTGGTATTGTGATGAGCGTGTTTCCATCTCTTTAGAGACAAGGAGACCAGTTATGAGTGTTGACATTGGGATTAGTGAAGCAGGGCGTCAAAAATCGGCAGACGCGCTGAAGCGCCTGCTTGGCGAAAGCTATGCGCTTTACATCAAGACGCATGGCTACCATTGGAACGTTACGGGGCCGCGCTTCCAGTCGCTGCACGATATGTTCATGGCGCAATATACGGAGTTGTGGACGGCGCTGGACGAGATTGCCGAGCGTGTTCGCGCTTTAGGCCATTTCGCGCCGGGATCCTCAGCGGAGATGATGGAACCAGCTTCAATTCCGCAGGATGACGGGGTTCCGGATGCCGAGGCGATGATTGCGAATCTGGCTCAAGGGCATGAAGCTGTGGCCCGTGCAGCGCGGGATGGAATCCAGGTTGCGAGCGCAGCAGGCGATGATGTCACGGCTGATTTAATGACGCAGCGCGCAACAATTGCCGACAAAACGGCATGGATGCTCCGCTCAAGCCTTTAACTTGCTTGAGCCGTTAGCGTGTCAGTGTAGTAGCGGAAGCAAGCGCGACCGTTAGCTTTCGCATCATAGAGCGCAAGGTCTGCGCATTTGAGCAATTTGTCGGCTGTATTCGCGTCGCTTGGAGCACAGGCCACACCGATTGAGGCCGTCGATTCAAGCTCGACGCCGCCAATTTGATACGGCTTGGATAGCGCCAATTGTAATCGCGCCGCGACAAGGCCGGCATCCACCGGGTCGCTGACATTGCGGCATACGACGACGAATTCATCTCCGCCCAAACGCGCCGCCCAGTCGCCATTGCGCACGACTTTTCGGATTCGCTTGGCAACCAGATTGAGCAGCGCGTCCCCCGCTTGATGGCCATACGTGTCGTTCATGTGCTTGAAATTATCCAGATCAATCGCGAGGATTGCGACGTTCTGATCGTCAGGGCTGGCAGACAAATCAGCATCTATACGCGATTGGAACGCGTAGCGATTAGCAAGGCCCGTGAGCATGTCATGCTCAGCCATATGCTGCAGCCTGGCCTGCGACTCGATCCGCTCTGTGACATTGGTCCCAACACCAATATAGCCCGACAGTTCGCCATTATGATCAAACCGGGGCGTGGCGCTGAGCGAGAGATAATACCGCAGGCCAGCGGGATCATTCAGGGTTGAGAGAATGTCTGAATAGGATTGCAACTGGTTGATCGCTGCCAGCATTTTCTGCATTTCGCCCGGATCCAGTTTCAAAATACTGAGATAATGTTTGCCAATCAGGGTTTCTCTGTTTGGTATCAGTTTTGAAAGCAAGCGGCCGCGGACTTCCAGAATTTGGCCTTTCAGATCGGTTTCCCAGTAAAGATCAGATGCGAAATCAGCGAGCATGGATAAGGCCGCTTTATTCTGACTCGCTTGCTCAAATTGCTCGGTACCGCGTCCGTAAATATGCGCCGCCATAAAGATGATAACGCCGCTCGCGGTCAGTTGCGCAATCAAGCCAGTTGGTTGCTGAATATCGCCTGTGTTGATGCAGATTATCACCCAGCCGATCAGACCGAGGAGCGCCGCGACGCAGAGGAGCTGGAGCCGGTTTTCGGGTTCACGCATAAAGTAGAGTATGGAGAAAGTATCACGGTCCATACCGACAGCATGCAATATAAAGTTGAATATACGTTTAAATTCTACCTAAAGTAGTTTAAAAAGGGGGGTATCTAGCGTCGCCCGAACAGGCGTTCAATATCGGCAAGCTTCAGCTCGACATAAGTCGGGCGGCCATGATTGCACTGGCCTGAATGCGGCGTCGCCTCCATTTGGCGCAGAAGGGCATTCATTTCCTGCGCGTTGAGGCGTCGCCCGGCTCGCACTGAGCCGCGGCAGGCCATATTGCCCATGACCTCTTCGAAGCGTTCTTTTAGAGCCAATCCGGCATCATATTCGGCAAAGTCATCAGCCAGATCGCGGATCAAGCCAGCCACATCCATCTCCCCGAACAAGGCTGGAGTGGCGCGCACACAGATCGCCCCCGTGCCGAACGCCTCAATCTCAAGACCAAGCTCGGCAAGCTCCTCACTGCGGGCAAGGACGCGGGCTGCTTCATCTTCTGTCATCTCGACTATGTCCGGGATGAGCAGGGCCTGGCGGCGCACGCCGCCCGCCGCCATCTGGCGTTTCATACCCTCATAAACAAGGCGCTCATGCGCGGCGTGCTGGTCGACAATCACGATCCCGTCCTGCGTTTGCGCAACGACATAGGTTTCGTGTAGCTGCGCGCGGGCCACACCCAGCGGAAAGTCTTGCAGCGGGGCCTCTTGTACATGTTCGACGCGGGCTGAGGGCGGATCATAGGGCGCGTGTTCACGCTCGGTCATGCCAGCCTGAACAGATGGTGCAGCGGACGCGCCGCCTGTTACTGGGTAGGCGGGTTGCGCGCGTCCTGTATCGGCCCAAAGGCTGGACGGGCGGAACACATCGGCCTGCACCGGCTCAGCTTGCGCCTTACCGAGCGCGTAGCCTGCGACCGTCGTGCTGGCCCGGTGCCCGGCGGCGGCAAGCGCGTGACGCAAGGCGCCAATGATCAGGCCGCGGACATTCTGGGCGTCGCGAAACCTGACTTCGGTTTTGGCCGGGTGGACGTTGACGTCGACATATTCAGGGTCGAGATCGACAAATAGCGCTGCCATCGGATGGCGATCGCGGGCGAGGAAATCCTGATACGCCGCGCGGATGACGCCGTTCAGCATCCGGTCTTTAACCGGGCGGCCATTGACGAACAGATATTGCATCTGGGCATTGCCGCGATTGAGGGTGGGCAGCCCGGCAAAACCTGACAGGCGCACGCCCTCGCGTTCTGCCTCAATCGGCAAGGCATTATCCCTGAAGTCGCGTCCCATAATCGCGCCGAGGCGTTCAAGCTGGCCTTGCGGTGTATCGGGATGGGCGGCGTAGCGCATCGTGCTGCGGCCATTATTTTCAAGGCTGAACGCGACATCAGCGCGGGCCATAGCGAGGCGCTTCATCACATCCGTAATCGCCATGCTTTCAGAGCGCTCGCCCTTCATGAATTTCAAGCGTGCGGGCGTGGCATGAAACAGGTCGCGTACTTCGATACGTGTGCCTGATAGGCCGCGTCCGGTAAACGCGGCAGGCTTTGGCCCCTCAATACGGCCCGCTTCAATGAACATCTCAGCCGCGTCCTCGCCCGACGCGCGCGAACTGATCGTCATGCGGCTGACACTGGCAATCGAGGGCAACGCCTCGCCGCGAAACCCCATTGTGTGGATATTGAGAAGATCGATCCGGCCATCTACGCCGGGTACGAGTTTGGATGTCGCATGTCGCTGCAATGCCAGCGTCATGTCCTCAGCCGTCATGCCGCAGCCATCATCTTCGATGATCAGCCGCTTCAGTCCGCCGCCTTCAATGCTGACAGAGATTGATCGCGCGCCTGCATCAAGCGCGTTTTCGACCAGCTCCTTGACCGCCGCCGCCGGGCGCTCAACAACTTCGCCGGCGGCAATGCGATTGATCGCATCCGGGGGTAATTGCCGTATGGTCGGCCGGGACGGAAGTTGCGCAGTATCAGGCATGGGGGCCAGTCTAGCGGGGCCAATCGATTCGGGCCACAGGCAGTATCCGTGAATCCCCAAGTCTGATGACTGCATTGGGGTCTAGTTTACTCCTTGATGGCTTCACATAGAGCGTGAGCCGGGCGAAATCGATAACATAGTCCTGGCCCAGAAACATATTAGCACCGGCCAGCATAAGAGGCTGCCCCTGTGAACCGAGGATGTCGAGCGTGTGGAGGTCAGCCACAACCAGTTTTTGTTCGTTCCAGGAGTGACCTTGCATTGCAATGTTACCGTAGCGGGCAACAACAAGCGGACTGAAATCGCCATTTGCCCCGGAAAGCTGCCATTGTTCACGAAGCGACCTTCGCAACCGCTTCAATCGCCGACTGCGTACACTCTCCCAATTCATCGCTGAGAAAGCTGCACCAAGATCGATAATCGCCGGGACATTCTTTCCATCAATTCTCGCTTCGGCGAAGTAGAGACCATAATCATTGGCGTCATAGGGGTTGGTCTCAAGCGGAATCTTGGTCCATGCCCTGAAGCGCCCTGCCGAGAAGGTCGTGGCAGGATGTAGGCGAATGACCTCCGCTTTGGTGTCGACTTCAAACGCATAATCCTTGAGGATATCGACACCAAGCAAGTTGACACCCTTGCCGGTGATCTCGGGGTTATCGAGCACGACAAGATCTGCCTCTTGTACACTAATTGCCCCGATTTGAAGGTGAGCGACCTGCGTGAAGGGTCTGAGCTGACTCTCGAATATTCCATGCACCATCGTGGTTTTGGTGTCATCGACCTCCAGCCCAAGTTGGCTTGCTGTATCGGCAGAAATGACCGAACGGGTCGCGCCAGTATCAATGACGAAACGGTGGGTTTGAGCGTGGTTCAGGCGCGCCTCGACGGACATCAAACCAAACTCGGACATCTCATACGGAATTTCGATAACGTCTGCGGCAAGCGGTGTATTCTGTGCCGTATTCGCGCAGGCAGTAAGCGCCATCGCCGCAAGCGAGAACACTAGCCAGCGCGCAGCACGCTTGCGAAGGAATATATCGGGCCTGAATCTGTGTCTCATATGGCTCACAACAGACAGTATAACATTTATCAGCGCGCCACATCACCCTGCTGGCCTTGCGGCTTGACTCGGAGGCCTGTTTCCTGTTTTAGACGCCGCTTAAACACGGGTCGGTGTGGAACTGCCGTTTTGATCGTGGGTGAACAGATCGCCCACCAGTCCACGTCAAAAATTGGAATATGCCATGTCACGTCGTCACTCGGCGAAGTATAAGATTGATCGCCGCGTTGGTGAGAATATCTGGGGTCGCCCCAAATCACCTTTCAATAAACGCCCTAACCGCCCAGGTCAGCATGGCCCGAACCGCCGTAACAAAGTTTCCGACTTTGGCATGCAGCTCATGGCCAAGCAGAAACTGAAATTCTATTATGGTGATATCACCGAGAAACAGTTCCGTGCGACCTTCGTTGAAGCGGCGCGCCGCAAGGGCAACACAGCTGAAAATCTGATCGGTCTTCTGGAATCGCGTCTTGATGCGTTTGTTTACCGCTCGAAATTTGTGCCAACAATTTTTGCGGCACGCCAATTTGTCAATCACGGCCACCTACTGGTCAATGGCGTTAAAACCAATATCAGTTCTTACCGCCTGAAGCCTGGCGATGTGGTTCAGATCCGCGAAAAGTCTCGCAACATGGCGCTGGTTCTGGAAGCCCTCGGCTCACCTGAGCGCGATCTGCCAGAATATATTGAGGTCGATCCCAAAGCGATGACGGCAACTTATGTCCGTATGCCTGAGCTGAATGATGTGCCTTATCCGGTCATGATGGAGCCTGCACAGGTCGTCGAATACTATTCTTCGTAAGCTTTAATCGCTTGCACTTGTATCAAAGCCGCGCTGTCATGGCGCGGCTTTTTTTATTTGCTTTTCAGGAGGGTAAGACGTGTCACAACCAGAAATCGATCAGGTGCGCGAAGCGCTGATTGCGCCGCCGGGACAACCGTTTGACCTGAGCGCCCGCGATAGCGGCGAGCGTCGTCTGTTCCCGGACAAGAAAGAGGCGCGTATTAGCCTGCGCAAGGATGCGGCCGTAATCGATGAACTACAAGACAAGCTATACGCCAATCGCGACCGGGCTTTGCTGGTGGTACTTCAGGGCATGGATACGTCCGGCAAGAGCGGGGTAATCCGTAACGTGTTCGCGCGCACCAGCCCGCTAGGCCTGCAGGTTGAAGCGTTCAAAGCGCCAAGCAAGACCGAGTTGGCGCATGACTATCTATGGCGCATCCATGAAGCCGTGCCGCGAAAGGGCCGGATCGGTATCTTCGACCGCTCGCATTATGAGGATGTGCTGGTCGTCAAAGTCCGCAAGTTTGCGCCGCCAGAAGCAATTGAACAGCGCTATGAGCAGATCAACGCTTTCGAGAAACACTTAACTGAAAATGGCGTCACGATTTTGAAATTCATGCTGCATGTCGGCTATGAGCAGCAAGGCATCCGCTTGCAGGAGCGTCTGACCGAGGAACATAAGCTCTGGAAGTTTAATCCTGGCGATATTGAAGATCGCAAATTGTGGCCAGACTTCATGGCAGCCTACGAAACCGCTGTGCAGCGCTGCTCAACATCGCACGCGCCCTGGCATATCGTGCCGGCAGACAGCCGCACACGGCGCAATGCCATGATCGCCCGGATTGTACGCGGCACATTGGAAGCGATGGACCTGCAATGGCCCAATCCGGGCTACACGGCGGATGAGTTCAGTTTTGACTAAAGCGAAATCGATTTAGCTGCGAATACGGACAGAGCCGCCGCTGGATTTGTCGATGTCGGCATCCTTTGGTCCACCACTAACGTCAATATCGGCGCCGCTTGAGGCATCTGCAATAACGCTCTGTGTGACATGGATTTCGATATCTGAACCGCTGGATGCGTCGGCATTCCCGGTGAGGCAGATCAGATCGCCCGCCTCGATATCAGACCCTGACGAACTTTCAGCGGTGACGCTATTGCATGTCCCCGACGCGGTAATATCGGCGCCGCTGGATGTATCGAGTGAGATATTCGTCACCTGAATATCTGTGACATCAATATCAGCGCCAGATGAGGCAGACAGAGAGGTCGTCTCGCCGGTCAGGCCGCTCCCGCTGACATCAGCGCCAGATGACGCGTCAATTTCGCTAATCACGGGCGCAGTGACTGTGACCGTATAGCGTTCACGTTTTTTCCAGCCATTCCAGTTTTTCTTGGCGCGTGTGATGACCAAAGCATCGCCTTTGGTTTCAATTTTCAGATCACTGAAATCACCTTTTTCATTTTCGGCAGTGACAGAAAAGCTGTTACCTGTTTCGAAAATGACGTCGATACCAGCCGACACGTCAAGACCGGTAAAACCAGCAGCGTCATAGCTGCGTGTTTCGGCCGTGGCTGTGGCTGTCAGACAAAGGGCGGCTGCGGAAGCCAGCAGAAAAGGACGTATCATTGCGAATGCTCCTTCAAGCAAAAGTCTCTCACTCCCTGAACACGAGGCTGTTGTAATTATCGAAAAACAATATGTCAACAGGATTGACTACAAGTGTGGTCAAAACAAAACCCCGGCCTGAAACAGACCGGGGTTGATTGTCTTTTTAGGGCGTTCCTAAAGCTACATGAAGCCTTTGAACTTGTCCTTGAAGCGTGAAACGCGGCCGCCGCGATCAAGCGTTGATGTTGCGCCTGTCCAAGCCGGATGCGAGCTGGAATCGATGTCCAGCACAAGGCGGTCACCTTCCTTGCCGTAGGTTGAGCGGGTTTGGTATTCTGTCCCATCGGTCATCACGACAGTGATGAAATGGTAGTCTGGGTGCGTATCGGCTTTCATCTCGAAGCTTCCTTGGCGTGCTGCGACACCGATTTCTGACCGGCATCTGTATCTCGGAAAGGCGCGTCATTACCCGATCAAGCGGCAAGCCGCAAGCCGCAAGACTGAAGAATCAAGTCAGCTATTCGAACTCAGGCTGTAAATAGTCCGATGTGATCCGCTTGTCGGCGTTTTCGAGGCGCTTGGTATAGATCGCGATGAAGATCCAAATCAGATGGCAGAGTACGCCGAGGACAAGGCAGACCCAGCCGGGAATCTGACCGATATGCGCGCGATAAACAAACTCCTCGATTGTCTGGGCATCGGTTGGATGGATCGCAATCTTGGCAAAATAGGCAATGCCCTGGATGATAAATATCCATGCATAATTTCGCCGAATGCGTCGGCCCAATGCCCGCAACGTTGATATCCGGTGGCGCGGGCGCAAATAATCATCCGAGAGCGCTGTGCCGCGATTAACCGGTATACTGGCGCCCTCACCGCGTAGCATCGGAACGAAATTACTGATCTCAAGCATCCGCGCGCGAAACTTCCAGACCGAAAAATAACGATAGCGCCGGGCTTCGAGCAGCAAGAACATGCCTGTCAGCATTCCGACCAAGACAATGGGAAGCGGCGAGGCGGTTTCGCTGGAAAAACTGATTGAGAGCGCAATCCCGGTCGACACCACCGCCCAGTTTGTTGTCGTATCCAGGCGCTGACGCCACGCCGTCGAACGAAAGACCTCTGCGCGGTAAAGGTGCGCCAGCGCGCCAATCTCGGCAGGGCCAGCGATAGATTCAGGAACGGGCTTGGTAGAATCATCAGTCATTCAGAGACTATACTCAAAACCTCACGCGTCACCATTGCCTGTTTTTGCCGCACAATATCCAAGCTCGACAATCGCACGGTAGCCATCCAGCGCCCGGCGGACATGGCGCGTGTCGCTATCATCAGCCTCTTCACGTACACGCGACAGGAGACCATCAAGATCACCCGACAGCCGAGCCTGCCAGAAACCGTATCGCAAGTTGCGTGGATCCCGGGCGAGCCGCATGGCTTTGTCGAATTGCGCGGCATCGCAGCGATACATGGAGAGTTCCGCAGCGGCGTTTGCCAGCTCGGGTTGTTCAAAGTCAGAGGCGGAGGCGGCCAGTTCAAGTAGAGCCGCGTTCAATTTCGCCGCTTCGCCCGGTTGATCTGCAATCATGCGCTTTCCTGCCGATAGTAATATGTCACTGCGCCCAAAGTTCAGGGGAGCACGCTTCTCGCGGGCAAAACGAATGAGCGTGTCGACACCTTCGGTTTCAACAATCTTGCGGGCTTTTTCCCACCCAAAGTCCGGATAGGTTGCCGCGTCCAGCGTCATATCAGGCCAGCGGGTCTGCCATGTCTGCAACAATTCTGCATCGCCGCTATGTGCTGCCAGCTCAAGAAAGAGCGGTTGCAAACGGCGCTGCTTTTCTTCCGGTAGCACGAGCGCCGCGCCCCATGCCGCCTGTAAGACACAGGCAATTTCGGATTGTTTGCACGCAGGCTCAGCTTGCGCAGCAGGGAGCGCCGCAATCAAGATAAGTCCCGACAGGCATGCAGATAAGGCTTTGATCATATTGCAGTCTTTATCCAATACAAATGAACCTGCGATGAGCAGACCGCGTGGCGAGAACCGATTGTTAGGCATTACAGGGTGTTCACGCCGCTGCGATCAGTGTTAGGTTGATCCTTGGCGCATGCGGAGGCGCTGGCTCATCAAGGCGGGTTTGTCATGCAGTACGATATTTTCCTCAGCTATCGCCGAAGCGACCAACCCATTGCCAGAGCGCTGGTTGCCGAGCTGGAAAAGCGCGGAATTGCTGTCTGGTGGGATCAGCTGATTGATGGGGGTCAGGACTGGCGCGACGCGATTGTCGCTGGCCTTGAAACATCAGGCGCGCTGGTCATCCTGTTTTCTGAGGACTGCAATGCCTCGAAACAGCTCAAGAAAGAGCTGGCCATTGCCGATACGCTGGACAAGACAATTGTGCCTGTCCTGATTGAGGATACCCAGCCCAAAGGGCATTTCCTCTACGAGCTGGCCTCGCGCAACTGGCTGCAAATGTACCCAGAGCCGCACAAGAAGGCGGCGAAACTGGCTGACCGTCTTGCTGCGACGCTGGATATCGAGAACACACCCGCCCCAGGCACCGAGGCCCCTAGCGCGCTACTGACTGCGCCTGAGCCTGGCATGCCGCCAAGCACCCAGCCTGCACCCGCGCCGCGCGCACCGACAGAGCATCAGGTCGCAAAGCGGGTTGAGAAAACGGTCGAGAAAACCAAAGCCGCCAAGGCGAAGAACAAGAAACTACGCGACTTCCTACCCTTCAAATGGATCGATATTATCCCCGTCGTCGGCGGTTTTGTAGCTTTCATGACGTCCATGGGTGGTTTCGAAGACATGGATTATAATAGCTCGACTGAAAATGCAGGGCAGTGGATTGGCATCGGCTCGCTGATGGCGGCGGTCTATGGCGCTGTTGTATTTCCGATCAGGTATTTCATGCGTAAAAGACGCGTATGGCATGCGGCTCTGATGTATACATTGAGTAGCATCGTTCTGTTTATTCTCTTCCTTGGAGGACTTCTGGCCTACGAGGAAGGCGATATCGGGAATATGCGTTCAGACGATATTGTTATCGGGCTCGTCATCTGGGCGATCCTTGGTGTCACGGCGATCATTCTGTACGCCATCTTGCATGGTGTACGGACCGTACGCGCGTTCCGCAAGAATGTTGAAGTCCTCTAGATCGCTTCAACCGCGACCACGATAAGGCGCGACACCTGTATCAGGGACGTAAAGGCTTTCCGGCACAGCGCCCGTTTGCCAGAAGACATCAATCGGGATGCCGCCACGCGGATACCAATAGCCGGAAATGCGCAGCCAGCGCGGGGTAAGCAGGTCGGCGATATCTTTGCCCACACGCAGTGTGCAGTCCTCGTGAAATGCGCCGTGATTACGGAAGCTGGTGAGGTAGAGCTTCAGACTCTTGCTCTCAACCAGCCAATCGCCAGGCGCATAGTCGATAACCAGATGCGCAAAGTCGGGCTGACCTGTCACCGGGCAGAGCGAGGTAAATTCCGGACACACAAAGCGGGCCAGATAAAGTGTATCGGGATGCGGGTTTGGGACGCGCTCCATCTGCGCATCATCTGGTGAGGTCGGCGCTGCGGTCTGTTGGCCAAGCTGGCCAAGGCCGTCATAGATATCCTTGTCAGTCATGATCTAGCCCCCGAGTGGCAGCGATGGGATCACATCAAATCGCAGGCCGAGATAGACAGCATAGCTCGCTAATAGAACAAACCCTTCCCAACGTGCGAGCTTGCGCCCTGTATAGGCAAACAGGCCAAGCAGGAAGACTGACAGTGCCAGGGCGCCCATATCAGTCCAGGTGACCAGGCTCGCTACCGCATTGAACTGCATCGCGGCGACTTCAAGCGGGGCGCCAGCTGTGATCGGGGCCGCAGCAATCGAGAATGGGAAGACGATGGCTGAAACGCCGATAATACCCAGAATATTGAATATGTTTGAACCGATGACATTACCCAGCGCAACGTCTGCATTGCCCCGCCGCGCCGCAATGACAGAGGTTGCAAGCTCAGGAAGGCTGGTCCCGATGGCCAGAACTGAGATGCCAATAACGGTATCTGAAACGCCAAAGACCACGGCTGCATCTGTGCCGCCATCTACGAGCAGGCGAGCGCCAAATACGACAGCTGCAATGCCACCAACGGCCAGTACGATCGACAGAAGGAAAGGGTCATTGGTCTCTATCTCTTCAGCCTCAGCCTCGTGCAGGGTCGCGGCCGGGCTATGGTTGCTGCGTTTGTCCATGAGGATTGAAAAAAGCAAATAGCCGACAAGGGCGACCACCATGATAATCCCCGTTATCCGGCTGAACTGGTCGAACCAAATCAGGGCCGCAAAGACCAGCGTGACAAGTAGCATGATCAGACCATCACGGGCCAAAGCGCGCGGCGAACACAGGATAGGCGCCACTAAGGCAGCGGCGCCAAGTACCAAGAGGATGTTGGCGACATTAGAACCAATGACATTGCCAATTGACAGGCCGACGGCACCTTCTGACAGCGCCTGAAGGCTGGTCACCAGTTCCGGCAGGCTGGTACCGAAGCCAACCAGTGTCAGTCCAATAATCAGTTCTGACAGGCCGAACTTGCGGGCAATCCCGACTGAGCCACGCACCAGCGCTTCGCCGCCGACAAAGAGCAGGACAAATCCGCCAAGTATCATCGCGATCATTATCAGCGTCATCTGTTTATCCCTTGCATGGCCCAGCGCTTCATATGGACTGGCTTGTCTGAACGGCAAAGAGGTAAAACAATTTCGCCGGCCAGAACAGGGCTGAGCGCAGAGGGGTTTGAGAAAGCGACATGATGTGGCCAGCGTTCTGCGTGTAGTCGGATTGATTGCCGCACCAATCGCGCTAAGACGGAATGCAGTCATCATTTGGGGACAGACAATGAAACAGGGCTCGCTAGACCTGACAACGTCCAACTCACGTATGGAAGATCTCATTGAGAGCCGGGCATTTCGCTACGCCATAACTGGCCTGATCATTGCCAATGCCATCGTGCTTGGAATCCTCACCTATTCACGCCAGCTCATCCCCGGTCTTGTGAGCGCGCTGGAGAGCTTTGACCGCGCTGTGACGATTATCTTCGCTATTGAGATCGCGATGAAGCTGATTGTCTACAGGCTGCGTTTCTTCTCGCAGGGTTGGAATTGGTTTGACTTTATCGTCATCGGCCTTGCGATTGCGCCGGGCGCGCATGGGTTTGCCGTACTGCGCGCGATGCGTGTGCTGCGGGTTTTGCGATTGCTCCATATTGTTCCGATGATGCGGCGGATTACCGAGGCATTGCTGAAAGCTCTGCCGGGTATGGGCGCGATCTTTGCGGTCCTGACCTTACTGACTTATGTCGGAGCGGTGATGGCGACCAACATGTTTGGCAATACTGAGAATGAAGAAGTCCTGTTGCTGTTTGGGGATCTACCAAGCTCAGCCTATTCCCTGTTTCAGGTCATGACGATGGATGGCTGGCGGTTTGAAGTGGTGCAGAAAGTGGTTGATGACGGCCACCCTTATGCGCCGCTTTTCTTTCTGGTGTTCATTTTTGTCGCCAGCTTTGCTGTGCTGAACTTATTTATCGCGCTTATCGTCGACGCCCTAGCCGCCAATCACCGCGACATTACAGAAGAACATCTCGACGAGATCGACGAAGATATTGATGAAAAGTTCGGTGAGGCTGGCAAGGAGCTGGAGCAGGTTCTGGAGATGCTGACCGACTTGAAGGCTGAGATCGCCGACCTGAAACAGGCCGGCAGACCCCCAACGACCTGACGCCTAAGCGATCAGGCCACCTTTTTACGCGGCATCCCGTTGCGCATGGAGCTGCGCACATCATAGCGTACAGAACGCACTTTCGCGTCATAGTCTGACGCAACCACGTCAACCTCAACTTTATAGCCTCGCTCGGCCCAATATTTCTGAATACGCGCCTGCAATTCGCGCGCGCCGTCTTTTGCAAAATAGTTCGACATAAACCCCGCCCTTGATAATTATCCAAAGTCCCCGGCGCAGAAATTCGTGTGTTACGGTAAATTTTGTCTTACTCGACCTGAAATTGATATTCTGTGATTGAGCCAGTCTTTTCAATCAGTTGCGCAGGTAAGCACCATCACCCCGTCGGTTTTTGGGGAAACCGACGAGGCGCCCCGGAAAGCCGGGTGGTGGGGGACGCAATTGACTTTCCGGACAAACCCGCACGCGCGCCAAATAGGCCTTGCTGCGCGAATCTGATCAGGACGGGCGACAGGTGCCGCTCATCAGTTTCAAATTAGCATAAATTCAAATCCACGCACCTAAAGCTCTAGTAATCCAAGTGGCTGACACGATTGTTATGCCCCGCTCACTCGCGCACTTGAATATTTTCGCTATAAGAGGCGCTATGTCTCTCTGGCAAAGGTTGATTGAGGGCGGCCGACGGCTGTTCGACGTGGATGTGGTTGATGACCCCGTCCCGGCTGACCTTGATTGTGCGCCAGACCCCAATGATGTCGGGTTTACGGCAGCGGTCGTCGGTCTTGGTGCCAAGATGGCAATGGCAGATGGCAGGGTAACCGATGATGAGATTATGGTCTTTTCGCGGGTGTTTCGCACTGCGCCAAAGGATGCCGCTGCGGTGCGCCGGGTGTTTAATCTCGCCCGCCAAACCGTTACTGGCTACGAATCCTATGCACGAAAAATTGGTCGCAAATACCAGGCACGCCCTTGCCTGCTGGAAGGTGTATTGGATGGTCTGTTCATGATCGCGGCGGCCGATGGCGTGATTACTTCTGATGAAATGACCTATCTGGAGACCGTGTCTCAGGCCTTCGGGTTTGACGAATCGACCTTCCGGCGCATCAAAGCTGGCCATTTGGGGCCTGACCGTGATGATCCTTATCATATTCTTGGTGTCGCACATGACGCCGAATTCGGGGATATACGCCTTGCCTACAGACGCTTAATGGCCGCCAATCATCCGGATCTTGTGGTCCAGAACGGCGCGCCACGTGAGTTTGAAACGGCTGCACATGACAAGGCTGCTGCAATTACGACCGCTTATGCCCGAATCCGCGCCGAACGCGGTCTGCTCGCAACGAATTGATCAATTTTCATGCGCCCAAGCGTTGACGGCGCGTGATTTGCATTCCATCTTTTAACGATAAGAGGAGTGAAGATGACATCGACACCCACCGCACCGTTTGGAGCGCCGCAGGCTTTTTATGCGTTTCTCCGCCGAACTGGTAACTTGCTGAGCAAGGCGTTTCTGGCTGTTGCGCTGATCTTTGCCGCAGGCATTATCGCCATCGCCACGGCTGCTGCGGGCCTCACGCTCGCCTGTGTTGCCCTGTTGATGCGTGTCTTTGTTGGATCACGCACTGAGTCTACCGTTCATGAGAACGCTGAAGGCGCGACCATGACGCTGGAAGCGCGTAAGACCCCTCGCGGGTGGACTGTCGAATAAGTCGCGCGGTCCCGCCTAAACGGGCTCTTCAAACTTTACGCGCGATTGCTGAACGCGGTTCGGTTCTGCCGTTTTCCCAAAACCTTCAATATGTAGCGTCTGGGTTGGGTAGGCAAACTCGATACCTTCGGCCTTGAACGCCCGGAACAGAGCCAACAAGACGCGTGACCGCGCCGCCATTGAGCGATTGAAGTCAGGCTGCAGGGAGAAGAAGACGAGCGAGTAATCAAGCGAACTTGGTCCGAAACCGGACATGCCGCAGCGGTCAAACTCAATCCCCTGAACAGATTTCATCAATTCGGCGACGAATGCAGGGATCTTTTCAGCAACTTCCGGATCGGTTTCATAGACCACACCAAATTCAGTTTCGATCCTGCGGCGATTCATGCGCTGCATATTGTGGATCTCGAAATCCAGCAACATTGTGTTTGAAATAATGATCTGCTCGCCAGATTTGGCCCGAATGCGTGTGGTCTTCAGGCCAATTTCCTCAATCGCGCCCCACGTATCGCCATACCGGATCGTATCGCCAATCTGGAAGGGTTTGTCGATGACGATGGACAAGGATGAAAACACGTCGCGAAACACGCCCTGCGCCGCGAAACCCAGCGCGAGACCCCCAATACCCAGACCAGCAAGCAGAGCGGTAACATCCGTGCCGATATTATCGAGGATAAGCAGGATCGCGACCGACCAGACCGCGAAACTGATGAACCATTTGATGATGTTGAAGGCCGAGGCCAATGCAACTGCGTCACCTGCTCCGCGATGCACATTGCGACGGATGGCGGAGACAGCAAACTCCTGAACCCAAACCGCAACTTGCAGCACCGTGGCCAGAACACAAAGAATGCGGATGATGCCGGACATCGCCCCAGGAAAATCGACAAAGATATCCGTAACCCAGAGGGCGATAGCGATCATGGAGAGGATGTGAAACCGCTTCACGACACGCTGGAACAGGGCTGAGAAAGAATAATCGTCCATACGCGGCAAGCGCACGACGCCTTTCAAAATAGCCCACCGCAGGAAATACTGAATAATCGTCAGGCCTACGGCCAGAGAGACTGCAAAAAGCGCCTCACGCTGGCCCGAACCAATCCATGTCACGAGTTCAGAAGCTGCTTCAGTTGCCGTCTCTGCTGTATCGGTTATCGCCTCAATCGGATCAGATTTCTTAGGTACCGGTTCGGTTACCACAGGTTGCGCTGCGACGACCTCAGAAGGTGTAGAAACGTCCGCGCCCTCTGGCGGCTCCCCCGCAAGAGCCGGTTCGCCTTCACCCTCAACACCTTCCAGCGTATCGGCCTCAGGCTCCGCAGCCGCATCTGGCCCAGGCCCGGTTTCTGCGGCAGCGTCTGGTGAAGGGGCTGGCGCCGGCTCAGGGTCAGCCTGCGCCCCGCGCAGTAGTGCGCCAGCTGCCGGAATGAGTTTGATCAATGAAATCAGCATTTTCTCTACTCTACGCCTTTGCGGCCCGGCGGGCAATTGCGGCACCTTGGTTGATGATACGGGTCGTTTCGGGCCAGATGCCAAGCGCTGGAATGTCTGTGAGCGGGAAGAATTGTGCGTCCGCCGCATCGTCTCCGGCCAGCGGTTCACCGGCCGTCCATGTGGCGACATAATCAATCAGAACATAATGGTGGGTCAGATCGCCATCCTCGGTCTTGAACATCGCGTCGACCACATCGATCACGCCGCCAAGCTCAGCCTCAATACCCGTTTCTTCTTTCAGTTCCCGTAACGCCGCAGCTCGCGCCGTTTCACCGGGTTCTATCCGCCCACCCGGGATTGACCACTCGCCCTGGCGCGGCGGTGTTGCCCGGCGAACAAGCAATACGCTCTCGCCGCGCAGACAGACAATCCCCGCTGCCGGAACCGGGCGAATATCGCCTGAAGGGTGAACTAAATTGCACATCACCTGCAGATTAAGCACAAACCATTGAAGCCACAGTAAAGACTTTGTGCCACATACGCCTGCAGATCGTCAGAGAGACTATTTATGGCAAAATCGAAATCTCGGAATTTGAGCCTCGCCTTGCAAGGCGGTGGGTCTCACGGCGCGTTTACGTGGGGCGTGCTCGACCGTCTCAGCGAAGAAGGCAATCTCAACGTCAAGGCGATTACCGCAACGTCTGCAGGGGCCATGAATGCGGTCGCCTATTCGGCTGGCTATGCAAAGAACGGCATTGATGGTGCGAAAGAGGCGCTGGAATTGTTCTGGCGGACTGTGTCGCAAAAGGGTGCGGCTTTTTCTGCTGTGACCATGCCGAATCCGCTGACCGCCATGATGCCGTTCGGGCCGTTTCAGGCTGCGATGGCGTTTGCCAGTGTCGCGAGCCCGTATGAGTTCAACCCGTTTGATCTGAATGTCCTGCGCGACGCCTTGGACGAGGTGATCGATTTTGATGCGGCGCGTAATGCGCCGATTGATCTCTTCCTGTCTGCCACGAATGTGGAGACGGGACGGGTCAAAGTATTTCAGGGCGCTGAAGTTACGCGCGACGCCGTACTGGCTTCGGCCTGCCTGCCGCAAACCTTCCGCGCTGTTGAGATTGATGGCCACGCCTATTGGGACGGCGGCTATATGGGTAATCCCAGCCTGTTTCCTCTGATCTATGACAAGGCGCCGCGCGATGTCTTGCTGGTTCTGCTCAATCCGATTTCGCGGCTGGGCGTGCCCAAGCGCGTCCCGGAAATCATGGACCGGCTGAATGAGATCAGTTTTAACGCGGCGCTGATTGGCGAATTGCGGGCCATCGCCTTTGTCCAGAAATTGCTGGATGATGGCATGCTGAAAGAGTCGATGATGAAGCGATATCGCCGCCTGAACATCCATGCGATCCGGGGTGGGCGCGACCTGCTCGAATTCTCGATGCAAACCAAATACGACACCAGCTGGACCTTCCTGACCGATCTGCGTGACCGCGGGCGCAAGGCCGCAGACGTCTGGCTTGGCGGGTGTGCCCAGCATCTTGGCACCAATACATCCAGCGTCGATCTGCGTCACGAGTTTCTGGAAGCCTAGGCCGGGCGTTTCAGGAACCAGATTTTCGCCGCACCAATCGTGCGCGTATGGATAATTTCCCAGCCTGCGGGCTCAACGATCTCTTCAAGCCCTGTTTCGGCGATAATCAAGGCATCAGGGGTCAGCCAGTTGCCTGCCACGAGGCTATGCAGCGCTGGCCTGACCAGTCCTTTATCATAAGGCGGGTCCATGAAGACCAGAGAGAAAGCCTGCCCAATCCCGCTGGAGCGGTTACCAAGATCGGTTGCGCCGCGGCGATAAAGCTGTCCGCGCGCGTTCAGGCCCAATTCTGCCAGATTGCCAGCCAATGTGCGCTTCGCCTCGCGGCCAGACTCAACAAACAGGCAGAACTCAGCCCCGCGCGATAGCGCTTCAATCCCCAGCGCGCCGGAGCCGGCAAACACGTCCATGATACGCGCGCCATCCAGCGGCGGTGTCCAGTCCGCATGGGCGAGGACATTAAACAATGTTTCGCGCGCCCGATCTGAGGTCGGGCGTGTGTCCCGGCCTTTCGGCGCGGCGATAACCCGCCCTTTCAAATCTCCGCCAACAACACGCATAGGCTTGCCTTTACGGCCTTAGCCAGCGAAGGAAACCCCATGACTGACGCAAATGCCCCTATGCAGCGCGCTTTGGCACTGGCAGCCGAAGCTGCATCGGTTGGTGAAGTGCCCGTCGGCGCAGTGATTGTTGATCCTCTGACAGGCGAGATTATCGCTGAAGGCCGCAATGGCCCGATTGGTGAACACGACCCGACAGCGCACGCTGAGATCGTTGCCATCCGCCGGGCGGCACAGAAAATCGGCAATTACCGCCTGCCGAAGCTGCGCCTCTATGTGACGCTTGAGCCTTGCGCTATGTGTGCGGGCGCGATCAGTTTTGCGCGCCTTGCCAGCCTGACATTTGCGGCGCGGGACGCTAAAGGCGGCGCGATCGTGAATGGCGGAAAGTTTTTCGAACAACCCACCTGTCACTGGCGCCCTGATGTGACCGAAGACACAAATGCTGCGCCTGCCGCAGCTGAGCTGCTAACGTCATTCTTCCGCGAGCGCCGAAGCTGACGTAAAGACAGGCTTGCCTGCCGCGGCGAGAAGGCGTGAAAACAAGATAGAAATTCTGGGAGAAGACCATGTCTGCAACGCTAAAAATAGAAGACGATATCGCCGTTATCACAATGGATGATGGCAAAGCCAATGCCATCAACCCAGCCATGCTTGAGGCGCTACATACCTGTCTCGATGAAGCGGAAAAAAATGCCAAAACCGTGGTCCTGACGGGGCGTGAGAAACGCTTTTCGGGCGGCTTTGATCTGAAGGTTTTGCTGGAAACCACACAGGAAGAAGCAATGGGGCTGGTCAATGATGGCGGCAAGCTGGCGCTTCGCTTGTACGACTTCAAACTCCCCGTCATTGCGGCCTGCACAGGTCATGCTGTAGCAATGGGCAGCTTTATCCTGCTCGCCAGCGACCTGCGCATTGGCGCGGCAGGCGATTTCAAGCTTGGTGCCAATGAGACGGTCATTAAAATGGTTATTCCGGTCTTTGCGACAGAGCTCATGCAAGCTCGCCTCAGTTCGGCCTATTTGCAGCATTCGGCGATTTTCGGTCAGCTCTTTGATCCGGCCAGCGCGGTCAAAGCGGGATATCTTGATATGGCGGTTGAGCCAGAAGCGGTCATGGCAACAGCGATGAATTATGCGCGCGGCCTGACCCAGATCTCCGGACCATCCCTGACAGGCAATAAGCGCCTCATCCGCAAGGATACGCTTGAGCGGATGACGGCGTCTCTTAAAGACTAAGCCGCAAGCCAGAATATTTCGGGGTTTCTCTTGCCTATAAAGACGCCTTAAGCTACAGGTGTAATTCGACATGTGTAGCGGGCACTGCATATCTGACGTTTTCATACATTACAAATTTAACGCAGACGCTGAAAGGGCTTGATTGAATCTTGTTTATCGATAAATATTTATTGATAAACAGAATCAATCGGACGCGTCATGCCAGATACTTCGCTACAGAGCATTTCGACTGTTCCTGAATGGTTTCTGGCTTCAATCAATCCTGAGACGGGTACAGTTAGCTTTGTGCGGACCAGTGAAAATATCATTCGCGATGCGTCTTTTCTGGATGGCCGCGTTCCGATCAGTCATGGCAATCAGACGATCACTATTGAAATTGATGATGCGCTAGCTTGGCAAAATCCGGCACCCGTCCAAAAGACCGATAGGGTCCTGGCCCACATCTCATTTTGTGGCTCAACATTGCTTGGGCGGTTGCTGCAAGGCAATGGCTCAGCCCTTTGTTATAGTGAGCCGCATATTCTGGTAGAGCTTGCGACATTAAAGGCGAAAGGGCACGCCCTCAGCCAGGACAAAGCGCGCTGGCAAGGCGTGATAGCGTATACGCTTGGCCAGTTGCGGAAATCCTGGGGCGACATACCCGCGCTGTCTAAACCGTCCAATTGGGCGAACACTTTGCTGTCAGATATTATCGACGCCTCACCAGACCTGCGCTGGGCGATTATTGATACCAGCCTTGAAGACTTTCTGATCGCCAATCTGCGCGGCGGCAAGTCGCGCCTCGCCTATTCGCTGAACCTGCTCAATCATTTCCTGTCAGCAAAATCGACCTTCCGCGCGCATGTCTTGGAGGTAGAGCGCGGCGGGCTTGAGCCAGTCCAGCGCTTGCTGCGTTTGTTGATGATTGTCTTTGAAACGCAAGAACGCTTGCTCGATGATGCGGTATTGGCATCGCGTGCTCGCGTCGCACGAGTGTCAAAGGCCGAGCTGCAAACCGCGCCGGAAGCAACGATCAGAACGGTTTCCCAGCATCTCCATATGAACCTATCGCCCGCTGACATTGACGCCGCCATAGCGCGCGAAATGGGGCAGCATGCCAAGGATACGCGACGTGCCTACCATCCTGAGGCCGAAGCCGCTGAAAGCGCGCGCTTGCGTCAAGAATTGGCCCCTGCCTTCGATGCTGCGCTAGGCTGGCGCACCGAAACGTTGCAGCGCGTCGCCTAATATAGCCCGGCAGCGCGCAGCAAAAACACCGCGCCGATAACGGTCACCAGCCCCTTCATCCATTGGCGGAAACTCACATCTGTCATCACGGCCAGAACCTTGCCGCCTAGTTTTGTGCCCAGCATTGAGAGCGGCACAGCGAGCACAAATAGCCAGATCGGCGGCATCGCTTGCCATCCGGCGGCTGTTACAACTGGCACCGTCCAGAATCCAACTTTGATGAGGTGGCTAAGGCATTGCGTGACCGACTTGGTTGCGACGATCTGCTGGCGTGTCATGTCTGTGCGCACAAAAAACAGATCAAGGAGGGGCCCGGCGACCCCTGCCAGCGTGTTCAAGCCTTGAACACCAAATCCCGCGAGCACAGCGTGAGCGGGTCTCTGGATATCGAGCGACAGCCAGCGTTTTGGCAACCAGATCAAGAGCGGCGTCAGGCCGAGCAGCAAATAAAGTGCCTGTTTATCGGGAACCCAGCTGATGAAAAACAAGGCTCCAACGCCAAACACCGCGCCGACCACATAGCGACGAAACACCAGCCAATTTATGTCGCCGCGTAGCAGAAAAGCGCGATAGCCATTGGCGAAAATTTGTATCGTGCCATGAATAATCATCGCCATGGCAACGCTGACGAGAGCGGCCAGCACGCCCATCAGGATCAACCCGCCCGCCATTCCGAATATGCCGGAAATGAGCGAGGTGATCAGCGTCGCGGCGAGAATGATAAGGGCTGACAGAATCGGCATGTGCGTGACTAGCAGATAGAAAACAGCCCCGCAAAAAATGCGAGGCTGTACGTCAGTGCTTTAAGGGGGTCAGCACGAACTATTCTTTGTCGGCGCCGTCCAGTTCGTCTTGATCGTGGTCGAATTCACCGATTGTGATCTTGATTTTCTCGTGGTTACTGCGCCGATCCATAAAAGCGGTTTTTTCTTCGTCGGTCAGATCCGCGCGGGTTTGCACCCAGTCAACAAGACCGTCTGACTTCAGCGTATCGCGGTCACCATTGACGCAGATAGCCTTGAACTCTTGCCCGCTCGCTTCATTCGTCGCGCTGAAAATTTCAGGGGTCGGGTCACTTGCATCTCGCGCTTCGCACTGTTCCGCGAGACGCTCGACGACTTCGCCAGCGGCTTCCATCTCGGTTTCAAACTCTTCATCGAATGTCGCTTCGATTTTCGCGGCCCAGGCTTCGGCTTTGGCTTCGTGCTTCTCAGCCCAAGCTTCGGCTCTCGCCTCATGTGCTTCAGCCCAGGCTTCTACTCTGGCTTCATAGGCTTCGGTCATCGCCTCTGTACGGCGCTCTAACTCTTCGGCGCGGGCTTCAATTTCGATTTCAAAGGCCTCAGCGCGCGCTTCGATTTTATCAGCCCAAGCTTCAATACGGGCTTCGAAATCGGCCTCTGACTCGCCTGACTTCATCATGAACATGTGCTGTCCGCCTTCACCGTCGCCTTCAAACATGAACTGGAAGGATTGGCCTAGCTCGGCAAAATCCTGCACCAGTTCTGGCGGCATAGGAGGCATGGGGGGCATGACATCAAAGTCGAAATCCATGTCGAAAGCCATATCCATGTCGCCAAAATCCATTTCACCGATGGCGTGGAGTTTTGGCTCTAAGCCTGCAAATGGATCGCCCAGCAGGACCATTTGACGATCATCGTCAAAATTGTGCTGACTATTGAATACGAAAGTCCGGCTGGTTTTCTCGTCGGCTTGCGCGGCCATACAGGAAGCGGTGGCGAAAATAGCGGCGGTGCCTAAGACACCAGCCAAAGCGGTACCAGCCAGACGGCTGCGGAGTGTGGGAGTCGCGTGCTGCATCATTATGAGTCTTTCTTTTATGGGATGAGCGAGGGTCAGGCTCGCCGCAGCAATACGGCGATCTGAGGGGCGAGCCAGCCGGGCGGCTTTGACAAGTGTACGGCCATAGGCGGCTGGCGAAATGCTGGCTTGGCGCAGGACATCTGCGTCGCAGGCCGATTCTTGATCAGTGCGGAAGGCTTTCAAACCAAGGTGAATGAACGGGTTGAACCATTGCGTCGCAGCGACAATCCGGGCGATCTGGAAGGCCCAAAGATCGCGGCGTTTAAGATGCATCAGCTCATGCACCAGCGCGTCGCGTTGCTCAGCCTCAGTATAATCCTCTTCAAACCAGTATGGTAGCAGAACAACAGGTGATTTCAGGCCTGTCACCAGCGGGCCGCTACACAACAGGCTGGTGCGTATTGCGGGTAGGGATTTCAGTCCAATCTGGCGGGCAATGCGCTGCGATTCGAGGAGCACAGCGTCCGACGCAGGTTCAGAATCGTCCCAGATCAGGCGCTGGAAAACATCCTGCTTGCGCAGCGATCGACCGAGCCAGACCAGTGCGCCGATAAGCCAGACCGAGGTCAGGATGAGCGGCAAATTTGACAGTAGCGCGCCGCCAAGACTTGCCCAGATATCTGGTGTTTGAAGGGCGATAGGGGCCTCAGCAACGGCTGGCGGCGCTTCGTAAACACTTGCCTGTCCAACTGGGCGGTCGGGGATAATCAACTCAGCTATCGGGGTTGGGGCAGCTTGCGTCTGGCCGAACCCTAACAGGCCTGCCAGCGACCAGTTACCCGGCAAAGGCGGCATGACAAAGCGCGCCAGCGGCACGGCCCACAGCGCATAGGCCGCCTTGGCGCCGAAGCGTCTGGCAAAGGGCCGGCGGACAAGCAGGACAAGGACAACCAGCGCCGTGACGGCGAGACTGGTGCGTCCGATTTCCTGAATGACGGGATGAAGTTCTGACCAGTTCATGATTTCAGCCTCCCGAGCAGGGCTTCCAGTTCGCTAATGTCTTCGTCTGTCAGACCGCGGGCATCAGCAAGTTGCGCAACCAGCGGCGCGGCGCGGCCACCAAATAGCCGATCAACAAATTGGCCAGCGGCTTTCTTCTGGTAGACCTTCTCAGCCACTGTCGGCGTATATAAGAATCGCCGCCCTTCCTGCGCCGTTTTCAGCGCGCCTTTCTCAACCAGTCGCGATAGCAAAGTCTTGATCGTACGGATATTCCAGTCGCGATCATTCTCCAGCTGTTCAGCGATTTCTGATGCCCCCAGACCAGGCGTGCGCCACAGAACTTTCATCAGTTCCAGTTCAGCAGGTGTGATTTGCAGGGTCATAGGCAGACTCCGATTGACTACAGGTGTGGTCAATAGCGCGACTACAAATGTGGTCAATAGGGAATCTGGACAATTACAAAACTTTTTTGTCGGTCGCGCTTGTCAAAGCCTGTGCGCTGAGATTTAGCAGGCCACAACCAAGGTAAGGTGATGGCAAAGTTTGCATTCAATCTTCGGCGCACACATAAGATAATTGGCCTTGTCGCGGGTCTCCTACTGCTGTCCTGGACAGCCAGCGGCCTATTCTTTTCCCTGTTTCCGATCACTGAAATTCGCGGCGAACATTTACGCCGCGAAGCTGCGTTTGCACCGCTCATCGGGGCTGGTTTCAACACAGAGCGTTTGGATGAGCTTTTCACCCGCGACGCTTTGATGCCGCAATCTGTCACCCTGCGCCCCTTTCTTGATGGTCCAATCTATGAAGTCAAAACCAGCACAGGATATGCTGCGTTTGATGCGCAGTCAGGAGATCGTATTACGCCTCTGGGTGAAGACATGGCGCGTCGTCTCGCCCTTGCAAACTGGGCTGGTGACGGCGACATTATTGCGGCTGAACTCGTAGAATATCCGCCGCGCGAAGCGGGCTCAGCATCGCCGCTCTGGCGCATCCAGTTCAAAGGCGCGGATAGTGCGACATTCTGGGTTGATCCTGATCGCGCCGTGGTAAAATCTGTGCGCACGACCAAGTGGCGCATCTTTGACGTGCTCTGGCGGTTTCATATCCTCGACATTACGGGCGATGACAAGATCGATTCCTGGTGGATGAAGCTAGCGGCGTTTCTTGGCCTCACAATGGTTCTGTCTGGTCTCGCCCTGACGATAGATCGCGCCCTAAAGGGTCGGTTATTGCGCTAACTCTCTGGCTCTTCGCCGCCTTTGCCTTTGACCATCTCGACTTTGAGGGTCGATCCCGGCGTGATCAGCACATCCTCATGGCGCAGCGGAATATCGATTCCATGCTCTTTGAACTTGTCCCAGACCGACAGCATAGCGTCTGAGCCGACATTACTGACGCCGTTTTCCGGATCATTGATCCAGAACCGCGCTTCCAGCTCAACTGCTTCTTCGCCAAACTCCATGACGAGACATTTTGGGGCCGGGTCGCTTAACACACGCTCGACTTCCGCAACGCCTTCAACCACAAGCTGGCAAGCTGTCCTGAGATCGGTCTCATATTCAATCCGGAGACGGCGCTTGATCCGTACTTGCTTGTTCGAAAAGCTCCAATTGACCACACGGTCGGTAATCAATTGCTCATTCGGGATCAGGTGTTCCTTGCCATCGCGAGTGATAACCGAGGCATAGCGCAAGCCGAGCGACTTCACGACGCCATATGTATCATCGACCTCAATCACATCGTCCGGCTTGATTGAGCGATCGGTCAGCAAGATCACACCGGATATAAAGTTCGCGACAATCTGTTGCATGCCAAAGCCCAGACCAACACCAATCGCGCCGCCAAGTACGGCCAGTCCCGATGTCGGAATCCCCAGACCAGCAAGCGTCAGCATCGCGGCACCAATGAAAAGGCCGATATGCAGGGCATTGCTCATGAGAATGCGCAAGGACGGCTCGACCCGGGGCAGGTCATCGACGCGCGTTTTCAGTTTCTTGGCCAGCCAATTGGCCGCAAACAGGAAGAGCGCCGCGGTCAGAATAGCCTGCACAATAAAGACCGGGCTGATAATGCGATCGCCAAATGGTGGCCCGATACTCGACAGCCATGCGAACACTTCATCATGGATGCCGATGGCGTAGAGCGCCGCGAATATCCATATTATCCAGCCCGCCGGACGTCGTAGCCCCGGCTGCAGGAAGGCTGTAACCAATTGTACCAACAGGCCCGCCAGCGCCAGCGATGAGGCAATCCGCACCAGAACGCTATCCATGCCCGCATTGGCCATGGCCGCTTGCGCGCCATAAAGCAGGCTTGCCCACAAGGCTGGACGTACAAGCTTCGGCAATACGGTACTTAGAACTTCAGGCGCGCCGCCCGGTACCCGCGACAGAAGTGATGAAACCAGCTTGCGGAGGCCCGGCGCCAGTATGACCCCGACAAATAACGCGCCAAAAATCGCAGCGACCTGCCAGGCGATTGGCAGAAGCACATCAAGGTTTAGCAGATTGGCTTCGGCCCACCCTCTCGGATCATCCAGAATTGGGCGCGCCCATGCCAACATGTCCGGGGCTTGTTCTGCTGGCGCAGCGTCTGCGTCCAGTGTCGCAGGCGCATCAACCGGGGTACAGACGCGCGTACCGTCGCTCAGGGTCTCACAGCGTTCAAATGTGACGGTCTCATTTTCCATAATCGGCCTGCCTGCTAATTGCGCTGCACCGACTAGCCTATAGCGTTCGAAATGAAAACCTGCGCGCCCCTGCGTTTACCAATTGCTAACGTGGCGTGGCTATTTGTTAACCTATGAAGACTTTGGCAGCACATACACTGAAAGCCAGCCCGGCCCTGAAAGTGGCGGTTCTGACGATACTGGCCTGCGTCATGATTGACGAAGCCAGCGCCGCAACCTCACTTGTCGGTCTGCTCGGCTAAAGCGTTTTCAACGCCGCGACCACGCCAGCCATGTCTGGCGGCAACGGCGCTTCGGCAAACACGTTTTCTCCCGTAATCGGATGCACGAAGCTAAGGCTCGCGGCGTGCAGGGCTTGTCGGTCCAGCGCGCGGATCGTGTCCATCGCCGTATCATAGGCCGCGCCGCTCCCCATCGCTTTGACGCCCTTGTGCCGCCCATAAACAGGATCGCCGATAAGCGGGGTGCCGATATGGCTCATATGGACGCGAATTTGGTGCGTGCGCCCGGTTTCAAGCCGGCATTCGACCAAAGCTGCAGAGGGCCGCTGCTCAACCTTGCTGATCTGGCCATAAGTGGCGAGCGAGGTGTAGTGGGTGACTGCATGGCGCCCATCCCGGGTTTCGGTTTCATCCACAACCGCGATCTTCTTGCGATCATGCAGAGAGCGGGCAAGCGCGGCATCCACCTTTCCAGACAAAGGCCGGGGCGCGCTGCGTGTGAGCGCCAGATAGCTCCGCTCCATGTCATGGGCCGCAAACATTTTGGCGAGGCCTTGATGCGCCGCATCGGTTTTAGCCACCACCATGACGCCTGTCGTATGCTTATCGATCCGGTGCACAATACCGGGTCGCTCAACCCCGCCAATGCCGGGTAAGCTGTCTTTGCAATGATGCAAAAGCGCGTTGACCAAGGTGCCATCGGGGCTGCCCGGTGCCGGGTGTACGGCCATGCCCGCCGGCTTATTGACGAGTAGCAAATGTTGGTCCTCGAACAGAATTTCGAGCGGGATCTTCTCAGGCTTTGGAATGGCTGCAATCGGCGCAGGGATCGCGAGCTCATAGGTCTTGCCCGAGCGGACCTTCTGCTTGGGGTCGCTAATCGTCTCAGTGCCCACCACGCACCCTGTCTCGCGGATCAGAGCCTGCGCGCGTGACCGCGAGAGCGTCTCAAATTGCGCGCTCAGGAACACGTCCAACCGAACGCCGTGATCAGCCTCGGTTGCTGTAGCGGATAAACGGGTTGGCGACGCATCAGACATGGAAAGTGTATAGACCTGCCACCCTACCTGCGTCATGGTATAAAAGCGGTTTAGTGGTGGAGCGGCGCATGAGCAAGATTACACGGCGCGGAGTGCTGGGCGCAGGCGGCGGCCTTATCGGCCTTGCAGCCTGCGGCACGGATACTGAGACGCCCAGCATCACAGTTAGTCCTGACGCGCGGCCGGGCTATCCGGGCATTGTGGCTTTCAATCATGGTGTGGCATCTGGCGATCCTTTGTCAGACCGGGTGATTCTCTGGACCCGCGTGACGCCAGATGAGGCTTATCCTGACGCAGCAATCCCCGTGACATATGGCGTGTTCACCGACCCTGAAATGACCCAGTCTGTGGCTTATAGCGAAGGCTTTGCGCTGGCCAATCGCGACTATACAGTCAAGGTCGATGTCGCTGGGCTACAGCCTGGTACGGTCTACTATTTCCATTTCATCGCGAAGACGACGGCGGGCAGCGTGGCCTCACCCGTTGGGCGCACCAAAACTACTGCGGCAAGCGGCGACACGCCGCTGCGTTTCGCGTTTCTATCCTGCGCTAACTGGCCATTTGGGCGTTTTCACGCCTATCGCGATGTCGCCAATACACCTGATCTCGATGCGGTTATCCATCTCGGCGACTATCTCTATGAGTACGGCCTTGATGGCTATGGCGGGCAAGTTGGCGCCGCGATTGGGCGTAATCACAATCCGCCGCTGGAAATCATCACGCTAGATGATTACCGCACCCGCCACGCCCAGTATAAGAGCGACCCGGACTTGCAAGCCGCTCACGCCGCCGCGCCGTGGCTATGCACCTGGGACGATCATGAAAGCGCCAATGACGCCTATCGTACAGGCGCGCAGAACCACAATCCGGAAGAAAACGAAGGCAATTGGACCGATCGCAAACAGGCCGCCGTGCAAGCCTATCTGGAATGGATGCCGATCCGCGATCCGGTTCCATCGCTGGCCCGCGAGCAGATCTATCGCAGCTTTGATTTTGGCGATATCGCCACCATTCTCTGCCTTGAAACGCGCCTTACAGGCCGCTCAGAAGAGATCAGCTGGTTTACGGAAGTTGGCGGCGTTGATCCGCTACAGGTTCCGATCCGCGCCGCTGCCACCATGACACGCGTCAATGATCCGGCCCGCACAATGCTCGGCGCTGTGCAGGAAGCCTGGCTGGATGACCAGCTTACGGGTTCGGTAAAGCGCGGCAAGACGTGGCAAGTGCTCGCCAATCAGGTCATCATGGCCAAGGTGAAACCGCCCGTCTTTCCGCAAACGTTGAGCGAGGAGCAGGTTGCCGCGCAGGATATCGGCTTTATCAGCCAGTTGATTGAGTTCAGCGTCCTCGGCCTGCCTTTCAATCTGGACGCCTGGGACGGCTTTCCTGCCGCGCGCGAGCGTCTTTACGCAAGCGCCAAGGGGGCGGGCGCCAAGCTCGTCACACTGGCAGGTGACACGCATACGGGCTGGGCAAATACGCTCTATGACGCCGCTGGCGAGCAGCGCGGGGTTGAGTTTGGCACAACCAGTGTCACATCACCTGGCTTCGGCACCTATATGAAAGAGGTTCCGGATGTCGGCGAGCAGTTTGCTGCGGCCAACACCGAAGTCGAATGGCACGACCCATTTGGCAATGGCTGGACTTTGCTCACGCTGACATCAACCAGCGCGCATGCCGAATATCGCAAAGTCTCTGATGTTACGTCACCAGAGTTTACCACAGAGACCGTGGCCGCATATGAAACCGTTCAAACCGATGGTTTGATGACCCCGCTCAAACCCCTCTAAGTCTGCGACCCGTTCAACATGCCGCGTGCATCAAGCCACGCAATAATCGCATCGGCCGCATCTTCGGCTGACTGATCGACCGTATTGATACGGATTTCCGGCTCGACGGGGGCTTCATAGGGACTATCGAGACCCGTGAAATTCTTGATCTCACCTGCACGGGCGCGTTTATAGAGTCCTTTGACATCGCGCTTCTCAGCTACATCCAAAGGCGTGTCGACATGGATTTCGACAAACTCGCCTTCGCTCATCATATTGCGGGCCATTTGCCGCTCCGAGCGGAAGGGTGAGATGAAGCTGACCAGCGTAATCAGGCCGGCATCCGACATCAGTTTCGCGACGTTCGACACACGGCGTATGTTTTCTACCCGGTCAGCATCGGTAAAGCCGAGATCGCGGTTCAAGCCGTGGCGCACATTATCGCCGTCCAGCACAAATGTATGCTTACCCTGCGTGAATAACTTCTTTTGCAAAGCGTTGGCGATGGTCGACTTGCCCGAGCCAGACAGTCCGGTGAACCATAGCACAGCCGGCTTTTGTTGCTTCTGCTCGGCCAGTGTGGAGCGGTCCACATCCAGAGCCTGCCAGTGAATATTCGCAGCGCGGCGCAGCGCGAAGTCGAGTAGGCCGAGACCAACTGTATTATTGGTTAGCCGGTCGATCAGGATGAACCCGCCCGTCTCGCGATTTTCATCATAGGGATCAAAGGCGATGGGCTGGTCGAGACTGATCGTGCAGACGCCAATCTCGTTCAGTCCCAGCTTGGTGGCCGGGCGGGCCTGTAAATCATTCACATCGATCCGGTGCTTCAGACCCGTGACCTGCGAGGCCACAGTCTTCGTACCGATCTTCAGCATATAGCGGCGACTTGGTAGCATCGCATCGTCAGCCATCCACAGGATGCGCGCCTGAAACTGGTCAGACACTTCAGCGGGAGCTTGCGCGGCGCAGATCACATCGCCGCGCGAGGTATCAACCTCATCAGCAAAGGTCAGTGTCACCGACTGGCCTGCAACAGCGACATCCAGATCGCCATCTTGGGTCACGATCCGTTCAATCGTGGTTTCTCTGGCGCTCGGCAAAGTCTTGATCTTGTCGCCGGGGCGCACTCGGCCCGAGGCGATCTGCCCGGCAAATCCGCGAAAGTCGAGATTTGGCCGATTGACCCATTGCACGGGCATACGGAACGGCCGCGTCTCACGCGTTTCATCAACAGGCACTGTTTCCAGATAGTCCATCAGGCTGCCGCCGGAATACCACGGCGTCTTGTCTGAGGCGGTGGTAATATTATCGCCTGCCAGCGCGGATATCGGTATCGCTTTGATCTCGATGTCGGACGCGAGTTGCTGTGCAAATCCGGAAAAGTCGCGCTCAATCTCTTCAAATACGGCTTGATCATAATCGACCAAATCCATCTTGTTGATCGCCAGAACCAGCTTCTTGATGCCGAGTGACGACGCAATAAAGCTATGGCGCCGTGTTTGGGTCAGAATACCTTTGCGCGCATCAATCAGCAGAATGGCAAGATCAGCCGTCGATGCGCCGGTGGCCATATTGCGCGTGTATTGCTCATGCCCCGGCGTGTCAGCGACAATGAATTTGCGTTTGTCAGTCGAGAAGAAGCGATACGCTACATCAATCGTGATGCCTTGCTCGCGTTCAGCCGCGAGGCCATCAACGAGCAGAGCAAAGTCAATATTCTCGCCCTGCGTACCCTGTTTTTTGGAGTCAGCTTCCAGCGCATCAAGCTGATCTTCAAAGATCATCTTACTATCGTAAAGCAGTCGGCCAATCAGGGTCGACTTACCATCATCAACGCTGCCGCAGGTGATGAAACGCAGCAGCGATTTGTTCTCATGCGCGCTGAGATACCCAGCAATGTCAGTTTCGATCAGATCAGAGACGTGGGACATCCTAAAAATAGCCCTCTTGCTTCTTCTTCTCCATTGAAGCGGACTGATCGCGGTCAATCGTTCGACCCTGACGCTCGGATGATTTGGTCAGCAGCATTTCCTGAATGATCTCGTCGAGCGTGTCGGCCTCGCTCTCAACCGCGCCCGTAAGCGGGTAGCAACCCAGCGTGCGGAAACGGACTGATTTCTCCACAGCGGTTGCACGCAGGTCTGCAGGCATACGCTCATCATCAACCATGATCTGGCTACCTTCCCACTCAACCACCGGGCGTTTGGCGGCATAGTAAAGTGGTACAATCTCGATCTGCTCACGGCGAATATATTGCCAGATGTCGAGCTCGGTCCAATTCGATAGCGGGAAGACGCGAATGCTCTCTCCCTTATGAATGCGGGTGTTGAACACGTTCCAAAGTTCCGGCCGCTGACCCTTCGGATCCCAGCGGTGCTCGGCAGAGCGGAACGAGAAAATCCTCTCTTTGGCACGAGATTTTTCTTCGTCGCGCCGAGCGCCGCCAAACGCAACGTCAAACTTGTGCATGTCCAGCGCCTGCTTCAGCGCCTGCGTCTTCATGATGTCCGTATGGGTTGCAGAGCCATGCGTGAACGGGCCGACACCTGCTGCCACGCCGTCCTGATTGGTATGGACGATCAGATCCATGCCTAGCTCTTTGGCCTTGCGATCACGAAACGCGATCATCTCGCGAAACTTCCATGTCGTATCGACATGCATCAACGGAAATGGCGGCACGCCGGGATAAAAAGCCTTCATAGCCAGATGCAGCATAACCGCGCTGTCTTTACCCACCGAATAGAGCATGACCGGGTTTTCAGCTTCCGCCGCGACTTCCCGCATGATGTGGATACTCTCGGCCTCAAGCCGATCGAGATGGGTGAGCATGATTTATATTGTCCCGTAAATGCCGGTTCGATTACAGTGGGATACCAGTTAGCGAGCCAGAACCAAACCACAACCAGTGGCTGATTAAACCATAGCCTTACCAAAACTAACGAGAAGCCTGCGCCCGCGACAATTTGCTATCGCGCCAAATTGACGCTAACGTCAACGGAAGCCTTGCGCTTTTGTGCCTGTCCCGCTACCTGCACACGAGCTATATCTACAAACTTTGGGAGCCGTCTATGAAGGTGCTTGTACCGGTCAAACGGGTTATTGACTATAACGTGAAAGTCCGCGTGAAATCGGATGAAAGCGGTGTTGATCTGGCCAATGTCAAAATGTCGATGAATCCGTTCGATGAAATCTCTGTCGAAGAGGCCGTGCGCTTGAAAGAAGCTGGCACCGTAACGGAAATCGTCGCCGTCTCCGTCGGCCCACAGCAAGCCCAGGAAACGATCCGTACCGCGTTGGCTATGGGCGCTGATCGCGGCATTCTGATCAAGACGGACGAAACCGTTGAGCCCCTGGCGGTTGCTAAATTGCTGGCCAAAGTCGTGGGTGAGGAAAGCCCGGACATGGTCATTCTTGGCAAGCAAGCCATCGACGATGATTGCAATCAGACAGGCCAGATGCTGGGCGCTCTGCTCGGCTGGCCGCAAGGGACGTTTGCTTCTGAGGTCAAACTGGATGGCGGAAAGGTTCATGTCACCCGCGAAGTTGATGGCGGATTGCAGACTGTTGCGCTGGAAGGTCCGGCCATTGTGACGACGGATCTGCGCTTGAACGAACCACGCTACGCGTCTTTGCCAAATATCATGAAGGCGAAGAAAAAGCCGATCGATATGAAAGAGCCCTCTGATTATGGCGTCGATATTTCCCCGCGCCTCACTGTTGTGAAAGTCACCGAGCCGCCTGTGCGTCAGGCCGGTGAGAAAGTTGAAGATGTGGCCGCGCTGGTTGCGAAACTTAAAACGGCGGGAGCTGTATAATGGCTGTTCTGGTAATTGCTGAGCACGATAATGCGGCGCTGAATGATGCGACCGCGAAAACCGTCACCGCAGCGCTGGCCTTTGGCGGCGACGTGGATATTCTGGTCGCCGGTGAGGGCGCTGGCAATGTTGCGGCCGAGGCGGCGAAAATCGCTGGTGTCCGCAAAATTTTACATGCCGATGCAGCGCCCCTGAAAAAACAACTCGCTGAAGCGATGGAAGCGCTGATCGTCCCGCTGATGGACGGCTATGACGCGCTGTTTTCGCCAGCCACAACGATGGGCAAGAATGTCACCCCGCGCATCGCGGCCAAGCTCGACGTGATGCAGCTATCTGACATTATTGGCATTGAGGGCACGGATACATTCGTGCGCCCGATCTATGCCGGGAATGCGATCATGACCGTGACCTCCTCTGACGCCAAGAAAATTGTCACCGTGCGCGGAACGGCTTTTGAGGCGGCTGGTGATGGCGGCTCTGCGGCGGTTGAAACCGTTGATGTTCCAGCCGGGCCGCTAAAGTCTGAATTCGTCTCCGAGGAAGTCGTGGCGAGCGACCGCCCGGAACTGACTTCGGCCAAACGCATCGTCTCAGGTGGCCGCGCCCTTGGCTCTGCCGAGGAGTTCGAACGCCTTATGAACCCTCTGGCTGACAAGCTTGGTGCCGCTGTCGGGGCCTCGCGCGCTGCCGTGGATGCGGGCTATGCGCCGAACGATTATCAAGTCGGCCAGACCGGCAAGATCGTCGCGCCTGAGCTTTACATCGCTATCGGCATTTCCGGCGCGATCCAGCATCTGGCGGGCATGAAGGACAGCAAGATCATCGTTGCGATCAACAAGGATGATGAAGCGCCGATCTTCCAGGTGGCGGATTATGGATTGGTTGCTGACCTGTTTAATGCCGTACCTGAGCTCACTGAAGCTCTTTAGTTTTCACTGCGCTAAGCGGCTTGCGCCGCACGCAGTGTAAGCAGGTCACCCGCTACGGCTTCGCCTGCGCGATGGACCAAGCTCAAGGCTGTGTCTCCTCTATAACCAGTGATCGGGGTGCGTGTGAGCCTTCAGCTTGGTTCATGCGCGCAGCGCGGAACCTGCTACGCGAAGCGTCGGGCAAAGCCCGTTAGCGCTTTGCAAAACAACAACCCTCTCCGAACCTCCCAGCACCAATCCTCGGACCACGTTTCCGCGTCACGGTATGCGAGGGCCAAGGCGCGTTCAGAGAGTACGCGTTGCTAATGCCTGCCTTTCGGCGAGGCTGTATGCGTCCTGCCTGAACGCGCCCGCGGCGACGTGTTTTTTTGGTCATCCGGTACGACTTCGCGTCTTGTACCGGTCCGGGCTTAGTCGGTTTTACGGAACTGTCGCCCAACCTCCACGCACTGGCGCGAGGTATCCCGGTGCACTGCCCGACCGGAACCGCCAGAGGCTGGGGTACGGTGTCCCAACCTGCCGCTCCGGGCCGCCGCTCCCTTCACCGTCCTAGCCGCTCTAGAATGGCCCTGCATGATGAGGGGATGGCAGGAGTATACGCTTGAGCGAGAGGGGGGAGGATAGATTAATTTGAAAGACAGTAGTGACGGGCGGTTTGGCGATGGAAAGTGTGGGAAGGCTTACCTTGCATCGCCGATTGTAAACAATTTGGGTTTGCCGAAACAGCAAATATTTGGGGAGTGACTACGGTGAAAGCATACATTCTGAGTGTCATTCTCTTGGCGGGCGGGCTGTCGGCTCCGGCTTTAAGCTACGCGGAGGAAGGCGAGGAGAAGCCGAACATTCTATGGATCATTACGGATGATCATCGGCCCGACTCTATTCAAGGGTACAATCGCGCCACAACGGGCAAGAGCAGCAGTGAGCTCGGTTATGTCTCGTCGCCTTTTACAGACGAGATGATCCGCGAAGGTGTCCTGTTCACGAACGCTTTCAATCAAGCCCCCGCCTGTGGGCCATCGCGCGCGTCCATGCATGCCGGCCGCTATCCGTTTCGAAGCGGAAAGTATGCCTGGGAGGCGGTGCATCAGGAAGTTGATATTGCCAAGCCGACCTTGTCTCAGACCTTGCACGATGTCGGCTACACGACGGCGCTGATCGGCAAATCACATCATGGTGTTTCGCGGTATCGCCCGCACTCGCCAGAAGGTCAAAAAGCGCGTCAGGATAATCGTCAGACCCTGCGCTCTGACATTTTCGATTTCGAATTGGATTTCGGGCGCGATCTTCAGAACAATGGCATTGGCGATCTCGTCTCGACGGGCGCCTATGGACTGAATGACGGTGTCTTGATGCGGCGGGATTCAACCGAGACAGTCTATTATCCGAATGGCGAGACGAAATCCTATGTGTTGTCCCGGGAAGACCGCGAACTGACGCCTGAAGAAGCGGCGATCAAGACCGAGGTGGAAGACGAGTTCGATATTCTGCGCGCCTATACGCGTATCAACAAGGAATTGATCCTAGGTGGACGCAACCCCCGGCCCGCTGGCGACACGATTGATGCCAGCATCGTCAAGGAGTTTAAGGCCTATCTGTCAAATGCCGGTCAGGATTATCAGACCTTGTGGGGCAAAACGGTTCCCGGACCGCGCGCTGAGAAGCCCCTCTTTATCAATCTGGGCTTTAATTTACCACATACACCTGTGTTGCCGCCGAAAGACTTCAGGGACCGTTTCAAGGACAAGACTTACGCGCTTCCAGCCTTTGACACAGAGGAGCTGTCGACTTGGCCGGGCCAGCTTTTGCAAACCTATAATGAGTCCAAAACTGACGCGATGACGTCTGAAGAGAAACAGCAGGCCATCCGCGACAATTATGCTTTTACGGCTTATGGAGATGCGTTGATTGGTGAGTCTGTCGAGGCGTTCAAAGCCTATTCAGAGGCGCAAGGGCGCGAATGGCTGATTGTCTACACAGTCGGTGATCATGGCTGGCATCTCGGTGAGCAGGGCATTATGGCCAAGTTCGGCGTCTGGAAACAGTCTCTCAATGGCGCCGTGATTGTTGTCTCGTCTGACAAGACGAGCTGGCCAGCCGGGACAGTTGTTGATCGCTTTGTCGAATATGTTGATTTTGCGCCGACATTTTTTGATGCCGCGGGCGTTGATACAACCGAGCCGCAATTTGATTATCTTGATGGTGTCGAACTGCCTTTGGTGATGAATGACCCAGACAGCGCGCGCGACTATATTCTGGGAGAAATGAACCTGGTCCACGGCCACCGCGCCTATATGCGCACACTGGATTTTTCATTTTCCATGCGCACGCGAAATCATCGCACGGTCGCCAAGGCCCCGAACTTGAATGACAATATTCTGTGGGCGCTTGAAACAGACCCGATGAACATTGACCTTGCCCTTTACGATTTGCGGGCGGATCCGCTTGAACGCAAGAATGTGGCGTACACGCAGGAATATCGCGATCTGTCCCTGTGGTTCAGGGACAAGCTCGGAAACATCGTGCTGGGCGACGGTCGCACCGAAGTCGATTGGACGCTGCCTAATAGCTATAATGTCAGTCGGTTTGCGGGCGGCGCGGACGACAAGATTATAGATATTCCGGAGGCGCTGATTCCGGAGATTGGGGATGACTGGAACCCGCGGCCTTTGAATTATTAGCGCCTGAAAAGTCGCGAAATCAAACTGGGCAGTTTGGATCAGCCGCCGCTCTCATCGTCCTGGCCACTGTGTACAATATCCGATTGAAACGGGCGTGAATCTAGGTGAGGCTGGACGGAACAGTAGAGCGAGGACCTCACATGGAAAATTTTACGCCTGTCAGCGCCGCGATTGGCGGCGGACTTATCGGGCTTGCGGCGGTCATTTTGATGGCGGCCAATGGCCGGATTGCTGGCATTAGCGGAATTGTTTCAGGCGCAATGGTTGGCGAGCGGGCGCAGCGGATATGGCGGTTGGCTTTTGTTGCCGGGTTGATTGGATCGCCGTTCATCTGGACACTTTTTGGCGGCGCTGCGCCGCAGGTTGAGGGCTTGCCGGGCTGGGCCGCACTTATCGGCGGCGGCCTGCTGGTCGGGGTTGGAACGGGCATTGGCAGTGGCTGCACGAGTGGACACGGGGTGTGCGGTATCGCGCGTCTGTCGCCACGGTCTATCGTCGCCACTTTGATGTTCATGGGCGTCGGTATGGGCGTTGTGGCCTTGGTCCGCCCGGTCGTGATGGGAGGGTAAAGCCATGAAACTGATTTCAGCTGCGGTCGCAGGTATTGTTTTTGGGTTTGGCCTGATCATTTCGCAAATGGTCAATCCGGCCAAAGTCATCGCCTTTCTTGATGTCTTTGGGGATTGGGACCCCTCGCTTGCGCTGGTTATGGGCGGGGCATTGGTGGTCACGGGTATTGGCTATCGGCTCGTCTGGCAGGCCAAGGCACCGGCGTTTGAAAGCCGCTTTCAAGTGCCGGACAATCGCCAAATCGATGCCCGCTTAATGTTTGGTGCCGTCCTGTTTGGGGCAGGCTGGGGACTGGTTGGTCTATGCCCCGGGCCGGCGCTGACGGCGCTAAGTTTTGGCGGCGCTGAAGTGCTGGGCTTTGTTGTCGCTATGCTGGCGGGATTGCTTGGCGCACGGGCCGCATCAGCGCGCCGCGCCTAGTCTTCGCATTCCGTGCCGCCCACTGCGGCATGGGCGCGGGTCATGATTTCGGTCGCGGAGAGGGTTTCAAAGTCGGTGTTCAAGCCTGAACCTAATTTGCGGCGCTGAGCACTCGCCGTGCAATAACCATAGCCTGAACTTCGCCCGCGCCCTCGAATATGTTGAGGATACGAGCATCTTGAAGCACCCGGCTGATCGGGTATTCGAGCGCAAAGCCGTTGCCGCCATGGATTTGCAGCGCATTGTCAGCGGCGGCCCATGCGGCGCGCGCCGCAATCATCTTGGCCATCCCGGCTTCAAGGTCGCAGCGTTTGTCATTATCCTTCTGGCGGGCCGAGAAATAGGTCAGCTGGCGGATGCCGACGAGTTCAGCGGCCATCATGACCAGCTTGTTGGCGACGCGCGGGAAGTTGAAGATGGGCTGGCCAAACTGGCTGCGGTCGAGGGCATAGCGCAGGCCGAGCTCAAAGGCGCACTGGGTGACGCCAACGGCGCGCGCGGCGGTCTGAATACGGGCGCTTTCAAATGTCGCCATGAGGTGTTTGAAGCCCATGCCCTCAACTTCGCCGAGCAGGTTATCCGCAGGCACCTCGAAGCCATCAAAGCCGATTTCATACTCTTTCATGCCGCGATAGCCGAGCACTTCGATCTCGCCGCCCGTCATGCCCTCGGCGGGGAAGGGAGTGTCATCATCGCCGCGTGGTTTCTCGGCGAGGAACATGGAGAGGCCGGAGAAATTGTCGGTGGCAGGGTCAGTGCGGGCGAGAACGGTCATCAGGTCAGCGCGGACCGGATGGGTGATCCAGGTCTTGTTGCCGGTGATCTTGTATGTACCGCCCTCTTTAACCGCGCGGGTGCGCAGGGCGCCGAGGTCTGAGCCGGTATTTGGTTCGGTGAAGACGGCGGTGGGCAGGATGTCACCGCTGGCAATCGCGGGCAGGTATTTCGCCTTTTGCGCTTCGGTGCCGCCGATCAGGATCAGTTCTGCGGCAATCTCAGACCGCGTGCCGAGCGAGCCGGTGCCGATATAGCCGCGAGACAATTCCTCAGAGACAACGCACATTGCCGTCTTGCCCATGCCAAGGCCGCCATGCTCTTCTGGTATTGTCAGGCCGAACACGCCAAGTTCAGCCATCTCATCGACGACGTCCATCGGGATATACTCATTCTTGAGGTGCCACTCATGGGCGTGCGGGACGATCTTGTCCTCGGCATAGCGGCGGAACTGGTCACGGACCATATCGAGCGTCTCGTCGAGGCCAGTATGTTCGACTGTGGCGCGGCCGAGGGCGTCTGGCAGGTGCGCGGCGGCGGCCGCCATCGCGGCGGGGGATTTGCCATAGCGGATCAGCGTGTCGACAGCGGGCGTCGCGGCAAGGCTGGCGCAAGCTTCCTGCGCGCCGAGATCGTGCGGGCGGATCACTTCGCCCTGGTTCATCGGCACGCCGCCTGCGAGCTGGGCGAGATATTCGCTGAACAGGATTTGCGTCAGAAGGTGCTCAATCTCACCAAATTTTCCATCGGCAGACTGGCGGCTGGCCCAGTTCGCGGTTTCGCGCAGGGTTTCGATTGTGGTGACAATCCACGCATAGCCGTGGGCAAGATGTTGGTGGGCGGCAAACGCGCTGCGGTCAACTTTGCCAGCCGGGGCGAGCTTATCGGCGACACGCGCCTGTAGCGCGGACTTGTAGACGTCCATCGCCTCAACGGCGCTGGCAATCAAGCCGCTTAGATCGTCCAGAATGTCTGTTTTTTCGATATCGCCCATGCCGTCCATTGAGATGTTTCCGCCGCTTTGATTTTCAGTGTTTCTAGCAGGAAAGACGGGCGGGGTCATCTGTTATGCTGCGGCGCAGCGAAGCATCTGCCGCAGCGGCAATCAGGGCGCGCATGGAGGCGTGCGCGGGCCAAAAGGTTAATAAAAAGACGCAGTATGTTAACCTTTCGGCAATTGAGTTTACCGTTTGGTAAGGTTAATAAATCGCTAACCGGAGGGCGCAGAAGCCTCCTCGGATTATCAATAAAATCAATTCTTTAGAGGAGTGGGATATGAATCCTTATTCGCGATTTGGGCGTGTGTCGAACACAGTTTCAGCCGCCATTATACTCTCAGCGCTGGCCTTTGCCGGGCCGAATATTTTAACTGCGGTCGAAACAGTTTCGGCTGGCAATAGCGCCACGATGTTGTCCTATCTGGGCGGCGCGGTGGTTCTGGTTGTGGTGTTCTGGATCGCCATGACCGAGGCAATTTTTCCGATATTGTTTCGGATGACCAGTGTGCGGCGTCTGGTGCTTGGAAAGTACTATTTTGAGGGTACCTGGCTGCAATCTGAAAAAGGTGAGGGTCATGAGCGTTTGTCGGTGATCGACATTCAACCGCGTGGCAAGAGCTTTATCTTTTCCGGCTATTCGCTGAACTCTGATCTTGAAATTGAAAGCAATACACTGATCGAATTTTCTAAGCTCGACTGGCCGTTCATGACCTATAAGTATCGTAATTCGCTGTCTGACGGCGCCGACGGTAAGCGCGATGGTGTCGGAGAGATCCAGTATGAGATGAACCGGGCAGCGGCGCGGCGCTATAATGGCTATGTGCAATATGTGCGCGGCGATGCTCGCCTGCGGATTGAAGGCGCGAAGATGACCTCCAATCGTGAGGTCAAGAAGCTCCGCACGCTGCAGGGCCGCCGCGATGTGTTCCGTAAATACTGGAACCTGTTCTTCAATGCCTCCGTGCATCGCCTGGAAGCACCGACTGAGGCTATTGCCACGCCAGCCTACAAGCCGAACGTGCCTGTCGTGACGCCCTCAGCTGAGGTTGACCGGGTGTCAGAGCCTTTCATGACCGAGGACAAACGCGAGGTTGCTGATGTGCTGGAGCGCTATGAGGCAGAAGCAGCAGTGATTGATCGTCGCCGTACCGGGTCAACAGCGAGTGGCCATGACGGTATTGTACCGCGCCGCCGGGCCAGTGACTGGGCGGTGGGCCGTCCAAGCCAGTGCCGGCAGGGTGCCGAGATCAAGGTCGGGGCCAAACCAGAGGTCAAGAGCATGGGAACAAAATAGGCCGATTGGCTTGTCCCGCACAGCTTTGACCGCAGATTCAAGCGCTGTTTTTCCCCTTCTCCAGCGTGGAATGTGGGCAGGACGCGGGAACATCGAGAAGCGGCCACTCAGAACGGGTGGCCGCTTTTTTATAGGCCGAGATAGGCACAGCGGGCCTGTTCGATATGGGCGAGCGTTTCGTCATAGAGCGACCAGTCATCCGCCTCTGCGATAGGTGCCCAGAGCGCTTCGACTTTGTCGATCACCATGCTGACAGGTTGCGGCGCCTGAAAATAGGTATGTGAGAGGCGTTCGGGACGGTCTGGCTCGCGAGCTATGATCGCGGCATGGATCGGGGCGAAGCTCTCGGTCTTGTAGAGCGCGGCTTGCGGGCTGGCCTGCGCGCGCGCTGCGCTGGCCTCGCCGCCAAACCAATCGAAGAAAGTCTGCTGCCAATTGGCCTGAGATTCGGTCAGCCAGCCATAGAAATGCTGCATGAACAGCAAGTCTGCCCGAAGCTCCTCGCCCGGTTTTAGCCCGAGTAGCGCAAAAGTATGGGCGGCAAAGCTGCGCTGATAGGCATCTTCATACGTGCTGAGCGCTTCGGAGAGATTTTCAGCGTCAGTGACGAGCGTGAGCGCGCCGCCAAGCTGTTGCAGCGCCCAGATGCCCTGCGTCGGCTGGCGGCCAAAGCGGTAAAGGCCTTGCTGGTCGAAATAGGCGGCGGTGAAATTCGGGTCGCTATGTTCAAGGAAACGCCAGGGGCCGAAGTCGAATGTTTCGCCCGTGACACTGAAATTATCAGTATTCATGACGCCGTGCACGAAGCCTGTGGCCATCCATTGGCCGATCATTTTGCCTGTGGCTTCAGACAGGCGTTGCAGCAAGGCCGGGGCGGCGACATTCAGATCCGGGTCGGCGCAATCAGGATGATAGTGCGCGATGACATGACGGATCAGAGCGGCCATGGCTTCAGTGTTTTGCTCATAGGCGGCGCGCTGGAATGAACCAAAGCGCAGGTGGCTATGCGACAGGCGCACTAAGACGGCGGAGCGGGTCGGCGACGGCTCATCGCCGCGCTGTAGCTGTTCGCCGGTCTCGATCAGGCTGAAAGGCTTGCTGGTATTGACGCCCATGGCTTCGAGGTAATTGGCGGCGAGGATTTCGCGCACGCCGCCTTTCAGCGTCAAGCGGCCATCGCCCTGGCGTGACCAGCGGGTCTGGCCAGAGCCCTTGGTCCCCAGATCTAGGAGGCGGGTTTCGGTATCGCGGAGCTGCGCGAATAAGAAACCGCGCCCGTCTCCCAGATCGGGATTGTAGACGTGAAATTGATGGCCGTGATAGCGTAGCGCCAGCGGCGTTTCGAGATTACCCGGCAGTGGCTCGAAGCGCACAAAATGGCGGGTCCAGTCGGCAGCGCTCAGCTCGCCGAGGCCCACCGTCTCGGCCCAGCGCTGATTGCGAAAGCGCGTGATCGCCTTTGGGAAATCAGCCGGGGTGGCGTGATCGCCGAATTGATCAGCAATTTCTAAAATGGGCGGTATCTGAGTCATATCGCCCTATGTGGCTATTGCGGGGTATAACGCAAGCGAATGCCATATGTAGCAGGCTCAGAGCGGAACGTATTGTAGCCGATGAAGCCAAAGCCGGAGACGGCATAGTCTTCGTCTGTCAAGTTGCGGCCCCAGACGCTGAACTGCAAATTGTGGGCATCAAGGTAGAGGCTTGCTTCAGCGTCAACCGTGGTCAGACCCTCTTGGCTGCGCGCGGCGAGGCCCTCGGCGTCAAGGAAATACTCGCTGCGATATTTGGCATTGGCGCGCAGGGCCGCGCGTGTGTCTGGCGTGACCGCCCATTCATAGCGCCCGCCAAACGTCGCGGAGACATCCGAGGCGAAGGGCAGGGGATTGCCGTCAAATTGCGCAGCATTGCCGCCCGTGTCGGTGGTTTGCTGGATTTCAGTATCAAGCAGTGTGAGACCAGCAGTCAGGTCAAGGCCTGCGACGGGCGTCCAGCTAAGGTCGGTTTCAAGACCAATGGATGTTGCTTCGTCCAGATTAGACAGCGAGTTGGACGTAATGCTGGTGCCGTCTGGCAGGGGGAAGTTGACGAAAATACGTGCCTGGGGCGCGTCATAATCCTGATAAAAAGCGGCAATTGTGAAGGCGAGATCAGGCCGCGGAGCGGATTTGTAGCCGATCTCATAGGCGGTCACAGTTTCAGCTTCAAACAGGCCTTCATCTGCAAAATGGGTCGCATTGTTCTGGACCTCGCCATTAAAGCCGCCGCTCTTGTAGCCGCTCGAAATGGAGGCGTAGGCGGCGCTTTCATTTGCAAATTGGTAGCGCAGGGCGGCGTTTCCGGTCAGCTTGTTTTCATTGATCGAGTTGCTGCCAATCGCGGCGCCAAGGCCATCGCGATTATTAAACGCCACCACGCCGTCATCAAAGATATGGCGGCCTTCGCCGCTCGCTTCAATATTTTCATAGGTGTAGCGCCCGCCAAGGGTGAGCGTGAGGCTTGGTGACAGGTCAAAATCGTTCAGCGTGTATAGCGCAATGGTCTCGCGGCTCTGGTCAATATCGGTGACAAGCGTTGTCGCGGTGCCGGGGGATGCAGGCGTCGGCCCAGCACGGCCGGGCGCGCCAACATAGCGGCAAGTGCCAAGCAGCGTTTGCGGGTTCAACACGCCGCACCAGATGGTGTAGCGCTGGCTGAAATCATCAAAGGTGGCATTGGCACCGATCAGGGTATGAACGCCGTCCCAGTCGCGCTGCAGGCGCACGTCCTGGCTGAGCTGAAGGAAATCACGGTCATAGGACAGGTTAGCATTCAGGGTCGGATTGGCGAACGGCGCGGCGGCCCCGTCAAAGTCAAACCCGTATTGCTGATTATAGCCTTCAATCGCTGAGAGGGCGGTAAACTCCCAAGTGCCCGCAGGCAGTGTGGTTTCGAGCGAGGCGCCGTAGAATTCATTGTCTGTGTCTTGCACACCGTCGCCGGCAATCGAGATTTGGTGATCAGATACGTCCAGCGAGGAATTGCGCGGCGAGGCGTTGATGCCATTATCTTCTTCATAGTGAGCGCGGGCGAGGAGGCTGGTCTCTGCGCTGTCTTGCCAGAGCCAGCTGGCGCGCAGGCCAAACTCGTCGCGCACGCCGCCAGCCGCGTCCGGGCCTTGAGGCAGGGCGGCAACAGAAGCGACGTTTTCGAGGGCCGCGTCGCGGTGCAGGACGCGGCCTGCGAGGCGAAACCAGCTCTTCTCGCTGGCTTGCCCGCCCCATCCTGCACTCAGCTCTGTGCGACCGAAATTGCCGAGGCCAGCGCTGATATAATTGGTCTGGTCCGGGCCAGGGCGCGCTGAATTGATATGGATTGCACCGCTAGACGCGTTGCGCCCATAGATCGAGCCTTGCGGGCCTTTCAGCACGTCGACGCCGCCAATATCGTAGAGGAAGAGGCCGGTTTGGACATTTGTCGCGAGGAAAACGCCGTCGCTATAGACCGCAGCAGCGCCGGGGGTCAGCGCTTGATGGTCCACCGCGCCGATACCGCGAATCTGGAAGGCGACTTGCGTGCCATTGGCAATGGCAGCCTGAACGCCGGTGAGTAGCGATGTCAGCTCCTCACCGCTATCGAAGCCATTAGCTATTTCGATTTCATTGGCGTCGAGGGTTGCGACCGATGCTGGAATGTCGATCACAGCCTGCGGGCGATGTGCAGCCGTCACAATGACGGTCGACATGACGCTGGTTTCATCATTGTCCGATTCTGCGACAACGGTGGGCGTGATGCCGAGCGCCAGCACACATGCGCCAGCATGGAGAAAAGGTTTGAATGTCATGGGAAATCTATCTGTATGAAGCCGCACAAAGCGGCGGGGATTAGTGAAGGCCTTCGCGCCCGATGGCGTAGAATCGATCACGGCGTTGGTCGCGCAATTCTTTCGGGCTGAGTTTGGCGAGTTCCTGAAGCGCTTTGTCGATGGCGCGTCCGGCAGATTTCATCGTCTTTGCAGGATCGCGGTGCGCGCCGCCAACAGGTTCTTTGATCACTGTATCCACGACTTTGAGCTTGAGCAGGTCAGGGCCGGTAATCTTCATCGCCTCAGCCGCGTCTTTGGCTTTGGTTGCATCGCGATAGAGAATTGAAGCGCAGCCTTCCGGTGAGATAACCGAATAGATTGAGTGTTCCAGCATCAGGACATGATTGGCTGCAGCGATCGCAATCGCGCCGCCAGAGCCACCTTCACCGATAATCAGCGAAATGATCGGGACGTTGAGTGTCAGACAGCGCTCAGTTGAACGGGCAATCGCTTCGGCTTGACCGCGCTCTTCGCCGGCTTTGCCCGGAAACGCCCCAGCGGTATCAACAAAGGTAATGACGGGCAGATTGAAGCGCTCTGCCAGATCCATCAAGCGCACAGCTTTGCGGTAGCCTTCTGGGTGAGCCATGCCGAAATTATGCTTGAGGCGGCTTTCAGTCGTGCGGCCTTTTTCGTGACCGATAACCACAACAGACGTGCCGCGAAAGCTCGCAAGGCCGCCAATGACGGCTTCATCATTGCCAAACACACGGTCGCCCGCCAGTTCCTGAAAATCATCGAACAGGGTTTCGAGATAATCGCTGAAATGCGGACGCTCGGGATGGCGCGCGACCTGCGTTTTGCGCCACGGCGTCAGCGATGTGTATGTGTCTTTCAGCTGTTTGGCCGCTTTCTCACGTAGCTTTTTCAGCTCGTCAGAAATTTGCGGGCCGCCATCTTGGCGGGAGACAGCTTCCAGCTCGGCGATTTTGGTTTCAAGCTCTGCGAGCGGCTTTTCGAAATCAAGATATGTCGTAACCATGACGGCTAGATAGCGGGCGTTTTCGTGCGCCGCTAGCTTTTTCTGGTGACGGGTGAGTCACGCTCGAACATTGAAATTGCGTCACCGTCAATGTCACTTTCGGCAAATTTCCGGTAGCCTAGCTTCTCGGCAATGCGAATCGAGGCGGCATTCTGAGGACTAATTATGCAGGTAGATCGGTCAGGCCGGGCATCATCGAGCCAGTCATGAATGGCTTTCACTGCCTCGCTGGCATAGCCTTGGCCCCAGACAGATGGTGCGATAATCCATCCTGCTTCAGGGCCGCCGGAAATGTCGGGTGTAATGCCGCGCAAGAAGTCGGCAAACCCAACTTCGCCGATAATTTCGCCGGTTTTGCGCAGCTGCGCTGTCCAATAGCCATAGCCGAGCATGGCCCAGAGACCGTGCGTGCGCAGCATCGCCATCCAGACATCACGGCGAGTGCGTGTGCCACCAGTAAATTTAGCAACACGCTCATCGGCGCGAATGGCGGCAAGCGCGTCGAGATCGCTCGCCTCAGCAGGACGGATGATAAGACGATATGTAACCAGCGTTGGAATGCTCATAGAAGCGATGTTTTGGCGCCGGGTAGCGTGAAGTCAATTCGGGAAACCGATTGCGCGGCTGGCGCGTATGTAAAAAGCGTGATGAAGCTTCCCCTCACATTGGATACGTTATGACGGATAAAGCCCCTTGCCTGTTCTGGTTTCGCGAGGATTTGCGACTGGCGGATAATCCGGCGCTGGCGCAGGCCGTGGCAAGTGGCCGCCCGGTCATCTGCCTTTATGTGCATGATATGCAAGAAGGCGGGCAATGGGCCGCGGGCGGCGCGCGCCAGTGGTGGCTGCATGGCTCGCTCGCGTCATTGCAGGCTGACCTCAGAGATAAAGGCGCAGAGCTGGTCATCCGGCAAGGACCGGGCGCCGAGATTGTACGCGAGATCGTTTCAAAGTGCGGAGTGGAGGCTGTCTTCTGGACACGCCGTTATGCGCCGTATCAGATTGAAGCCGATACAGCGCTGAAGGCTGAATTGGAAGAGGAAGGTGTAAGCGTCACCAGCGTCAATGGTCGCCTGTTATTTGAACCGTGGGCCTTCAAGACAGGGGCTGGCAAGCCCTACCGCGTCTTCAGTCCCCTTTGGCGCGCCATGCAGCGTGATGGCGACGTACGCGCGCTTGCAGCTGAGATAGAGGCGATAGGCGCGGCGTCGCATGATCTGGCGTCGCTGACGCTAGATGAACTTGCTCTTTTACCGTCTAACCCGGACTGGGCGACCGGATTTGAGCCGATCTGGCAACCTGGCGAAGCTGGCGCGAAGGTACGCTTGAAGCGGTTCCTTGATGAGGCTGTGGCGAACTATGCCGATGATCGTAATCGCCCGGACAAGTTGGGGACGTCTGGCCTCTCGCCGCATTTGCAGCATGGTGAGATCAGTCCGGTACAGATTTGGCATGCGGTGAAGTTTGCCGTCAGCAAGGGCGACATTCCCGAGGATCAGGCACAGAAATTCTTGTCTGAGATTGCCTGGCGCGAGTTTTCGTACGTGCTGCTCTTCCATAATCCGCACATACTGACCGATGAATTGATGGCGAAGTTCAGTGCGTTTCCATGGTCGCCGGATGATCAGAATTTGCAGGCTTGGCAGCGCGGGCAGACGGGGTATCCGATTGTCGACGCTGGGATGCGGGAGCTATGGCAGACTGGCTGGATGCATAACCGGGTGAGGATGATTGTCGGTAGTTTTCTGGTGAAACACCTGCTGATCGATTGGCGTGAGGGCATGGACTGGTTCTGGGATACGCTGGTCGATGCTGATATCGCGGCAAACACCGCGTCATGGCAGTGGATCGCAGGTTGCGGCGCCGACGCGGCGCCGTATTTTCGTATCTTCAATCCGATGACACAGGGCGAGAAATTTGATCCGAACGGCGATTATATCCGCCGTTTTGTGCCCGAATTGGCGCATTTGCCGACCAAGTTTCTATATGCACCGTGGGAAGCTCCTGAACTGGTTTTGCAGGAGGCGGGTGTGAAATTGGGCGAAACTTATCCACAGCCAATTGTCGACCACAAAGAGGCGCGTGAGCAGGCGCTGGCGGCCTATGGCGAGATCAGGGGATGAGCCTCAATGTCGTGATCTTCGGAGCGAGCGGCGGGATTGGCAGCGCACTGTGTGATGTGTATGCGGCGCGCAGCGATGTCAGCTGTGTCCACGCTGTATCGCGGCAGGCTGCGGCGGATAGGGGAAAGGTCCGCACGCACGTTGCGGATATGACCGATGAGGCAAGCCTCGCTGCGCTGGCCGGAGCGATCAAAACCGAAGACGCGCCGGATATTGTGATTATTGCCGCTGGTCTGTTGTCAGATGGTGAGGTGCAGCCGGAAAAGTCCTATCGCCACCAGAGCCTGAGTGCTTTCGAGCGCGTCTTTCGGGTCAATACGTTCGGGCCGGGGATGGTGGCAAAACATATGTTGCCGATCATGCCGCGTACATCCCGCGCTGTGTTTGCGGCTTTATCGGCGCGGGTGGGCTCGATTTCGGATAATCGCCTTGGCGGCTGGCATGCGTATCGCGCGTCAAAGGCCGCGCTGAATATGCTGATCCGTAATTACGGGATTGAGCAGCGCGCGCGTAATGACCAGTTTATCGCTGCCGCCTTGCACCCCGGTACAGTTGATACGCCGCTATCGAAGCCGTTTCAGGGCAATGTCCCCGATGGCAAACTGTTTACGCCAGCGCAGTCTGCGGCGTATCTAGCAGGTGTGATTGACCAGCTCACGCCAGCTGATTCCGGCAAAGCGTTTGATTGGGCTGGCAAAGAAATCCCGGCCTAGTCTTTCCAGAAACCGCTGGCTTCAAGGGCGAGCTGGGCGGCGATATCATCCGCATCGATCTGGCGCAGGGCGTCGATCAGCGCGGCAAGATCAACACTGGCAATTTGCTCTGGCTTGCCGCGTGTTTGATCCAGCGTCAGCAAAGCTGTCTCACCAATGGCGCCGGAGCGCGCTGCAGCTGCAATCGTCAGCACTGTATAGGGTGACAGGCGCTTCCCGCTGGCTTCTTGTTCGCGCAGGAAAGCGCGCACATCGCTGGTCAAAGGCAGGTCGAACCCGGCCCAGAGTGTCAGTATATTGGCGGCGTAGGCTTTCTGCGCTTTGCTTTCAGCCGCTTCAAGCAGACGCGATTGAATGGCGCTTTGTGAGGCACGGGATTTGTCGCCGCTGGTCACCAGATGCAACGCCTCCAGCACAGCAAGATCGAACGGGTCAATCGGCTCGATGCCCTCATAATCGGTCGCCGAAAGCCAGCCATGGGCAAGATCATTGTCGCCTGCTGCCAGCGCAGCGCGGGCAAATTGCAGAGCATAGGTCGCCGTTTCAGCGTTGCGCGGCAGGGCCTCAATATCACTCAGGAAAAGCTGCGACACGGCGCGGAATGTGCCGAGATCATTTTTGCGGTACGTGCCGAGTGTTTGATGAAGCCGATCCGCTTTCTCGATGGAATCCAAAAGAGGATCGCGCAGCGTTTGCAGGGTTTGCTCGAGATTGCTGGAGGCGGTGTGTTCAGGATCTTCCAAGCGCGCAATCAGGATATCGCGGCGTTCCTGCGGCGAGATCAAACCGTTTTGGGCTGCAATTTCTGCAAAGCGGGCGCGCAAATCGGTGGGGACACCTTCACGACGCGCAGCAGCGGCAGCAAGATCAGGCCGCGAGCCAGCCATAGTGATGCGCGATGTATCCAGATCAACTTTGGCAGACAGGGCAATGTTGAGGCCCGTATCAAAGCGCGCATTGGGCGGTTTCGGGCCATCGCCGGAAGCGGCAAATATGGCCTCGACGAACCAGTCATCCTTGAGGCCCTGCGCGGTTGCGACTTCGACGGCCAGTTCGGCGCCGGAATAGTTTTCTTGCAGAACCGCGCACACGGCGCGCAGTTTGGCCCAATAGGCCCCTTCGGGCACAGGTCCGGAGAGACGGCCGCACGCGGTCGCTTCACGGCCACTGGCCATATCCAGATCCACCGCCAGCGTTTCAGCATCCAGGCCGCGCGCATCCTGCTGAAGCCGCGGGGCGAGGGCGGCCGCCGCGCGCGCTTCGCCAAGCTCAAGCATCAGGCGGGCGCGCTCTGCCAGCAAGGCTTCAGCGCGGTCGCCTGTGGGTTTGCGGGTCGGCGAGAGGATGACGCGGCGCATCAAGGTGCGCTCTGCCGGGGTGAGGTTCGAGGCTGTTGCTGATTTCAGCAGTTCTAGAAGGGTTGCATCATCTGAGCCGGACCAAAGATTTGTTGGAAATTCGGTTTCGCCGGTTTCGAGATAACGCTCACCCCACGCGCTGATATCGCTCATGCCTTCGCTATCGACTTGGGCCATGGCGGGTAACGCGCTGATCGTCAGCAATGCGATGAAGGTTGACTTAAAGAACATTGTCGATCTCCAAGCGAACTTCGCCTGATTCTGGTTTCTCAGCGTCCAAACCGCTGCCAAGCCACCACAAGACGCCAAGCACGGCGGCTGCTAAAAGCCCCAGAATTATCAGAAATTTCTTCATCGAAATCAGTTCTCCCACTGGCCCAAGCCGTGCTTACGTCATTGCCCGATCCGCGATGTCTGTATAGGACACGTTTTGCACACCCGAAAAGACCATGGCTGAAGAACACCCTTCTACGCATAATCCCGACAAGAATGAGGCATCCGCTGCGGATCGCACAATTGCGCTTGTCGGATTGATGGGGGCAGGCAAGTCGACCGTCGGGCGGCGTCTGGCTCAAGCAATGGGCCGCCCCTTCTTTGACAGCGATGATGAGATCGAGAAAGCAGCGGGTCTGTCGGTCGCGGATATTTTCTCGCTCCATGGCGAAGCTGAGTTTCGCCGGGTCGAGCAACGCGTATTGGAGCGTCTGCTGTCCGGGCCACCGCACGTGCTGGCAACCGGCGGCGGGGCGTATCTGAACCCACAGACACGTGATACGCTGCGGGCCAAAGCGGTAACGATCTGGTTGAATGCCGATCTTGAAACCTTATGGAAGCGCGTGTCACGACGCACGCATAGGCCATTACTGAAACAGGATGATCCAAAAAGCATATTGGCAAACCTATTCGATGCGCGGCGACCTATCTATCAGAAGGCAGACTTGGTCGTGTCCAGTGAAGACGGGCCGCAAAGCCAGACAGTGCAGTCGATTTTGAAAGCTTTAGAGAAATGGGCCCCTGCCGCTGATGCCTGATATACCTTCTCCCACAACTGTCCGCGTCGAGCTTGGCGCGCGCGCCTATGATATCATCATCGGTGATGGCTTGTTGCCCAATATTGGTGATTGGGTCTCGCCACTGGCGCGTCGCCCACGGGTTTTTGTCTTGTCCGATGAGACAGTCTGGGGCCTGCATGGCGCGGCTTTGCAGGCCGGGCTTCAGCAAGCCGGTTTGTCATCTGACGTGATGACTGTTCCGGCGGGCGAGCAGACCAAGAATTGGGATCAGCTTGGCGATGTCCTGAACTGGCTGATTGGCGCTGGCGCCGGGCGTGATGATCTACTGCTGGCTTTTGGCGGCGGCGTTGTTGGTGACCTGACGGGCCTGGCCGCGGCCTTGATGAAGCGCGGCATGGTTCTGGTCCAGATTCCAACCACGTTGCTGGCGCAGGTCGATAGCTCGGTTGGCGGCAAGACAGCGGTCAACACACCGCATGGCAAGAACCTGATCGGGGCGTTTTACCAGCCGGGCCTGGTGTTGGCAGATACAGGCTTGCTTGCCACACTGCCGGACCGCGAGCGCCGCGCCGGATATGCCGAAATCATCAAATATGGCTTCATTGATGATGCTGGCTTTGTTGATTGGCTGGCCACCAATGGCGAGGATGTTTTGGCACTGAAGCCAGAAGCGATTGCCTATGCCGTAGCATTGTCTTGCCAATCCAAGGCGCGAATCGTTGCGCAAGATGAGCGCGAGGGCGGGGTGCGTGCTTTGCTGAATCTGGGGCATACTTTCGGGCACACTTTGGAGGCTGCAAATGGCTATGGTCCGGCTTTGTTGCATGGCGAAGCGGTTGGTACAGGTATGGCGCTCGCCTTGCGCTATTCGGCGCGTCTGGGTCTTATGGAGGATGAGGATGCGTCGCGGGCCTGTAAGATTCTTGATGCAGCAGGTCTGCAAACCAATCTCGCCAAATTGCCGGGCGGGCCTTATGCTGCTGCTGACCTTGCCGATGCCATGAAGCAGGACAAGAAGTCTCGCGGCGGCAAAGTTCCGCTGATACTGGCGCGCGGGCTTGGGCAGTCATTTATTTATCCAGAGGCTGACTTGAATGATGTCGCCGAATTTCTTGCACAGGAGTTGAAGAGAAGCTGATGATTGTCGGCACGCTTATCGCGATTTTGGTATTACTCGGCATGTCAGGGTTTTTCTCTGGCTCCGAAACAGCGCTAACGGCAGCAAGCCGTTCGCGCATGCACCAGCTTGAAAAAGACGGAGAAGCGCGCGCAGGTCTGGTCAATCGACTCATCTCAGATCGCGAGCGACTGATCGGCTCGATCTTGCTGGGCAATAATCTCGTCAATATTCTGGCTTCAGCATTGGCGACTAATCTTTTCATCACACTGATACCGGGAGGCGGCGGCGTTGTTCTGGCGACGGCTGTGATGACAGTGCTTGTGCTGGTTTTTGCTGAGGTTTTACCGAAGACCTATGCCATCACACGGCCTGATAATATGGCCATGTCTGTAGCCAAACCAATCAGTTGGTTGGTTACGCTAGTGAGTTGGATTGTTTCAGGAATTCAACTCATCGTGAATGCGACGCTGCGCCTATGCGGGGTTCGTCCGCCTCAAGATGTGACAGCGGAAGAGGATATTCGCGGCACGATTGATCTACACCACTCTGAGGAAGGCCTGGACGCCAAGAACCGTCACAGGCTTGTCGGCGCGCTCGACCTGAAAGACATGACGGTGGAAGAGGTGATGATCCACCGTAAGAATATCGTGATGATTGACGCTGACCAACCTGCGCAGGCCATTATTCGTGAAGCGCTCGCCAGCCCACATACCCGCATCCCGCTCTACAAAGGCGATCAGGAAGAAATCGTCGGTGTATTGCACGTCAAGGATTTGCTGCGCGCGGTGATGAGCCATGATGGCAAGCCAACCCGCGTTGATGTGGTCGAGATTTCGCGTGACCCGTGGTTCATTCCGGAAACCACGCGCGCTGAAGATCAGTTAGACCTGTTTTTGAAAAAACGCAGCCATTTCTCACTCGTCATTGATGAATATGGCGCGTTGCAGGGACTAGTGACACTTGAAGATATTCTGGAAGAAATTGTCGGCGATATTCGCGATGAGCATGATGTAATCGTGCAGGGTGTGCGCCCGCAGGAGGATGGCTCTGTCATGGTTGAAGGCTGGGTCACAATCCGTGATCTTAACCGGGCGACTGGATGGGAGTTGCCGGATGAAGAGGCTGTGACGATTGCCGGTCTGGTGATCCATGAAGCGCAAACGATCCCCGAGCCAGGGCAGCGTTTTGCCTTTCATGGCCACAGGTTTGATATTGTTCGTAAGACCCGCAACCAGATTACAGGGCTGAAGGTTCTGCCCATTCAGGATGATAGCGTCTGACGGCGTTATTCGGGAATAAATTCGCGCCCGCCTTGTCTGCGCCACAAAACGCCGGTTTTGTGATCATGAACAATTGGTAGGGAGAGAGACATGCGCGCGAGATCGACACATTGGGTTATGGCACTGGCAGCCGCCGGACTATTAGCGGGCTGTGCGACCACAGATATGCCGGACAGTTCCAGTGACGAAATTGTCGTAACGGCTTCAGGGGGTGGAGAAGACAAAAGTGATATTCCTATGCCGCCAGAGCGCCCGCGCCCCGACCAGCCTGAACCGCAGGCCGGTATGCTGACCGCAGGTGACTATGATGATGTGCTCAACCCGGATCTCTACAAGGCCTATGTCGATAAGGTGCTGCAAGATGAGCTGAAGTGGAAAGACCTGCCTTATGTCGATGCCAGCGAACGTATCGCCATCAAGGTTGTAGACCGCCTCGGCAAGCCGATGCCTTTGGCGAAAATATCCCTGCAAGCCGCCAATGGCAGCCCGATGTTCCCCTTGCGCACCGGGGCGGATGGTATGGCGTATCTGTATCCATCTTATGACGCGCTGATAGATGGGATGACCGTGAGCGTCAGTGTTGATGGGGCGCCGCCTTTGCGCCGCGCCGTGTCATCGCAAACCCTCAGCGATGGCGGCGTGCTGGAGTTTGACCTTGGCAAGGATGCTGCGCCCGTCAATCAGCTTGATCTGTTGCTGACATTGGATGCAACAGGTTCGATGAGCGACGAAATGCGGTATTTGCAGGTCGAACTGGTTTCGATTCTGAAGCGGCTGAAGCGCAATCAGGCTGATCTTGATATTCGTGTCGGCCTGGTGGTGTACCGCGACAAAGGCGATGATTATGTCGTGCGCGACGTGCCGTTTACAGGCGATTTCGATGCGTTCACACAGCAGTTTAATGCGCAAGAAGCCGAGGGCGGAGGCGACTTCCCTGAGGCGATGCAAGACGCGATGAAAGCCGGACTGGACTTTGAGTGGCGTGATGGTGCGATCAAGATTAACATGCTTGTTGCAGATGCACCGCCGCATGAGGAAGACATTCAGGTAACATGGGATAGTGGCTTGATCTCGCGCTCGCGCGGCATCCATATTGTTCCATTAGCTGCAAGCGGGGTTGAAAAGTCAGCCGAGTTCCTGATGCGCGGCATGGCCCAACTGACGGGCGGACGGTACCTGTTCCTGACAGACGATAGCGGGATCGGCAATGCGCACGCTGAACCGACCGTGGATTGCTATGTCGTGACGCGGCTCGATGGGCTGGTTTTGCGGGTGCTGGAAAGCCTCGTTACGGGCAGCCGGGTCGAGCCTGAAGGCGACGCTGTCATTCGCACCGTTGGCAATTATCGCGCCGGGGTTTGCAAGCTTGACGAGACACAGGCCGGCTAAGGTCCAATACGCTGAAATCAAAAAGGATTGATCTTGCAATCGACTCGCGGCAGCGTCCACGCCGTCTACGGACATAAAGGAGCAATCACATGAGTAAGCGTGACGATCTTATTAAAAAGTACGCAGCTGATCTTAAGGAAAAGTGCGGCGTAGAACCGGACATGGCTTTTCTCACGAAAGTGACGATTGGTTGCGGTCCGTCAATCTACAACAAGGATTCCGCTACGGTTTCTGCGACGGATCCTAAAGAACTGGCGACAGTCAAAAAGAATTTCCTGATCAAAAAGCTTGGCCTGAAAGACGGACCTAAGTTGGATGAAGGTATTCAGGCTGTCATTGCGCAGTATGGCAAATCGACCCGCGCCAAGTATCGCGCTGTCGTTTACTATCTGCTGGCAGTCCACTTCCGCAAGAAGAGCGTTTATAAATAGCGCTAATGACTTGTATCGAATTGATAAAGGCGGCGCTTCGGGGCCGCCTTTTTTCTATGGCTTTGACGCGCGCGGCGTGCCGGTTAATCCTACCGGTCTGACGATTAACCAAACCAAGGCAGACCGATGCGCCATTTTGATGAGATATTACAGCTTGCAGGTCAGCATCACGGCTCTGCAAAAACGGTATTAAAGCAAGCGCTAGATAATCCTCACGCGGCTGATCTGAAATCAGTCCCTGATGACCGATACCTGGCGCAGATGAAGCAGGCCGTCTTCAATGCCGGGTTCAGCTGGAAAGTAATTCAGGCGAAATGGGCTGGGTTCGAGACGGCGTTTGAAGGGTTTAACCCCAACCGTGTAGGCTTTTACGCAGACGAAGAAATGCACCGCTTGCTGGCAGATACGGGGATCGTGCGTAACGGGCAGAAGATCAAAGCAACAATTGAGAATGCGCGCTTTGTGACTGAGACTGCCAAGGTGCATGGCAGTTTCGGGCAGTTTCTAGATGAATGGCCTGCAGACGATCAGGTTGGAATGCTGACCTACCTATCAAAAGGTGGGTCGCGTTTGGGCGGCGCCACAGCCCAGTATTTTCTAAGATTTTCGGGATATGATGCGTGGATCGCTTCGAAAGACGTTTGTGCTGCACTTGTGCGTCAGGGTGTGCTCGATAAACCTACTGCAACAAGCAAAACGGCGCTGAACAAGCTGCAAGAGGCTATAAATACATTGCATGACCAGAGCGGGCAGCCGCGTGCTGTAATTTCGAAAGTACTGGCGAAATCGGTTGGTTAGGCGCTAGACATCGCGGCTATGAGCTTTGCAGCATCGATTATTACGCTTTATCCGGAGGCTTTTCCCGGCCCGCTTGGGGTTTCCATCCTTGAGCGTGCGGCGCGTGAACGCCTTTGGTCGTTGGAAACAGTCGATTTGCGGGAGTTTGGCCTCGGCAAGCATAGGCAGGTCGACGAAAAGCCTGCGGGGGGCGGCGCGGGCCTTGTTTTGCGCCCTGATGTGGCGGCAGCTGCGATAGACTCTATCCCGCTTGATGATCGGCCCCTGATCTATCCAAGCCCGCGCGGCGTGCCTTTCTCACAGGAATTGGCACGCGAGTGGGCAGCAGGACCGGGCATCGTCATGTTTTGCGGGCGATTTGAAGGTTTAGACGAGCGGGTGATTGAAGCGCGCGGCATGCAAGAAGTCTCGCTTGGTGACTATGTGCTGGCGGGCGGCGAAGTTGCCGCTATGGCGATGCTGGAGGCAACCCTTCGCCTGATCCCAGGTGTGGCGGGCAATCTGGCCTCAGTAGAGGATGAAAGTTTTAGTGCCGGGATGCTGGAATATCCCCAATATACGCTGCCACGAACGTGGGAAGGACATGAGACACCAGCTGTGCTAACGTCCGGTGATCATAAAAAGGTTGCAGCGTGGCGGAATCAGCAGAGTGAGGCATTGACAAAAGCCCGCCGTCCAGATTTATACGCCGCTTCCCCAAATGGGCCAGAATTACGAGCGTCGGAGACGGACGATGAACACGATTGAACAGATTGAAGCCGAGGAAGTGGCCCGCGTCACATCAGGCAAGACTATTCCAGATTTTTCCCCCGGTGACACGCTGTCTGTGAACGTGCGTATCAAGGAAGGCGACCGTGAGCGCGTCCAGCGCTATGAAGGCGTCTGCATTGCCCGCTCAGGTGGCGGCATCAATGAGAGTTTCACCGTTCGCAAAATCTCTTTCGGTGAAGGTGTCGAGCGGGTTTTCCCGGTTGTTTCGCCAATGATTGAAAGCATTGAAGTCAAGCGCAAGGGCCGCGTTCGCCGCGCCAAGCTTTACTTTTTGCGCGATCGCCGCGGTAAATCTGCTCGTATTACTGAGCGTACGACCGGTCATGGCATGGAGATCACAGAGATCACCACGACAAAGACCGAGCTTCGTCGCAAGCGCGATGCTGACAAGCAGAGCCGCCGCGAGGAAGCTGCGGTTGAGCGTGAAGCCGCTGCGAAAGCCAAGGCTGCTGAAGAAGCTGCGGCAAAGGCTGCAGCCGAAGCTGAAGCCGCTGCTGCAGAAGCAGAGGGCGGCGAAGAGGCATAGACCTGCTTTTCAGCACTCAATAATGATCAAAAACCCGGCTCCGACGAGCCGGGTTTTTTTGTGTCGGAATGATACGATTTCGAAACAGTGCGGTGTGTTACGCCCTGAAACAGGTCTCGCAAGGCCCCGCGTGCCGCGCCGGTATGACGGCGCTGTAAACCGTTAAATCGCCCGCAAACCCAAGAAATAGCAGTAATTATTCTCGCTAGGGGTGAATCCGATTGGAAAGATTTGTCTCGTTACATATACGAAACATTAGGCGCGTTTCTTGCGTCAGTCGTTTCGACGTCCCGAAATGGTTCGGGTCGATGTTATGCGAATATGACCGGTAGGCCGCTCAAGGGAGTTTTTGGGGCCATACTTAGGGGAAAGTGGAAATGAAACTTACAAAGAAAATTGTGATCGGTATGGTGGCTGCTGCTGCGCTTCCGGTTATGGCTTTTGCCGATGGTGACCAGACGAGCTGGGATGGCCAGGTCGCAGGCGAACGTTATACAACAAGTGGCGAGACTAGCGCAGAACGCGTTCTGACTGACGCCGAAATCCGTGACATTATCTCACGCTCAGGCGCTTCAGGTGCAAACACTGACGTGCGCTACATGGGTGGATCGCAAACCGCGATTGAAACCACGATGTGCTGTGAGAATGTAGAAGAGCGTGTTGAAACCCGCACTGAAGTTGAAGAGACAACGACTTATGTTGATGCGGTCACGCGCCGTGAAATCCTTCAGCCGGTTCAGCGCACACTGATTCAGCCGATTGAGCGCCGCGTCGCTGTCGGCAGCACTGAGGACATTACTGAAGATATGCGTTTCGAAGAAAACCGCCTGCCGGTTCGCATCGAGCGTGACCCAACCCCAACAGTGGTTGAGAACTTCATTCCGCAAGTGACAACTGAAACCCGCGATGAAATCACCGAAACAACTTATGACGTTGTGACCCGCCGTGACATCATCCAGCCAGTTGAGCGTACAACCGTTGTTCCAGTTCAGCGCCGCATTGTGCGCCCTGTGACTGAGACGGTTACGAATGACACACGTTATGAAACCAATCGCGCGCCGCTTGATCGCCGGGCCGATGCAATCCCGGCAACTGTCGAGAACATCACCGAGGAAGTCACAACTGTGACGGAAGAGCGCGTGACTGAAACGACCATACCGTACGTTGCAACCCGCAATGTCTACCAGCCGGTCACACGTACAACGATCCAGCCGGTTGAGCGCCAGATCCTGCGTGCAACAACCGATACACGTACTGATGAGACGCGTTACGAAGAAGAGCGTCTGCCGCTTCGTGTTGATATCGAAGAAGCACCTGCAATGGTTGAGAATATCATCCCGCAAGTGACAGAGCGCACGATCCTTGAGGTCGAAGACGTCTATATCGATCAGGTCACACGCAACATCATCCAGCCAGTGGTCGTGACGACTGTTCAGCCGGTTGAGTATGTCCGCGTCAATGAGAAGACAGAGAACATCACAAACCCAACGCGCTTCGAAGAAGAAACGCTGTCAGGTATTGTGGAAGACGCTGTTATTCCTGAGACAGTGGTCAATATGATCCCGCAGCTCACAGAAGAGTATAAAGAGGAAGTCAGTGAGACTTACTTTGAAGCTGTGACTGAGCGGAACGTCTATCAGCCAGTGGTTCGCACCATTATCCAGCCGATTGAGATCCGCAAGGTGAATGCGAAAACGGAAACCGTGACCAATGCAACACGCTACGAAACAGTTCGTGCGAGCCTTGTTGTCCTGAACATCGGTGCCCCGTGTAACTGTAACTAGATCGAGCCGCGCGAGCCTCAGGGTTCGCGCAACTCACCCCTGAGAAAGACCAGCGGACACTGTGTCGCTGGTCTTTTTTTATGCTCGCGATGAAATCTGATGCACAGCAGCTTGCACAGGCGCGCGCGCCGTGGTGTTAAACGCAGCTTATTGACGAGAGAGACCATGGCCGGACTGACGCTGTACGACAAAATCTGGAACACGCATGTGGCGAGCGAGGATGCGGCCACAGGCGAGGCGCTGCTTTATATTGACCTGCACCTGATCCATGAGGTGACAACACCGCAAGCTTTCGCCGGGCTGAAGACGGCGGGGCGCAAGGTTCGACGCCCGGATTTGACGCTGGCGGTTGCAGATCACAATACGCCGACTGAAAATCAGGCGTTGGGGCTTGAGGGCGTTAAGGACGAAGCGGCACGGCTGCAATTGCAGGCGCTGACACGCAATGTCGCTGAGCATGGCATCGAATTCTTCCCGATGGGCCATAAGAATAATGGTATTGTACATGTTGTCGGGCCTGAGCAGGGACGTACCCAGCCAGGCATGACGATTGTGTGCGGGGATAGTCATACGTCGACACATGGCGCTTTCGGCGCGCTCGCGCATGGCATCGGCACGAGTGAGGTTGAGCATGTGCTGGCAACACAGACTTTGCGGGCGCGCAAAATGAAGAATATGGCCATCGAGTTCACGGGTGAGCTGCGCGACGGTGTGACCGCAAAAGACCTCGCGCTACATTTAATTGCCAAGATCGGAACAGCGGGCGGCACGGGTAGCGTCATGGAGTTTCGCGGCCCTGCCATTCGCGCGCTGTCGATGGAAGGCCGGATGACGCTGTGCAATCTTTCTATTGAGGGCGGCGCGCGTGCGGGTCTGATAGCGCCGGATGAGACAACGTTTGCCTATATGCGCGGACGCCCGGCGGCGCCGAAGGGTGAGGCCTGGGACGTCGCGGAACGCTATTGGCGCACGCTATTCTCTGATGATGATGCGTTTTGGGACGAGATTGTCGAGATTGATGCAGCCGCAGTTGAGCCAACAATCACGTGGGGCACCAGCCCGGAGCAGGCTATCGCGCTATCAGGCAACGTTCCTGATCCAGCCAAGATCAGTGATCCGGTGAAGAAAATGGCGGCTGAGCGGGCGCTTGATTATATGGGGCTTGAGGCCGGGCAAAAGATTGCTGGTACGCCCGTGCAGCGCGTCTTCATTGGCTCGTGTACGAATTCACGCATTGAGGATTTACGCGCGGCGGCGGCAATCGCAGGCACGGGCAAAGTCGCAGACGGCGTGCGGGCGATGGTCGTGCCGGGATCTGGTCTCGTGCGGGCGCAGGCGGAAGCAGAAGGCTTGCACGATGTTTTTCGCAAAGCCGGGTTTGAGTGGCGCGAGCCAGGTTGCTCCATGTGCCTTGGCATGAACCCTGATATTCTGGCGCCCGGCGAGCGCTGCGCTTCGACGTCGAACCGCAATTTTGAAGGCCGACAAGGGCGCGGCGGACGCACACACTTGATGAGCCCGCAACTCGCTGCGAGGGCTGCGATTAACGGCGTTATCGGATGAGTCTTAAAGACTGGAAGCCGTGTGATCGGCCGGGAGAGTGGCCGCTTGTCGGGCGTCTCATAACGCTTGAGCCACTTGATTGGTCCGTACACGGAATTTCATTATATGCAGCAGTTGCAGGTGAGAACAGTCAAGATATATGGAAGTACATGCCAATTGGTCCGTATACGGATTTTGATCATTTTCAATCCTTATTTGGCGGTGTTGCAGACTTAAGGGATTGGTCGACTCTGGTGTTTCGAGACAGTTCAATCCGCGAGATTACGGGCATGTCGTCTTATATGCGTTTGCGCCCTGAGCATGGCAGCGTTGAGATTGGTGCGGTCGCGTTTAGCTATGACTTGCAGCGCACGGCAGCTGCAACTGAGGCGATGTATTTGATGGCTTCGCACGTTTTTGATGAGCTTGGTTATCGGCGATATGAGTGGAAGTGCCACAATAAAAACAAGGCTTCGCACCGCGCGGCTGAACGTTTGGGGTTCAAGTTCGAAGGCATATTTCGCAACGATATGGTCGTGCGCGGGAAGAACCGTGATACGGCATGGTATGCGATGACGGATGAAGATTGGCCGAAACTGAAGCGTGCGTTTGAGCAGTGGCTTGACCCGGATAATTTCGATGCGGCGGGCCAACAGAAAACGCGGCTGGAAGATTTTCGTTAATGCTGACGGCGCTCGATCATGTAGTTTTACTGTGCCCTGACATAGAGATCGGCGTTGCAACCTATCAGACTCTATTGGGCGCGCCGCCTGTATGGCAAGCGACGGGCAGCGGTGCGGCGACGGCTGTGTTTTTACTGGGCAATACTGCGCTGGAGCTCATGGGGCCGCAGGGTGAAGGCGAAATAGCCGACAAATTGCGCGAGATGACTGAAAGCGGGGCTCGGCTGACCACGCTGGCGTTTCGAGCCGAGAATATTGTCGAAACGCAGCGGGTCTTGTCTCGTCGCGGACTTGAGCCAAGCGATCTTTCAAGCGGCGAAAGCACGCATACTAAAACAGGGGCAACGCGGCACTGGCAGCGCTTTCGCGTGCCCGATGCCCGCATGGCAGGCGTAAAAACGTTTGTGCTTGAGCCTGGCACCGGATCAGAGCTGCGTCTGCCTGAGGCTAAACGAGGCAGCGTTAGCGCACTTGATCATATTGTGATCACGACACCCAATCCGGAACGCGCAGTGGCGACCTATGCGGGCCGCATGGGGCTTCGTTTCGCATTAGACCGCACGATCGAAGCGCTCAAAACGCGGTTTCTATTTTTCCGAATTGGCGAGCTGACACTGGAATTTATTCACCGGCTGGATCAAGGTCAGAGTGCCGCTGGGCATGATGCAATCTGGGGCCTGACATGGGCGAGCGATGACCTTGAGACGGCCCATAAACGCTTGGCGGCGGCAAAGCTGAGCCTGAGTGACATTCGCGAGGGTCGTAAGCCAGGCAGCCGCGTTTTTACCGTACGAGATGGCACGCTTGGTGTTCCGACCCTGTTCATTCAGCACACCCCACGCTAGGATAGAGCTATGAAACCGTTTACGACTTTACGCACGACTGCAGCTCCGCTCACCGATAAGGGCGAGCTAATGGTCAATGTTGATACTGACATGATTATCCCGAAGCAATTTCTCAAAACGACGGAGCGTGTAGGTTTATCGGTCGGCCTTTTTCATGAGCTGAAAACGCTAAGCGATGGGACGCCAAATCCGGATTTTGTGCTCAACAAATCTCAGTATGCTGGCGCGGGCGTGCTGATCGCGGGTGAGAATTTTGGCTGCGGGTCGTCGCGCGAACATGCCCCGTGGGCCTTGCTGGATCAGGGGATAACCTGCGTGATCGCGCCGAGCTTTGCCGACATTTTCTACAATAATTGCGGCAAGAATGGCATCCTGGCGATCACATTGCCACTTGCGGCTTGCGAAGCCCTAGCCGAGCAGACCGGCGGCGGGAATAGTGTGTTTGAGGTTGATCTTGAGGCGCAGACCGTGCGCGGCCCAGGCGGCGAAACGCATGATTTTGAGTATGATGCTGGCCGTAAGGAAAAATTACTCAAGGGCCTCGACGATATTGCCCTGACGCTACAGCGCGATAGCGACATCAGCGCGCATGAGGCGCAGCGCCGCCTCGCAACCCCGTGGTTGGAGACCGCATCATGAGAACAATCGTAATTGCTAGCTTCGTTGGAGCCCTTGGTTTGGCGGGCTGTATACCAGATGTGATGAATACCAAACCGGAAGTCAAAGGCCTTGCCGGCGCTGCGCCTGTACAGACTTTGCTGGAGCCGGAAAATAATACTGACATAACACTTCGCCCCGGAGGACAGTTGGTCCTTCGCCTCGAATCCAATCCAACCACTGGCTATTATTGGGTCCATACAGGCGGCGAAGCTGCTATTGCTGCGCAAATATCAGACGATTATATCGCTGACCCTGCGCCCGAAGGTGTGGTGGGTAGCGGCGGCATGCAGGAGATTACCTATTCCGGCGTCGCCAAGGGCAAGACCACGATTGCGTTATCCTATCAGCGCGGTCCGGAGGATGTCTTCGAAGTTCGTAACATCAAGGTCAAAGTGATCGAATAATTTCGGCACATGTCACTCTGAATACCCAAAACGCCGCGTTGCCTGATCCTTCAGCGTTCTATAGAGCCTGCAATCAGATATTTCACGAAGGAAAAGATGATGAAACGGATTTCCGCTACTCTAGCCGCAGCGATTATGCTTTCCGCTTGCGCATCGACCGCAACTGAGACGGCTGAAATGACTGTCGAGGAAGGGGCGAAGGAAGAGTGCCGGTATATTGAAGTTTCAGGCTCTATTCTTAAGGACCGTGTTTGCCATAACAAGGCAACCTGGGCGGCTATCAAAGAACGCGACAAAGAAAATACCGAGAAGTTCAAAAACGCCTTGAATGACCGTAATGCTGGCGTCCCAAGCGAAAGCGGTTTCGGAAACTGAATATAATGCCTCAAACTGTATTGCTGCTGCCGGGCGACGGGATCGGCCCTGAAGTTCTGGCCGAAGCCAAGCGTGTCGCGGCCCATATTGCACCTGATCTGGAGTTTACTGAGGGGCTGGTTGGCGGCGCTTCATATGACGCGCATGGTGAACCGCTGACCGTTGACACATTGGTTCAGGCCAAGTCCTCAGACGCGGTACTATTAGGTGCTGTAGGTGGACCGAAATGGGCCGACACAGAACGCGACAAGCGCCCTGAAATGGGTCTGCTAAAGCTGCGTAAGGGCATGGATGTCTTCGCCAATTTACGCCCGGCATTCTGCTTTCCAGCCTTGGTTGAGGCTTCCAGCTTGAAACATGAGATTGTTGACGGGCTCGATATTATGATCGTGCGTGAACTTACCTCAGGTGTCTATTTCGGCGAGCCGCGCGGTATTGTGCCCGGGCCGATGGATGAAAGCTATGGCTTTGAAACGTCGCGTTATACAGCGCGCGAGATCAAACGCGTCGCGCGTGTGGCATTCGAGATCGCCCGCGGGCGAGGCGGTAACCTGTGTTCTGTCGAAAAATCCAATGTCATGGAATCCGGATTGTTCTGGCGTCAGGAAGTGACCAAGCTGCATGGTGAAGAAGGCGACGGCGTGTCGCTGAGCCATATGTATGCTGATGCTTGCGCGATGGAATTGGTGCGGGCCCCGAAACAGTTCGATACGCTTCTCGCGGGCAATCTGTTTGGCGATATTCTCTCCGATGCTGCAGCGATGTTGACGGGCTCCATCGGCATGTTGCCCTCTGCCAGTCTGGGTGCTGAAGGTCGTCCGGGCCTGTATGAGCCTGTGCATGGCTCTGCGCCAGATATTGCCGGACAAGGCATTGCTAACCCCTGCGCCGCGATCTTGTCGCTGGAAATGGCGCTACGCTGGTCTCTGGGCCGCGCTGAGGCGGCTGACCGTCTGTTTACAGCTGTTGGCCAGGCGCTTGATGCAGGAGCACGTACACGTGATCTGGGAGGGGATATGTCGACGACGGCCATGGGCGATGCGATTATCGCGCAGCTTTAGGTGCTAGAGTGCGTCCAAAGCGAGGATAAGCTGGGCATAGCCAGTGATCATGCGCTCAAGGTTCTCGATTGAGAGCTTCTCATCGCTGCCATGTAGTCCCGTGAGATCCTCTGGGCTTAAAATCATCGGGACGAAGCGATAGACATTTGGCGTGATCTGGCTCGCAAACCGCGCGTCCGATACGGCAATGAACAAAGCAGGCACGACAATCGCGCCGTCACTCACGGAATGCGCAACGGCTTCCAGCACACGATAGCTTTCGGTGTTGGTTGGGCTGATCGCAGAAGGCGGTGTCTCAGTCACGCCATTCCCGGTAACACGCGATACGGTAATGTTGCCGATCTTGGCTGCGTGTCGCTCAACATGCGCGACCACATCTTCAATTGTGTCGCGCGGGTGGACGCGGAAATTAATCAGGGCACTGGCTTCTTGAGCCAGCACATTTTCTTTTGCAGATCCGGTCAACATGGTTGGCGCCGTGGTCGTGCGGATTATCGCATTAGCCTGCGGGTTGGCGCTCATCTGGTCTTCCAGCATCCCGCCGAGAAGCCATTTATTGGCTACGGCGAGCTTGCGCGAGAATGGCAAGTCAGAAGCTGATTCAGAAAACAGGGTCGAGACGGGCGGCTCGCTCAGATGCGATGGCATCTGGCTTTCGTCGAGGGCGACCAATAGGCGAGAAAGGCGGACTGCAGCGCTATTTGTAACTGGCATTGACGAATGGCCGCCATCGCCTGAAGCGGTAAGTTTTAGGGTGACATAGCCTTTCTCCGCCACCCCGATCAGGGCCATGCGCTTACCCGTAAGCGGGGATGGATCGATGACCAGCATGCCCTCATCGAGTGCCATTTCAGGTTTAACCCCGCGGGCTTCGAGCAAGGCGATACCAGCCTGTGCGCCTGAACCAGAAACCTCCTCGTCATGACCGAGCATCAGCAGAATCGTTCGCCGGGGTACAAATCCGCGCCGCGCCAATGCGTCAAGCGCTTCCAGCTGGCCGATGATCGAGCCTTTGTCGTCAAGTGCCCCTCGCCCGTAAATGTAGCCATCGGCTACAACGCCCTCAAATGGCGGGTGAGTCCACGCGCTCTCTGTGCCCGGATTGACAGGTACGACATCCTGGTGCGCCATCAGCAAGAGCGGTTTCAGATCTGGCTCTGTGCCATCCCATGTGAAAAGCCGTGTATGCCCACCTGGCACCGTCTCAACCGCTGCGACTGCATGAAGGGCTGGATAGGTCGCCGCCATCCAGTCGTGGAAATCAAGCCAGGGCATTTCCGCGCCAGCTTGTGGGTCACCAGGCAAGGTCGTGACGGTCTGGAAACGGATGGCTTCCCCGAGTCGCGCAGCAGCAATACCGGAGTCAAAACCAGGCACATCTGGCAACGCAATAGACGAAACTTCAGGCGGGGCATCGCCATAATTGAAAGTCCGCAACAGGATGATGGCGATGATCGCCACAAGGCCGACAAGGGCAAGCTTCAGCGCGCGCTTAATCATGGCGACCATCGATTTCGCCGATGCTTTCCGGCATTCTGCATCTAGCGTCCATCAGGAGCAGGGCCTGTTGATGCCCGCAACCGTAACTCAAAATCGAAAACTTCTTCTCGCGGTGCATTCTCATCGCGCGACATGAGCCGCTCTGCTGCGCGATGCGCCATTTCCTTTACAGGCTGATGCACGGTTGTAAGCGGCGGCCAGACAGCTGCGGCAAGACGGGTATCATCAAAACCAGCTACAGAAATATCGCGCGGGATGTGCAATCCTTTTTCCATCGCGGCGGTCATCGCGCCGAGCGCCATATCATCGTTCGCCGCGAAGATTGCGGTTGGCTGTGTTACGGCAACAATCAGCTTTCGCGCCGCTGTCAGGCCCGAGCGTAGCGAATAGTCACCCGCTGCAACTTGATCAGGTGTGATCGCCAGACCAGCTTCTTCCATCGCGGCGATATAGCCTTCATAACGTGCAGAAGACGCATTGTGTCCTTCTGGGCCCGCGATGAAGGCAATTTGCTTGTGGCCCAAACTAATCAGATGGCGCACCATCTCAGTGGCCGCGAGACGATCATCAAGCCGTACAACAGCTTCAAACTTTGGTTCGTGCGACGGCGATAGGGCGGCGAAAGGCGTATTGGTATCGCGCAAGAGTTCCAGTATTTCGACGTCATTACAAAGCGGCGGTGTCAGTACGACCCCATCGGCGCGTGATGTCATCAGGAAGCTTTGAAGGCGTTCAAGCCGATCTAGAGTGCCAGATTCAACCCGTTCTGGCAGCAGGAAATAGCCATTAGCTCGGCAGGCATCATAGATACCAGCGTTCACAGCAGAGACGTATTCAGGCACCGGATTATCGTGCAAGTGGGCGATCAGAAACGATCTTGATCCAGCCAAACTGCGCGCTGCAGGGTTGGGCCGGTAACCCAATTCGCGTGAGGCCTTGAGGACAAGCTCGCGCTTAGCTGGGCGAACATTCGGTTCATTATTGAGGACGCGCGAGACCGTTTTAGCGGATACGCCAGCTCTGTCGGCCACATCATCGATGGTTACGGCGCGCGTGGGGCGGGTTAGACCCATGAATACTCCTCCTGATGCTGATCTTTGCTTAATCCGTGCCAGTTTGCAATCTGCCGTTACGGTATACTATCGGGGTGAAAGCTGTGGTGCACGCAAATCAGCTGTCGTCATTAGCTTCAGCAAAAGTTCGCATCATGAAAATTGGGATTGATCCACGCTCAGTGACAACCCAATCGAGTGGAATATCATGCGGTTCGGCCGGGACTGAGTCGAGTTCCTGACCGTGAAATGCCACACCGCAGACAAACACGCGGCCCGCTTCACGTAGCTTTGAAAGGGTGCGATCATAATGGCCTTGTCCATAGCCCAACCGATTGCCTTGCCTGTCAAAGCCAAGCAGCGGCGTGATGACCAGTGTCGGGCTGACAATCGGTGTTGTTTCAGGCGGTTCCTGCAGGCCAAAGGGGCGATCCTCAAGCGCATTCCCCGGCGCCCAGGCGCGGTAGGTCATGGATCCGTCGGCTTCGACACGCGGCAGGCACAGGTCAGCGCCGCCTTCATTTTTTAGTCGGGTCATCAGGGCACGTGGATCAATCTCACTCCCGATCGGCCAGTACGCGGCAACCTTCGGGCCATAGCGTTCCAGCAATTTCATCGGAAATTTGCTGGCAACTGCCTCATCAGCATCCGGGTTGCGGGCGTGCAGCTCGGCCCGCAACTCTTTCATCTGCGCGCGAAGAGCTGTCTTGGCCTCTGCGCTCATGCGGGTTCTTTCACTTCGACAGGCTCATCGGTTAGACCAACTAGAGCGCGGGCATAGGCGCGGGCCGAAAATGGCTGCAGGTCTTCGGCTTTCTCGCCAACACCGACAAAGTGAATGGGTAAGGCGTGCGCCTCGGCTATAGCGACAAGAACCCCGCCTTTGGCTGTCCCGTCCAGCTTGGTCATGACGATGCCGCTCACATCGGCAGTGTGCCGGAAGGCTTCGACCTGGCTCAGCGCGTTTTGGCCGACTGTTGCGTCCAATACCAGAATGACGTCATGCGGCGCGTCGGGGTCGAGCTTACGGGTAACGCGGACGATTTTTGCCAGTTCAGCCATCAACTCGGCTTTGTTTTGCAATCGCCCAGCCGTATCAACCAGGACCAGATCAAGGTCTTCCGCCTTGGCTTTTTCAATCGCCTCATAGACGAGACCAGCCGCGTCAGCGCCTGTTTCTTTCGACATCACGGGAATGCCGGCCCGCTCGCCCCAGACGGTGAGCTGCTCAATCGCCGCAGCGCGGAACGTATCGCCTGCGACCAGCAGGGCCTTTGCCCCCTGTTCCTGCAGTTTTGAGGCGATCTTGCCGATTGTTGTGGTCTTGCCTGAACCATTGACACCAACAAACAAGACAACGCGTGGGCGCGAGCCTTGCGAGAAGTCCACAATTTGCTCGCGTGGTGCCATGATGGCCTCGATTTCGTCGGCCAGAGCAAGCTTGATTTCGTCGCCTGTGACGTCTTTATCCATGCGCGACTTGGCAAAATTCTCGACAATACGCGTTGTAACTTTACCGCCCATATCGGAGGTCAGCAGGATGTCTTCCAGGTCTTCCAGGGCATCTGCATCGAGCTTGCGCTTGGTGAACAGGCTGGTGATGGATGAGCCCATCTTGGTCGAGGATTTAGCCAGCCCCGTGGAGAGTTTTGAGAAGAAACCGGGCTCAGCCACTTCGGCATACGGGTCAGGTTCGCCGCGCGCGATAGCGGCTTGGCGTTCAGCTTCTTTGCGCGCGCGGTCTTCAGCGAGTTGTTGGCGCAAAGCTTCATCAGCACGGCGCTGTTCCAGCAGGGCGAGTTCAGCCTTAGCTTTCTCTTCGGCGGCGCGGCGTGCCTGTTCGGCCTGGCGGGCGGCGTCAGCTTCTGCGGCGAGGCGCGTCTGTTCTTCTTGTGCTTGTTTGGCGGCATCAGCGGCGGCGGCGTCAGCGCGGCTTCTGGCTTCGGCTTCGGCTTTTAAGCGCTCAGCTTCAGCGCGAGCGGCCGCAGCTTTTTCAGCTTCAGCAGCATCTGCGACCGCTCTGGCCTCAGCCTCGGCGGCGCGGCGTTCAGCTTCGGCTTGCGCAGCTGCCGCTTCGGCAGCCGCTTTGGCGTCGGCTTCAGCTTGCAGGCGCGCTGCCTCGGCTTGCGCCTCGGCGCGTTGGCGCTCAGCTTCAACACGCGCTGCACTATCCGCCAGTTTTTTGGCTTCCACCTCAGCTTCAGCCGCCTCGCGCTTTTGCCGTTCTTCCCACGCGGCATTGGCTTCGGCGACCTTGCGTTCGATCTCGGCGTGTTCAGCGGCCTTTTGCGCCGCTTGCACCTCGGCGATGCGGGCCGCTTCGGCTTCAGCGGCTTGCTTTGCTGCTAGTTCTTCAGCCGACAGTTCCGGCGCATCCATTTGCGCTCCAGCCTCTAGGGCTTCGTCTTTTTTCTTTTTCTTGCCGAACCAGAGGATCATGCCACCACCGCTTTCAATCTTTCGCCGTCATGTCCGATTATCCGGGCTCGCAAAGGGCGTCCAGCTTCCGCATCCTCAAGCTCAAGCCGTACAGGCGTAAAGTCCGGCAGGCGACCCTGATTACCACGTTCTACCAACACGTCTGTTTCCCTGCCTTTATAGGCATCCAGATGCTTAATCAGTGCCGTTGCGCCAACCTCACGCAAGCGCGCCGCGCGGGCTTTGATAAGTGTTTTTTCCAGCTGCGGCATCCGCGCTGCCGGGGTGCCGGGACGTGGGCTGTAGGGAAAGGCGTGCAGGAAGGCGATGCCGCAATCTTCAATCAAAGCGAGTGAGTTTTCAAAAGCCGTCTCGGTCTCGGTCGGGAAACCTGCGATGATGTCTGCTCCAAGCGCAACATCTGGACGCAGTGTGCGCAGACGTTGACTAAGTGCGATTGCGTCTTCGCGACTATGCCGACGCTTCATACGTTTCAGGATCAGGTTGTCGCCATGCTGCAAGCTGAGATGCATAAAGGGCGCAACGCGCGGATCAGCCATCGCCTCGAACAAAGCGTCATCCATTTCTATGGCATCGATTGAGGAAATGCGGAGTTGCTGCAGCTCGGGCACCAGTTTCAATATCCGCTGCACCAGATTGCCCAGCTGCGGCTCCCCCGGCAGGTCGCTGCCCCAGGAGGTTAAGTCGACACCTGTCAGGACAATTTCATAATGGCCTTTATCGACAAGGTTCTTGACCATGTTGACAACATCGCCAGCCGGGACAGAACGCGAATTTCCCCGTCCGTAGGGGATGATGCAGAATGTACAACGGTGGTCACAGCCATTCTGGACCTGAATATAAGCGCGCGCCCGGCCATCCATGCCATCAATCAAATGCCCGGCGGTCTCTTCAACGCTCATAATGTCATTGACGCGAATTTTTTCGGTACCGCCGAGCAGGTCAAGTGGCACCCAAGTCTCGGCTTGCATCTTCTCATGATTGCCAATGACGCGCGTGACTTCCGGCATATCGGCGAACATTTTTGGATCGATCTGTGCCGCGCACCCAGTCACGATAACGGGCGCATTGGGATTATCACGCGCCGCTCGGCGGATGGTTTGACGTGCTGTGCGGACAGCTTCTGCGGTCACAGCGCATGTATTGACGATAACTGCGCCCTCAAGCCCGGCTTTTCCGGCATGACCGCGCATGACTTCGCTCTCATAGCTGTTCAGGCGACAACCAAGCGTGATGACCTGCGCGGGCCGTAGAGGTGATTTTGTATCCGTCATGTCCAAGCAGCGCATATCGCGCTTGCGCCGCGCGAAGACAAGTATTGATCGCGGTTCAGCGTCTAGTCGCCAATCGGCGCGGCCTTGAAACGCGCCATAATCGGCAAGTGATCGGAGCCAATATCAGGCAGGGTTTCAGCCGCAACGAGTTCCAGCGCGCCATCGAATTTAATGTGATCAATCGGGACGCGCATCGGCCAGATCTGCTGCGGCCACGTATATGCAAAGCGAGGGTCACCGGCGCGCTTGCCTGGCACATGCTTAAAAGCCGGCACCCAAGGCGTCGTGTTGTAGTCGCCTATAATAATGAAATTTTCGGCGCCGCTCACAGATTTGGAAACATGTCCAAACATGGCATCGCGCTTGACCCGGCCTTCTCTAATGACCGGCACGATCGGGTGTAAAGCAGCTATTTTAATGTCTTTGCCCGCCATATCGACTGTGGCGGTTATGTAAGCACGGTTCCAGGTATCGTCAGGCAGTACGATATGCTCATCCACCACCGGTCCCCGTACAAGCATAATAAGTGAGCGCCCCATAGTACGGCCCATCGTTTCGGGTGTGGCGATCAACGCTGTATCAAAATCCGGAAAAAGGACCTTTACCTCAGCACTAGAGATGTCCTTGGGCGGTTCAATAATGGCCAATATGTCGGGCCGATACCTTTGACTAAGCTCAGACAGTGCCGAAAGAGCCTCTGGCTTGGTCCAGATATTTGCCGCCATGACAGATAGGCACGCATCGTTACACGCGGCCCCTGAAGGGCGTTCAAAATTTGATAGTGTAAGTATCGGCAACGCAGCGATCAGGCCAAACACAGCAGCTGCGCCTGCCAGACGTGGCAGGATTTTCATCGTGATTGCCGCGATGAGAAAATTGGCGAACGCCACCTGAATCGAGAAATGCGCAAACAGCTCAAAAGGCCAGATATCAACTGTATGGCCGAGCAGGACCAGCGCAGAGACAGCTATCGCGCCGCAAAGCGCGAGCTGAAATGAACGTCGCAGCAGGATCATATTTCGAGCGTCTGTTCCAGTTCGACAGGGCCGGTCATGATCACGTGGTCGGAACGTTCGCTCCACTCAATCACAAGTTCGCCGCCATCAAGGATCAGTTTGGCCTTGCGCTCGGTCTTGCCTGCCCGCGCCGCGCAGACAAGCGCTGCACATGCGCCGGTGCCGCACGCTTTGGTCAGTCCGGCGCCGCGTTCCCAAACGCGCAGCCGTATAGTCTCGCGGTCAAGCACTTGGGCAAAACCTACATTTGTTCCTTCCGGGAATAGGGGGTGCCATTCGACCAGTGGCCCGATCTGCGGGATGTCATACGCGTCGACATCTTCAACGAAGAAAACCGCATGCGGATTGCCCATTGAGACAACGGCTGGGCGTGAGAGGTAAGGATCGTCTATCGGGCCGATTTTTACATCAACGCCGCGCACATCCATTTCCTCGGCCAGCGGAATGTCTTCCCAGCCAAGCAATGGTGAGCCCATATCGACCGACACCAGGCCGCCCTCAGCGCGGCTACCTTTCAGGATATCTGCCTCTGTACGGATGGTGATTTGATCAGCGCCATTTTCTTCCAGCAGCAAGTGGGCCACAGCGCGCGTACCATTGCCGCAGGCTTTCACCTCGCCGCCATCTGCGTTCCAGATGCGCATGAAAGCGTCGGCCTTCATATCCGCCTCAATCGACATGATCTGGTCGGCTTTCATAGTTTTCGCGATTTCCCGCAGCTGTTCTTCTGACGGCGTGAAGGTTCGGCCACGCGCGTCAAAGATTGCAAAGGCATTGCCTGCGCCATTCATTTTCCAGAGTTTCATGGGCGTGTGTCCCTCGCGTAGAATTCGCCTCTTACGCGGAATTTTCGTCCTTTTGAAGCGTTTACTTCGGCAATTGCAAGGCCGATATCCAGCCGCCAACTTGCATCAAGGCGGCCAAAATTAGCATTATCTGCACGCTCCAATGCGGCAGCATGAATGCCGCAAGCCCTATGGCGAGCGCCGCCCAATGCAGGCGCCGGTCACTCATCAGATAACCGGCAAGGCGCTTCTTGTCTTCGATTTGCGCAAGCGTAACATTGCTCCAGATACGTTGCATGCCCGGTGGTCCAAAGACGTCTTGCAGGTCACGTGGATCGATGATGCCGGACAGTTCAGCCAGCTCGCGCACGCCCGTCATGCCTGCGGCGACGCGCTGGCGTAATTGTCCAGACTGGATCAACCGGATCATCGCAGACATGATCACGGCGAGCGCGGTCGCAAACAGGGAAAGGCCAGACAACAAATTGGTCATGCGCTGGCATATAGGGTGCGCCGATCTTGTGTGCCAGCTTTAGCGCGGTATGGCGACCCAATAGTCAAAGTCGAGGCAAACACCCGGCGCATATTTTCCGTCTGAGCCGCGTAGCGCAAAATCGCCTGGATCCTGATCTTTAACCGCCACGAGCCGCAAGCGCAGTGCAGCGACATTTTCACTTAACTCGGCTGTATCCAGAACCTCGCTCCAGGCATAAACGGTCTCACCTGCAAATAGCGGTCCTGCATGAGTGCCAGCATTGATCGCCAGCATCTGCGCGGCATTGGCCAGACCATTGAAGCTGAGCGCTCGCGCGATGGAAATGACCACGCCGCCATAGATCAGGCGCTTACCAAAACGACTGGCTTTCTGGCCGTGTCCGTCAAAGTGAACCTTGGCCGTGTTTTGATACAGGCGCGTGGCGATTTGGTGCTCGGCTTCCTCTACAGTCATGCCATCCACATGGTTGATTTTCTCGCCCACGACATAGTCGCCATAGCGATACGGTGATCCGGCAAGTGCATCGTCCCAATCGCTATAGTTTGGAAGTGGCAGGGTAGCCGGATCAACCGCGTCGGGCAGGTCAGGGATATTGGTTTGCGGCGCGTCAGCGTTCGGGTCACGTTTGTGAACCATGACCCAGCGAACATAGGACATAACCTCGTCATCGGCCTGATTGAAGCCGCGTGTGCGGACATAGACGACGCCGGTCTTGCCATTTGAGTTTTGTTTGACACCGATCACTTCACTAACCGCGCGCAATGTGTCACCAGGATAGACGGGCTTTAAGAAACGCCCATCCGCATAGCCAAGGTTAGCTACGGCGTTCAGCGAGATGTCTGGCACTGTCTTGCCGAATACGACGTGGAAGGCGAGCAGTGGATCAAGGGCGAGGCGGTCAAAACCGTTAACCTCAGCGAAAGTCGAGGCACTATACAGCGCAAACCGACTGCCGGTTAGCGCGCGGTACAAGCTGACATCCCCCTCGCTCAGCGTCAGCGGCGTGGCATGCGGCAAAGGCATGCCGACATAGAAATCTTCGAAGAAATATCCGGAAAATGATTTTGTCTCTGTCATCCTGTTATGGACGCAGGTGCAACAAAAACGTCAAGCCTGACTTTGCGGTATACGCTTTAGACTAAGCTAAATGACAAGTTCACCAGTTCACGTGCTGCAAAGGTCACCGCTTCGCTGCCTGTGATCAGGGCGCTGCCCATGTGCGGTGCTGTCAGAACGAAAACCGTCGCTGTAGTCAGAAAACCGCCAATGAAACGAGCTTGTGGTTGATGAACCAGGTTTGGAAAGGCGCGCGGGCCATAGATGACCAGCTGCGGCCCGAAAAACAGGGCAGCAGAGAGGAAAAGCAAAATCGCAGCAATGATTTGAAGCGCGAGCATGATCGGAGCCTTTATCTGACAGTCCCGGTCCTTATTGCGCGTTTCGGTTGAGATCACGTGAGATCATTCGATCAAATTTTATCTATTTGCAGCTTTCGCAGACAAATGGATGCTAGAGAAGCTCAAGCAGGTTTTCAATCGGTCGCCCGATGACCGCTTTGTCCCCGACAACCCCGATAGGGCGTTGGATAAGCTTGGGGTGCTCAGCCATGGCAGCAAATACCGCATCATCGCTCGCTTTGCTCAGCAGACCGGCTTTTTCGGCGTCTTTCGTTCGCAAGAAGACACGCGGTGAGACACCGCCCATCTTCACGGCAATGTCGCGAAGCTCCTCTACGGTCAGGCGTTCTGCAACGGTCGCATATTTGCGAATGGTTGGTTCAATGCCTTGCTCCCGCAACAGGTCGAGGCCTTTACGGCTTGTGCTGCATCCCGGGTGATGAAGATAGAGATAAGTCATGCACCCTGCCTCAGGCTTCGCCGTCCGCCGGGGCGGGCTCAGCGCCGCGCGATATTGTCTTTAGGACGCCGTCTTCCTCAGCCAGTTCGGCTTTGGGCCGGCGTGTCCTTTTGGGCTTTTCATCAGAGCTTGTAGCCGTCTCAGCATCTTCACGCGGCTTGCGGCGGCTGCGCGCACGACGTTCACTCTTGGGCGGCTCTGAGGCATCGCCCGAAACAGCCACTTTAGCTTCATTTTCTTCGCTGACGCGCTCGTCGCTATCGCTCTTGTCATCATTGCTCTCGCCGCGTGTGGCGCGTTCAGAAGCACGTTCTGCATCACGTGTGGCGCGTTCAGCGTCGCGGGCTTCGCGCTCTGCGCGTTGCTTGGCGACTTCTTTTTCAACTTGCGCAACTATGCGCGCATAGTGCTCAGCGTGCTGAAACAGCGCTTCAGCTTTTACCCGGTCGCCAGATGTTTGGGCGTCGCGGGCATATTGTTGGTACTTTTCCAGAATTTGCGCTGCAGAGCCGCGTATCCGTACTTCAGGGCCGTTACTCTCGAAGTGTTTGTTCGGGTTATTGGAATTATTATTGTTATTATTTCCGCCCGAACGACGGCGACGTTTGCGTTGCTGCATTGCCATTGGCAATCTTCCTGAATCTGATGGTCCGCTAAATCGGACGGTTCGCGCGCGATGGCTTCTCTCGTGTTGACTAATGCTGTCGCGCAAACTTCGAAGGGGGACAGAGCCTCTGTCACCAGCCTTGATCCTTTCGTTAGCGCGTAGAATCGATTTCGCCAAGCCCTTTCTTCTGTGGACGGGTTGCCGCAACGGCACGATCCTGTCCGCCAAGGTCTTTTTGGTGCCTAATCCCAACAAAATCAGCCGCTTCTAACAAAGCTGTAACTGCGCCGCGTTGATCATAGCCAATCTCCAGAACAAGATGCGCGCCCGGCTTCATATGTTGCGCGCCAAGCGAAATGATTTCGCGATATGCATCAAGCCCATCCTCGCCGCCATCAAGGGCTTCACGTGGATCATGGTCGCGCACTTCCGGTTCAAGCGTCGGGATCACCTCACTGCGAATATAGGGTGGATTTGAAATAATCAGATCGCATTCACTCCAGCCCGCCCAGTCGGTCCATGAGCCAGTGAAGGCATAGGTTCGGTCGGAGAGACCAAGCGCGTCGAAATTTTCCTGCGCAAGCGACATGGCGTCGGTGCTTAATTCGACTGCGACACCTTTTGCGTCTGGGTAATCGCTAAGCAGGCTAGCCAGTAATGCCCCGCTTCCTGTTCCTAAATCTGCGACTAACAAGGAACCCCCTTGCTTTGGCCTTACACTAGATGGCGTGTGTCCTGAATCCATCAGCACAAGCATCGCCAATATGATTGCCTCTTCACTATCCTGTCTGGGGATAAGCGCGCGGCTGTCAGTTTTCAACAAGACTGACATGAAGCCAGTTTCGCCAAGAATGTGCTGAAACGGTTCTCGTGTACTCCGTCGCGCAATCAGAGTCTTAAACCGTGCTGCATCTTGCTCAGAAGGAACAATCATATTGAAAGGAACTGAACGAAAGTCTCGGCCACGGACGACGAAGGCTAATAGCCAACGCGCTTCCTTGAAGGGAGTTTCAATTCCGGCCTTTTTTAACTGTTCGCCACCCCAGCCTATCAGTACATCCGCGCTTTCAATGTTCATCCGTCTTCCATTGCGGCGAGGCGGCGGGCTTGGTCTTCATTCATCAGTGCGCCCACAACCTCGTCCAGTTTGTCGCCAGCGATGACTTTATCGAGCGAGTAGAGCGTCAGCCCGATGCGATGATCGGTGCAGCGATTTTCGGGATAATTATACGTCCGGATCTTTTCCGACCGATCACCCGATCCAACCTGGCTCGCACGAGCCTCAGCGCGTTCAGCATCTGCGGCCTGCTTTTCGCGCTCATAGAGGCGAATTTTCAACTGCTGCATTGCCTTCTCCCGGTTCACGTGCTGGGATTTTTCGGAAGACGTGGCCATGATTCCGGTCGGCAAGTGTGTGATCCGAACAGCCGAATCGGTTGTGTTTACGTGTTGGCCGCCAGAACCGGAGGCGCGCATTGTGTCGATCCTGATCTCATTCGGATTGATTTCAATCTCGACATCTTCCGGAGCGGGCAAAACGGCCACAGAGGCAGCGGATGTATGGATACGGCCCTGCGTTTCGGTGGCCGGGACACGCTGTACGCGGTGGACACCGCTCTCCCATTTCAAGCGACCAAAAACGCCGTCGCCTTCTACATTGGCGATGATTTCCTTATAGCCGCCCGCATCGCCCTCAGAGGCGCTGACCAGATCGATCTTCCAGCCTTCCAACTGGGCGTACCGCGTATACATACGAAACAGGTCACCTGCGAAAATCGCCGCTTCGTCGCCGCCTGTGCCAGCGCGGATTTCCAAGACGACATTGGCCTTGTCGTCAGCATCCTTGGGCAATAGCAAGAGCTGCATTGCCTGTTCTGCTTCAGGCAGACGCTCGCGAATATCCAGCGCTTCCTCTTGCGCCAGTTCGGCCATTTCCCTGTCATCGCCCTTGAGCATGATCTCGGCCTCGGCAAGCCCAGCGCGCATGTCGATCAGCTCGCGTGCGGCGTCGACAACAGGCTTCAGCTCCGCGTGTTCGCGCGACAGGGCGACAATCTCGTCACCGTCTGTTGTTGCGCCCATGCGGGCTTCAACTTCTTCAAATCGCTCGACAACCTGTTCGAGCCGGGATTGGGGTATCGTGGCCATGGGCTGCGTCTAAACGCAATCGGGCTTTACGAGAAGACCCGAATAATTTGCATGACCGTCATTGCCATCAAGACAATGCTGCTCGTGCAGAAGACGAGGAACCGCATTGTGACATTTGGCGAGAAGACTTGCACGAGTGTATGCACGATCCGCAGGCCAACATAAACACAGGCGAGCGTGAAGATGATCTTACGGCTCTCGCCCGTCATCGCAGCGAAGAACATCAGCGCGTAAAAGACGGTCGGTTGTTCATGCAGATGGTTGAAATTGTCAGCGACCGACCTCGTGCTGGCGGGCAGCTTGTCAGCATATGAACCGGGATGCCGCGCGGTATCGGGATGAATCTTGGCTTTCTGCATCGCTGGGATGCGAGTGGCATACATCCATATCTCCACGACCAGCGACCAGACGATTAGTGCCAGAACCGGCAATAGAAATTCGTTGTTGAATGGCATGTCAGCCTCCTTCGCGTGTTTGAAGGAGCCTAGCGCAATTTACTCCGCCGGGAAGTGAGCATTTATGAAGGCGATATATGCATCGATGTCCTCAGAAACCACGCTATGGCCGCCAACGCGCAGCCAATAGCTGATCTCGGCGGCGGGATCGAAATCCTTCATGCCCGATCCATCAGGCAAGCCTTCAACACCTGCCGCTTCGTAAGCCACGTCTGCTGCGAGGGCATTGCGGAATGTCGAGTTCGGGTCCGACCAGACATCGCGGCGCCCATTCCCAAGAAAGATTGGCTTGGGCGCAGAAAGGGCTAGAAGAAAGTGCTGGTCCAGCGTCAAAGCCTCGCCCGCTTCCAGATCTGCGCCAAGGCCCGGCCGCAGCCAGTGCGGGTAGGAAACAGCCATCCGGTCAAGCCGCTCACCTGTCGGCGAGCGCGACGAGGCGGCTCCTGCAAATCCTGATTGATGCGAGACCGCTGCAGCGATACGCGGCGACCAGGCGCTGGCGATAAGCGCTGATTTACCAAACCGCGAATGCCCCGTCGCGGCGATCGCATCGGCGCGAATACGAGGGTCTGCGCCAAACACCTTCGCCGTTGCATCAAACCCATACGCCCATGCCATCAAGGCGCTGGTAGGCGCCGTTTCGGATGTCAATTCGGCCATCACAGCTTGCGCTGCGCCATTGCGATCAGGTACGAAATAACCGCCCATAAAGCTGGCATAGCCAAGCCCGGCATCGACAAACCGCTCAGCTGGAACCAGAGCGATATAGGTTCCAAAAATTTGCGTTGCGGCCACGCCTTGCCAGCCGGTCATCTGGCTGCCTGTGCACGTTCCGCCGCCGCCATCTGAGACAGGGCTATCAGGGAAGGCCGAGCAATTGCTGGAAAACGTCTGGCTGATCAAGAGCGGCACAGGCGCTTCATTCGCGGTCTTGGGGAGAACGATGACAACCGGGAAAGTGCGCGCGCCCTCGCCTTCACCAATGGTCAGCATCACCTCTTCGAGAGTCGCTTTGCCACCCAGATAATCAGCGTCAACAATGCGCGGCTCTGTAGCGCTAACAGACAGATTACCCGGCCATGGGCCGTACAGTTCATCTTCGAGAATGCGGCGTGTTTCGTCAGCATCGAAATCAGCCGTCAAAATCGGGCTAGGCGCAGGTTTGTTGTCTGTATCGAGACTTGAATAATTCAGCCCCAGCATGGTGCAGTTTGCCAGGCCGCCGATAAAAATTGCACCAAGTACGAGGCGGATTGCCCATTTTAGGCCGAGCAATAGCATGGTCTGCGTCTCCAGAGTTTCGTTGCCAAGTTCCGTAACTGGCATACCGGTATCGGCAAAGCGGAAATGTTTGAAAATTGCTTCACGAAAGCGGGAGGTCTGGTAGGGAGTGATATGCGATCTGTCATCACACTCGTTGTCTGCCTGCTTGTTGGAATTGGCTGTGGCGCAGTATCTGCGCTGTGGCAGGGCGGTATGATCCGCGGCGGCCCGACAATTGGCAATGCTGTAAATGTCGGCGGTTGGCAAAGTGATTGGTCGATTGGATCGAAACAAGCCAACCCTTATGTCCGAGCCCGGGTCGCCCGGCATGGCCTGATGGGGCTCAGCCGTGATGAAGCGGTCTATTTTATCAAGAATTTTGATGATCGTGGTGAGCGCCTGACCGAAGCGTGCATCTACCACGTTTATGGGCGCGCCATGCCCGCGCGTTGGTGGTCTTTAACGCTCTATGATAGTGACGCCTACTTACCGCGAAACCGTGACCGCGCTTTATCTTTTGATGCAACTAAAGCGGATGGCGACTGGATTTTCCAGATCTCGCCAACGCCGCCTGAAGACAGTGAAATGGCGTGGGTCTCCAGCAAAAATGCCGGACAGTTTGATCTGACACTTCGCCTGTACACGCCGACGGGGGACTTGCTCAACAAGCCGCGTGAAGCCCTACGCACGCCAACTATTGCGCACCAATCATGCGCGGAGGCGCCGCCATGAGGCTCTGGCATTTTGGCGCGCTGACATTCGCGATTTCGGCGCTCACTGTACACGCGGCGATACTGTTCAACTTACCCTCCAGCATTATGACCAAGGCGCGAGGCCTGCTCGAAGCGCGGGGCCTCATATTGCATGAATGGTCCGCGAGCCCGCGCATGACGCCAGAAACGCAGACCTTTGTGCGCCCATCGCCCGATCTGGCCTATGCGGTCTGCCTGTTTGATGTCACAGGCGGGCCGATTGAGATTTCGGCACCCGCGTGGGACGGCTATGCATCGCTTTCGGTATTTGATCGCAACACAAACGCTGTGTTCGTCACCAGTCTGGATGCCGAGATCGACGAGCCGCGAGGCGTTATTCTGGCGAGCAGGGAGGCAGTGTTCGCTTCAGATGGCGATTTACCCATCGTGCGCCTGAAAGAGCAGGGCATCGCCATTATTCGCCGTCTTGCGCCCAGCGATGAACGACACGCGGCGGCTCAAGCTCTCGTGGAAAGCGCTATTTGTAGACCGATGCCCGAATAATTATTCAGCTGCAACGGCCTCTTCTGCCTCGCGCTGCGCCCGCAGCCGCTCAGCCTTTTCTTCAACTTGCGCGACAATATGGTCAACCATATCGGCATTGGAGAGTTTATGATCCGGCTTGCCGGACACATACATCATGCCGCTTTCCTTACCGCCGCCGGTAAAGCCAAGATCGGTCATCGCCGCTTCGCCGGGGCCATTCACGACACAGCCAATGATGGAGAGCGTGATCGGTTCTGCAATATGGGCGAGGCGCTGTTCCAGCGTTTGCACCGTGGAGATCACATCAAACCCCTGACGCGAGCAGCTCGGGCAGGAAATAATGTTGACCCCGCGTGTGCGCAGGCCGAGGCTTTTCAGCATATCAAAGCCAACCTTGACCTCTTCAACCGGGTCAGCCGAGAGTGACACGCGAATTGTATCGCCAATCCCCATCCATAGCAGGTTGCCCATACCTATTGAAGATTTGACTGTGCCTGTGCGCTGCGCGCCAGCTTCAGTGATGCCCAAATGCAGCGGAGCGTCCGTAGCTTCAGCCAGTTGTTGGTAGGCGGCCACGGCCATGAACATGTCGGAGGCTTTGACGCTGATCTTATACTCGTTAAAGCCCAGATCATCGAGAATGCGGGCATGGTCGAGCGCGCTCTCGACCATCGCATCCGGGCAGGGCTCGCCGTATTTTTCGAGCAAATGCTTTTCCAAACTGCCGCCATTTACACCGATACGGATCGAACAGCCATTATTCCGGGCGGCGCTGACAACCTCTTTGACGCGATCAGGCGATCCAATATTGCCGGGATTGATCCGCAAGCACGCGGCGCCTGCTTCAGCCGCTTCAATCCCGCGCTTATAGTGAAAGTGAATATCCGCCACCAATGGCACTGGCGATCCGGCGACAATGGCTTTCATCGCAGCGGTAGAGTCCGCATCAGGACAAGACACACGAACAATGTCTGCGCCAGCATCAGCCGCGCGCGTGATTTGATCCAGCGTGGCAGCGACATCCGGCGTCGGTGTATTGGTCATTGTCTGCACACTGATCGGCGCATCGCCGCCTACAGGCACTGAACCGACCATGATTTGGCGCGAAGTGCGTCGTTCGATGTTGCGCCACGGACGGATCGGATTGTGTGTCATAGCGGGCTCCCAAGACGTTTCAGCCTGTCATTCATTCCATGTGGCGTGTGAATGCGGCGAGGTAAAGACCGCGCAGTGCCGCAGCTGTTAGATCAAATTTCATCTATCGCGTGTACGAAGCGTCAAGGCTGTTCTGTTACAGAGTACCTGATCGCGAAGACGTCTGGCGAAGAGAGAGACCATGAAACTTCCAATTATGGGCATCATGACCCCGCGCCTAAAGGCCAAGGTCGACCGCTTTTTAAAGGCGAATGAAGGCTTGGCGGCGGTTGAATTCGCGATGATCGCGATCCCGTTCTTCTTCCTGCTTTTCGGCCTGCTCGAAGTCTGCGTTCTGTTTATCATGTCGGCTATTCTTGAGCACGGCGTTAGCGAAGCGGCGCGGACGATCCGAACCGGGCAGCTGCAAAATAATGGCTTTGGCGAAGTCGCCTTCAAGAACGCGGTTTGTGCTGAACTGTTCTCGATGATGGCTTGCGATTCCAAGCTGCGTCTTGATGTGAAGACATTTGCTGACTTTGCCTCAACCGACAATCCTTCCGCGATTGGTGTAGATGGCAATCTCGACGACACGAATTTTGAATTCTCGCCCGGCGCAGCCAACGAGATCGTTGTGGTTCGCGTCTTTTATGAGTGGGACCTGTTGACCCCAGTGCTGAGTGCACCGCTGGCCAATATGAGTAATAATCGCCGCCTGTTGCAGGCGACAGTTGCTTTTCGCAACGAGCCATTTGGGGGCTAGACGATGGGGCGCAAGCTAAATCAAATACACTGGCGCAATATTCGCGGAATCTTTCGCGCCAAAGACGGTATTTCAGCGGTAGAATTTGCCCTGATCGCACCGCTAATGCTGCTGATTTACTTTGGTTGTATCGAGCTATCCTTGATGATGGTGCTTGATCGTAAAGTCACGAGCTCAACAGCGACACTTGGCGATCTGACAGCCCGTGCTTCGCAAATCAGCAATGCGGACCTGGACGAGATCTTTCAGGCGACACGCATGATCTTCGAGCCTAACGATATCACCGTCGCTCGGATGCGCATTTCTAGCATCTATGACGATAGCGGCACGGTTAAAGTGGCGTGGAGTGAAGGCTGCAGCCTTGCGGCGTATTCGGTTGATACGATCATCACTGTGCCCGCCAATATCGTCCCAGCGGGCGGCACGGCGATCATGGCTGAAATCGAGTATGATTATAATTCATCACTGGGCTATTTCTTTACGACGACAAAAACCCTGTCGGATAAGTTCTACTTGCGCCCGCGCCGGGTTGACGCGATCTCTCGCAAGGTGGGCGAAAGCAGCTATGCCTGCGCCCAGTTCGCCTCGCCGCCTTAAGAGCTGGTTTTCATATGCTCTGGCGTTTTGTCGGATTTGACTGTGGTCAGGATTGCTATACCCAGCGCAATCAGTACAAAAATACCTGCAAAGCCGATGCGCTCGCTTCCTGATAACCATGTCATGATGCCGACAATTCCAGGTCCAAGCCACACCGTTACACTGCCTGACATGGCGTAGAAGCCGAAAAATTCACCAATTTTATCAGGTGGAGAGATATGCACCAGCATATAACGGCTGGAGGCAATGCTGGCACCAAGAAAGATGCCCAATGGGATTGTCAGTATGACATAAGTCATATCTGCGAGTGTCGGGAAAATGCCTCCCTCCCAAACCACATGATCGGCAGGTACCAGACCAAAGAGCAGACTTTGTTTGGAGATTGAGACCAGCACGAACAGGGTGATAATTACGCCTGTAAGCTCAAGCAGTAGTGATTTTTTCGGACCAATCGTTCGGTCAACAATACCGGCTGTCAGCGCGCCGACCACTGCAGAAATTGCGCCTATGACACCGATCAGGGGCAATTGCATGCCGCTCCAGCCCAGAACACCAGCGACATAGACCCCACCCAATGTCAAAAGCGCGGCCATCGCGTCGGCATAGATCATACGGGCCAGAAGGTAGCGCATGACATTTGGATGTTGCTTGAATTTGCTCTTCACCCAGTCGATCGGCTTGACCCGGTTTTCCGGTGATCGCGCTGTTGCAATTGCGGCACGCCATGTCGCGCCGCGTGTATAGACATCGGGCATTAGCAGGAAGAAAGGCGTCATGAACACCAGTAACCAAACCCCTACAGCAGGTGCAGACAGCCGGGCTACATCAACTTCGCCGAGGCCAAAAGGCTGCACTGTCGAGGCGATGAAAATTAAAATCAGTACGAGTACCGCCGCGCTATTGCCAAGCGCGATGCCAAGCCCTGATGTCAGAGGCAGTGTAGCGGGAGCTCCAGCGCCGGGCAGCATCGCATTGTGCAGCAGTTCAGAGACCGAATAGGCGCAATATCCGGTGATCAGCAGCACCATGCCCAGCGGGATCGCGCCCGGTAAGTCCGGCGTAATTAAAGATAGTAACATCGCGCAGCCAGCCAGAACGAGTAGCGTCACCAGGATGAAAGGCTTTTTGCGTCCCCCGTGATCAGCAATCCCGCCAAGTATCGGTGCCACGATTGCCATAATAATTCCAGCAATTGTAATTGCGGCGCTGACCAGCGTTTGCCCCATCGAGCCATTATCTATGACCTGACTAGCGAAATATGGCGCAAAAACCGAGATGACGACGACATTGTAATACGGGTTTCGCGCCCATTCGAACAAAGCCCAGCCTACGCTTTTGGGACCAAAAGCGCCGCCTGTTACGGGTTGTATACCCGTCGTTTCTGCTGTCGTATCAAGGCTAGCTGGTGGCAGTGACATGTTGACAGCTCCCGGTTTGCGCATCTGACGGCGCCTGTCTGGAGCAGAGCCTGCATGTTTCGCACGAGCTTGCAAAGCATTTATGCCATTTCCCCTGCGGTGCGGCATTCGCAGCGCTTGACGATTTATCTGGCAGGGATAAATACAGCCGAACTAGCGTATGGAGGCCAATATGGCAGCGAGCGACTACACGCACGGCGAAATGAATGTCGAATCACAAGCCCGGACGTTCTCGGGTGTGATGAAAGCCAGCGCCTGGGGCGCAATCATCACGCTGCTTGCTCTAGCCTATGCGACCTTCACCCTGTCCATCGGCATGCCATGGCTGGTTGCTTTGGCGATCACAGCCGGCGCAGGTATCGCGATTGGTCTGGGTATGGGGTTTGGCGGCGCTTGGGTTGCAACAATCATTGGCCTGTCAGGCATTGCCCTGTTTATTCAGGTGCTGATCATGCTGTTCCAACTGGTGCTTTAGCACCCAGTGTTCATTTAAAATTTTAGACGTTTACGTGCTGGCGTTTTCGACTTTTTCGGCAACGCCTTCCCACTTGTCCTTTGTGGCAGAACCTGTGGAAGACAATGCGCCCACCATGGCGACTGTCATGAGCGCCATGATCAAACCGTACTCAACAGCCGTCGCGCCCTTCTTGTTGGGCAGGATCTCGGAAAGCTTCCGTTTACGTCCAAACATTAAATTTGGCCCTCAAAAAACTGCTCAACGGCGTCAAATAAGGGCAAATCTGCTTCTGGCGCCGGATATGTCCGCAAATCTTGCGGCGCGACCCATGCCAGTGATTGTCCCTCAGTTGGCTCCGGTGAACCTACCCAATCGCTCAGGGCATAAAGTGGCATCAACAAATGAAAATCAGGATAAGCGTGACTGGCAAATGTGATCGGCGTCAGTAGGGCGGGGTTAACCTCAATCCGTAATTCCTCGGCCAGCTCTCGCGCCAATGCCGTCTCTGGCGTTTCGCCAGGTTCAATCTTACCACCAGGAAATTCCCACAGGCCCGCCATCGCTTTGCCGGGCGGGCGCTGCGCCAGCAAAATCTCGCCGTCGCGATTCACTAGCGCGGCGGCAACAACCAGCACCAGGCCGTTCATGTGCGATAGGCCCCGTTAATATCGACATAGCCATGCGTCAGATCGCAGGTCCATACTGTCGCACGGCCGCGCCCGGCACCGAGA
>CAYGPE010000005.1:0-109882 GCA_964351695.1 uncultured Hyphomonas sp. | reverse complement strand
GACCCAGAACGGACTTTGGAAGCGCCGGGCCTGCCGGGGTCACCTCGTCAAGCAGGCGGGAATAGCATGTCCGGGTTCTTCATCGATTTGAGTTCGAGAATGTTATTGTTCGGATCGGCGATGAAGAAGGTCTCTTGTTCGTACACATCGCCTTTGAAGCGGCGGTAGGGCTCGTCAATATAGTCGAGGCCCGCAGCGGCGATACGGTCTTTAACGCCGTCAAAGTCTGCTTGGGTGAGGTGAATGCCGAAGTGTGGAACAAGGACGGCGCCCATATCAACATCATGGCGCACGTTCGGCATTTGCTCCTGGCTCTGATGCAGCGTCAGCTCATTGCCCCAGAAATTGACATCGACCCAGCGGCCCTCTTCGCCGTTTCCGAGCGTACAGCCGAGGATATCGGTGTAGAATTTCACTGTCGTTGCGAGATCGCCCGCCGGAATAGCGAGGTGTACAATAGCAGACATGGATGCATCCTATTTAGTTTCGTTTGCAATTAAATAGGCGAAGTGTGTGCAGTATGGAAAGGGCGTTCGAACAGTATTCAGGTCAGTTTGCCTAACCAAGCGAGCAGTAGCGTGTTGGTTTCTGCTGGCTTTTCCTGCTGAATCCAGTGGCCGCAATCTTTCAGCATGTGGACGCCGCGCAGGTCGGCAAAGTTGGCGCGGATGCGAGCTTCGACGTCGCCGGAGAACATGATCAGCGCCGGGTCGCGGTCGCCGCCGATGAACAGCGACGGCTGCTCAATGATCTGGCTGGGCAGCGCCGACAGCGTTTCACGATCACGCTCGAAATTGCGGTAGCGGTGGAGCGCGCCGGTCCAGCCGGAATGTTCAAACTCAGCAATGTAATAGACCTCGTCTTCCGGCGTCAGCCAGTCTGGCATCTCGTCCGGGATGGCGCCGATCTGGTCGAACATTTTTGAGGCTGCAGGTTTGGCGCGGTGAAAGCGATCTGGCGCATCGCCGGACCAGCCATAATAGAAGGCACGGATCGTGTAAGCAACGTCAGCGCTGAACTCAGCTTCGGCGCGTCCGGGCGTCTGGAAATAGTGCAGATAAAAGAACAGGTCCTTGTCGATGAAGGCACGTTTTGTGAGGTCGAGAATGGTGAATTTGCCGACAGGGGCATGCGGGATGGACAGGCCCGCAATGGCGCGGACCTTATCGGGGTGCAATAGTGCTGTATTGTAAACGATGGGCGCGCCCCAATCGTGGCCGATCAGGATGGCGGGGTCCGGGCTGAGTGCCTCGGTAAGGCCCGCAATGTCGGCAGCCATTTCGGCGATCGTATAGGCTTCAATGTCTTGCGGTTGGTCGGAATGGCCATAGCCGCGGACATCCGGGGCGGCGACACGGTAGCCTGCGTCGCTGAGCCCGGTGATCTGGTGACGCCAGGAATACCAGCTTTCCGGAAAACCGTGGACGAGAATGACGAGCGGCCCGTCAGCCGGCCCGGCAAGAGCGGTGCGCAGGCGGACGCCATTGGTTTCGATCATCTGGAAATCTGTCATCCAGCGTTCTAGGCTGACTGCTGATCGACGTCCACAAATTCCAGGCCCGCGTCGTACATGTCTTTCCAAACAACCCGAGCGCGGCGGTTGATCCGGTAACGTGACGCCTTCAGCGTGATTATCCCCGTGAGTTTACCGCGCGTACGAAACCGAATCCGAGCGCCGGTTTCGGATAAATCGATCACGACACACTCGCGCAGGTGCCCTGAATCCAACTGAATCTCGCCCACGCACCACGTATCCATACGCGGTGTCACACGATCATAAACCGGTTTGATCGCTAAACGTACATGATCAGGTATAGGCACCATTGATGCCCTCATACGGGTCAAATCAATCTGAGGCTGCCGCGGTGGCGGGGGGCGTGAAAATAGCTTTTTCATGCACGCATAGGTAGCATATAAAACTTAAAGTTGTATTTCTAGCGCACTTGTAAAAACGTATTTATCGTCAAACGGCCGCGTGCGGGATCGGGTGACAACGGCATATCCTTCGGGATCAGTCCCGAGTGCAACTGCCATCCCCTGTAAATTATCAAACGATTGAATCGCGCATCGACTTGCCCCGTCATTTCGAATTGCCAATTCGACGCCCTGACATAATCTTCTTGAGGCTCGCTGCGTTCTGCAATTTCATCATCAACCAATTTGGAATACGCCGCGAAACCTTCCGGGCGGATAACCTCAAGCCCACTGGCGCGATGGCGATAAAAGGCGGTACCGCCTTGCTCAGGCTGGCAAAGATAGTGGAGTAGCGCGAGTCGTCCGGAATCGGTCGTATCGACATGCGGAAGACGCTGGTTGACAATCAGATCTTCAGGTGGGGTCGTGACCAACGAGAAATTGCATCCTACGACGCCCGCATTTGCAGACATGCCAAAATGTGACACTAAAATGGACTGCATCAATGCGCCGCGGTCCGTCAGATATGTAGGATCCAGCCCTGCCCGGACCCCTGGATAGAACGAATCTGTCTTGGCAAACACGCTCGCCTCAGCGGCGGCGACTAGCCGTAACGGGTCAGACGCGAAATCATCGATAACAATAATCGGCTCGCCACTTTGCCCGAAATTGAGAACATTATAGGGCATGTCCGTCCGCATCGTTTCCGCTGATAAACTGGTAGTTATTTAACCTCCGCAAAGGGTACGTTTTTGTCAACACGGACATCCTGCGGCAGGCCGAGGACGCGTTCAGCAATGATGTTCTTGAGGATCTCATCGGTGCCGCCCGCAATGCGCAGACCCGGTGCCCACATGAAGCTTTGCTGGAAGATCGCGTCAGCCGGCGCATGCTCACCATCATCAATGATGCCATAATGGTCCTGCATCTCGATGGCGCTGTTGCAAATGTCCTGCAAATGGTTGGCATTGATAATCTTGCCGATGGCGTTTTCCGGGCCGGGCGTCTCGCCTTTCGAGAGCGCCGTTTGGGTGCGGAATTTGGTCAGTTTGTAGCCTTGCGCGGCGACATACCAGTCGGCGAGTTTGGCGCGGAAAGCGCTGTCTGAGAGCGTTCCGGCTTCGCGGGCATAGTCCATGATTTCCGCCCAATCCGGGCCGGGGGAGCCGCCAATCGCGAGGCGTTCATTCATCAGCGTGACAAGGGCAACCTTCCAGCCTGCCCCGACATCACCGAGGCGGTCCGCATCCGGAATGCGTACATCGGTGAAGTAAACCTCGTTAAACTCGCGGCCGCCGGAGGCCTGATGGATCGGGCGCACATCGACACCGGCCTGTTTCATATCGACAATGAACATGGTCAGGCCCTTATGTTTCGGTACGGACGGATCGGTGCGCACCAAAAGGATGCCATAGTCGGAATAATGCGCGCCGGAGGTCCAGACCTTCTGGCCATTGATGACCCAGTCATCGCCGTCTTTCACAGCGCGGGTTTTGAGACCCGCAACATCAGACCCTGCAGCCGGTTCAGAGAAGAGCTGGCACCAGATCTCTTCGCCCATGAGCGCGGGGCGGACATAGCGCGCTTTATGCGCATCCGAACCAAAGGCGATGACCGTGGGAACGCACATGCCAAGGCCGATTTCAAATGGGCCGGTCGGGGCGTTAAACTGGCGCTCTTCCTGATTCCAGATGACTTGCTGCATCTGCGTGCCGCCGCGCCCGCCCATCTCTTTGGGCCATGTGATCTTGGCATATCCGGCTTTGGCTTTTGTGGCTTGCCATGCCTTGGCGCGTTTCAGGGCTTCGCCGCTCATCCCGCTACCACGCAAACGTTTCGCTGTTTTCAGCTCAAGGTGCTGTTCAAGAAAGGTGCGGGCCTCTGCGCGAAAGTCAGCTTCTTCTGGTGTGTCGTTGAAATCCATCTCTGATCTCCCTTACGCCGCATTGCGCGCTTCGAGCGCGGTCACGAGTTTATCTTTCCACAAGCCGGGCGCGCCGACCTGCACGCCGAGTAGCTTGGCGCGGCGATAATAGAGGTGGCAGTCGACTTCCCATGTGAAGCCCATGCCGCCATGCGTCTGAATGTTTTCCTTGCTGGCAAACCAGAACGCTTCGGAGGCTGCGAGGCGCGCTGCGGCGGCGGCTTCGGGAAGTTCCTGCGCGTCGGTTGAAAGTGCCCATGCACCATAATAGCAATTGGAGCGGGCAACCTCGTTCTTCACATACATGTCGGCGAGCTTGTGCTTGATTGCCTGATTGCCGCCAATCGGGCGTCCGAACGCGTGGCGCTGTTTGGCATATTCAGTCGCCATTTCGAGGCAGCGCGCCGCGCCGCCAAGCTGCTCAAACGCGATAAAGGTCGCGGCATGGTTCATGATGGCATCATGCCAAAGCGCGCCCTCACCTGCATTGCCGAGACGCTGGGCAGGCGCGCCGTCAAAGACGATTTCAGCGTGGCTGCGGGTCGGTTCTAGCGTTTTGACGGGCTTACGGCTGACACCCGGCCCCGTGAGGTCAACCAGGACAAGGCTTGCGCCGCTATCTTCCTTCGCCAGAACCAGCGCGTGCGTGGCGACATCGCCGTCCGTGACAGGCATTTTCGTGCCCGTCAGAGTTTTGCCATCAAATGTGGTTTTCAGGCGCGCCGCATCCGGGTGCCCGGGGCCTTCGCTGGCGGCGTAACAGCCGATAATGTCGCCGCTTGCAACGCCCGGAAGCACAGCTTTTTTCTGGTCCGTACTGCCTGCCATGAGAAGGCCAGGGGCGAACAGGAAGGTTGAGCTGCCAAACGGCACAGGGGCCAGCACGCGGCCCATTTCCTCAGCCAGTATGCACAGCTCAAGCGTCCCAAGGCCAAGGCCGCCAAAGTCTTCCGGAATGGCCGTGCCGAGCCAGCCCATTTCGACAATGCTATTCCAAAGCTCTTGATTGTGGCTTAGCGCCTCATCGTCGAGCACTTTGCGGACTTCGGCGCTGGTACATGAGGCTTCGAGAAATTTGCGGGCTTCGCGGCCCAGAAACTTCTGATCGTCGGAGAAATCGAAATTCATAGCGGCGGGTCACTCCCTGTTTTATACGAACGATAGCGCAGTTGACGTAAGCGGTAACCCATACCGCTGCGGCAGGCCATGGCAGGCGAAAGTCGGCAAATCGATCAAATTTCACAGACCGGGTTCACCGTGCTGAAAAATCTATCTGTCATAGATGTCCCCAACAGGAGCAAACCTCTATGGCTAAAGCTATTTTTCACAAGGCGCAGCGCGTTTACGTTAAACCCGTAGGCACCTATGCGCTGGTCGAAAAAGTCATTCCACATTGGGTGAAGGGCGTCGAAGAACCGCTGCGCGTCACCTATGATGTCGGGCTTGGCCGCGAGTTTACGGCTGGTGAGCTGATTTCTGAAGACACACTGCGCGGCCGCCCAGCTGCCGAAGATCAGGATATGTTTCTTGAGCGCTGGCGTATCCAGCGTCAGGCTAATCGCTGGCAGGGCGATGGCGATACATCGCATCATCCGCACCCCGGCACGTATCCCGTTGTCCTGACCGACGATAATGACTGGGGCGGCTGGCGCGTCCCCGGCGCGGAATATAATCGTGACCCGGCCCGGATCGAGCATCAGGCCCGGATGATCGTCAACGCGCCTGATCTGGTGCGTATATGCAAGCAGATTGTCCAAAGCGTTCAGGATGATCCATCGGCCCTGCCCGCGGAACTTAAGCCTAGCCTGAAGCGCGCCGCCCTGATCCTGCGCCATGTGTATGATGTGGCCGAACAGCCTGCCGTTGCGGCTGAATAAAACGCGCAACCACCCCCTCGACCGGGGGCCATCTCCAACCTAGATACAATATTCCAGTTTTGACGAGGAATATTGCTGACATGCGCACCGACACGCCGGTTCAAACCAAGCTTGAAGATTACACGCCCTACCCGTTTGCGATCGGGTCTGTGGATATGGATTTTGCGCTGGACCCGGCAGCGACCCGGGTGCGCACGCGGCTTGATGTGACCCGTACAGGCGCTGGCGATATGGTGCTGGACGGCGTTGCGCTGAAGCTGAATGCGATTGCGCTGGACGGCGCGCCCCTGGGCGAAGACGCCTACACGCTCAGTGATGAAGCGCTGACCCTGCATAATGTGCCAGATACGTTTACGCTGGAAATTGACGTGACGATTGACCCCTCGGCAAATACCGTTCTGTCAGGGCTGTATATGTCTGGCGGGCGGTTTTGTACGCAGTGCGAGAGCGTTGGGTTTCGCCGAATCACATACTGGCCGGATCGCCCGGATGTGATGAGCCGGTTTACCGTGCGCATGGACGCCGACAAGGCTGAGTTTCCCATCCTGCTGTCAAACGGCACGCCCGGCAAAGCTGGCAATCTGGACGGCGGGCGCCACTATGCAACATGGGACGATCCGCACCTTAAGCCCTCTTACCTGTTTGCGCTATGTGCAGGCGATTATGACGTTTACACAGACAGTTTCACGACCATGTCAGGAAAACCTGTCGACCTTGCTGTACATGTCGACAAGGGAGATGCGCCGCGCGCCGCGTGGGCGATGGAGAGCCTGAAAGCCAGTATGAAATGGGACGAGGACGTGTTCGCGCGCGAATATGATCTTGGCGTGTTCAACATTGTCGCGGTGCGTGATTTCAATTTCGGGGCGATGGAGAATAAGGGGCTGAACGTCTTCAACTCCGCCTATGTGCTGGCCGATGAAGCGACGGCGACGGACTATGATTTTGAAGCGATTGAAAGCATTGTCGGGCATGAGTATTTTCACAACTGGACCGGCAATCGGATTACTTGCCGGGACTGGTTCCAGCTCTGCCTGAAAGAAGGCCTGACGGTCTTTCGCGATCAGGAATTTTCCGCCGATATGCGCTCGCGCCCGGTACAGCGAATCAAGGATGTCATCCGTCTGCGCGGGCGACAATTTGCCGAAGATGCCGGGCCGCTGGCCCATCCCGTGCGCCCCGAGCATTATGCCAGTATCGACAACCTCTACACGGCAACCGTGTATGAGAAAGGCGCTGAGCTTATCCGCATGCTCAAAACGCTGATCGGCGATGAGCCATTTGCGCGAGGCATGCAGATTTATTTTGATCGCCATGATGGTGAAGCCACGACAATCGAGGTTTTCTACAAGTGTTTCGAAGAGGCGAGCGAACAGGACCTGTCGCATTTCCGGAATTGGTACAGCCAACCCGGCACACCAACAGTAACGGCGACGGAAGACTGGGATGAGGCTTCTGGAACATTGACGGTGACGGTGACGCAGAGCAATCCGGCAACACCCGGACATTCAGATCCCCAGCCCCTGCCAATGCCGATCCGCGCGGCCGCCTTCAACCCAAATGGCAGCAAAACGGCTGAGGACACGATTATCTTGACGGGCCGAAGCGCAACATGGGTTGTCCGTGGCCAGACAGTCCGGCCATTTATCTCGCTCAATCGCGGGTTTTCAGCGCCGATCCGGCTGGATCATCAGGTTTCCGATGAAACCCGCCTGGCCACAGCGCGGCTGGATGATGATGCCTTTAATGTCTTTGATGCGCTGCAATCCCTGCTCAAGAAAGAACTGATCGCACTCGCCTATGACGGCAAGCCGCAGCCGGATGCTGAACTGATTGCCGCGATAGCCGCAAGTGTGCTGAGCCATGAAAACGATCCGGCTTTTGCGTCGCTGCTGGCCGGCGTGCCGACTGTCAGCGAGATGTTCCTTGAACATATCCCGGCTGATCCGGCGGCGCTGTCCGAGGCTCGCAAGGCGGTGCAACACGCATTAGCCAGAGCATTAGAGCCGGATATGGCGCGAGTTCTGGCGCAGCCATCGCCAACCCCATTTGATCCGGGTGTGGCGCAAGCCGCTATTCGCAATCTGCGCGGGACAATGATCCTGTTGACTGCGCGGCTGGGCACAGATGCGGGTAATGCACGATTGGCAGAGCTGTTTGAAGCCGCACCAAACATGACAGAAAGCCTTGGTTCATTGCGGGCACTCTGCCTGGCTGATGCACCGCAAAAGCAAGCGGCGCTTGAGGCTTTCGCAGAAAAATGGGCGGACAATCCGCTTGTCATGGATAAATGGTTTGCCGCCCAAGCGAGCAATGGTAGCGGGGCGGATGTCGCCAAACTGATCACGCACCCGGCCTTTGATCTTTCCAATCCGAACCGCGTTCGCTCGGTGATTGCAGTGTTTGCGATGCAGAACCTTGCCGCCTTCCACGCGCCAGATGGCAGCGGGCATTCACTGGTAGCCGATGTGATTGCAGAAGCCGACGGGCGCAACCCGGCGCTGGCGGCGCGGCTGCTGCAGGCGTTTGAGCAATGGCGCAAACTTGAGCCGCGCGCCATGGCAAGCGCCCGCATTGCACTGGAAGGATTGAGGTCGAAAGACCTTTCACAGAACGCATCTGACATTGTGACACGCGCATTGGAAGAATTGCCAAGTTAACCGAACCACCTGATTGATTAACTAATCCTGAACCTTCCAAAGCGAAGTTGGGAAATGGTTAACTGAGCGTCACTTGCGGCGCATACGGGGCATGGGCAGTGGCAAGTCGCAACGGCAAAAGCCAAAGCAAAGCGATAACGTCCGCCACGGGCGTCACCAAACGGCTGAAATTATCGACCGTTGTGATGCTGATCTTGGTCATCCAGGCGCTTGCTTTGGGGCTTAAGGCCATTGACGATCACCGCACTGCCGTCAGCGCCGCCACGACGATAACGCACCGCGAAGCCCTAGCGGTATCTGAATATGTGTCAGGCAAAGCCAGTAGCGTCAGCCAGACGCTGTCGCTGGCCTATCAATCGGGCTGGAGCCCAAGCCAAACGGCGCGCGCGCATCCTGATCTCGATGCGGTACTATCATTGGTAGATGCGCTGACAGCCAATCAGGGCTCGCGGCTGCGCGAAGCCGGCGAGACCGCCTCGCAAACACTTGCGGGTGACCAGATGATTGGCTTGTCGCGCAATAATGACTTTGTGATTGTTCATAAGCCGGATGGCGGTTCGGCGCGGCTGGCGCTGGTAAAGGCCGAGACATGGATGCCTCAGGCGTCGGGCTCGCGAAGCTTTTCCTTCGCCGCAGAGGCGTTGAACGGACCGCAGCCTGCACCCGTTGGGACAATTCGTGCCTGCTCGCCGGTCAACAAGCTGGCTGTATCGACCTGCGTCAACACACTGCGCCCGGTATTTGGGCGCGCTGAGATGATCAGTCTGGCGCTCTACGCCCTGCTGCTGGCGGGGCCTGCACTTGCCTTGCTCGGCTTGCTGCGACTATTGGCGCAGCGCAGTGGCGAGTCCGAAGAGTTTGAGGGCCAAGCGACACGCGCCGGGCGGGTTCTGAAAACTGTCTTGCATGAATCCAAGGCTGGCTTCTGGTCATGGGACGAGGCCACACCTGGGCTGTGGCTCAGTACAGAGGCGGCGATGCTGATCGGGCTGTCCAAATCTGGGCAATACCGATTTGAGGATGTTATCGCGCGCGTCCTCCCCGAGCATCAGAGCGCACTGCGTACGGCGCTGAAAACAATGACTGAGCGTGGACAAGTATCCCAGAGCTTTGCCATTTCCGACAAAACGAGATGGCTGGACATACGCGCCCGGCCCAGCGAGATCGATGGCGAACTGAACGGGATCGTTCTTGACGTCACTGATATGCGCGCTGCGATTGCCCGCACCAAACGCGCCGAGCAACGCCTGAAGTCAGCACTCGAAGGTTTTTCCGGCCCGTTCGCCCTGTGGGATCAGCGCAAACGCATTTCGTACTGGAACCGGGCTTTTGCCCGCGCCTTTGGACTTGAGACCACAATACGCGTCGGCATGAGCCATGAAACTGTGCTTCTGGCACAAGCAACAGCCGTTACAGATCGTCGCCGCGGGATTGATGCCAAGGGTGACGAAATCATTCGTGTGCGGAGCGGCGAATGGTTCAAAATCGTTGAACGCCCAACCCATGCGGGCGGGATGATTACAATCGGTATTGAAGTATCCAGCGATGTTGAGAACACGGTCGCGCTAACCCAGCAAAAAGACGAGCTGCGTAAGCTGGTTAATAAATTGGAGCGCTCGGAAGGCCATGCTGGAGAATTGGCCAAGAAGCTGAATGAAGAGAAGAAAAAGGCTGAAAAATCAGCTGATGCGAAAAGCACATTCCTGGCCAATATGAGCCATGAGCTGCGCACGCCGCTAAACGCCATTCTTGGCTTCTCTGAAATTTTGACCAACGAGATGTATGGCCCGCTTGGCGATGACCGCTATGTCGAGTATTCGGGCGACATTCTTGCTTCGGGCCAGCACCTGCTCGACATGATCAATGATATTCTGGACATGGCCAAAATCGAAGCTGGCAAGATGACGGTCGATCTGCACCCGATTGACCTTGTTGAACCCGTCGATGCCGCGATACGCATGGTACGTCGCCGCGCAGAGGATAAAGGCATCAGGCTGACGCTGAGCCATGATGATGATTTACCCCCCGTCGATGCCGACCATCGCGCTATCCGCCAGATGATCCTCAATCTCGTCTCCAATGCGATCAAATTCACCGATGAGAACGGGGCGATCAGAGTCAAAATTACGCGGCGAAATGCACACATTTGCGTCTCGGTTCAGGATAATGGTGTGGGTATCCCGGCAGATGCCCTGCCCCGGATTGGGCAGCCATTTGAGCAAGTCAGCGATACGCGCAACCGCAATTATGAAGGCACGGGGCTAGGCCTTGCGCTAACCAAATCATTTGCCGAGATGCATGGCGGCCGGCTAACGATTGCAAGCCAGGAAGGCAAAGGCACGAAGGTCAGTTTCTTCCTGCCTGTAGCGAAAGAAACGCCTGAGAAAATGAGCAGTGTGGCTTAGTTTTCGGAGGCAACGCTTGGCACATCGTTGATGGCCTGTACGGCAAAGTCAGCGATGTTCTCAATACACGTATCGCCAGCTCGTTTAAGCGCTAGAGCGCGGTCCCGGTTGCTGTCGCTTACTGCGTTTAGCCCCACGGCAATATGGTTTTGCGCTACCAATTCACGGCTAACGGTCGTTGAGAGCATGACCGTGATTTCGCAAACAGCCGTATCACCGCGAAGCTCAAATGCCTTAATGCGACTGGATAATTCAATCGGTGCGCTCAGGGAGGCTTCTGGCAATAGTGCGGCTCCTTGACCATTTGAAGTAAAGCTGTCGACCAGTGCCATTTGCATTAGACGGGTTGAACGCCCGGCCCACTCGACGCTGGGCACGAGACGGATCGCGCCAGAAGCATCCACACTCGCCATCGCTTGGCCTGCCAGAATGTTCGGGGCGTTGGGTTCACGTACAACCAGGTTGACTGGTAGGCTGCGCACGCCGCGCGCGGCATCCAGGCGGTATAGCGCGTCAGGCGTTTCCGGCTCAGGCAGAACCGAAACGCAGGCGCTGAGCATAATCGCAGTGCCCGCGAGAAGTGATCCGAGTTTCGTCAGTCCAGTCATTAGCGTTTCTTCTCATAAGGACGCGATTTGCCAACCACGAGGCTTTGCGGGTTTTGCTCCAGGTCGCGCACAACCCGGTCAAGGCGCGCCGTCAATTGGCGCAGCTCTTGTGCGGCCTGTCCGGTTTGCGTCATCGTATCGCTGGCCGAACCTTCGATCAGCGCAGTTGCAGAGGCGATAGCGCGCTGGCTCTCCTCAAGCGTAGTTGCGGCAGCGCCTGTTGCGGAGTTGAGTTCGGCAACAAGAAGCTTCAGCTCAGTATTCAAGGTTTCCAACTCACCCTCAACCGATCCGGCAACGCGGGTTGCAGCATCTGAAGCCACAGCGAGGCGGTCGCCTGCACGTTCAAGTGCGGTGAGGGTCTCGGTGGCCTGAGCGATCAATTTGCCATCATCAGCAGCAAGGTCGCCAGAGATAGACTCGATGTTGAGCAGTGTTGCGCTAAGCGCGGCAATATTCTCGTCAGTCAGCAATGTTTCGGCTTGCGCGAGAGCACTATCGACCTTGGTGACGATCTGCGCGCCGCCATCAAACAAGGCCGCCAGCGGCGTTGGCCCGGCCTCAATAACCGCAATGTCTTCGTAAGGCTGCGCGCGCAGCGGGCCTGCGCCATCGCTGCCTGCGGTAATCTGAACGAAGGTCACGCCGGTAATGCCGGCAAAATCGATAACCGCGGTGGAGTCAGATTTAACCGGGGTTGATTTGTCGACTTTCAAGCGCGCACGGACTTTCGAGGCGTCGCGGCTATCAATGCGGACTGTGTCCACTTCGCCAACCTTGATCCCGATATAGCGCACAGACGCGCCCTCTTCGAGCGAGACCGGGCCCTGGAAGACAACATCATATTCGGTGTAATCACGGTTGAGCTGCGCCGTGCCGAGCCAAAGCGCAAAGCCAAGCACCGCGATGACGGACATCACGACAAAGGCGCCGATCAAGGCATAATTGGCTCTCGTTTCCATCAGGCGCTCCCCGCCATTGCTGCGCGCCCACGTGGCCCGCCAAAGTATTCCTTGATCCAAGGGTGCGAATGCTCACGCAGCGCATCCATTGTATCAACTGCGATCACGTGCCGGTCGCCCAAGACAGCGATCCGGTCGCACGTATGGCGCAGCGTATCGACATCATGAGTGACCAAAAACACGGTCAAGCCCAGTGTTTCTTGCAACTCTCGCACCAAAGCGTCAAACCCGGCCGCAGTAATCGGATCAAGTCCGGCGGTCGGTTCATCAAGGAAAAGCAGAGGCGGATCGAGCACCATGGCGCGGGCCAATGCGGCGCGTTTACGCATCCCACCAGACAGGTCTGACGGGTATTTGCGGCCCGCCCATGTCTCAAGACCAGCCATGCGGATCTTCTGGTCTGCCAGCTCACGCATCAGCGGCAGGGACAGGTCAGCATGCTCGCGGAGCGGGACCATAACATTTTCGCGCACGGTCAGATTGGAGAAAAGCGCCCCATCCTGAAACATGATGCCCCATAGGCGTTGAACAGCGCCGCGTTCATCATCGTGCAAGTCGGTCACGTCGGTACGGAAGACTTCGACGCGGCCCTCGGAGGGGCGTTTGAGACCAACAATCGCGCGCAGCAGGACAGACTTACCTGTACCGGATGGACCGATCACGCCGAGCACCTCACCGCGATACATGTCGAGATCAAGGTTTTCGTGGACGATATGCGCGCCATAGGCCGTTTTCAGGCCGCGCACCTTGATTGCGATTTCGGGTGTGTTCGGCACGGCTAAATCCCCAGCTGCATATACAGCACGGCGAAGATGGCATCGATTACAATGATTGCAAAGATCGCCTGCACCACAGACTTGGTTGTATGCGAACCGAGCGACTGAACGCTGCCGCCAACTTCGAGGCCTTGGCGACACCCGATCAAAGCGATGGCGAGCCCGAAAACCGGGGCTTTCGACATGCCGATCCAGAATTGCGAGATCGGAACGAATTCCTGCATCCGGTTGAAGAACACAGTTGGAGAGATGTCCAGCGCCACAGCGCTCACACTAATCGCCCCGGCAAGCCCGGCCAGCATGCCGATAAAGGTCAGCACAGGCACCATGATAACCATGGCAAGGACACGCGGTGCCACCAGCGTATCCATAGGATCGAGGCCGAGCGTCGTCATCGCGTCGACTTCCTGGCGCATCTTCATCGCACCGATCTGAGCGGTGAAGGCAGAATTGGTTCGCCCGGCAATGATGATGGCGACAAGAACTCCGGAAAGCTCACGCAGGAGGCCAATGCTGACGGATTCGACAACAAAGATTTCCGCGCCAAACTCAGCCAGCGAGCGTGCACCGATAAAGGCCATGACAAGGCCAACGAAGAAAGACAGGAAGGCGACAATCGGCACGGCGTCCAGACCGCTTTCTTCCATCACCGCGACCAAGGCCGTCCAGCGCATCTTGGCTGGGCGCAGGACGACACCGCTGACGCTGATCGCCGTCGCGCCAAGGAAAGAGAATGTCTCGTACATTTCCTCAAACACATGTTCGGCGCTGCGGCCGATACGCTCAAGCATGTCAACAACACCATGGCCGTAAACGCGTTCCTGGGGCGCATCTTCGTGCTGGGTTGCCAGCGCGCGAGCTTGTTCAAGCAAGGACTGAGCGGCTTGGGACACATTTATGAAGCGTGGAGTTTCAAGTGTGATCTGGCGCAGCGTGCGATCGATCACATAGGCCCCGGCTGTATCGACCTCGCCAAGGGCGTCGCCATTCAGCGCAATGTTCATATCTTGCGGTAGATCCAGCGCTTTCAGTGCGTCGTCGACAGCACCAATTGTCAATACGGTCCAGTCGCCGCGCAGCACGAGCTGCGGGTCACTTCCCCCCGTAAAATCAAATTCAGGCGTGGACATGGCGCGCTGTGTTCTCCAGTTTGCGTTTACCTTAACCAGACAGGGTTTAAGACTGCCACCAGATGACCCGTCAAATTTTATCAATCTGCCAAAGCATTATGCCATGCCTGATATGACCATCACGCCCATTTCGTCGCCGCTGAACGCCTCTTTTGCGATCTCACGCGGGGCGAAAACGAGCGCCGAGACGGTGGTTGTGACTTTGTCAGATGGCACACATACCGGGCGCGGCGAATGTGTTCCCTATGCCCGGTATGGCGAAAGCCGGGTGAGCGTTGTGGCGCAGCTGTCTGGTATAGAAAAGGATGTGAAATCAGGGCTTTCACGCCAAGATCTACAACACCGCCTGTCGGCAGGCGCTGCCCGGTGCGCCGTGGATTGCGCCATGTGGGACCTTGAGGCAAAGCAGACCGGTATCCCCGTCTGGCAGCGTGCCGGCCTGCCAGCGCCGCGCCAGTTGCCAACCACGATGACGCTGAGCCTGGATGCACCCGAAGCCATGGCGGCGGCGGCAAAGGCCACACAAGCAAAAATTCTGAAACTCAAGCTTGGCGGACCTGATGATCTCGAACGGATCGAAGCGGTACATAGAGCGCGGCCCGACGCAAAGCTGATCGTTGATGGCAATGAAGGGCTGGAGGCCTCAGCTTTTCCGAAGCTTGCAGCAGCAGCTGGCGCGCTCGGCGTAACTCTGATTGAGCAACCTTTTCCTGTTGATGACGACGACGCCCTGCTGCGCCGCCCCGGAACAGTGACGATTTGCGCCGATGAAAGCGTGCACACGGTCAGCAATATTCAGGCGCTGGCCAAGAAATATGATGCGATCAATATCAAGCTCGACAAAGCGGGCGGCCTGACCGAAGCGCTGAAAATGGTTGAGGAGGCGCGTGCTTGCGGGCTTGGCATCATGGTCGGTTGCATGGTGGCTGGATCACTCAGCATGGCGCCAGCTGTCCTGCTCGGCGCAGCGGCAGATGTGATTGATCTTGATGGCCCGCTCTGGCTCCAGGTAGATGTCGAGCATGGGCTGATTTATAATCAAGGGAATGTGTCACCGCCTGAGCCGGCGCTTTGGGGGTGATCCATTGAAGAAAAACTCCAAACAGTTTTCCCTTAGACGAAAGCAGCTGTTTTTGGTGTCCTTCCATTGTCAGAGCTGAAAGAATTTCGGTTGTCTGACCTTTATGAAGATCGCCCCCCGAAAGACTAAGCCCGCTCATCGCGCAACGTCAGCCCTCGTCAGATATGGTTGCAGCGCCTATAGCGACAACAGATAATCATACGGGAAATTTGCCATGAACCTTTTCGATCTCACCGGAAAATCCGCTATCATCACAGGCTCGTCGCGCGGGATTGGCAAAGCAATTGCTGAACAAATGGCGGCGCATGGCGCACATGTGACGATTTCCTCGCGTAAACCTGGCCCCTGTCAGGCCGTGGCCGATGATCTGAATGAGAAACATGGCGACGGCACGGCTATTGCGATCCCGGCAAACATCTCTTCGAAGGAAGAGCTACAAAAGATGGTTGATGCGACCAATGACGCGTTTGGCAAAGTCGACATCGTGGTCTGTAACGCGGCCTCGAACCCGTATTATGGACCGATGGATGGCATCACGGATGAGCAATTCGAGAAGATCCTATCGAATAATATCATCTCGAATAACTGGCTGATCCAGATGTGCGCCCCACAAATGCGCGAGCGCAAAGACGGCGCGGTGATTATTGTCAGCTCGATTGGCGGACTTGTCGGCTCAACCACGATTGGTGCGTATAACATCTCCAAGGCGGCTGACTTCCAATTGGCGCGTAACCTTGCTTGTGAGTTTGGTCCGGACAATGTGCGCGTGAATTGTATCGCGCCGGGTATCATCAAGACCGATTTTGCCAAGGCGCTGTGGGAAAATCCCAAGGTCGAGCAATCGATTACGAACCACTTGCCGATGCGCCGCTTTGGCGAACCGGACGATATTGCGGGCGCCGCTGTATTTCTCGCCTCAAAGGCGAGTGCCTATATGACAGGTCAATCGATTGTCGCTGACGGCGGCTCAACAATCGGCAGTGGCTCGCTTTAGGCAGCAGACAACATAATAAAAAAATCAGATCAGCCTGTTGACGCTGCCACGCGTCAACCCTACTTGCTTGCCATCGTTAGCAGTCGAGTGGGGTGAGTGCTAAACTGCATCCCGAGCTAGCGAATTGTACAATCAACTGACGAACAAAAGGGTACATCCATGAAGTTCCGTCCACTAGGCGACCGTGTTCTGGTCCGCCGCGTCGAAGAAGCCACAAAAACTGCTGGTGGCATCATCATTCCAGATACAGCAACCGAAAAGCCGCAGGAAGGCGAAGTCCTCGCTGTCGGCAATGGCGCCATTGGCGACGATAATGAGCGCGTGCCGCTCGACGTCAAAAAAGGCGACAAGATCCTGTTCGGTAAATGGGGTGGCACCGAGGTCAAGATCGACGGTGAAGACCTGCTGATCATGAAAGAAAGCGACATCATGGGAATTATCGAAGGCTAAGCCTTTGCCCACCCGCTTTCCCAACACTCAACCATATTTTGAAAGGTATCCCAAATGGCTGCCAAACACGTAAAATTCGGCTCTGAAGCCCGCGTCAAAATGCTGAAAGGCGTGGATACGCTGGCTGACGCTGTAAAAGTGACGCTCGGCCCGAAAGGCCGCAATGTCGTCATCGAGAAGTCTTACGGCGCACCTCGCACAACCAAAGATGGTGTCACCGTCGCAAAAGAAATCGAGCTAGAAGACAAGTTCGAAAACATGGGCGCGCAGATGCTGCGCGAAGTTGCCTCAAAGGCCAATGATGTGGCTGGTGATGGCACCACCACAGCGACTGTTCTGGCTCAAGCCATCGTTCGCGAAGGTATGAAGCGCGTAGCTGCTGGCATGAACCCAATGGACCTGAAGCGCGGTATCGATAAAGCCGCCGCAGAAGTCGTCAAAGACCTCGCCAAGCACTCTCGCAAAGTCAAAGACAATAGCGAAATTGCTATGGTCGGCGCTATCTCTGCCAATGGCGACGCTGAGATTGGCGACATGATCGCCAAAGCGATGGAACGAGTCGGCAATGAAGGCGTCATCACGGTTGAAGAGGCGAAATCGCTTGAAACTGAGCTCGATGTTGTTGAGGGCATGCAGTTCGACCGCGGTTACCTGTCGCCTTACTTCGTCACCAATGCTGACAAGATGACAGCTGAGCTGGAAGACCCGTACATCCTGCTGCACGAGAAGAAACTCTCTTCGCTGCAAGCCATGCTGCCAATCCTGGAAGCGGTTGTGCAATCGCAGCGCCCGCTGCTAATCATTGCAGAAGACGTTGACGGCGAAGCGCTGGCAACTCTGGTCGTCAACAAGCTACGCGGCGGCCTGAAAATCGCAGCCGTCAAAGCCCCTGGTTTCGGCGATCGTCGCAAAGCCATGCTGCAGGATATTGCCGTCCTGACTGGCGGCCAGGTCATCTCTGAAGACCTCGGTATCAAGCTGGAAAATGTCACACTGGATATGCTCGGCACGTCGAAGCGCGTCGGCATCACCAAAGATGACACAACCATCGTTGATGGCGCTGGCAAGAAAAAAGACATCGTTGCGCGGGTTAATCAGATCCGCAAGCAAATCGAAGATACGTCTTCTGACTATGACCGTGAGAAGCTGCAAGAGCGCCTGGCGAAACTCGCTGGCGGCGTTGCCGTGATCAAGGTTGGCGGCGCGACCGAAATCGAAGTGAAAGAGCGTAAGGACCGCGTTGATGACGCGCTGAACGCAACCCGCGCTGCGGTTGAAGAAGGTATTGTTGCTGGCGGTGGTACGGCTCTGCTTTATGCGTCACGCAATATCAATGTTGAAGGCGAGAATGATGACGAGCAAGCCGGGATCGACATTGTTGCCCGCGCGCTGCAAGCGCCTATTCGCCAGATTTCAGCAAATGCTGGTGTTGAAGGCTCTGTCGTCGTCAACACGGTCAACAGCCAGAAGTCGAAGTCTTTCGGCTTCAACGCACAGACCGAACAGTATGGCGACATGATCGAAATGGGTGTGATTGATCCGGCGAAAGTCGTTCGTTCTGCCCTGCAAAACGCGGCGTCAGTTGCGGGCCTGCTCATCACCACAGAGGCTGGCATTGCCGAAGCCCCTAAGAAGGATGAACCTGCCATGGGCGGCGGCGGTATGCCGGACATGGGCGGTATGGGTGGCATGGGCTTCTAAGCTTCACCCTTACATTTCAAATCCGGAAAAGGGCGATCCAATGGGTCGCCCTTTTTGCTGCGCGTCGTCTGCGCGGTAGGCCTTTTCTCGCTGACAAGGGTCTGCAAAGGTAGCCACTTGGAGGATTACTCACATGATCAAAGCCCTGATTGCCGCTGCAACCGGCCTCGCCGCCCTGAGCGCCTGTGCCACAGCGCCAGAACCCTGCACAAGCGAGTGGGTGGAATATAAGACCGAGAAAGTCCTGACGTCTTTCGCGCGCCAGAATTACGGTGAAGTCCGCCGCCTCAAATCCTTTGCCGCAACGCTTGAGGGCGGAGATGTTGGTCCGCTTACAGCTATGCGGATTCCCAGCATGATGAATGACTTCAAGAAACTGGCGTCCAGCTTTGAGGATGTTGCCCTGCCCCAGATCAATGCGGCGATTGACCAGTGCGGCAAACCGGAAGAATTGGTCCCAGCCTTCACCGCCTTCTTGCGCAAGGAAGGGGTCGGCGAGAACATTCTGGAATGGGTCGAGGTGCTCGGTACGCTGGCAGTCGATCAGGAATTGTAGATATGCGCCGGTAACAGGCTATGCAATTTCAAAAACACTGCTATCACGCCTTGTATGACAGCGCTCGACAAGAAAACACCGATCACCGTTGACTCCGCCAAGGAAGCTTTACGCGTCCATGCCTCGCGGATCGACTATAATCCACAAACCAATTCGGTCTTCGCCTTTGCAGGAGAGCTGTTCCAGCAGTTGGAAGATGGCGACACCGACATTGAGACGCTGGGCACACTGGTTCAGGAGATTTTCGTTGACCTGATCGAGGCACGGGCTGAGCGTTTTAGCGCTCAACATAAATCCGTCGGATCGGGAGCCTGGGCAGGCGCGCGGGCGCAGCTCAAGGCGATTGCTGGCAAAGGCTGGGATGATTTCCGCGCGCAGCTTGAAACGCCCTATGGCGGGATCGTGTTTACAGCGCATCCAACTTTTGCCCTCTCCAAAGTTACACGGGACCGTCTGGCCGCGCATGTAACAAAACCAAGCGACGCGACTGATAAGGACCTGCGTGAGAGCTTGTCAGAAGATGGCCGCGACTGGTCACGCCAGATTAGCCTGTCTGGTGAGCACGATGAGGCGCAGGCAGCCATCACCCATGCACAAGCCGCGCTGAATGCCTATGCCGGGCTTATTTACGATACGGCCGCCGAGCTGTTTCCTGATACATGGCAGACGCTGCGCCCAAGCCTGCCAACTGTTGCCAGTTGGATCGGGTATGATCTGGACGGACGCACTGATATTCACTGGTCGCAATCCTTCGCTTTGCGGCTGCGCGAAAAGGCGACACAGCTGCAGCGCTATGCCGCGCAAACGTCAGCTTTGGTTGACGCGGCAAGCGGCGCGGCGAAGGCAAGCCTGTCAGCTTTGCATGATCAGTTGCAGGCGGCAGCGGACCTGACGGACACAGAAGCAACTGTATTTGCCGGCGATCTGACAGATCCAGACACATTGGTTGAGGCCGCAAATATCCTGACCAGCCCGAATGCGGCGCGTTTGGTATCGGCCAAGCCTATTCTTTCCGCGCTGGATGAGATTGTGGGCAGCGGGCTGGATGATGCCGAGCTCGCAAAGGGCATTCTGGTTCTACGCGCGCAAATTGAAGCCTTGCAGCTCGGCACGGCGCGCATCCATCTACGCCTGAATGCCGCGCAAATCGGAACAGTGATCAGCCGCGACCTCGGATTGGAAACGGAGAACCGCGATCTTGGTCGCAGCGCGCTGAACAAGCTGTCTGACCTGGCTGCGCATTCGGAAAAACTGAGCGTAAATTTCGCCGACCTGTTCCTCGAACAGTCGACCGCGCGGCGCCAGTTCATGATGTGCGCCCAATTCCTGAAACATATCGATGCGGATTCCACCATCCGGTTCCTGATTGCCGAAAGTGAAAACCCGGCCACAGTTATGGGCGCGCTATATATGGCGCGCCAGTATGGCGTCGATCAGCAGCTGGATATCTCACCTTTATTTGAAACGCCCGAAGCTCTTGAAACGGCGGGGCGATTTATCGAGCAACTCCTTTCCGAGCGCGAGTACATGAAATATGTGCGCGGCCGCGGATATTTGTCAGTGCAGCTTGGCTTTTCTGATGCTGGCCGATTCATCGGACAAGTCTCAGCGGATATGGCGATTGAACGTATCCATAATCTGATCAGTCGAGCCTTGTCTGAAGCCGACGAGGATGGCGACTTGGCGTTGCTGATCTTCAACACACATGGCGAGTCGATGGGCCGAGGGGCCTATCCGGGGACATTCAAGCAGCGGTTTGACCACTTACTGACCCACTGGACGCGGCGCCAATCGCGCAAACGCGGGGTGGCGCTGCGCCACGAAGTCAGTTTTCAGGGCGGTGATGGCTTTTTGCATTTCGCCAATACCGATCTGGCCAGCTCAACTTATGCCGCCTTTGCCGAGCACTTGCTGTCTGAGCCGGAGCCGAAAGGCGATCCATTCTATACGCGCACTGATCTTGTCTGGGATTTTTACCGGGCGCTGCGCCTATGGCACGAGCGCCTGTTTTCGAATGAGGATTACGCCCACTTATTGAGCGATTTTGCGACCAATTTTCTGGTCAAGGCCGGGTCACGTGAACGTCGCCGTGCCTCTGGGCCAGCCGGGCCGCGGTCGCTCCGCGCGATTTCGCACAATGCAACGCTGCAACAGTTGGGCATTCCGCTAAATACCGCTGCGGGTATTGGCTCGGCGCTGCGGCGCGAGCAGGATCAGGTCAATGATTTGATCAAGGATTCGCCGCGTATGCGTGGTTTGATCCGGCTCGCATCGATTGCCCGCGCGCATATGAGCGTGCCCGTTCTACGGGCTTATGGATCAGTTTTTGATCCGAGTTTCTGGGTCTCGCTGTCGCGGGCCGATCAGAGCGAACGATCACTATCCTATCGCCGGATCTATTATTTGTTGCAGGATCGCCAAACCACGACATCAATAGAAAAAATTGCCAATTCGCTGAGCATTGACCTCAGCAAGTTTGACCCAATGCTGGCGCGCATGGACAAGGCACCAACGCCGCAAGCGCGTCATGAAGCGCGGCTGGATGTGCATGTGCTGCATGCAATTCGGCAGGCGCTGATGATGAAAGCGCTGTCGCTGGCTGGGCGTCTGCCGGCCGTGTCGCGCCGTCACTCGCAAGGCGTTGTCGATATTATGCGGATGATTAAAGCGATGGAAATCGGCTCGGCTGTCGAAGTGCTTTGCCGTATCTTCCCGGCATCAAGAGCCAATGAGGCGCGCCTGAAAGCGGTCACTGAACCCGGCCACATGACCGGCAACCCGGCAAACGGGTATGACCAGATTCATGCCGAGATCATTCAGCCACTGGATCAGATTGACCGCCAATTGCACGCGATTACATTGGCTGTCTGTCAAGCCTATGGCGCTTACGGATAGGCCTTAGATCGATTCAACATTACGGTTGAAGTTGCGCATTGTGCGCTGGAAATGCATCAGGCCATAAAGGCCGAACGCAATTGCCGTCATGATCGCAACGACTACGATGACACCGATCATCATCGCAGCGAAATTCTCGCCGCCACTCATTGAGGCATCCATGAAGTCAGGGTGCAGTCCCGCCACAGCGCCGAGAACAACGGCAACGGTCATCGTGCTGAGGAAGAAGTAGCGTACGGCGCGCCAAACGCGCCTGCCCCTGAAATAGTAGCGAAACGGGAACACAAACAGTGCGATGAAGAGTAGTATGGTCATGATGAAGACTGGGCCGTCATAGACCGGATTTGCCGTCAATCCCGCCTCAAGGTCTTCCTCTGCCGCCAATGTCAGCAAACCGCCCAGCACGATAGCAATCAATATTTCGTACCATTTGAAAGGCAGATAATCGCGTAGACCCTTGGGTGATTTGCGCGCCGTCTCCGTCTGCTTAACGACTTTGCGGACTGTACTAGCCTCAATCGGAGGCTCGTCCTCAATGGGCGCACCCGGCACTGGCGTAGCCGCAATGGGTTCGGCTGCAAAGGCAGGCTGTTTGGCCGGTTCGAGCTCCAACTCGGCAATCAGGCGTGTCGCAAGACCATCAACTTTTGTTTCCGGGTTGGGGTGGATTTGCAGCCAATTAATCGAAGCCATTTCATACAGGTAATGCCCCTTGGGCTTGGTATCTTCGATCAGTACGGGCACCACAATCTTGTCGAGCGTGTCGGCAATCGCGAGCTCTTTCTTAAGCTGTTTGGAAGCGTTGCAGGCTTCAGAAAACAAGATAACCAGCGCCGTGGAATTGGTGAGGTTTTCGACGATCGCATCGCGCCAGTCTTCGCCGCCTTCGATCATCTGGTCCCACCAGACGCGAACGCCGCGTGCCTCCATCACCTCAACCAGCTTTTTTGCGAGTGGTTGATCTGTTCGGCGGTAGCTCAGGAAAATATCATAAGTCATAATCTACGCGGGTCCCCGAATTGACTAATGTCTCACACTTGAACGATTTTGTTCGACTGACAAGCCTGATCGTAACAGTACAAAGCTCACCGGAAAATACTTGCGGTAGAAACACTTTGCCCTACGCTAAAATTTGCCGCTCTAAATCAATCCCCTAGCGACTAAGGGCAGACCTCCCATGCCTAATTCACCCCAGAACCGAACGGGCCCATTGGCGGGCATTAAAGTCGTCGATATGTCATCTGTGGTGCTCGGGCCGATGGCCACGCTGATATTTGGAGATCTTGGCGCCGAGGTGATCAAGATTGAGACTGGCGCGAAAGGTAAAGCAGGTGACATGATGCGGTATGCCGGAGCCTCGCCAACCGGTGACCTCGGGCCGATATATACCAGCCTCAATCGCAATAAACGTTCAGTTCAACTTGATGCTAAAACGGGTAACGGGAAAGCCGCCATTATCGCCCTCTTGAAAGACGCGGATGTTTTCTTTCACAATATAAGACTGGCTGGAATGACACGGCTGGGGCTGGACTATGATAGCGTCAAAGCGATCAAGCCGAAGATACTCTACGTGCATTGCGCCGGGTTTGGTGCAGGTGGTCCCTACTCGCATCGCCAAGCCTATGACGACTTGATCCAAGGTGCGTCTGGCTTCGCCCACCTGAACACATTACGGGATGGTTCCGAACCCGCTTATGCGCCAAGCCTGGTTGCCGATAAAACCGTCGGACTATTTGCGGCCTATGCCACACTAGCCGCGCTGCTTCACCGGGAGCGCAGCGGCAAAGGGCAGTTTGTCTCCGTTCCAATGATGGAATGTTTCACCTTCTATAATCTGGTCGAGAACCTATATGGCGAGACATTCCTACCGGGGGATGGCCGGATGGCCTATACGCGCTCAGTCAACGCCAATCGCAAGCCGTACAAGACTAAAGATGGTTATATCGGCCTTGTCCCCTATTCGGATACGCAATGGGCCACCTTCTTCGAAATGGGCGGCAAGACCGGTGTGTTCGAAGACGCCCGTTTCTCAACCTATGAAGCCCGCACCGAGAATATTACGGCGCTATACGCCATTATTGGCGAGGTTGCGGCGCAGAAGACAACCGAGGAATGGCTTACCTTGCTTGATGAAGCGAATATTCCCGCCATGAAGTTCAACACAATGACAGATGTACTGACCGACCCACATTTGGTCGCGACCGGGTTTTTCGAAACACGCGAGCATTCGCAGGCCGGGCCGTATCGCAGTATGAAACACCCAGTTCATTTCAGCGAGACGCCTGCGGATGTTGCATTAGAGCCGCCGACGCTGGGCGCGGACACGGACCTTGTTCTGGCAAGCCTTGGTCTCAGCTAGGCCCTGCCCCGGTTTCGCCGTGATACGCGTGCAAACTCTCCCATAAGCCAACTGGAGTCTGACATGCGATACCTCATCCCGTTTGCATTTGTTGCGTGCACAGTGCTACCAACATTTGCCGAAACACCTCAGATCGATGGCTGGTCATGTCGCAATCATGACGCGGAGATTAGGTGCAGCGGCGATACATGCGAGATTGAGCAGGAGGCCTTCACGCCGATGGATATAACGCTCTCAGACACGATGATTTCAGCCTGCGCTTATTCCGGCTGCTGGGATGGCACGCCGACAAGTGTGACGCAGACCGGGCGATTTGCAACCTATGTCGGCGAACAGCTGGAATGGACTGGTTCCTATGAATCGACAGGCGATATCTCCGTTACTGTCGACTTCAAAGAGCAAGTTGGAACCATTATTGTCCGCAGCCTTTACGCCATGCCGCTCACCTGTGAGCCTTATGCCGATCCGCCAGCAGAAGACTAATTCACGCTGCCATAGTCCGCGCCGGCTGTATTGAAATAGGTGCGCCAGAAGGCTTTTACGTCTGCGAGTGGCAGATCGTATTCCTGGCGCGGCACGACGCGCGCGACGACCTCGACATTGCCGAGATCAGGCATCTGTTCACCTAGGCGGCTTCCTTGGAAGGCCTCATAGTCAGCGCCTGTCTTGTAGAATGAGTAGCCGTCCGAATGCTGCATTAGGTCTGACACGAGCACAACGCGTCGATCGCCGCGTGATGTCTGGAAATCCGCTCGGTCTGCAATCGCGTAAATCGCCTCGGAAAGCGGTGAACTTGGTTGGCGCGTATCAAGCAAAGCCGCTTCGATCGCGCCTGAAAGCGGCGTGTAGAACGTATCGCGCCATGTATCATCCATCATGCGGGGATTCTGGAAGAGCGGATTGGCATCATCCGCGCTGCCCGGCGTACATTGGCTGAATACCATAGCCGGATTGTATGGATCAGCCGCATTCGGGGTCATTACGGTCAAGCGGCCATATTTAGGCAAGCCGCGGGCTTCGGCATCAACAAACTCATAAACCCAGCCGAGATCATTGGGGTTGAAGGGGTCTGATTGATCAATCAACATGATCGTATGCGCCGGGTCTTTACGGTCCAGACGGCACGCGGTTTCTTCCTCAAGGGGTGGCGGTGAATTGAATGCCGCCACACCGAACAGTCCAAACACGCTGAGCACCATGACGCCAATCGCCGTGCGCCAGAACCACGGGCCTTTTTCTCTTTGACGCGCCATACCGGATTCTCCTTTGGCCGTTAGGCCCGTCTTGCGTGCGGATTCTGATTGGACTCTGCTGCCTGCCTTGCTTCGCGCACACGTCCGACTTCTTCACGCGCTTTTTTTTCGATACTCGACAAGCCCTTTTGGACCTGCTGGATGTGCTGCTCGAGCCATTCGCGCGTAATATTGATCGCGGTTAGATTATTCTCGATTGTCTTGATGGCAGCGTCAGCCTGCATACGCTCTTTGCTATGATCAAAGGCGGGCAGATTCGGCGTCACGATCTCTTCGAAATAGGCTGGAACGGCAGCTTGCGCGCCCAGCACATCACGCAAAGCATTGCGCTGACGGCGGTGGGCCTGACGATACGCAACCTTCAAGGAGCGCTCCTGATCGCCTGCACGTGCGGCAATAGAGACAGCAAAATCGCGGCGTTCTTCAAGCTCGTTCATAGCCTTTTCGATCTCGCGCTTGGCCGCAACATGGCGGCTATGCTGGCTTTCAAACCAGAAACGGCAGCGTGTGAAATAGTCTGACAAGTCATCACGCACACCATTGCGGACAGCTTGGCGCTGTTCATAGGCAAGGCGTTCCTTGCGCCAAACTCGGCCATACCCTGGATAGCGGTCTGAAATCCGGTCATATCCTTCATAAAGCGCAATCGCGAAAATGGTCAGACCGATCAGCAACAAGCCAATAGCGACAAGGCTATCCAGCCCAAAGATATTCGGGAACATGTCGGCAATTACAGCGCTCGGCGCAATATCGAACATGGAAAACCCGGTCAAAGACCCAGCTTCTTTTGCGGCCAGAAGGCCGTGCTCCACGGCGTCACGGAAGTGGGCGACAAACAGGTTGAGCGCGATACCAAGTGTCACGAAAATGCCAGCAACAATACCGCCCATAACTTTCATCGGCATCTTGGGATGGTTCAAGTAACGCAGGCCCAGGAAGCCGCCGACAACACCAAACAGGACGTTTACAGCGCTGACCCCGAAGGCAATCATCATCCCGCCAAGCAGGCCAGACGACTGCGCGTCCTTAAATAGTAGCGCGTTGAAGCAGCCTTCGACGATCATGACGAAGATTAGTATAGCGATGGTTTGCTCAACATTTTTCTTAATGTCAGGCGTACGTTTGCCGATCTGGCCGCCATGCTGGTTGCGAAACTCTTCAAGCTCAACAACTGTTGCGGCGTGATGCTCAGCCGCATTGGTTGAATCGTCAGCTTCGTAGTGTCGAAATTCGTTTTCTTCGGCCTTGATGACTTCACGCAAATGGTCCGGATAGATATCCGCAGGCGTGCAATCTGTGATGAAATTGCGGACAGACTTGGCCGCAGAACTCATCCACGTGCCGAGACCGCGGCGGACTTGTTCGGCTTTTTCGGTAATCTCCTGTTCGCGCTCAGACCATTGATCTTGTGTGATCGCTTCGGACACCGGAAGACCATCCGTGGCATCTTTTTTAGCCTGACTGCGGGTAATCGTCTTGCTAATCCCCAACTCGCCTTCGGCCAGTTTGCCTTTGAGACCATGGTCCGCCAGCGTGGATTTCACGTTCAGTGTTCCGATCTTATCCTGATATCCAATATCTGCGCCCCAGCGCACCGATCGTTTCATCATCGCGTCTACCCTCTTAACAAGAACACTGGTTCTATTAACCAACCCCGTGAAAATGCGTTGGCAACTTTAACAAGTGCCTAAGCAAAATGGATCATCGCACGGATTCCGGGCGGGGTTCGGCTTAAACTTCTGTCACGATGGGGCGCGGTTTTGCGAGCAAAATACGTATGTACGTGAGAAGCACGGGCGGCTTAGATATTAGAATGCGAGCTAGGATTACAGGCGAAAACCTACCCGCAACACCCTGTTTAATAGAACATAATTCAGCACTCAGTGAGATTCAAAAATGAACCGACAAGTGCACGTTTCAAGCGCATACGCGCTGATCACCCAGGCATATAAACCTCGGCATTCTCTCTGGAAGGCCATTAACCTTTAGTCAGAAAAATGGACTTTGAAAGCCTGCAGACCACCAACCTACAGCCCTTCAGGCGTGCCAACGACCACGAAAGTGAACTTATCTGCGGCGAGATAGTCGGTAGCAACCCGGTTTACATCTTCAAGTGTCACAGCTTCGACCATTGCATTGCGCGTATCGAAATAATCGACAGGTAGACCATCAAGCCGGATGCTCATCATATTGCCCGCGATTTTGGCGTTAGAGTCAAAACCCAGGGGATATGAGCCCATCAGATAGGCTTTTGCATCCGATAGTTCCTCCGCCGTGATCCCCTCTGACACGACAAGCGCCATTTGGTCCTTGATGCCTTGGATAAACTCACCTGCGCTTTCATTCTTGGTCTGTCCGCTACCGCTCCAGATCTGGATATTCTCTTCAGCAGTAATTCCGGTTCCGACGCCATACGTCAGGCCGCGCGCTACACGCAGTTCCTTCATCAATCGGCTCTCAAACCCGCCGCCGCCAAATGTATAATTGAGCACATAAGCAGGGAAAAAATCAGCATCATCGCGGCGCATGGCCGGCGCGCGGAATGAAACGAGGCTTTGAGGTTGCGGCAGATCAACCACGATGGGGTCTGTAGCAGGCTCAGCAAGCGTAACCGGGTCTATATCGATCCGTTCGCCGGTTTCGGGTAGACCCGCGACAGCTGTATCAATCAGAGATGCAAGTTGCTTGGGAGAGACATCACCGACAGCGGTAACCAACATGCCCTCGCGTACCATGATGCGGTCTTTCTGTGCCTGCATGGCTGTTTGCGTGATTGCGGCAAGACTGTCTGCGGATGTATCACGAGAATAGGGATGGTCTGGGTAGAGCGCAGCACGCATGGCGCGCCGGGCAAGGTAACTTGCATTCGTCTCACGTGTTTTCAGGCTGACTTCCTGTTCGCGCTGAAAACGCTCAAACGGGCCGTCATCAAACCTTGGTTCAGCAAAGGCGAGCGCGATCATCTCGAATGACGGGTCAGCATTATCGGTCAGCATAGACGCGTTGCAATATGTATTGTCGCGCCCGGCGCTGCAGCCAAACGTCATGTTCAACTCTTCCATACGCTTGAAAAAGGCTTGCGCATCGAGATCATCCGCGCCCTCATTCATATGGTAGACCATTGCATTGGTCAGGCCTTCCTGCCCTTCGGGATCCATCGTGTCACCCGCCTCCCACGCCATGCGCAGCGATAAGATCGGGATGGATGGCTCTTCGACCAACCAGACCGAGACGCCAGATTTGGTCGTAAATTGTTGGATCGTGGCAAACTCGCCATCGTGAATAGCGACATCAAGGTCGGCATAGGCCGCGTAGGGGTCAGCCGCCTCAACCACTGGCGGTGGCACATCAACACTGACCGGCGTTGTATCGTCCGGCACGGTATTGCTAGCGCAGGCGAAGAGAAAAGCGGCGGCGGCAAGGAAAGATAAGCGGCGCATGATCAAGACCCCTCTTCTTCTGTGGTTTCAGGCAGCAAATGTGCCTCAATATATTTTGCATCAGCTGCAAAGACTTTGCGCACGGCGGCAAGCGCCTGCTCTGTCGTGACAGCCCGCACGTCATCGGGGTAATTCAGCAAATCATCGACACTGCCGCCAATGGCGAGCCACGCGCCGAACGTGTTGGCCATGCCTTCCTGACTATCACGGGCGAAAATAGCATCCGCGGCAAGCGAGTTACGTACACGCTCTACGTCCGCTGGATCAAACCCCGCTTCAAGCGTGCGCGACAGCTCAGCGAGCAGCGCAGCTTCAAGTGCATAAATGTCGACACCCGGTGATGGTGTCGCATAGAGCACGGACGGCCCGGCATCATGTAAGCCTGTCCACGCGCCGGTTCCGGCATTGACCGCAACTTTCTGTTCTTCAACGAGGGCCTGATATAACAGGCTGGTATTGCCACCCCCCAGCACTTCCATTCCGACCTCCAGAGCAAGCGCGAAATCACGATCCTGCATCATAGATGTGCCATCATAATAGCGGTACCAAACCGGTTGGCGCACCTTTGGGTCACTGTGCGAGATCAGTTGCGTACGCTGTATCGGCGTGACGTCTTGCCAGCCGCGCGTGCCATCAACCAGGCCTGAAGGTTCAATCACACCATAATGCTGTTCTGCCAGTACGCGTACTTCTTCTGCTGTCACATCACCTGCAACAACCAGGATCGCGTTTTGCGGAGAATAGTATTTCTTGTAGAAATCAAGGCCGTCCTGCGGGGTCAGCGCCGCAACCTCGTCCATGCGGCCAATCACGGTTATCTCGTATGGATGCCCCTTCCAGAATTCAGCGAGGACTTTTTCCTGAAGGATGACGCCAGGATTGTTATCGACCCGCTGGCGGCGCTCTTCCTTGACGACATCGCGTTCAGTAATGAAGCCGCCATCCGGCGCATCATCTATGACCAGATCGGTCATGCGCTCAGCTTCAAGTTCCATCATCTTGCCAAGTTGCGGCTTGGCGACACGCTCATAATACGCGGTATAGTCCCAGCTGGTGAAGGCGTTCAGCTGACCGCCATTGCGCTGGACGATTGAGGTAAACTCTTCAGGCCCAATATCATCGGTTTCCTTGAACATGACATGCTCAAACAGGTGGGCGATGCCGGACTTGCCTTCAGCTTCGTCGACCGCGCCGACTTTATACCACACCATATGAGTGACCACCGGGGCGCGGTGATCAGGCAAAACGACGACGTCCATGCCATTACCGAGTGTGAAGGTCTGCGGCGACCATTCACCACTTATGGTCTCTTCGGCGACTGCGCCAAGCGGCATCGCGGCCAACCCAAATGCAAGGGCGGCGAGACCGCCAGAAAGTCCATACTTCATTGTCATCCTCCGGCCGCGTTTCGCATAATGTGTATTGGGCTTAAGTTCCCGGTAGCTTTGAGCGTTTCCCAGAGCCACGCTCGATCGTGACGGCTCCGTCGCCAGTCGCGCTATCACTTACAACCTCTTCACCATCCTTCTGCCAGCCTATCACTTTATCAGAGATCGACTGCGATTTACGGATAATCCGGGCCTCTTCATAATCTACCTGCTCGCGGATAATCGGGTTGACCGAGTTAGCGCCAGCTGCAGCAACAAGCGCACGCTCTGAGAGGCTGGCATCGGCGCCAATTGTGGTTCCAAATGCCGTCGCTACACCAGCGCGGGCTTCGTCGACTTCAAAAGGCTGGGCCTGACCGGGCGTTGGCGGGCGCAGATTGTACTCCGGCGGCACAACAAGCGGTGCCTTCTTCACAACGCGGAACTCGTCCGGCGCGTTGGCGCGAGCGCCGGAACGGCTGCTTGTGCAGGCCCCAAGGGCTACAATCAGGCCACCTGTGACCAGAAGTGTTGTCATCTTATTCATGGGGCGTCCTCGCCATTATTATTACCTGTGCCGGTTCCCACCAAACCGTCTTGCCGCGACATTAGGAACTGGTCCACAAAGAGCAAGACCGCACCAACAGATATCGCCGCATCTGCGACGTTGAATACATAATTGAAAAAGTATGGCCGGAATATGCCGGAGAAGTCGAGAAAGTCGACAACCGCGCCGAACACGACACGGTCAATCACGTTACCAATGGCCCCGCCGACAACGAGTGCCAGCGCGATGGCTGTCCACTTTCGTGCAGCGCGCCAGAGCCAGATGGCAAAACCGATAGCAATGGCCAACGTCATAATCACCAGCAACCACCGCATGATCCCTTCGGACTGGCCAATGCCGAAACTGATGCCTCGGTTCCAAACCATGGACAGATCAAACATGCCCGACACGTCGATACCGCCACACCGCACAGTCGGGTCGAGACAGGGCCGCGCATTGAACACCGGATTGCCGAGAATCAGAGACTTGGTCCACTGATCGACCGCGACAACAATCGCGATCAGCGAAAACATGGCGATGCGGAAAGTTTGCGTCATGTGTCAGGTTCCCCGAATCGCGCGCACGGCAGCCGCATCGCGCGGTGTGATGTCTGGAAACTCCGGATCAGCGGTGGCCGGATCAAAATATTTCCAGCTGCGGGCGCATTTTACACCGCTCGCCTGCCCCGGCACCACGGCGATCCCGGGCTCTTCATCGAGGCGGAAGGCCTCCGCCGGAGCGCTACCGCTTTTCAAAGTGGCTTGCGAGGTGATGAAGACGTCTTCAGCAGCTTCGCCCTCAAATGCCGCGAGCAAGTCCGCATCCTCGATATAGACATCCGGCGCGGCTTCGAGTGAGGAGCGGATGCGTTTCTCGCGCCGTTCGACCTCAATGGCACCTGTAACAACACGGCGGACGCGGAAGATTTTATCCCAGCGGGCAGACAGGTTCGCATCGGTCCACGCATCGGGAGTCTCGGGGAATTGCAGCAAATGAACACTGTCTGCCCGGTTGGCAAACACACTCATGAGGAACGCCTCCTCGGTCGTGAACGGCATGATCGGGGCGAGCCAGACCAGCAGGCGCTCCATTACCAGATACATGACTGTGCGGGCCGAGCGGCGGCGAATGTCTGCTGGCGCATCACAATACAGGCTATCCTTGCGGATATCGAAATAGACCGCCGAGAGGTCAATAGCGCAGAAGTTCAGTAGCAGTGCCATAACGCGCTTGAAGTCATGCGCGTCATAAGCGGCGCGGACGGCTTCATCCAATTCAGCCATGCGGTGCAAGACCCAGCGTTCAAGCGATGGAAACTCGCTGAGTAACGCCGTCTCCTCCGCTTCGTAGCCATCCAGTGCGCCGAGCAGGTAACGCAGCGTATTGCGCAGACGGCGATAGCTTTCGGCATTGGTTTTCATGATCTCGTCGGACATGCGCAGATCTTCGGTAAAGTCCGAACTGGCTGTCCAGATACGCAAGATTTCAATGCCATATTGCTGGGCGATCTTTTCCGGGGCGACGGCGTTGCCTTCCGACTTGCCCATTTTCTTGCCGTTTTCGTCGACAATGAAACCGTGTGTCACGACCTGTTTATAGGGTGCCATGCCGCGCGTTGCGCAGTTTTCTAGCAAGGAGGACTGGAACCAGCCGCGATGCTGGTCGGAACCCTCAAGGTAGACATCTGCCTGCCCGGTTTCTTCATCGATGATGCCGCGATCCCGCAGCGCAAAGGCGTGCGTCGTGCCGCTGTCGAACCAGACGTCGAGCACGTCGCCAACTTTCTCCCAGCCCGCCGGATCAACCACGCCCTCAAGGAAGGTGGCGGCATCGGCGCTGAACCATGCCTCAACGCCTTCGGCGCGGATGGCCTCCAGAATGCGGGCATTGACGGTTTCCGCGTCGGCCTCAGACAGCGCCGATGTGTGTGGCTCGCCTTTGTCATTGACAAGGATCGTGATCGGGACGCCCCAATTGCGCTGGCGAGAGATCAGCCAGTCCGGGCGATCACCTACCATGGCGGTAATCCGGTTGCGCCCCGTGGCGGGGACGAAGTCTGTCTCTTCGATGCCCTTCATGGCGAGATCACGTAGCGTCTTGCCGTCCTTGCCAAGGGCATCCATAGCGATGAACCATTGCGGCGTCGCCCGGCGGATCACAGGGGCTTTCGAGCGCCATGAATGCGCATCGCGAATCGTTGTCATGCCGCGTGCCAGCAAGTTGCCGCTCTCGGCGAGCAGCTTGATGACCGTATCATTGGCCTTGCCGGGCTCGCCGCGTTTCTTGCCAGAGGTACGGATGATGTCGAGACCGCGCAGAGGCTCCGGCACATCGGAGGTGTAGCAGCCATCGGCGTCGACGATCTGGCGGATATCGCTAGTCCTGTTGCCGCTCTCGACGAAGACGTTGAAGTCATCCTCGCCGTGAGCCGGGGCTGTGTGGACGAAGCCTGTTCCGGCATCGTCGGTGACATGGTCGCCCGCGAGGAGTGGGATAGGCTTATCCCAAAAATCACCCGCCCACTCCGCAGATCGGAATGGGTGTGAGCACTGAATTAGAAACCCGCTACTCGGCTTAAACTCTTCCACATCAGACAGGCGAGTCCACTTGGTTGCCTTCGCTGAACTAAAAACGGTTTCGGCCAAGTCATCAGCAAGCAGCAGGACCTCGCCAACTTCTACGTAAGGCTTGAACCCAAGATCCTCTTCGGAAGCGACCGCATCCACCTTGTAGCGCCCATAAGAAATGCCTGGATTGTAGCTCACAGCTTGGTTCGCAGGTATTGTCCAAGGCGTTGTCGTCCAGATAACAACGCTCGCGCCCATCACTGTATTCGGGGTGTCTTTTCGCGCCTCATGTAGCGGATCACCTCCCCAACCGACATGGCCACGGCTGCTTACCGGAAACTTCACCCAAATCGTTGGTACCTTTCGGTCTTTGTATTCAACCTCTGCTTCAGCTAGCGCGGTTCGTTCCACTGGCGACCACATGACAGGCTTTGCCCCGCGCACGAGGCGGCCGCCCATGGCGACGTTCAGGAACTCGCGGACCGTCGCGGCCTCAGACTCAAAATTCATCGTCAGGTATGGGTTGTCCCACTCGCCCTCGACGCCGCAGCGGCGGAAGCCCGCTTTCTGAACCTCAATCTGCTCAGCGGCATATTCGCGGCAGCGCACGCGGAACTCTGCGCCCGAAACATCATCCTTGGTGCGACCCTTGCTGCGGAACTCTTCCTCGACTTTCCACTCAATCGGCAGGCCGTGGCAATCCCAACCCGGCAGGTAGGAGGCGTCATAGCCGCGCATCTGGTGGTTGCGCACGACAATATCCTTCAGGATTTTATTCATCGCCGTGCCGAGGTGGATTGGCCCGTTCGCATAGGGCGGGCCATCGTGCAGGATGAACGGCTTTCGCCCCTTCGCATCATCGCGCAGCTTGGCGTAGAGGCCAATCTCGTCCCATTTTTCGATCCATCTCGGCTCGGCCTTGGGCAGGCCGCCGCGCATCGGAAAGTCCGTGGTGGGCAGGAATAGTGTGTCTTTGTAATTCGGGGTGGTGTCAGTATCAGTATCGGCCATCGTTGCGTCTTCGGATCAGCTTGAAATTGGGAAGGCTAAAGAGGTGTATACCCCGGTCGCAGACTGATAATCGTTCAGCGCTGGACCGGGCCGCTAATTCGAATGCTGGTTATGCGCGGCGTGAAACTCATGACACGCCGATTAGCAGGGCTCGTCGGGCCTGTCATCCCGCCAATACCGCCCGCGCAGCCTCCGCGTCGCGGTTCATTTGGGCAACCATGTCGTCGACAGCGGCGAAAGTCAGCTCTGATCGCAAATAGAGGACCAGTGCGACCTCCAATGTCTTGCCGTAAATATCGCCGTCGAAATCAAAGATAAACGTCTCTAAAAGCGGATCACGGATACCTGTTGTTGGCGTGCGGCCGAAATTGGCCACACCGCCGCGCCATTCAGTCTCGCCCTCGATCCGCGCGCGCACAACATAGACGCCATGCTTGGGGTGGATCAAATCACCGAGGTGTAGATTTGCGGTCGGAAAATCCAGTGTGCGCCCGCGCTTCTCACCATGCTCAACAACGCCGTCAACGACCCAGTCATGGCCAAGGATTTCAGCCGCTTTTTCAGGCTCGCCTGTGATGAGCGCTTCACGAATTGCCGTGGAGGAGGCTTTGCCGCCCAGCGCCTCAATCTTGTCGACAATGGTCACCCCAAAGCCTAATGCCCGGCCCAACGAAGCCAAACGGTTCGCATCTCCCATACGGCTACGGCCAAAGCGAAAATCGAAGCCGACGCTGACATGCGCTGCGCCAAGCCCATCGCGCAAGACATCGCGGGCAAAGTCTTCATCCGTCATGCCGGCCATGTCAGCGTTAAAAGGCAGCTCATATACGGCCTTCGCGCCAAGCTCTTTTAAGCGCGCATTGCGGCGTGAGGGACGAAAGATACGAAATGGCGGATCGTCCGGCCGGAAATAAGCGCGCGGCGGCGGCTCGAACGTTGCGACACCCAGATCGCCGCCCGCCGCTCGCGCCGCCTCAATCACAGCGCGGTGTCCCGCATGCACGCCGTCAAAATTCCCCAGTGCCACGGAGAAGCCGCGCATCTCAGCCGGAACATCCTTATAATGGGCAGTGATCGGCATCGGTACGCCCTACGCCTCTCGGCTCGGCACCATCACTTGGGCTTCACCTGAAATGGCGGCTTTGCCGTCGACATTACACGACACTTTCAAGGTCACGCGATTACCCCGTGGCAGCATTTCGCTGACGACAACACGCACCACCACTTCAGAGCCGATAAAGACGGGTCGCCGGAAGCGCATGGAAAGGCCTGTAAAGATCGATCCGGGTCCTGGTAGGTTATTACCAAGAATGCCTGAAATATAGCTTGCCGTTAGCGCGCCATGCGCGATGCGCTGACCAAAGGGCGTCTGCTTTGCAAACTCGTCGTCCATGTGCAGTGGATTGCGATCGCCCGACACTTGGGCAAAAAGCTCAATGTCATTTTCAGTGATGACATGATGTGTTTCGTGACTCATGCCTATCGACAGATCTTCGAATTTGTAGCCGTCCTTAAAGGTCATGGGCGGATCTCCATTTCAATACTTCACGCTCTGTTACAGTGTGTTTCAGGTTTCGTCACCATGCCAATGCGGGCATCGCCCAGCGTGCCCTCGCGCCATACTCCTCAAGAAGTGCCATGACTTCGCTCTCAAATGCATCGCCATGCTGCTTCAGGCCGGTGCCAACATATAAGCCATCAAAGCCTTGCCTGGCGGCGCCCGCCATATCGGTTGACGGGCTATCGCCAATGCACAGAACACGGCTCGGCGCAGGCGTCACACCTAGTTCGGCTAGTCTGGACAGGGCCAGATCATAGATCGCAGCATAGGGTTTTCCGGGATACGTCACCTTGCCGCCCTCGCTCTCAAAAACCTGGGCAAGCGCCCCTGCGCACCATTGCAAGTGATCGCCAATGCGCACTTTGATATCGGGATTGGCGCATATCATCTCCATCCCGCGATCCGCAGCATGGGCAAGGCGAGCGCGATAGTCTTCGGGCTCTTCGTGGCGCGGGTCGTTCAAACCCACGCACAGAATCGTATCTGCCCTGTTCGCTTCAGCAAATTGCAGGTTCAACCCCTCATAGAGAAACTGGTCCATCTCCCACCCCTCATCGACACCAAGACGCCAGAACAGCTCACCCGTGCGTTGGGCCAGAATCTGGCGTGTCGCATCGCCGGAAGACACGCAGTCGTCAAAGGCTTCAGGGGGCACACCCAGAGGATCAAAATACTGAATGACCTGCGCCTTCGGCACTGGCGCATTGGTGATCAGGCAGACAGCGCCGCCGCGGTCACGAAACCTGATCAGAGCCTCGCAAGCTTCGTCAAACGCATGACGGCCATTATGAATCACGCCCCAAACATCGCAGAGGATGGCGTCATAGCTATCGGCAATCGCAGACAAGCCGCCGGGAAAGTCTGTTTTTGTCATGCTGTGCAGGTAAGTCGCTCTGCAGGCTGGGTCAATCAACCACGCGCGTTCAAGCGGCGCACCAGTTCGGGCGGCGGCGCCGTCTCTTCCATCAACGAAGACTTAATTGGACGCGGCACGCCGAAAATGTGTCCTTGACCATAAGGAATCGCAAATTCAAGAATTTCGACCACGCTAACTTCTTCCTCAATCTTCTCAGCGATCAAGGTGACTCCATAGCGCGAACAGACAGCGGAGACTTCCTCACCGGAAATTGCGCGACTGACATTTGATAGAGGACGCGGGCCTGTCGGATCACGCATCTGGTCGATCATGTCGCCGCCCTTTAGCTTGATGAAACGCACACCGGCATCCTGCAAGCTGATGAGGTTGAAACCAAGCGTCTCGGCATGATCGATTGAGAAACGAAAGCCGAGCGCGGTCAGACGCTCCATTGCGGCGCGCATTGCCGATGATCGATTCTCGAATGTCGCTGCCCGAATTTCGAAAATCAGAGCGCCCGCGAGATCTCGGTTCTTCTCCATATGCGACAGGAAGAATGGGAAAAAATGCGGGTCTTCAAGTGAATGCGCTGAAACGTTACAGAACACGCCGACGCGGCGATCACGAGCAGCTAAACGGCGTACGACTTCGACAGAACGGTAGAGCATCATGTTATCCAGGATGCCCATCAGGCTAGCACGGCGCGCTGCGTCCAGAAACTCGTCGGGCAAGATCAGAGACCCATCCGTACGTCGCAAGCGCGTGAAGCCCTCATAGAAAGACACGCGGCGCTGCGGCAAGGACACGATGGGCTGTAAATGCAGATCAACCCGGCCAGCCTGAAGTGCATCCTTCACGGCGCGAAGGACCACATCATCCTGCGGCGCAACATTGCCGCCGCTACCCGCCGAATCCAGTTTTTTGTCGAAGCTTTGTGAGAGCCTATCAATGAGGGTTTCAAGCTGGCGCATTTCATTGACCAGCGCATCACGGCGTTCGGTCAATTCCTGCGAAACCGTGCTTTCCATGGCGTTCGTGCGTGCCTCAATCACATCCATGCGCTCAGATGTATCGCGCTGCGTGGCTTCAACTATATCGAGCCGCGCATCGCTATCTTTACTGCCACCCCGGGCAAATAAATGGACCTGGCCCAAGAGCGCCGTGAAGATCGCACCGGCGCAAATCGCGAGGGGCAGTTCCACAGCTGCGTAAGTGTAAACACCCCAACCTGCTGCTGCACCAAGCGCGGCATAGATAAGAAAGATAAACGCAATCATGCCGCGACAGCCCCTGAAACCGGATTAACCTTAACAAATAAGTGCCAAATGTTAACGAATTGGAAGCATTAGACCGGTTCGTCAACGAATGCCAATTACGCAACGCACAGAGAATATAGCACCCCCGATGAGCACAGGGCATTTGCCATGTCGAGCCTGGCTTTCCTGAAAAACCGTGATGAAAACGTCACAAGACTAAAAGACGCAGCGTTTTTGCATAAGTGCGCTTTACAGATCGCTCGACACTTCTTAACCAAGAGTTCAAATCCTGACCGCCTCAAGTCCACGGCCAATTTGGCCGGATGGGGGCGTCTCGGGGGAGACCGGGGTTCCACGCAAGTGGGACCCCGTCGCTTTTTAAGGCTACCTTACGTGGTTTGACGGCCTATTTCACAAACTCAATTTTCTCTAGTGGCCATGACCAAGCCACGTCTGAACCACATCCAAGCGTCCGAAGATCATGGGCTTCGCTGGCCTCGACTTTGCACGCTTGGATCGCAATTTCAGTGTCACGATCATATGTCACGGCATAGGCGGCGTCGGCCAAGCTATCGACACGTAAATCGCCTGTATCAAAAACAGGCTGCCCATTTGTAAGGGTACGCGTATAAAGCACGGCCGCATCGTAACCACCGGGCGGAATACCTTCCTCAACAATCCGCAAAGCATCAGCCTGTTCGAAGGCGAGGTTCAGTGCACTGACCACGGCGTCTGTCCCCTCCGGGCCCGCCACCAGTAGCGGCTCACTTCGCCCGGCTCGCCAGCTTGCATTGCGAACCTCGTCCAAACCCTCAATGTCGGCGGCGCGTAGGGAAAACAACATCACTGCATCAAGCTTCGCGAGATCATCTTTCGTGATCGTGCCCGCGACACCTGCCGGTGCCCCGAACAGAATTCGTTTTCCTCCAGCGACCACGATTACACATGGGGCATCACCCGCGCGCATACCGCACGGCACCAATGCAAAGTCCTGCGGAGAAATGGCAGGGCGTTCGGGGAGTGACGCCACATGTCTCGGTCCGCATGCCGAAAGCGCCAAACCGAGCATGCTTAAAAGCAGTGTCCTTATCATGTGATCACCGTCTTTTTCACCTCAGCGACAATCTCATTTTCCATCATGCCAATTCCGGCAATTTCGACGCGCACGCGATCCCCAGCTTTCAACCATTTTGGTGGTTTATGACCAGCCCCGACCCCGGCAGGTGTACCGGTGAAAATAATATCACCGGGTTCAAGCGTAAAGGCAGCCGTCAGATGCGCGATCTGTTCGGCAATAGAAAAGATCATATCCCCAAGAACCGCGCTTTGACGAAGCTCATCATTGACAAGGCTGCGGACGCCCAATGCGTTCAAGTTCTCAATCTCGTCGGGCGTAACGAGATATGGCCCGAATGGCGCATGCGTATCAAACCCCTTGCCCATAATCATTGTCGGGCTGGCGCGCTGCCAATCGCGTACTGAATAGTCACACCCACACGCGAACCCCGCGACAATATCCATTGCCTGTGTAGCCGGCACATGGCGGCCATGCTTGCCAATGATCACAACCAGTTCAGCCTCATAATCGAGCTGCTCGGAGACGGCTGGAAGATCGACCTGCTCGAATGGCCCATTCGCCGCCGTCGCCTGCTTGTTGAACCATTTTTGTACGGCGGGCTTGTCATTTGTGACGAAGGACACAGACTCCGCCGCATGAGCAGCGTAATTAAGCCCGATGCCAAGAATTTTCCCAGGACGAAGAATAGGCTGGCGAATGTCCGCGTCGGCAAGCTTGCAGCGACCACCCTGCCCGGCCAATGCTGCTGCACTCTGCAGATCGCCTAACCAGTCGGTCAGACTTCCAGGAGGCATTAGCAGCACCTCATCACCGCTCAGTAATCCAGCAGCTGCCTTACCATCGCGCATTAGCGTCAGCCATTTCATCGCGTCTGTGACCTCTATGTTACGTTTGACCGATTCCGGACGATTTGCCTGCGACTTATGATTGAAGCCTGCACCTCGCTTGTCTAGCACTAGGTTTGTAGGGTGGGTAAAGTGAAAGACGCAAAATCATGACACAAGGACTCCGAGCGCAAGAAAGCACTCTGTCTGACTTGCTGCGACCTGGAACCGAAATGGCAATGCCGCCATACCAGCGCAGTTATTCCTGGGAAAAAGATGAGGCACACGATCTCCTCAGTGATCTGGTCGAAGCAACCGAAAACAATAGCGCCCATTTCATTGGCGCTATTGTACTCGTGCGCGAGGATGACGGTGAATTATTGATCGTCGATGGCCAGCAACGCCTTACAACACTGACAATCTTATTGGCAGTCCTGCGTGACCTGGAAACTGACAAAGCGCGTGCTGACGCCCTGCATGCACTAATCGCAGATGAAAAAAACGGTCTGCTCGACAAGGGGATAGCCTGGCGCATATCGCTCAACCATATTGATGGCCCCTACTATCGTGCTGCCATTCAAACCCGCGGACAGACGCTTAGGAAAGATATTGAGCCAAACGATTCTGATAGTCAGAAGCGCATGCACACGAATACCGAATACTTTGTTCAAGCCGTAAGCGCCTTGAGCATCGACCAACGCCGGGCACTGGTCGAAACAATTAAATCGCGCCTCCTGCTCGTGCGGGTGGTCGTTGAGGACTGGGACGGCGGATACAATGTGTTCAAAGTATTGAACACACGTGGCAAAGCCCCCAACACACACGATATTATCAAGACGGACCTACTTGAGCGATCGAGTCTGACGCCTGAAGAGGCCGACACATATTCGCGGCAGTGGTCTGAACATGAGGCAAAGCTTGGTGGATCAGGGTTTGATGATCTGCTCAGTCAGATCCGGGTATTGTATAATCGCGGAGCACCGACGGGACCGACAGGGTTTCGCAAAGCTGTGCTCTCTAAAGTCGATGCACGCAAGTTCCTCTCCGAAGAACTCCCAGCCTATGTGGAGGCCTATATGACAATCTCTAAGGGCGATGCCGAGTTTGGCGATTTGAGCGAAGCGGTACGTGTGCCGCTCAATCATTTGCGATTGATCGATCATCAGCTCTGGCGGGCGCCAGCGCTACGTTTCCTTGTCGCATATGATGGCAAGCCTCAGACGGCGCTTGATTTCTTCACAAGGCTGGAGCGCTTTGCCTATGCCATGATGCTGGTTGTCACCGACCGTAAAGCGCGCTTGAAGCGCTACGGCCGGATCGCAGATGCTGTTGAAAAACCCTCACAACTTCTTTCCGACAAAGGACCGATGTCTTTGTCTAAGGACGAAATGAAAAAGATGGCTGAGCGTCTACACGGGCGATTTGGATCCTTTAGCCAACGGCGCGCTATCGCTTTGCGCCTGAACGCGGCGATTGAGGGCGGCCGCGCCCTAAGTCCCGATGATGGCGCAACGGTAGAGCATGTTCTACCGCGAAACCTGCCAGAAGACTCAGCCTGGCAGAATGCCTGGGCATCAGGAAGCCATCATCGTGAGCTTTGCGAAACAATCGGTAACTTTGTGCTGCTCTCCCAACACGCTAACCAAAAAGCCGATAATGGGGCCTTCACTGAAAAGAAGGATCTCTATTTCGAAGACGGTGAGCCGGAATATGCTCTAACGCGTGATCTAAAGGACCATGTCACATGGACGCCTGAAATCGTGCGCACGCGAACAAAGCGTCTTGCGGCTATTCTTGCCACGGCGTGGAACTTGTAGACCCTAAAGAACCTGAGCAATCAGGATGTTACGTCAGTATCTGCTGGTTCTACGTGCATATCAGCGAGCGCGTCGACAAGGCTTCGTGTCGTATCAATCACCTTGTCAAATGCGGCGAGTTCCGCATCAATAAGGCTGATATCCATATCGCTGCGTTCAGCGACAATAGAGGTTGCGTTAACAAAACTGCGTCGACTCTTCTGGGCTGCGACAAGCGCACCTTCGAAACTAACGACATTCTTACGTAAGCTTGATTTTGAAACAGGTGGTCTCTGCATCGCGATCTGACTCTGCTCGTTTACCACGCGCAAGCTGCTTGCCGCTTCGCCAATATCTGACAGAAGTCGATCACGCACATCCAGTGCGTCTGCGCTATTGGCCTCTATAACATCTGCATAGGAATCAGCGCTGACTTCATCACCTGAGCGACCATCCATCAGGACTTTGGCAAGATCAATGATGCCGCTTGTTCGCGTGACCCACTGCGCTTCCTCGGTTTTTTCGATGAATGCATCGCTTGCGTCGCGCAACGCCGTTTGCTCAGGCGTAGCTTTAGCTTCCACAATTGCACTACCTGGCACCATCGAAACAGTGGCGCAGCCAGTAATTGCGAACATAGCGATCAAACCGGGCACAAAAAGTCGCATAGGTTTCTTCACCTGCTAAAAACATTCTACACTCGCATACATCCATACAGGTGAGAAAAACCTCGTCCATCCCCTTTATTCATTATGTGACACCCGATAGGTGAAGGGGTCGTGAATAAAGGCAAAAAATGCTGAAACTCTACCCTTCCGTTAATGTTGGCCAAAGTGGCTTTCTTCAAGTCTCAAACATCCACCGCATTTACTGGGAGGAGTCTGGCAACCCCGATGGCATTCCGATGCTTGGCATTCATGGCGGTCCGGGCGGCGGGTCTTCGCCAGAGATGCGCCGATTTTTCGACCCCTCAGTCTACCGTATTATCCTGATTGATCAGCGCGGCTGCGGGCAATCTACACCGCATTCTGAACTACGCGAGAATGATACGTGGGCCTTGGTCGATGATATTGAGACCGTCCGCACGCATCTCGGTATCGATAAATGGGTGCTGTTTGGAGGGTCATGGGGATCAACGCTGGCGCTGACATATGCCGTGACACATACAAAGCGCGTACTTGGTCTCATCCTGCGCGGAATCTTCCTTGTTACAGAGGCCGAAATTCGCTGGTTCTACCAGGAAGGCGCCAGCCGCCTGTTCCCAGATGCGTATGACCGGTATGTGCGCCCAATACCCGAGGCAGAGCGCGGCGATTTGATAACCGCGTTCTATCGCCGCCTAACCGGCGATAATCACGCCGAACGCATCGCGGCAGCCAAAGCGTGGGCTTGCTGGGAGGGGGAAACAATTACAATTCACGGCCCCACTAGCCGCCCGAAGCGCTTTGATGAGGATGATTTTGCCGACGCCTTCGCGCGCATAGAATGCCATTATTTCATCAATAAAGGATTCTTTCAAAAAGATGGCTGGCTACTGGAACAAGCGGCCGCGAAACTGCAAGATATACCGGGTATCATCACACATGGCCGCTATGATGTTGTCACGCCGCTCTCGTCCGCTTGGGCGTTGAAGAAAGCTTGGCCGGGTGCTGACTTGCATATCATTCCTGCGGCAGGTCACTCCAGCCTCGAGCCCGGCATTGTTGATAAGCTAATCCGCGCCACCCGTGATTTCGGAAGACGCTTCGGATAGAAAAAGCCCTCATCGAACGATGAGGGCTTTTCGATAGAATTTGTACAGCGGACCTACGCGTTCGGCCCAAGTAACATTGTCAGGAAACTCGGCAGAGGAACACCGTAAGTGTCCTGAACTTTATCCAAGAACCCAAAGACCAAAACGATAGCGACAAATGGTGGAACAAACCATCGAATAAGGAAGCGCCATAAATTCATGACCCAGCCTTCGCCCAACTCGCTTGTCAGCATCTCACGGCTGAGAACCCAACCCGCAAATACCGCAATGAGTAGGCCGCCAAGTGGCAGTAAAAGCCCTTCTGTCATGAAGTCGACGAAATCCAGATACTCAAGAGAGAATACATAGGCAGCACCGATCATAAACAGCACAAAGCCAATCCCGATAGAAGCGCCCATACGGGTGACGCCCTGCCTCTCTTCAAACCATGACACACCTACCTCCATCAATGAAATTGAGGACGTAAACGCTGCAAACAAAGCGAGTGCGAAGAAGATCGTCGCGAAAACGGTCCCGCCCTCAACACCGCCAAATGCTACTGGCATGGATACAAAGAACAGGCCTGGCCCTCCAGCTGGGTCAAGTCCAGCCATGAAAACGATAGGAAAGATTGCAAAACCTGCGATCAAGGCCACTAGCGTATCCGCGCCCACAACAATCGCGGATGACCGGGGAATATTTGTATCCTTAGACAAATAGGCACCATAGGTGATCATCAAACCAACACCGACGCCAATTGAGAAAAAGGCCTGACCAAGCGCTGACAAAAACGTTTTAAAGCTGACATCGCCCCACTTTGGTTCAAAGATAAAGCTCGCCGCCGCTCCAAAATCTCCTTGCGTGACGGAAAAACCAACAACAACCAGAAGCATAATAAAAAATGCTGGCATCAAGATGGTGGCAACGCGCTCCAAGCCCCCTTTCACGCCTCGCCCTACGACAAAGATGTTGGCGAGCAGGAAAAGAAATAATAGCCCCAAAATGTACCAGGTATTACCGATCGTCTGACCAAAATTGGCGGCTGATGTTGCCGCATCCATTCCCTCAAATCGACCCGTTGGAGCTTGTAGCAAAAAGGCAATCAGCCAGACTGAGATAACCATATAAAACGTAAGAATAAAGAATGCCGTTAAGGACCCAACCCAAGTCGCAATACCCCAATTCTGACTTTTACTCTCCGCGCGGGCAAGAGACTGCACACCTTCAATCGCTGACATGCCAGATTTACGTCCCATCGCGTATTCAGCCATAATAAGTGGAAAGCCGACCAAAGCGACACAAAGCAGATATATGATAATGAAGGCTCCGCCGCCATTTTCACCAGCGGTATAGGGAAACCGCCAAAAATTACCCAGACCGACGGATGATCCGACAGCTGCCATGATGAAACCGAAGCGTGAGCCCCATGTATCAGTCTTGCGACCAATTGCTGCCATAGAATTTTCCTCTCCCAGGGAATGATTTTCGGCGAGACTAGTCAGCGCGAGGTAAAAATCAACGCACAAGCCGTGAATAGCGCAATAACAGTATCAACCCCCGGTCAAAACCTCTTCGCGGCCGAGATGCACCGAACAGATCAACCCGAAACAGGCCGCAGTGGTAATCATCACCGTGCCGCCATACGATAAGAGCGGTAGCGGCACACCGACGACTGGCAAGAGGCCCAGCACCATGGCGACATTGAAGAAGATATAGAAAGCCACTGTGACCACTGCGCCAGCTGCCACAAAACGCCCAAACATACTTGAAGCCCTCAGTGCGATGACCATGCCGAGCCAGAGAATCACCATCCAGAGAATCAGCATGCCGCTGGTCGCCAGAAAACCGAACTCTTCAGCGATTACGGTCAATATGAAATCTGTGTGCTGCTCCGGTATATAATCCAGCTGGGCCTGCGTGCCCTCCATATAGCCCTTACCTGTCCAACTGCCCGAACCAATGGCGATCTTGGCTTGCTCGATTTGGTAGCCGTCATCCATGACATTGACCTGCGCACCCGTAAGCTGCGCCAAGTAAGTATCAACGCGCTCACGCTGATAATCTTCAAGCACGAACATATAGACGAGCGGAATACTGATGACTGCGACGACAGACACGACAGTAATGACGCGATACCATAGGCCTGCCAGAAAAATCAGGACGCCGCCGGACGCGAACAAAGCCAGTGTCGTGCCAAAATCCGGTTGTTTAAAGATTAGCGTCGCCGGAATGATAATCATAATCAATGCAGGCAAGTGCAGCAAAAATCCGCCCGAATTATCATGCCAGTATTTATGATAATATGCCGCCAACGCCAGAGTGAGCGCCACTTTCATGAATTCGGACGGTTGAACCGCGACCGGACCGACCTGCAACCACCGCTGCGCGCCACCACCCGTGACACCGAACAACTCCACCCCAACGAGCAGAACCAAAGTGGCGAAATATAGCGGCCACGCCAGCACCATCCACCATCGCAGCGGCACAAGCCCCACGACCAGCAAAACCGCTAGTGCAAAACCAAAGCGCTGCGCATGCTTGAGCGGCAAATCAGCCTCTTCGGGGTTAGTGAATGTCGCTGAATATAGTGTGCCAACGCCAATAATAGCCATCGCGCAAAGCAAGAGAATCAAACCCCACGGCATGCCCGTAACGCGCGAAAGGAATGTCGCTCGGTTGAAGCTGAGATTACGACTACCCGCCATGCCTAATGGCTTCCCGTTTGCGGACCGGACCCCGTCACCGCGGCGCTGCTTTGATAAACTGGCGACCGCCCCGAATCCATACGGATGGCAGCGGCAAGAATATCACGCGCCACAGGCGCTGCCGTGCTGGAACCACCTTCGCCGTGCTCGACAATCACAGATATCGCATATTTAGGATCATCTGCTGGTGCGTATGCTACAAACAAGGCGTGGTCGCGCAATTTGCGATCAATCTGGTCACCCTTCAGAATACCACTGGCGCGTTCCGCAGCGGTAATTCGGCGAACCTGCGCGGTCCCAGTCTTGCCAGCCAATCGGGGGCCACCAAGCCCGAGATCACCAGACCGGTAAGCTGTACCGCCGCCTTCAGAAGTCACCCCGAACATGCCTGCTTTCATGCGCTGCATAATCTCAGCGTCCATAGGTGTGTCATATGGAATATCCGCATCTGGACGTGGACCACTCCCGATAATACGCGGCGTCAGAAGGCGGCCCTCAGCAGCGATACGAGCAGACATGACCGCCAATTGCAGTGGTGAAGCTGTTAAATAACCCTGACCGATACCGAAATTCAGTGTCTCGCCTTCATACCATTTCTCACCATGAGTTTTACGCTTCCAGGCTTCATCAGGTACAACGCCCTCGCGGCCCCCCATAATGCCTAGATCCCAGGCTTGGCCAAAGCCAAACCGACGTGAAACCTCGGCAATTTTCTCAACGCCTGTCCGGCGAGCCATTTCGTAGAAATAAACGTCACACGACCCTTTGATCGCCTGATGCATGTTGACCGATCCATGCCCGCCGCGCTTCCAGCAATGCCATGTGCGGTTTCCAAAGTGATACTGCTTGTTGCAATATACCCGCTCATTGGGGTTTGTTACGCCTGCCTCAAGAGCCGCAGTGGCGACAACCATTTTGTAGGTTGAACCTGGCGGGTACGTCCCGTCATACGCCTTATGATAAAGCGGTGAGCGGTCATTGAAACGCAACAGGTCGTAATCGGCTTGACTGATACCATTGACGAAATCATTCGGATCAAAAGCTGGCGTCGAGACAAAAGCGAGAATGTCGCCGCTGGCGATATCCATGACGACAGCGGCGCCGCTTTCTTCACCAAAACGATCAATCGCAACCTTCTGTAACTCGGCATCAACTGTCAGGTATAGATCGCGCCCTTGCTTAGGTGCACGCTCTGGATCCTCAATCTCACGAATAATCCGGCCAGCCGCATTTGCTTCAAATTTGCGGAAGCCTGCATCGCCGCGCAGCCAAGTTTCTGCGCGTCGCTCGACCCCTGCCCGGCCAATACGCATATCAGGGTGTTTGAGTAGGCGAGTCAGGGATGTATATGTATCTGACATGCGTTGAGCATCTGGCTTCAACTTACTGTACTTACGGAAAAAACCTTCACGCCGATCTTCGTAGAAACCAGCAAGCCATTCATGAATAATGTCGCCTGTGAGGGGCTCACCATCAACTTCCAGTCCGTACTTTGCAGAGAGTAATTCAGCCGTTTCGCGATTGATTTCGCGCTGATTAGCCTTGGCCACATACCCAAGCACATGGGCGAAATCGCGGCCACGTGGGTAGGATCTCGTCACTGCCATTTCAACGAGTATTCCCGGCAACTCAGGGGCTCTCAGGGACATTTTCGCGAAGTCCTCATAGGACAGTTCGCTGGCGATAATCACGGGGGTAAACTTGGCCTGCCGGCGCGTTTCAGCGACGATGCGATCAATACGCGCCTGCGGCAGATCGATGTGCTTGGCGACTTCTTTAAGAACGCCCTCTACGTCGCCAGCCTGCTCGCGCACAATCGAGACACGCCCCGCCTGACGATGCGCGGCTAAAGAACGGCCAAACCGGTCTAGAATGTCGCCACGGCGCGGCGGCGCCATATCAAGGCGAACACTGTTTTCAGCGGCTTCAAGTTGGTAGCGCTCACCGTCCATGATTTGAAGTTGAAACAAACGCGCAATCAGGCCGCCAAATAACAGGCCACCAGCGCCAATTGCGACAGCGGCGCGGCGCGTAAATGTGGCTTCTTTTTTGACGATACCACTCATGCCGTCGCCCTCGCGCCGCGGCGTATGCCGAGATCGAACACGGGTGCGATCAACATGTGCAGGAAGACTGTAGCCAAGAGTGCAGAAAATAGCGGGGCAATGCGGGCGACATGCGCAGTCGCAAAGCTCGCAAGCAACCAAACCAGAAACATGCCGAAGACAAGCATTAAGACCGGCAAACCATAATTCATGCCCTGTGAGCGCTCAATATCAAACATCTGGGATACGCTGGCACTGGCACCGTAAGTTGCGAGATTGACCAAGGCAAAGCACCCGAGCGGCGCTGATGTGGTTACATCCTGCGCGAAGCCAAACAGCGTCAGTGCCGCCATTGGGCCGAATGCCAAACCAGAACGCCCCCAACCGACCGCCGCAATCAGAGCGGCATACGGCCAGCTTAATGTCAGGCCGAAGAAGACATTTGGTGTCAGGCCACCAAGGCCAATCATCGCGACCAAAACGAAGCCCACAGCCAGTCGCAGCCTGGCTCGTGCACCTCCCCACCAGCGCGTAACACCCTGCAAAAGCTGCGTTCGGCGCTTCACTGCGGCGCCTCCGTCTCCAGTGTTGACGATATTTCGGTATCGACCGGATCATCTTCCGGCGGCGCAATACGGTTAGAAGGCTTCAAGCGGACGTAACCAAGCTGACCAAGCGACATGGCCAAATCAACCCGGGCATCATCGTCTGCATTTGTCACGGTCCCCACAACGACACCGCGCGGGAAGAGCCCGCCTTCGCCAGAGGTCAAAATCCGTTCGGCTGGCAAAAACTCGCCTGACTCGGGCATATCTGTCAGCCGACCAAGACCGTCGCGCCCACCAAACATGATCGCGCGCAGACCACTGGTTTCGCCCATAACCGGGACGCGGCTATTGAAGTCTGTAATTTTCAGAATGCGGGCTGAATTCTTGCCGACCTGAACAACGCGGCCAACCAGCCCACCATCATTTTCGGCGTAATAGCCTTCAGCCACACCATTGAGCGATCCTGCATTGGCCAGCAGAGCTTCGGCGAATGGTCCATCGGCCTCGGCCATGATACGAGCGGTAACTTCATCGCCCAGCGGTTCGCCCTGCATATTCAGGATGCTCTCATAAGCTTCCAGCCGCTCGGCCATAGATAGCGCCATCGCCTCATATTTTGAAAGCTCACGCACCTGGCCCTCAAGCTCAAGGATACGCCGCTCACGCGCTGATGCACCTGTAACACGGTCAACCAGGCTTGGACGCGACATGTGGAAAAGTTGATCAGACGCTGCGGTACGAACCGGTTCGATTTGATCGCTCAAGCGCGGTGATGTTTGCAGGAGCAAAAGCGCAATCAGACCTGCAACAGCGATAAAGAAACCATATCGCCGCAGAGGTCGTTTCTTATATCCCTTGCCGGAAAAACTTGGCATGGGCTCTTCGTCCTTCCCGGTTGATCATAGTGCCGGCCAAAAACCGTCTACGAGTATATCAGACTTCCGGCGACAATACGTTTTTCATACGCGAGATATTCTCCAACACGTATCCACACCCGTTCGCGACACAGCGCAATGGGTCCTCGGCAATCATCACAGGCAATCGGGCCTGATCACGCAGAACGATATCCAGATTTCGCAGCAATGCGCCGCCGCCTGTCAGGACAATGCCGCGATCGACAATATCTGCGGCCAATTCAGGCGGCATAGCCTCAAGCGCGATACGAACCGCATCGACGATTTCCTGAACAGGATCATGAAGCGCATCAGCCATCATACGCTCGTTGATTTCGACTTCGTTTGGCACGCCGTCGCCCGTGCTGCGCCCACGCACGGTGACCGCCATGCCGTCGCCATTTTCAGGTGCAAGGGCGGTACCGATCTGTTTTTTGATCCGCTCTGCAGACATTTCGCCGACAAGAATGCCGGAATGCTTGCGCAAGTAATTCATGATCGCCTCGTCCATCTTGTCGCCGCCGACACGAACCGAGCGCGAATAGACCTGTCCGCCAAGTGACAAAACAGCAACCTCAGTGGTCCCGCCACCAATATCAACGACCATGGATCCGGCGGGCTCTTCGATAGGCAGGCCAGCACCAATCGCTGCGGCCAAAGGCTCGTCAATCAACTCAACCTGACGCGCACCAGCTGCAAGCGCAGACTGATGGATCGCCCGGCGCTCAACGTTTGTCGCAGAGCTAGGCACACAAATGATAATCAACGGCGAGACGAAGGCGCGGCGATTATGCACTTTGCGAATGAAGTGCTTGATCATTTCCTCAGCGACTTCGAAGTCAGCGATCACACCATCGCGCATCGGGCGGATGGCTTCCATGTTCAGCGGTGTTTTGCCGAGCATCTTCTTGGCATCGTCACCAACGGCATAGACCATTTTACGGCCGCCCTGGTTCATATAAGCGACAACTGACGGCTCATCGAGCATAATGCCCTGCCCTTTCACATAGACCAGCGTATTCGCCGTACCGAGGTCAATGGCCATGTCTGTAGACAGAATTCCGAGAAGGCTACCAATCATATTCTTCGTCACTTTTTCTGGCGCACCAGCCTATACCAGCGCACGCGCGTTAACTTTGATGATCAGCCCTATACCCTATTGCCGTTTACATCCGATTAAAGCAAGAGGAGATATTCACACGAGGTGTACACGCCGTACTATAGCGCTAAACCTCATATGGTTATTATGATTTGAGCTTTCTGCTAAAAACCAGCACATCGCAACGATGTACTGATCGTTCACCTATCGCTTTCGGCTAAATTACGCTTAAGGCGTCGAGCTTCCAGCTTATTGAGTGCGTGTATATAGGCTTTGGCGCTGGCAACCAGTGTATCAGGATCAGATGAACGTCCGGTTGCCATAATCCCCTCACCTTTCAACCGCACGCTAACTTCAGCCTGGGCATCAGTACCGCCTGTGACGGCATGAACCTGGAATAGATCAAGCTTGCCCTGATGGCTGACAATCTTGCGGATCGCGTTGAATACAGCATCTACAGGGCCATTCCCGGCGCAGCTGACGTCCCGTTGCTCTCCATCGACGACTAGCGATAAATCTGCCGTTTGCGGCCCCTCAGACCCAGCAATCACGCGCAGGCTTTTGAACGAAATCCGTTCCCCAACAGCAGACAACTGATCATCGACAAGCGCCAAGATATCATCATCAAAGACGTGCTTCTTCCGATCAGCAAGCGCTTTGAAACGTGTAAAGGCCTCGTTCAAGGCTTCTTTGTCGAGATCATATCCCAAGCTTTCCAGCTTATCGCGGAACGCATTGCGCCCCGAGAGCTTACCCAGGACGAGGCTCGTTTTGGAGACGCCAACATCTTCCGGGCGCATGATTTCATAGGTCTCGGCATTCTTCAGCATGCCGTCCTGATGGATGCCACTTTCGTGCGCGAACGCATTCTTACCGACAATCGCTTTATTATACTGGACTGGAAATCCGGTAATTCGGCTAACCATGTGGCTGGCTGAATTCAGCTTGGTTGTATCGATATGCGACTTGAAAGGCAGGCTATCGCGGCGCACCGAGAGCGCCATAACCACCTCTTCAAGAGCGGCATTCCCGGCACGTTCGCCAAGGCCATTTATCGTACATTCCACCTGCCGCGCGCCATTGCTCACACCTGCGAGTGAATTGGCGACCGCCAATCCAAGATCATTATGACAGTGTGTCGACCAGACCACCTTGTCTGAGCCAGGGATCGCCTCGCGCAAATCACGGATCAATTTGCCATACTCTTCAGGATGCGAGTACCCGACCGTGTCAGGCACATTAATTGTTGTCGCCCCGGCGATAATGGCTGCGTCGATACATTTGCACAGGAATTCAAATTCTGTCCGGGTCGCGTCTTCAGCGCTCCATTCGACATCATCAACGAGGTTGCGGGCCTGCGCCACCGAGCGGCCAACGGCCTCCAAGACAGCATTAGCGCCCATTTTCAGCTTGTGTTTCATATGCACAGGACTGGTCGAGATGAATGTATGGATACGCGGGCGAGCTGCATGTCGAACTGCCTCCGCGCAGCGATCAATGTCACCTGGGACAGCGCGGGCAAGGCCACAAATCACTGCTGAGGTCGAGCGCCGCGCGATCTCGCTAACGGCGTCAAAATCTCCGGTGGATGCTGCAGGAAAACCAGCTTCGATAATATCCACACCCATGCCTTCGAGCAGCTCACCAAGCGCCAACTTTTCATTCAGGGTCATGGATGCGCCAGGTGACTGTTCGCCGTCACGCATGGTTGTGTCGAAAATTACAATGTCAGATGTCGTCGTCATGTGTCTCAGCCTTGAGATCGAAATTAAAATAGGGTGGCGCCGTATCCCCTGGCCGATAGCGCAACGCTAGGCGTTGGCATATCTCGGCCAGGGGCCGATAAGCAGGAGACCGTCTAGCCTAAGGCTGCGGTCGCAAAAACGGGTTTTCGCGTTCATGCGTCACTCATGTTGCGCAGGCTGGCTGCTGTCAACAGGTGTCGTGGACCCAAGGGAAAGATTCTCGCCCCGCGCGCGCCGACGCCGGACATACCAAATGCCTGCAACGAGTACAGCAACTGCCGCCGCGACCATGGCAACGGCAAGTACAGGGTTGCCTTCTACAGCGGCGCGGATGCCTTTCCCGGCAAAGGCGACAATGGCGATCTTGGGGATTATCCCAATCGCCATGCCAGCGAAAAACGGCCAGAAGTGCGCGCGCAAGGCACCAAAGACCATATTGACGAAAAGGAATGGTCCCATCGGGGCATTTCGTGTTACCATACTAGCTATAAAAGCGTTGCGAGTGACAAAGTCTCGAAACGCATTGAGGCGGCGGCTTGATAACCGTGCCAGTGTTGAGTTTCCGGAAACCCGGCCAATCCAATAGGTAAGGCTACCAGAGCATAGCGTAGCAACCCAGGAATATAGCGCGCCTAGCGCGGGTCCAAACGCAAATACAGCAATTCCGATCAACACAAATTGCGGCACAGCAATGAAAGCACAAACGCAAAATGTCAGGATCAATGCGGGCAGACCTAAAGGCCCATCGGCAAAGGAACGTATTTCTCGCCCTAGCTGGGCGCCGAGCACTTCAGGGTCGAAAAAACCACCAAACTTACCCGCTAATAAAACACCGACCAGTATACCCGTCGCACCGAGCGCGATCCATAGGCTACGCTTGGAAGTGGGTTGAGGTGAGGGCGACGGTGTTTGCATATCGCCCTCACTGCATATGCCGCGCTGTGGCGTCAAGTTAAGGCTGCCTAGCGCCCTATTTTTCAAACTTCAGTAAAAAACGGTCTGTCTTTCGGCGCACAGCTGGATCAAATACATTGATGGTCAGATCATCCTCTGGATTAGCCAGTACGTTACTCTCGTCGACCAGTGTCAAACCCGCTGCAGAGGCCATATCAATGACGATGGCTTTATCGATACGGTGGGTATCGCCGCCGGTCGTCGCAGGCGCACCAGCTGGCGCGCTATGGTCAAGCGCGACAAATGTCCCGCCAGGTTTCAAGACACGCGCGATCTCCGCAAACGTCGATTCAGTACCCCCAAACAGACCCATTTCTTCGCCTTTGGGTACAAACCACAATTCGTGTGGTCCAAGAAACCACGTCACGATATCAGCTTCGCCATCGGCTACGGCCAATTCGTCAAACGGTGATTTGGTATACTCGATGTTCGAATAGCGTGTCAGATGCCCACGTTTTTCAACAGAATCGCCGAGGAAATTGTCAAACTGGGCTGGGTTTTGTTGATAAATCTTGCCGGTATCACCTGCGACAGTCGCTAAAAGCTCGGTATAAAAACCGTCCCCAGCCTCAAGCTCAACTACAGTCATACCGGGTTTTACCCCGCTAAATTCAAGAACAGCTTCAGACTTACGCAGGTTGAAGTTTTCATAGTCCCCAACCGGCCGGTTCGCATCAGCGGCAAAGACGCCGCTATAGTCATACGCGGCGACGGGCGTGTCACGATCAAGCTCAACATCGACATCCTTGGCGGTGACGTGAACGCAGGCGGTTAGCGCGACCATAGACGCGCCCAAAAACAGATATTTCATATCATTATCCTTTATTAGATTTGCTCTCCCCCGCAGGCCATGCCTGGCAACTTCCCGCAATCGGCAACGCCGCTCTCGCAGCGCCTCCTCAACCGATACGCATACCAATACCATAATGCACACGAGTTGCATGTCCGCTGCCCTCAAGTTTTTGTGTACCGACGCCGCACCCTTTGATTAAACTACGGTAATACTGCGGAAATTTCAGTGAAACACTGCCCCCGCACCTCGACAGCGTTCATCCACGCACCTAGCTATATTATTACAAAACACGCCAACGAGGCTCCGAATGCTAACGCGAATCGCTATTGCAATGACTTGCCTGCTCTTGCTGCCCTACTCGGCAATGGCGCAATTCGGGCCGGAACCCGCCAGTCCACGTACAGCTAAAGAAATCTATGCCGACCGCGCGATGAAAGATGCCGCTAGCCTGACACGTCTGGTACCCAAGGATGTTGTTTCTGCCGATGACGGTATCGATATTGAGCGCGCTCAACAGTGGTATGATCAGGCACGCACACGTTACGAAGACCTGTGCGCAGATCGCACGACCAAAGCCGATGCATGGTCGCGAAACTGCTATAAACTAGCAGATATATACCGCCGCGGCCTTGGTACGCCGCAAGATTACCAACGCGCGGAAACGCTATATGTCGGCGCGTGCAAAGAAGGTGGGCATTTGGAAGCCTGCCTACAGCAAGCCTATACGGATCACACCGGAAATGCGGGCCAAAAGAACTGGAAGCGCGCACGCGAACTTTATGAAACTGCCTGCGATATGGGCGATACGTCCGGCTGCGCAGGCCTTGGTAATATGCTGTATCGTGGTCAGGGGGGTCCGGCTGACCGCGCCCTTGGCGCCGCCTTGATACAGGATGCTTGCGCGGCAAAATATCAATGGGCGTGCGACCGACTGGAAGGCTTCGGACTACCGCGAAAAACGCGCCGTTTCTAGCGGTTAGGGATGCCAAAAGGTTAATAGCGCACCCTCAGAGTTTTACATTCCCTCAATTTGGCCTTAGCCCGCACAGCGTATTTTGGTGCCTTCAAAGAAAGCTGCACCTATGCTGAACGCGTTCACGCCCCTACTTAAATATCTGCCCCAAACGCAGATCGAAACTGACATGCACAGTGGAATCATGTCGCGCAGTGACTTGCATCGCCGCCGTATCACGGCAATTTTCGGTGCAGGTGCCCTTACAGCTGTGATTTTTGTTCTTGCGCGCTCGCTCGTCAGCGAAATGACCACGAACGTGTTTGTCGACATCGCGTCGGGCAGTGTTGCAGCAGCGCTCTGTCTATATGCTGTCTGGCTGTCGCTCTGGGCGACCCAGTACGAAAACAGTCTCCGCCTGATCTTACTGCTCTTCTCAGTCCTTGTTTGGTGTGAAATGGCGTTAAGCGGCGGCGTTGGCGCGCCAAGCGCAGCGATTATCCCGGTTATCCCGGTGATCGCTGCTCTGCTCTTGCGACCGCGCGACGCAATTACGCTAGCGGGCTTGCATATCGCTGTGCTGATCCTGGTCGCCTACCTCTACGCAGGAAAGCCATTGCTCGCAGGGCTCAGCGCTGATGCGGCCTCAGCCCCAGCTCTGATGGTCTCAATGGCAATCACTGCGATCACCGCAAGCGCTGGCAGCGCGCTTTACATGGCCTATCAAAACCAGCGGGTTGAAGGACAATTGCGCGACCTTCTGATCCATCAAGCCTATCTTGCCGTACATGATTATCTCAGCGGTCTCGGCAATCGTGTACAGTTGCAGCAGCGTTTCGCGAGTGTACCTGAAGGCGATGAATTCGACCTGCTCCTGATAGATCTAGACGGTTTTAAAGCCATCAATGATACGCACGGTCACAAGGCGGGCGATTACCTCATCAAGGCGGCTTCAGATCGCATGCGCGAGCTGGTTGATGGTGAAGATATGGCTGTGCGCCTCGGCGGCGATGAGTTTGTCTTATTGCTTCAGGGCCTCGACATGACACCTGCCGAAGTCCGTAAATATGGCGAGTCGATTATCGAAATCATAAGTCGGCCATATCCATGGAATGGCGAAATCCTACGCATATCTGCCTCAGTTGGACATGCACGCTTCCCATTGCATGGTGGTACGCCAGGCGAGGTTCTCGGCCAAGCTGACAAGGCGCTCTACGAAGCAAAGGAAGCTGGTAAAGGTCGCTGCGTCACTGCAGGTACGCGTCCAAGCCACGCGCCAAAGCGTACCAAGCCACGCTTTACACTACCCAGCGCGCCGCACTCCCGCATGGTTGAATAGTCGCTCGACAAAATCACTTGCAGGTTGACGACGCGCAGCTAAGACGCTGCGATGCGCGCACCCACTCCCACAACAGCCATACTCATCGCCATTATCGCGATTGCGGCCGGGTCTGGTATTGATTTGCTGGTCAAAGCTTTCGCGCCAGATGCAGGACTTTTGCATTTGCTCGCATGGCGATTTCTTTTTGGTGCAATCATCTCAATCGCTGTTTTCACGGCCAAAGCCCGGCCAGCTCCAAATCAGGAAGCCATACGCTTTCACACGCTCCGCGGTGCCATACAGCTCCTCAGTGTGTTTCTATTCTTCTATTCACTGATGCACCTGCCCTTAGCGCTCGCCACAACAATCGGCTTTACGGCAGCTCTAATGATCCCGCCCGTTGCCCGCCTGATACTGGGTGAAGCCATCTCAGCACGCGCTCTGCTTGCAACGGCTGTTGGTTTTGTCGGTGCTGCGCTCGCGATTACCGGTATGCCCTCACAGCAGGGCCCGGATGGACAACGCCTGCTCGGCATCGCGGCCTGCTTCGGCGCGGCCTTTCTTTATGCCGTGACTCTTGTCTTGCTGCGCCTGCGCGCAACCCGTGAGGATGCGACCACAATTGCCATGTTCACCAATACTGTACCAGCGATTGCGCTACTGCCGATCACCCTCGGCCTGCTTGGCTGGCCGGATTGGCATGATTTGCCACTGTTTCTAGGGCTCGGCGTGCTGGGTTATGGCGTCTGGTTCCTGATGACGCTGGCCTATGCACGCGCCCCGGCGCAGCGCCTTGCGCCTTTGGAGTATAGCGCCCTGATCTGGAGCGGCTTGTTTGGGGCTATTTTCTTTAGCGAATACCCGGGCTGGCCGACATGGATTGGCGCGGCCATTATCATAGTCGCATGCCTGATCGTCGCCTTTGAAGATAAGTTTGCGACGCGCAAACGTGCCGGGCAACCCGCAAGCGACCTGCCGGACTAAGCTGATGTCCCAACAAGCGACTTATGACGCTCAAGCATGGCGTTAAGCGCATCATAGCCTGCAGCGCCCATATAGGGCACTAACAGCAACATGAATTGCAGCACCGTGTCATGGATCAGGCGCGGGCCGTCCTTGTCACTGCCCTCAACAGCATCAAGGCTGAGCCAGAAGGTCAGCGTCGATAACATCTGCTCGACCAAAGGAGCCTTGAGGCGCGGGTCAATATGCATTTGCTGCGCTTTGATCAGCTGCTCAATCGTATCCTTGGCAGCGCGGCGCTTCATCGCCATGACACGCCGGAACCGTGGCCCAAGCGATGGATAGCGCGCGACCAGTTCGCCCAGATTTCGATAGAAGAACCGAAAATCGTAAATCTCTTCGAGAATAATATACGTAAAAACCCAGTTATCTTCTATCGATGTTATAGCCGTTTGAGAGCCACTCAGTATCAGTTTCATCTCGGTTTCGAAGCGGTCAAATAGCGCTTCTATGATCGGCTCTTTCCCTTTAAAGTGATAATAGAGATTGCCCGGCGACATATCGAGCGCATTGGCAATGTCGACAGCGCTCTGCGCGGCCTCACCCTCTTCATTGAAAAGGCTGAGACTAGCATCAAGAATACGGTCGCGAGTCTTCATTTCGGTCCATGTGCTCCAATGGCTACTGCATTTGAGCCTGTGGATAATTTGACATAAAAAGGTTCACATGAAACGAATTTCAATGCGCAAGGTTAGTTAAACTTAGACTCTTTTCGATTAGAGCAGGCCTTGTAGCCTCTGGCGCGGCGATGCGCCGGTGATGGGCACGGGAGAGTAAAATGAGCAAAACCAGCGATTATATCGGCAAAGCCGCAGCAGATGCGACGACCGCTTTTAACCCTATGATGGGGGGCATGAACCGGCAGGAAATGCTCGGTTCCGTCGCCATGATGCTGCGCAAAACGTCCGTATCACCAATGGCCACGGCAAAATATGCCGGCAAGATGGCAAAGGAATCGTTTGAAATTGCCCTTGGGAAATCCGAGCGCGCACCTGACCGCACCGACAAGCGCTTCCGTGACCCAGCATGGCAGAACAACCCGTTCTACAAGCGCGGCATGCAGGCTTATCTGGCAATGCAAGACAATATGCAGGCCATGGTTGGTGATCTAGAGCTTGGACCGATGGAGCACGCCCGTGCACAATTCATCACCAATATGATTACTGATGCGATATCTCCCACGAACGCCCTGCTAACCAATCCTGCTGCTAAAAAGCGACTTATCGATAGCGGTGGTCTCTCGCTCATCAAAGGCCTGCAAAACGCCTATACTGACCTAACCAAGAATGGCGGCATGCCCAGCCAGGTTGATGGCCGCCCGTTCACGATTGGCGAGAATGTCGCGATTACGCCGGGCAATGTTGTCTGGAAAAATGAAATGATGGAGCTGATCCAGTACACGCCTGTGACGGAAACAGTTCGTGAAATACCGTTCCTTTCAATTCCGCCGCAGATCAACAAGTTCTACGCCAGTGACCTTGACCCAATTACCAGCGTTGTCCAATTCCTGCTGAAGAATGGGTTTCAGACCTTCATTATCTCGTGGCGAAATCCAACCAAAAAGCACCGTGATTGGGGGCTCTCAGAATATGTCGATAGCCTGATCCAGTGCACAGAAGTGATGAAGCAAATCACTGGTTCAGATAAAATCAACATCTCCGGCGCTTGCTCGGGCGGGATCACAACCGCGACATTTGCCAGCTTGCTCGCTGCGGCAGGCGACGACCGGATTAATTCGCTCACCTTTCAGGTCTGCGTCTTGAACCCAAAACCTGACGATAGCGACCTCGGCCAGATGGTTTCTGAGGAAAGTCTCGAAGTCGCGCGTAAATACTCGGCCCGCAAAGGCATTCTCAAAGGCGACGATCTCGCCCGGATGTTTGCATGGATGCGGCCAAACGATCTGGTCTGGAACTATGTCGTCAACAATTACCTGATGGGCGAAGATCCGCCCCCGTACAATGTCCTGTTCTGGAATAATGATACGACCAACCTGCCCGCGGCGCTGCACTCCGATTATCTCGATTTCGGTCTGCAACAACCTTTCGAGAACCCAGGCACAGTTGAGGTTGCGGGCCATATGGCGGATCTTACCGCTGTAAAATGCGACGCTTTTATCGTCGCTGGCGTCACAGACCATATCACCCCGTGGAAAGCGTGCTATCGCACGACTGGCCTGCTTGGGTCCAAAAATATCGAGTTCGTACTGTCGAATAGCGGACATATTCAGTCTTTGTTGAACCCTCCCGGCAATCCGAAAGCGAAATATTTCTCCAATCCGAAGATTGCCCCAACTGCAGATGCATGGGCAGCTGACGCAGAGGAAGTTGCAGGTTCATGGTGGACTCGCTGGGCCGAGTGGCTGCATGAACATGGTGGTGAGATGGTCCCGGCGCCGGCGCAAGCAGGTTCTGAGACCTTCCCCGCGCTTTATCCGTCGCCCGGCCAATATATTTTCGAATAGGGCTGCGCTATCATAGGAGGCCCTTATGGCTGCACGAAAAACGACGCCGCGCTTGCCTGATATTCAGATGCAGACAGTTGCTGGCTACACCGTACGTGTCGGTCACTGGAAGCCTGCACGCAAAAGCCAGAAACGCCCACTCCTGTTTTTCAACGGCGTTGGGGCCAACATGGAGCTGGCTTTTGGACTTGGTGAATGGATCACAGACCGCGAGATCATCACATTCGATATCCCAGGCGTTGGCGACAGTCCGTCTGCACGCTTTCCCTATCGCCCGTGGATGATGGCCCGCCTAGCCCGCAAACTTTGCGATCTGTATGGCATGGATGATGTCGATGTTATGGGCGTCTCATGGGGCGGTGCACTGGCGCAGCAATATGCCTTCCAATACCGCAACTCTGTCGGCAAGCTGATCCTGGCGGCGACGACCGCTGGCATGACAATGGTACCGGGCAAGATTAGCGCAATTTCGAAAATGGCCGATGCCCGCCGCTACACCGATCCAGACTATATGAAAAAGAATTTCGAGACCCTGTACGGCGACGATTCAGGTGAAGGCTCTGATAGTCATATCTCGAGCCTTCGGCCGCCCGCGCCAATGGGCTATGTGTACCAGCTGACGGCCTTTCTTGGCTGGTCCAGCCTACCCTTTATCCGGTTTATGCGAATGCCGACTTTGATTCTGGCTGGCGACCGCGATTCAATCGTACCGATGGCAAATGCGAAAATTCTTGAGTTCGCGCTACCAAATGCCCGTTTGCATGTGATCGAAGATGGCGGGCACCTTTTCCTGGTGACGAAATCGGAGACCACCGTTCCAGTGATCACCGATTTCCTTGATGAGCCAATGGACGCCATGCAGCCAAAACCACTCTGGGACCGAGGTGTGTCCTTCGCCTGAAAGCGTTTTCTAGCGGCCGAGCTGGACGAGACGTAACTCGATCTTTTTCAACTCTTTCAACACGGCGAGATGGTTCATCCGCATCAAGAACCACATCTTGATCATGCCCACCGCGAGCATGCCAAAACCAAGCAACGCACTCCACAGGATCATTTCGCGGACCGTCTCGGCTTGAAACATCTGGTAGAGTCCGAATAAAGCCAGAAAGAACAATACGAACGACAGTATAGCAGCGTAAAATACCCAGAACCGCATTGGTCCTGAGAATGTCGCCCCCATCTGGACGAACATGCCATCATCTCCTTCCAGATCATTCAAGAATGCCTGATCGTCAGCGCTCATTCCGGCCTTCAGGCGGTCATCAAATTCAGTCATTACTCTTCTCCTTCTAAAGCCGCCTTCATCTGGCGGCGGGCGTGAAACAGGCGCGATTTGGCTGTACCAACAGGCACACCTGTCACAGTTGCGATTTCGCGAAGGGTTAGTCCTTCGCCAAAATACAGGACCGCGCAAAGGCGGTGTTCAGGGCTGAGTATGGCCAGCGCCTGATTGATCGCCACAGCATCTTCGGCGCGCGGCGCAATGCGCGGCTCGCTTGCGGAATCGATTGGCGCTAGGTGCTGGCGGCGCTTTTGCTCTACGCTTATCCGATCAGCACATTTGCGATGCAGTATTCCAAACGCCCATGCCGGGAACTTGGCCGGATCATTAAGGGCAAGCCAGCCGCGGCAAATCCCGCTCCATGCCTCCTGAACCGCATCGCGCGCTTGCTCATCATCGCGGAGTAAGCGTCGAGCCGTGCGGATCAAACGTGGCTGCCAGCGCGCGGCAAGACGTTCGCCAGCGCGCTTATCACCGCTACGCACGAGCGTGACGAGTAATTCGTCATAAACGCGATCAGTTTGCGAATACGCCATACTTTTCCCTCGTGCGGTCATGAGGATAGTCGCCCCAGACCGGGAAAAGGTTCAATGCTTGGCTGTGTTTATTTTCGCTTCTGCAAGCTCACAACATTACTAGCAGCCGTACGGACCTCGCGGCGGGCGAGTGTTGCAGGCTGCTGAAGGAAGCGATGCAACTGCGCCTTTTCCAAAGGCCGGGCATAGTAAAAGCCTTGAAGCTCATCACAGCCCTGCGCCATCAGGAACTCAGCTTGTGCCTGCGTTTCAACGCCCTCAGCCGTTACTGTCAAGCCGAGCGCATGGGCCATTGAAATGGTCGCCCGCGCAATTGCGCAGCTCTGGTCGCTGGTTTCAATACCCCGGACGAAAGCCTGATCAAGTTTCAGCTTATCAAATGGGAAACGCTGCAAATATGCGAGCGAGGAGAAGCCGGTGCCGAAATCATCAAGCGCGATACGCAATCCCAAGTCTTTCAACCGCTTCAGGCGATCCATCACAAATGCATTATCCGACAGGAAGACAGATTCAGTGATTTCCAGCTCGATCCGCCCTGGTGCCACGCCAGACTCAAGCAGGCAATCCTCAATCAAACCGAGGAGCGCGCTACTGTGAATTTGCAGCGGCGATATATTGATGCCGACCTTAACATCTTCCGGCAGCTCAGCAGCCGCATGGATGGACTTGGCCACAACGGAGTCGCCAAGCGGGATGATCAGTCCATTATTCTCTGCGACAGCGATAAACTCTTGTGGCTCAATCGAACCACGTGTTGGGTGGTTCCAACGTGATAGCGCTTCAACGCTGACAACCCGGTCTGCAGGGCCATTGACGATTGGCTGGAACTCCAGGTTTAGCTCGTTTCCGGCAATCGCCACTTCGAGGTCACGCGCAAGCTCACGTTGACCACGCACTTTCGCTTTGAAGGCTTCTGAATATTCCTTCCAGACAGCCCGCCCGCCAGACTTGGCTGAATATAGCGCGAGGTCAGCCTCTTTCATCAATGAGGCAGCTGAAACTTCATCCGGGCCTATCCGCTTAAATCCGATACTCGCACTACATTGAACTTCGGAGTTTTCGAGACTGTAAGGCACGGCAAGTTTGTCAGTCAGATCAGCAACAAATTGGCGTAGCTGATCTTGTTCAAGGTGCCGCGTTGCCAAGACCGCGAATTCATCGCCTCCAAAGCGGCAAATTACATCACCGTGAACACATATCTCACTCAATCGTGCGGCCACGGATTTCAATACATCATCACCACCAGCATGACCGAACGTGTCATTGACCCACTTGAAATTATCGAGATCGATCCACAGAATACCGGTCTCAGTATCTTCATCGCGGCGTTGTTTAAGTTTGCTCTCAAGCGCTGCGTAGAAACTCGGTCGATTGAGCAGTCCGGTAAGATCATCATACTCAGTAAGGAAAGCAGCGCGCTTTTCGCTTGCGCGCAGCTTCGAAATATCACTTGCGGCGCCGCGATAACCTTGAAATTCTTTGTCTTTAAAAACAGGTCGCGCAGAAATTTTCCAGAACCGGTTGGCGGTGTTGCCGTCGCCCGCAAGCTCTAATTCAAGTGCAACGATCTCAGACTGGCGTGCTAACCTAGAGGCTAGTAAGTCGCGCTCTTGCGAAGGTGCAAACAAGGTCACTAAGGCCTGCGCAAGAGCCGATTGACCATCTGTACTGGCAAAAAGCGTGTCATCGCTGACCTCAGATACACGCCCATGCGCATCAGTGCGCCAGAAGTAAGTTGCCGCGGTTTCGCCGACATCTTTCAGCACGCTATTGAGTTCCTCAGCTCGTTCAGCCAAGTCTTCAGCATCATGCAAACGCCGATCAAATCGCGCATAATACCACCGCGAACAGATTGCCAAAACGCTGAAATAACTCAACATTATGATCGAAACGGACATGGATTGCAGGTCCGGCAGGAAGAAACTATTGGCGATGAATCCACCTGCGACCGTCGCGATAAGGAATTTTGCAAGACCGGGCATATAGCGCAGCAGCAAGGTTGCAGACATTGTAACGCCAGACAGGATCGCACCAAAGACCAGGTGCGGCGGCGCAGGCTCCATGACTGCGAGGATGCCCGGAACAACGCCCCAGCAGAACCCGATCACAATGTAGGAGAACTTCATAACAAGCGATGATTCATCAATCTCGTCGCGTTCAACCAGCATTGTCTTTTCGCGAAGACTACCAAGAAACAGCACTGCGCAGGCTAGGCATTGAACAATCAGCCAGAAGCCGAAAATACCTGAAGCACGACCAAGGTCTGACTGCATCAATATGGCCGCGCTCACGAGGCTGGCCATGAACAGGATGGGCGAAACCAATGACGCAAAAGCGGCCTGACGCGCATTCTTGATTTTGTGTGCTGGAGTTGCCGCTGTCCCTAGCGTGCTAAAACTCGATACTGTGTCTGTCATTAACTCGTCCGCCCGACAATTATATATCGGTGCAAACTAGGCGAAGCGTACCAGTATCAAGTTGAAATCAGTCAGTGAATTACCCCAATAGCGTTATTCTCCCGTCAACCAAACGGTTAGAATCTAGTAAAACGGCTGCTACCCTTAAGGTGCAGCCGCTCAATATTATGACAGTTTACGAGATCGTTTAGACGTCCAGCAACAAACGCTCAGGATCTTCCAGCGCTTCCTTGACGCGCACAAGGAATGTGACCGCTTCTTTGCCGTCGACAATCCGGTGGTCATAAGACAAAGCCAGATACATCATTGGCCGGATCTTCACTTCACCATTTATCGCCACCGGACGTTGCTCGATACGGTGCATGCCGAGCACGCCAGATTGCGGTGGATTCAGGATGGGTGTCGACATCAATGAACCATAAACGCCGCCATTCGTGACGGTAAATGTCCCGCCCTGCATGTCGCTAATCGTCAAATCGCCGTCGCGCGCTTTGCGCGCCAAATTTCCAAGCTCGCGCTCAATCCCGGCAATCGATAGCTCATCACAATCACGAATGACCGGTACAACAAGACCTTTCTCGGTACCGACAGCCATGCCGACATCATAAAAATTCTTGTAAATAATATCCGTGCCATCAATCTCTGCATTCACGGCGGGAATCTCTTTCAGGGCTGACACTACGGCCTTGGTGAAGAAGCCCATGAAGCCAAGTTTGACACCGTGCTTTTCAAGAAATGAATCCTTGTACTGCTTGCGCAGGTCCATCACTGCGGTCATGTCGACATCGTTAAATGTCGTCAGCATCGCTGCGGTGTCTTGAGCCTCTTTCAGGCGGCGCGCGATCGTCTGGCGCAGGCGCGTCATACGCACGCGCTCTTCGCGCGGGCCCAGATCTCGCGGCGCTTTCGCGGCGGTGGGGGCAGCGGCTTGTTTAGGCGCACTATTTACATAGGCCATGGCATCCGCTTTCGTCGCCCGGCCATCGCGGCCTGTGCCCGGAATATCGGCCGGATTGATACCGCCTTCAGCTGCAACACGGCGCACCGATGGTGAAACCGGGCGCTCGCCTGTGGCTGCAGGCGCAGCAGTGCTTGGTTTCGCAGACGCCGCCGCAGTTGGCGTAGTTGAAGAAGCGCCTTCGCCAGCTGTAATTCGCGCAATAACAGAGCCGGGCGTAACGCCATCACCTTCGCCGACGAGCCATTCAGCAACAACACCGTCCGCCGTCGCCGGTACTTCTAGGGCGACTTTGTCCGTTTCGATCTCGGCAACAGTCTCATCCTTGGAAACCGCCTCACCAACCTGCTTGAGCAAAGCGCCCATCGTGCCTTCAGCTACACTTTCACCCATGCTGGGCACCGTCACGTCAACGATGGCACCACTTGATGACGCTGGGGCTGTTTTGGCGGCAGGCTTTTCAGTTGTCGGCGCTGTCTTTGCGGCGCCATTCGCACTGCCAACCCGGCCAAGCAATGCGCCGATCTCAACTGTGTCGCCTTCACTGGCAACGATCTCACTCAGCGTACCAGCTGCTGATGCGGACACTTCAACCGCGACTTTGTCAGTTTCAAGTTCAACCAGAACTTCATCCTTGGCAACGGCATCCCCTGCCGCTTTAAGCCACTTACCAACGGTGGCTTCGGTGACGCTTTCGCCCAGGGTCGGGACAACAATATCGGTCATGTAAGGTCTCTGTTTCGTATCATTCAAAAAGTGTTATCTGGAAACTAGGCTATCTTCCACCGGGCTATCACCCAGCGCAATGCTCAGGAAGGCTTCTTTCTCGCGATTATGCGTCGCAAGAAGCCCAGTTGCCGTCGCCGCTGCTGGAGGGCGCCCTGCATATTTCGGACGCGGGCTTTGCGAACCAACATGATGGGCAGCCCATTCGATTTCGTCGCGAATGAAGGTCCAGCCGCCCATATTGCGCGGCTCTTCCTGACACCAGACCAGTTCAGCCTGCTTGAAACGTTTTAGCTCTTCCATCAGCGACTTGCGTGGCACTGGGTAGAATTGCTCCACACGCATCAGGTAGATGTCATCAGCGCCGTTTTCTTCGCGCGCTTCGAACAGATCATAATAGACCTTTCCCGAGCACAGAACGACACGCCGTATTTTCTCATCTGGCACCAACCGGATTTCGCCCTCGCGACCATCGGTTTCTGCATCGTCCCACAATACGCGGTGGAAGGAAGATTTTGTATTCATCTCATCCAGCGTGCTGGTCGCCAGTTTGTGACGCAGCAGCGATTTTGGCGTCATGATGACAAGCGGCTTTCGGAAATCGCGGTGAATCTGGCGCCGCAATGCATGGAAATAATTAGATGGCGTCGTCAGGTTGCAGATTTGCCAATTATCTTCTGCGCACATTTGCAGGAAGCGCTCCAAGCGGGCTGATGAGTGCTCTGGTCCCTGCCCCTCATAGCCATGTGGCAACAGCATGGTCAGCCCGCTCATCCGCAACCATTTACGTTCAGCTGATGAAATAAACTGGTCGAAGAAGACCTGCGCCCCGTTAGAGAAATCCCCAAACTGGGCCTCCCACATCACCAGTGCATTCGGGTTGGCCAGCGAATACCCATACTCATAACCAACAACCGCTTCTTCAGAGAGAAGCGAGTCGATAACCTCATATTCCGATTGGCCTTCACCGAGATTGTTCAGCGGCGTGTAACGCTCGCCCGTTTTTTGGTCGATGAAATGGCTGTGGCGTTGAGAGAATGTCCCGCGACCACTATCCTGACCGGATAAGCGGACATGGAAACCTTCATCCAGCAGTGTCGCAAAAGCAAGATGCTCTGCTGTCGCCCAGTCTACACCTTTACCGCTAGAAATCGCTTCGGCACGTCCATTGACGACGCGCTTGAGCGTGCGGTGAATATTTACATCATCAGGCACGGTCGTGATCCGTTCACCAAGCTCTTTGAGTTTGGTTTTCGAGACTCCCGTTTTGCCCCGGCGCTCATCATCCTCTGGTAGGCCGAGGCCAGACCATTCACCCTCAAGCCAATCGGCCTTGCTGCCCTCGAGCGCTTTGCCATCATCAAATGCCTTGTCGAGGAATGCTTCGAAGTCTGCAATTTGCTGATCTACGCCATTAACGGTCACCAATCCCTCTTGGGCGAGCCGCGCCGTATAGAGTTCTCGCGTCGATTTGTGGTTCTTGATCTGAGTATACATAACCGGTTGGGTAAACATGGGCTCATCGCCCTCATTGTGCCCAAAACGGCGGTAGCAGAACATGTCGATAACAACGTCCTTGCCAAATTTCTGACGATACTCAGTCGCCACTTTAGCGGCGTAGGTTACCGCTTCAGGGTCGTCACCATTTACGTGAAAAATCGGGGCCTGAACCATGAGCGCGACATCTGACGGGTATGGCGACGAACGCGAATACATCGGACTGGTCGTAAAGCCGATCTGATTGTTGACGATAAAGTGGATCGTCCCGCCCGTACGGTAGCCTTGCAGGCCGGATAGCGCAAAGCACTCAGATACGACGCCTTGGCCCGCAAATGCTGCATCACCGTGCAATAAGAGTGGCAATTTCTTGGATCGATCAAGATCGCCAGTGCCTTCAGCTTCCATATGCTGTTTTGCGCGTACGCGGCCAAGCACAACTGGGTTTACAGCCTCAAGGTGAGACGGGTTGGCATTCATGGTGAGGTGAACATTATTGCCATCAAACGAACGATCGGAAGACGCCCCCAAATGATATTTTACGTCGCCAGATCCAAATGACTCAGCACCTTGTGTCGAGCCGCCCATGAATTCATGGAAAATCTTTTCGTATTTTTTCCCCATAACCGCAGCGAGCATATTCAGACGCCCACGATGCGGCATGCCGACGACAATTTCGTTCACGCCAAGGGCGCCGCCACGCTTAATGATCTGTTCTAGCGCGGGAACAGCGGCCTCACCACCATCGAGACCAAACCGTTTCGTACCCGGATACCGCTTGTGCAGAAATCGTTCGAAGGTCTCAGCCTCAATCAACTTATCGAGGATCGCTTTCTTGCCTTCCGGCGTAAACGCTACGCCTTTGTCTGGTCCTTCGATCCGCTCCTGTAGCCACCCCTTCTCTTCAGGATTGGATATGTGCATGAACTCGATGCCGAGCGTCGAGCAATAGGTGCGCCGGACAATTTCCAGAATAGTCCGCATGCTGGCGCGATCGAGCCCCAGCACGCCGTCAATAAAGATTTCGCGATCCATATCCTCAGGTCCGAAACCGTAGGATGAGGGCTCCAGTTCAGGCTGATCAGCATTGTCCTCAAGCCCCAGTGGATCGAGCTGCGCGTGAAGGTGACCGCGCATACGGAAAGCCCGGATCAGCATCAGCGCACGTACTGAATCCTTAACAGCAAGGCCGATATCGACATCGCTTGCCGCAGGTGCAGCCGCCTTTAGTTTTGACTCGAGCTTAGGCTCCAAAAGCGCCCAGTTGCCATCAAAAGCAGCTGTTTCTTCTGCAGAATCGGGGCGCGGCCACGCGGTGCGCTTCCAGCTCGCACCGTCGGCATTGCGCTGCGCATCCGTGCCCGCATCGCCAATGTCGTCAAAAAAGGTGCGCCAGTCTGCGGGAACCGAAGCTGGGTCCTTCGCATATGCCGCCTGCATCTGCTCGATCCAGGTCGCGCTTCCCCCATACAGGAAAGCCGTATCCAGCAGGGCCGCATTATCTGCGCTGCGACCTCCGCCGACAGGGGAACCATCATCTGCCATTGATCAACCGTCCTTGTAATATGGGACGGCCCGGCGGGGTCAAAATTGGCCTCGTCTGGCCGTCACAATCCGCAATATAGTGCGGCTTTAGCCTTTAAGAAGCTCTACCATGGTTGTACCCAAACGTGCAGGGCTTGGTGACACAGAAATACCAGCGGCTTCCATTGCCGCAATCTTGCTCTCTGCATCGCCCTGACCGCCCGAAACGATGGCACCTGCATGCCCCATCGTGCGACCTTTTGGCGCTGTCCGTCCGGCAATAAATCCGACCATCGGTTTCTTGCGACCCTTCTTGGCTTCATCCATCAGGAATTGCGCCGCTTCTTCTTCAGCTGATCCGCCGATCTCGCCGATCATGATAATCTGCTCGGTCTCGTCATCGGCCAGGAACATTTCCAGCATGTCGATGAATTCAGTGCCTTTTACCGGGTCGCCGCCAATACCGACAGCTGATGTCTGACCAAGGCCTGCAACAGTCGTCTGATACACCGCTTCATAAGTGAGTGTGCCAGAGCGTGAAACCACGCCGACAGAGCCTTTCTTGAAAATTTTGCCCGGCATGATACCGATCTTGCACTGCTCAGGCGTCAAAACGCCGGGGCAGTTCGGACCGATCAGACGTGATTTTGACTTGTCCAGCTTGGCTTTCACCCGCACCATATCAAGGACGGGGACACCTTCTGTAATACAGATGATGAGCGGAATTTCCGCTTCAATCGCTTCTTCAATTGCGGCGGCCGCGCCAGCTGGCGGCACATAGATAACCGACGCATTCGCCCCAGTAGCATCCTTGGCATCACCTGCCGTGGCGTAGATGGGCAGCTCTTTGCCGCTGTCCGCAGTCCAGTTCGTGCCCGCTTTACGCGGATGCGTACCTGCCACCATCTGCGTGCCATAATAGTCCAGCGCCTGATTTGTGTGGAACGAGCCAGTTTTACCCGTAAGGCCCTGAACGATGATCTTGGTATCTTTGTCGATGAGAATAGACATTGTTTTAAGCGCCTTTCACTGCAGCGACAATTTTTTGGGCGGCGTCGTCGAGATCGTCAGCAGGAATGATATTCATCCCGCTAGCAGCAAGGATCTGCTTGCCCTTATCGACGTTCGTGCCCTCTAGGCGCACGACCAAAGGCACAGCCAGATTGGTTTCTTTCACGGCCTGAATAACGCCCTCTGCGATGACGTCACATTTCATAATGCCGCCGAAGATATTCACCAGAATGCCCTTCACGTTGGGATCTTTCATAATGATCTTGAAGGCTGCAGCGACTTTCTCAGCATTGGCGCCGCCGCCAACATCACAGAAGTTTGCGGGCTCTTCACCGTACAGCTTGATGATGTCCATCGTCGCCATGGCAAGGCCAGCGCCGTTGACCATACAGCCAATCGTGCCATCAAGCGCGATATAAGCGAGGTCCCATTCAGACGCTTCGATTTCTTTTTCGTCTTCCTCGGTGGTGTCACGCAGCTCCATAATGTCCGGGTGGCGGAACAGTGCGTTGCCGTCGAAGCTTACCTTTGCGTCAAGCACGCGCAGGTCGCCGCTTTCCATAACGATCAGCGGATTGATCTCCAGCATCGACATGTCTTTGTCGGTGAAGGCTTTATAGAGGATCGGAAACAGCTCCATTCCATCTTCGCGCGCTTTACCTTCTAGCTTGAGCGCATCACACAGCTTGGCGGCATCTGCCTCGCCCACGCCGCCAGCAACCGGAAGTGTCAGGATTTTTTCAGGTGTCTCGTGCGCCACTTCCTCAATATCCATGCCGCCTTCAGTTGACGCGACAAAAGCAATCTGGCCCGTCGCGCGATCAACCAACATTGAGAGGTAAAGCTCACGTGCAATGTCTGCACCGTCTTCCACATACAGGCGGTTGACCTGCTTACCCTCTGCCGAAGTTTGCGCCGTAACAAGGTGATTGCCCAACATCGCCTTGGCGTGCTCCATGACTTCGTCCTTGGAGAAGGCAAGGCGCACCCCGCCCTTCTCGCCGGCTTCAGGCTCAATGAACTTCCCTTTACCGCGCCCACCTGCATGAATTTGGCTTTTGACGACCCAAAGCGGCCCTGGAAGCGAATCAATCGCTGTCTGGACATCATCAAGAGTCATCACAGGCACACCGTCGGCAACCGGCGCACCGAAAGATTTCAGTACAGCCTTGGCTTGATATTCGTGAATGTTCATGGAGTTTCGGCCTCTTCCCATCGTGAGCAGGCTTTTGTTGCGCCTGCGAAAGACGCGCCGCTTATACCAACTCGAAATGGGCTGACAACTGCACATTGGTAGAAGACAGCGTAATCAACCGCTAATTTGTTCGTGGATCGACCTCGCCACTGGGCGCAATTGTCGGCATGGCGGGATTCCAAGGTGTTTGTTGGTCCTCATCACTAGCTTTTCGTGCGGCTTTGCGAAGGAGCATGGCAACCGTCAATACTGTTCCCAGAATTGCAGCCAGTAAGAATAGCGCCCCCGGCCCAAAATCAAGAAGCATAGCGCCGCCCGAAAGTATCGGGCCGATGACTGCGCCGGTAGCCCACACAAACAGTAATCCTGCCATGACCTGCGCGATCTGCCCTTCTGGTGCTCTATCAATCGCATGAGCAACCGCAATCCCATAATAAGAAAGTGAGCCAGCTCCCCAGATTACAAGTAATGCCATTCGAAGCGTATCAGACAGGCTCGCGCTGATCCCAAGCGCTAGCGCGGCGAGTGCCGAACTGGCAGCAAGAATTGCGATTATTACACGGCGATCTGCTTTGTCTGATAGCCGCCCTGCCGGCCACTGGCTAAGCAACCCTCCCCCCCAAACGGCAGCCGCAGCCCAGGCAGCCGCGCCCGTTGCCTCAGGGCTTAGGCCCACCAGAGTAACCTCTGCGTAAAGTGGCAGCAAAGACAGCGTGCCGGTATTGATGACTCCGGCAAGGAAACTCGCCAAAACAGCGGCAGGGGCCAATTCAAACAATCGCTTGAGGGATAGCGGATTTGTGTCGGGAGATGCAGGTTCGCCGCGCCGGGTCAGACAAATCGGAATTAATGATAGCGCAAGAAAAATTGCCGCCCAAGTATAAGGATGAGAATCGGTTGCCGCTAAACCCGCGACAAAGAAAGGTCCGGTGATGAGTGCTGCCTTTGCAACCACGTGATAGAAGCCCGTCACCGACCCCCGCTTTTCGGGCGGCGTATCGGCCCCAAGCCAGCTCTCGGCGCTTGAAAACATAAGCACAAAGGCCATACCTTGCAGTAAACGAATCATCGACCAGGCATATACATCCAGCGTGAGCTGCATCATTAAGACCGTCACAGATGCGACAGTCGCTGCAGCGCTGTAAACGCGGATATTGCCAAACGCGCGGATCATCGCTGTCGAGAACCTCGCCCCCACCATATAGCCAACGGCATGTAGCGCTGCGATGACTCCTATAGTCAGTTCACCAGCACCTATCGCGTCCAGGCCGAGCGGCGTGAGGACACCCAGAATACCACCGCCAATTTGCAGAAAACCAACCGCCGCGATGAGGGCCCAAACATTACGATACACAGTCATAAAAAAGCCCTAGACACAGCGCTGGATCGCAAGATCGCAGTTTACTGCGTACCGATCTCAGAAAACGAAAAACTATCCTGGCGTGCAGTTTGACCAGCACTGCCTTTGACCTGAAAATTGACCTTTCGGTCTTGCCAGTCAATTTCGATTACGCCGTAATTCTCTGGAGGGTAAGCTGCGCCTAGTTGACGCTTGTCTTTCTCGTCCAGTTCGCTGGCAAAACTCGCATTGATGGAAGACGAGGTCAGTTCGTGCGCTTGATAGGGTAACACACCCGCCTCCTCGTAAATGTAAGCGGCATGGCGATCGCCAGATAGGAAGACGACCCCCTCAGCGCCTGTGCGCTGAACGAGATCGAATAGTCTCTGGCGTTCTTCAGGCATGGTCGACCACGCTTCCCAGCCGTGGCCGGTCGGCATGACCTGTATTGATGACACGACCAAGCGCACATCGGCGGGTTGACGTAACTGATTTTCCAGCCACGACCATTGCGCGGCGCCCAACATGTCCTGCATCGATCCATCTGGCGCTGGCAAATAGCGCTCTTTACCCTTTGCGCCCCAATCATCGGTTGGCGTTAATGCCGAGCGGAAAAAACGCGTATCCAACATAATGACCTGCACACGCTGACCTTCGGGACCAAAACTGCGCGCATAATAGGTGCCCGGCCATGCGCCCACATCTTGTGTGCTCAAGCCCCAAAATACTTCGTGGACGCGTTCAGCAAGCCCCTTGAACGGAAACTCTTTTCCCGCGTCATTGGCACCGTAATCATGGTCATCCCAAGCGATCATGGCCGGGAACTTCGTCCAGACAGCTTGAAATGCAGGTTTCGCGGCAAGATCAGCAAACGCTTCGCGTAGCTCTTCGAGATCAGCGTCATTCGATACATAGCCGCCGCCATCACGGTCGCCGTAAACATTATCGCCAACCAATAGCATCAAGTCGGCATCCTCGCGCGACATCTGCATCAAGGTCGGCGCGTCTTTCTCTTCATCAATGCAGGATGCGAGCAAGACGCGGCTGATCGGCATGTTAGATCCCGGTAAGGCTACTCCGGCTCCTGCGCGCGGTAGTTCGCTGTCAGAGATTGTATCGTAATAGAGATTGAGAGCCTCAGCCGCAGAGTCGGGCTTTGGCGCAAAAATATGCGTTATCGTTTCGCTCGTTGAGGCACAGCCCGCCAAACCAAAAATCGCCGCAGCGCCCAAAATCGCACGTTTCATACCCGAAACTCCTGTTACAAACCTGACCACACCTCCCTATTCGGAAAGCACGACACAGGCGTAACAGAGTTCTATCTCATTGGGAAAATATCTCGCGGCTATTTTTGCCTTAGGCCCAAGTGCCATGGAAGCCCAGCGGCCAGGAATAATCAGCCCGCCAGATACAGACCGGACCATCGCTGACATGTGCAGCGTCAAACACGCAAACCTCAGTTGCCTTTGCCTTCAAGTTCAACACAGGCCCGATCAGCCAGCTATCGTGCTCTTGCGTTCCACTAGGCTTCGGTACGAACAGAAACTCCTCAACCATGCGGTCGCGGCCAAAGTTGAACGTATCAGTTTCCCCACGCTGCCAATTATGGACAGAAAGCGCCGTTGCCCCCGGTCGGTCAGGGGCGCTACCTGTCGAAAGAGCTGTAAGCGAGCGCGCTAATCCATGGAGCGCCGGATTGACCTGCGGAAATTCGCCATCAAGTCCCGTTTCAAGTAGCCGCGCATCTCCTGATTCGGGAATCACGATCTGCGTGAAGTCACTTTTAAAGCCGTCCTGCGGTTGCCACTCGCCCCTGATTTCAGCCGCGCCGCCGCCCTGACCGAGTACCGGCTCGCGATACAGCGCCGCATCCACACGGATCGTCCCGTCTGCGTCTTCCCACGCGGCCCCTGTGTGGAAGAAGGCTCGCGCTGGCGCCTGCGCCCAACGCTGCTTGGTCAAGTCATCCTTGTCCAGAATGAGGATTTTCATCCCCTCTTCCTGTTTCCAGACAAAACTATCAATGAATGGCGGAATGGGGCTGGTATTCACCCATGGCTGAACCAGAATAATCAGGTACCGATCGGTCATCGCCCAGTCGTGCACATAGGCTTCTGTGCCGATGTTAACGAGACCGAAATCCTCAGAAATGCCATCCGCAGAAATGCGATAAATCCCAATTTGGCTTCCTGCGACGGCGAGATTCCAGATCCGGCCACTCGGCTCGACTTTCGGATGAGCAAGGAAAGGCATGTTCGCAAGATCATCTCGCCAAACCTTCGGCCCATATGTTTCAAGTGTCTCCGCATCCATTGAAAAGGCAGATCCAGCTTCCCAAAGCGCCAAGAGCTCGCCATCAACAACCATAACCGATGTGTTTGCTGCATTCACATCATCTGGCGATGTCACGGGGAAGGACGGATCACCAGCCGTCCCGAATCCCGGCGCAAGAAACTTGCCAGCCTCCAATTCGGCTTTGCGTTTTTGAGTCTGAACAAACCGGCCCGAATGCACAGCCGTACCATCCTCAATCGCGATGCGATGAACCAGCCCGTCGCCATCAAACCAGTGACTTGCAAACAGGTCACCATGTCGGCCATGGGCTGGCCCGTTACGATATAGAGATCCAGACAGACCCTTCGGCGCTTTGCCATAAACCAGATTCATCGGTGCAGGATCGAACCCGTTCACGGGCGCATTGCGATACCCCAAATGCCAATCAGGCATTGCTGTTTCAGTACCTGCAGAAGGCATTGGCAATGTGGCGCAGACTGATGTTGTTGCAGCAAGACCCGTGCCTAAGAATGTGCGTCTCGAAAAGTCCATCGGTCAGTCTCCGTTTGGGGTCTAGATTAGTTCATCGTGATGGTGTGAACTTCGGTTGCCTCAGTCACAGTGAATTTGGCAGCCTCCCATTTTGCCGGACCAAAGCGGCCTTGGGCATCATTTGAGAACGCATACGGCTCTGTCGGCATACCGAATGGATTGGTATTCATCTCGCCGTCGCCATTTACGTCATGATACAGGCGCACGGCATATTCGCCGGGGGCAAGTCCCTCAAACGTGGTTGAAATCGAACCACCCTCAACTGTAACGCTCGCGCCGCCGACAGCCCCGTCGCCATTGTAGGTCGCCTCATCAAACAGCCCGAGCATTATCATCCCTTGGGCGGTTTTGATGCCTTCGACATTGACGGTGAGGTCAGACGCATTGGCAATTGGAGCAGCCAGTGCGCAGATGGCGAGGGCGGCGAGTGTTGAAGTCAAACGGGTCATGTCAGTATCCTTTGAGAAGTCTTGATTTGTCGTCAGCGGCGTTTCCACCTGCTGTGAAACAAGACATGCCAGCCCGATCACAGCGCCGCTGCTACGGCTTCGTAAGAGGGGTGGAATCCTTCGCGAAATCCGGCCAATGTCATTCGCGAAACGTGAATGACAGGGGCAAAACGCTTTGCGTATCGTGATCGACTGGAAGAAAATGGCGCGCTACGCCGCAGCGCTGGTAGGGCTTTCGGCGTTTTTGGGCTTTATCAATCCATATGACGCCACCCGCGAGCTGATGTTCCCAATCGCATTCATGTATTGGTTCACGCTCATTTTAGTTGGCGGTCTCACGGCCGAGCTTTGTATGAAGCTTTACAAACGCTATTTGCCAAACGGCCCGGTACTGGGACAACTCGCTGTCGGTTCACTCACATCAGCAGCAGGTGTGTCGGCTTTCATTATCGCCGCGGAGGAGTTTGTTGGGGGCGGCATCCCGGTCGCTTATTGGCTGACCGTCTATGGCCCCGTTTTGGTTATCGCGATCGCCATAACGGCTCTTGGGTATATGTTTGATCTGGCATTCAACCCACAGCCGGACGCCAATACGGCGCAGCCCACAGCGCAATTCCTTCAGCGCCTTCCCGTCAAATTTCACACTGCGCAACTATACGCCATATCATCGGAAGATCATTATTTGCGGGTCCATACGAGCCATGGCGAAGAGCTCATTTTGATGCGACTGGCTGATGCTGTTCGTGAATTAACGACCGCAGATGGCGTGCAGGTTCATCGGTCATGGTGGGTCGCGCGCGTGGGAATTGTGGACGAAAAACGTGACAATGGCCGCACTTTTCTGGTGCTAAAGTCAGGAAAAAATGTGCCCGTATCGCGCTCCTACCGCTCAAGCGCAAAAAAAGTCGGCTTCATTCAATAATTTACCGGCACAGTTCGAATGGCCCGATTCTTGCCCCATTCAGAACCTGCATAGGCCCTATTCCGTAATCACAGTGTTCATGCGGGAACGGAAGTCCCATCTGATTGTTAACGAAAGACAACGCTCAGACGACAGAAGACGAAAGCAAGACCGATGAATAGCTCACATACTTTCACACGCAGCCTTACTCTGATTGCCATGGCAATCGCAACAGCCGCCATTTTCACAATGGCTATGGCCCCATCAGCGTCACTCTTCGCGGGCTAAGTCTCAGACTTGGCCATAAGTGTCGCGCCCAATGCCAGAACGGCTGGCAGGGCCTGCGAGTAGAGAATTGAAAACTTAGCCGTCGCTGCTCCAAATACCCCGGCAACTATCACACACAGCAAGAAGAAGATGATCACATCACGCTTCTTGGCAATCAATCCCCAGAACAGACCCGCCGCCAGAAAGCCATTATACAGGCCCTGATTGGCTGCTAGCACAGCTGAGAAGGCTGACTGCTCTTCCGTCATGTCGAAGACTCTGCGTCCGATCGGGTGATCCCATAAAAACATTTCCAGTACCAAAATACCGGAATGAATGAAGGCGACGAGCGCGGTGAGCAAGGTAGCGATCAGTTTCATTACACTACCCTGCCCCGGCTCAGTCCTTTGGTCCACCCGGCATGACGGGTCGGTCGCGCCACCCGCCCATAGATCTCACGCGGTCATACATCACCAAGGCACCCGCCAGACTGACATTGATACAGAATTTGGTCGGAATTTTCACAACATGATCACACCGCGCCAGCATCTCGTCTGAAAGGTCACCGCGCTCGCGCCCCAGAACATAAGCGGCGGCCCGCGGATGGCGAAACTCCGGCAAGTCTACAGCCGTCTCAGTCAGCTCAATCCCAACCAGTTGGCACCCCTTGGGCAACGCCATGTCGTCAATCGCGTCCCACTGATAGTACGGCACCGTTTTGAACGCTCGCGATGTATCGGCTTTGTAGGCCAGTTTCACTTTGTCATGGGCATTAACCGAATAAACGAAACTCGCGCCGAACGCATTGGCTGTGCGCATCAGCGCACCAAGGTTCATCGGCTTGGAGATACCTTCTGCCCCAATCGCGAAATAGCCCCGCATTAGATCACCCCTAGAACAAATCGCCCTGCAGCGGCGATTGTAATCAAAACGAGCGGCAGGATCACGCTATACTTTCGCGCCTTTCGTAAATGGCTGAGTGGGCGCGGATAGTCCTGCGTCAAATGCCCAGCCGCCTGTGAAAGCCAGTCCTCGGCTCCATCATAATCATGACCTGCGGCGCGCATGACAGCTTGATTGGCCCTCTCTCGATCAAGTTCTGGAAATTTGGCAAGCAAAGCACGGCGCAGCACCAGCGCCACCATGACCCGCATCTGCACAGCGAGCGCAAATGCAAATCCGGCCACACCGAGCACGATCCAGAAAAGAACGATTTTATCCAAGATCTGATCTCCGTTACGTCACGCCTTCACAGCGCCGGTTGCCACGGCTACTGCTCATCCGTCAACGAAACACACGCAGATAGAAGACGAGGACACGTTCATGAAAGCCCTGTTATCGAAAACCGTAGGTGGCCCTGAAACCCTCGTTCTGGAAGACATAGAAAGCCCAACGCCCGGCAAAGGTGAAGTCGTCATTGACGTTAAAGCCATCGGCGTAAACTTCCCGGATACGCTGATCATTAAAGACATGTACCAGTTCAAGCCCGAGCGCCCCTTCAGCCCTGGCGGCGAGGTTTCTGGCACCATCAAATCTGTCGGCGAAGGCGTGACGCAATTGCAGGTCGGTCAGCGCGTCATTGGCTCCTGCGGTTGGGGCGGCATGCGCGAGGAAATCGCCATTTCAGCCGACCGCTGCATCCCGATTCCTGACAGCGTTCCATTCGACGAGGCTGCCGCTTTCATCCTAACCTATGGCACGTCGCATTACGCCCTGAAGCATCGCGCTGATCCAAAGCCGGGCGAGAAGCTCTTCATTCTTGGCGCAGCGGGCGGCGTTGGTGTCGCCGCGATTGAGCTTGGTAAAGCGATGGGGCTTGAAGTCATTGCTGGTGTCTCAACGCAGGAAAAGCTCGATTTCTGCATCTCTAAGGGCGCCGATGCCGGAATCATTTACCCGCGCGCACCGCTCGACAGGGCGCAGCAGAAAGAGCTGTCGAATGAAATCAAGACCGTCAGCGGCGGCGGTGTTGACATCATCTATGACGCGGTTGGCGGCGACTATGCCGAACCCTCCTTGCGCGCGATGAATTGGGAAGGCCGCTACCTTGTTGTCGGCTTCCCTGCTGGTATTCCAAAGCTGCCGCTCAACCTCACATTGCTGAAATCCTGCGATGTGCGCGGCGTCTTCTGGGGTGCCTGGGTTGCACGAGAGCCAAAACAGAACGTCGCGGCCCTGATGGAGCTGTTCCAGTGGTACAGCGAAGGCAAAATTCGCCCGCACGTCTCCAAGACCTTCTCGCTGGAACAAGGCGGCGACGCCATCCAATACCTGATGGATCGCAAAGCCATGGGCAAAGTTGTCGTGACGGTTTGACGTCATACTCTATACCCTTAAACACGAACTTGACATGTTATGGAGGGACAAGGCATGCGCGCCATTTTTCTTACGGGCCTATTGGGTGTTGCTGGATGTAGCACCGTCGCCCAGGACATTCAGGAGCCCCGGCTGACCCATTCGGTCTTCTTTGACCTGAAGAATGACAATAGTGCCTCAATCCAGGCACTTGTGGACGGGTGTTATGAATATCTCGCACCGCATAAGGGCATTGTGTATTTCTCTGCGGGTGCGCGGCACACAGAGTATCAACGCGATGTAAACGATCTCGATTTTGATGTGGCCTTGACCATCGTATTCGAAAGCACTGCCGCTCAGGAAGCCTATCAAGTCACCCAGCCTCACGCGCAGTTCATCGAAGAGTTCAATGAAAATTGGGAGAGCGTTCGGGTGTTTGACAGCCTTGCTTCTGCGGCTTCTTGATAAATCGAAATGTGAATGCCTGAACTTCCCGAAGTCGAAACCGTCCGGCGCGGCCTGACGCCTGCGATGCAAGGCCAGCGTATTACGGAACTCGAGGTTAACCGCGCCGACCTGCGCTTTCCTTTTCCGGATAAGTTCAAACAGCGCGTTGAGGGCGCGACCATCACTCATATGGGTCGCCGCGCGAAATTCCTGGTCACGGAACTCTCCACTGGCGAGGCGCTGATCATGCATCTCGGCATGTCTGGACGCTTTACGGTCAACACCCGGAAAACAGGCGACTTCCACCACAATCCGGGCACCAATCCAAAACACGACCATGTCGTCTTCCATATGCAAAATGGCGCGACCGTCACCTATAATGATCCACGCCGCTTCGGCTTTATGGAATTGTGGCCAATGGCGGACATAGACACCTATCCCCGCGTCGCGCATCTCGGGCCAGAACCCCTTAGCAATCATTTCAACGCCGCTTATCTTGATCGCGCACTCGCCGGAAAAGCTGCGCCCATCAAAGCCGCCCTGCTCGACCAATCGATCATTGCTGGTCTCGGCAATATCTATGTTTGTGAAGCGCTCTACCGCGCTGGAATCAGCCCAAAGCGAAAAAGTGGCACCATACCTGGCAGCCGCGCCGCGCGCCTCACTCCAAAGATCAATGACGTGATTGCCGAAGCCATTGCTGCAGGCGGCTCATCCATTTCAGACTTTGCCAGCGCCAGCGGCGAACTGGGATATTTTCAGAAACATTTCAGCGTCTATGACCGCGAAGGCGAGCCTTGTGAGACCTGCAACAAGTCAATAAAACGACTCGTTCAGTCGGGGCGCTCAACCTTTTATTGCTCAAACTGCCAGCGTTAAGCGCCTTTGCGAGAGCAGAAGCGCGTCTGCTCCACACCGCGCATGGCCCGCTTGATACAGGCATAGTTCTGCCGTTGTCGACGACTTAGCCGTGTTAAAGCCGGAATCGTGATCACAGCAATCAAACCAGCGATCAAGCCATATTCTATTGCGGTTGCACCGCTCTCGTCGGCTGACACAGGCTTGTCTGACTTGCGACCAAACAAAAATTCGCGGCGGTTCATAGCAAATCTCCTCACGGCAAAGAGGATGCCATGAGGAGATTACTAAAATAACAACTTATAGTTGTTTTCTACTTTTGCGGGATCATCCGTTGCCCCATAGCTGCTGCCACCAAGGCCGGTCAGACTTCGGTTTAGGCGTCACGCCAACTGACGCAGCTGAAAATCCGCCATCGGCCATTTTCTGTTTGATGTCGGCAATATCCCATCCGGTCAATTTGGCCAGTTCCTTGGCTTCATTGTCCCAGCGGTCAACCAGACCCTCGGCATATTGGCCCGCTTCTTCACATTGCCCATAGTCGCCGCGCCACGGATGGCGCAGCACATAACGGCCCTGATAATTCTCTCGGTCGCCCGTGACCTGAAAACTCAAATCCTCCGGGAAGGTCTGCCCGTCATAGCGCACATGTAGACGCGTCACGAACGCATCCACAGCCTGCGGGCCCCGAAACTGCGGTGTCGGCTTGCCCTGTCCGGGTTGGTTTTCATCCAGCCACATCACGCCAAGTTCGCGCAATTCAGACGGCGATAGTGGATTGGCCGCGCATGGGTCGCACCAGCTCATATCCCACGCATACTCCATGAACACGGCTTTGCCGTCCTGCTTCTCGGTCTGATGAGCGAACATGGCTTTGTAAAATTCACCAAACTCATCCTTCACATAGATCGGGACATCCATGTTGGAGGGCAGTTTCACGGTGCGATAATTCGTTGTTTCGACGCGTCCCTCGCGGGTAATTGCGAACACAAATAGCTCCTGCTTGCCCTCGGCATTCACTGTCCCTAGCCGGATCGGCAGCATGAAATCCTCGTCCTCATATGCCACCTGAATCGGTCGCAGCATGGCCGAGCCGTCATGGCGTTCCAAATTTACCTTGGCGACAAAGAATTTCATCCCGCGCTTTAGGTACGCCCCGACAACTTCTTCCGCGCCATCCGGAATCCGGTAACCATTGCCATTTAGCCACGTGATCAGGCCATCGCTTTCTTCAGCCGAGAGTATAAGGATGTCATACTCACCTACCTCATATTCGGCTTCAATCGTCACGCCCAGGTCTTCGGCTTCCTCAGCCATTTCCATGGCCACGGGCTCCGGCGACGCCGACATGGCGACCATATCCTTTCGGTAGCGCGCCATGTCGCAAGGGTTCTCGTCATAATACTCAACCAGACGCGGCGCCGTATATTCATCCAGATGATCAACCAGCGCCGGATTGGCGACGTTGATCTGCTCGCGCTCCGGAATATCGACGACGGGAACAACCATCGCAAACTCGCTGGCCTCGCCGCGATAGTCGCTCGCCATCGTAATCACAGTGCGCTCGTCATCGCGCACCAGGACGACTTTCGACGCGTCATTGAACAGATCGGTATCGGCTTTGGCGACATAGAAGCCGCAAAATGCCGAGGCTGTCGCGCTAGACGCCAGCCATGTGAGGCCGAGCGCGCACGCCCCGGCGAGGTGTTTCAGTTTCATTGGATTGTCCCTCCTTGGAATTCCATGTAAAGCGCCGCGCCGGAAGCACCCGGTCGAGCAGCGGTGTCAAAATGGCCAGCCCCGCCAGCGCCATTAGCGGTGCCCCCCGCACATTCGGCCCGATCATGAACCAGGCCGCGAGGCTTGCCACAGCCATGGCAAACACGATCCGCCCGGCCCGGCTATCGGGCGTCGAGCGCGGATCAGTAATCATGAAAAACGCAAAGACCAGCAGCGCGCCAGAGCTCAGCTGATGCAGCGGGATTGTCATCGGGTCGCTCAGCCATAGCGCCCGCGCCACAAGTATCGCCGCAAACGTGCCTAAAAACCCAAGCGCAATGTCCAGCCGCTTGGCCGAAGACAGGACCAAAGCCGCCAGTGCCAGCGCGTAACCCGCCAGTAACGGCGCTTGACCCCATTGGCCGGGCGACACCCACGCCTCACGTCCAAAGACCAGCATCAAGACGACAATCGCGATACAGGCCGGATTGAAAATGTGCTTGCCCCGATAGCGGATAAGGAATTTCGCGCCGACGCCAATCACGCCCGCCGCAAGCCAGAACCACGGCGAGGTTGCCCGCAATAATATCGACAAGGACAATGACGTGATCAGCGCCGACTTCCATTGAAACCCGGCAAACCAGCCTACAATCCCAATCTGTACACGCGACACGCGCCAATGCGTCCCGGAAGCGGCTTTACGTGGTGCTCTACGCGCATTTACAACAACTGTTCCAAAGGCCTGCGCCGCCATCGCGCCAAATATCGCCAAGGCGAGATTTAGCGGCTTGGCACCAAAGTCACTCGTCAATGCGGATATCCAGAACAGGCCAGACAGGGCCAGAATCTGCCAATGGCGCGCGTCAGAATTGACGGCGTGGAACAGTTTCGCGCTATGCGTCCATACTCCCATGGCCGACACGGAACACAAAAATTGCGGACGAATTAGGGCGCTCCTGCGGCTCTTTCGTCCATAGCGCTTTAACCCCTTGCGCGCTAAACCATGCCCATGAGCGAGCAAGATACAGTCTCTTTTGGGTTTGAAACCGTCACGCCGGACGAAAAAGTCGACCGTGTAAAAGGCGTGTTCCGCTCGGTCGCGTCCAAATATGACGTGATGAATGACTTCATGTCCGCTGGCGTACATCGCTTGTGGAAACATGACACGATGAACCGCCTGAACCCCCAGCCCGGCGAAGTGCATCTCGATGTGGCAGGCGGTACGGGCGAGCTGGCCCGCGCTTTTCTGAAACGCGCCGACGCTGCAGGCAAACGCCGCGGCGACACGCGGCAAGCCACCGCCATCGTCTGCGATATCAATGATGCCATGCTCGAAGCAGGCAAAGCGCGCCGCGACAATGCTGAATGGGGCGAGCGCCTGCAATGGGTCTGCGCCGATGGCACCGCCCTGCCTTACCCGGATCGCAGCTTTGATGCTGTTACGATCAGCTTCGGTATACGTAATTTCGCCGACCGGGTTGCAGGATTGAAAGAGTTTCGGCGTGTCCTGAAACCGGGCGGCCGCCTCGCCGTCCTTGAGTTCAGTCAGATGACAGCGCCAATCCTGCAAAAAGCCTATGACACTTACAGTTTCAATGTGATCCCGACTGTCGGCAAACTGGTCACGGGCGACCGCGAGAGTTACCAATATCTTGTCGAAAGCATCCGCCAGTTCCCCGATCAGGACACGTTCAAAGCTGAGGTTGAAAGCGCTGGCTTCTCCAATGTTTCTGTTACCAATTTCTCTGGCGGCATCGCGGCCCTACACTTTGGCTGGGCGGTCTAGGGCATGCTGAAGGCTCTCGCCGATTATCGCCGCCTGATGCGCGCCGGCACCGCGCTCGCCCGCCATGATGTGATCCTGCCCGGCGAGTATCACAGCCGCCTGCCGCTACCCGCAAAGATTGCCGGGAAAGTTCTACGTGTATTTGGCGGCGGCGCGAAAGGCCGTCCGGGCGAGCGCCTCGCAACCGCGCTCGAAAAGCTCGGCCCCGCCTATATCAAGCTCGGCCAGTTCCTCGCCACCCGTCCTGACGTGTTCGGCGTCGAGACCACAACTGATCTCTCGCGCCTGAAAGACAAGCTCCCGCCCTTCTCGATGAAGGCGGCGCGCAAAGCGCTGGTTGATGAATTTGGCGCAGACGAAGCCGAGGCCCTGTTCCCCGACTTGTCAGAGCCAATCGCAGCGGCCTCACTGGCGCAGGTTCACCGCCTGCAAACACCAGACGGCGACAAAGCCGTCAAAATCCTGCGCCCGAATGTCGAAACACTGATCAATCGGGAACTGCGCGCCATGTCTCGCGCCGCCCGCACAGTTGAAAAAGTCAGCGTCGAAAGCCGCCGCATGGAGCCGGTCGCGTTTACGCAAACCGTTTCAGCATCAATGAACCGCGAACTTGATCTTCGTCTTGAAGCGGGCGGCGCGGATGAATTACGACAGCTGGCCTTTGAAGACGGGTATTTTCACATACCCGCTGTCGACTGGACGCGAACCGGCAAACGCATCCTGACGACAGACTGGGTTGAAGGCCTCCCGCTCACCGACCCGGCAGCCCTTGACAATAAGCTGATCGACAAGGTTGCTCTTGGTAACAACGTGGTACGCGGTTTCCTTGCCAACGCCATCGGTCACGGCGTCTTTCATGCAGATATGCACGAAGGCAACATGATCATTACGCCGGATGGCCGCCTCGCTTTGGTCGATTTCGGTCTAGTCGGACGCATCGGTTGGAATGAGCGCCGCTTTCTCGCAGAAATCCTGTGGGGGTTCCTGCGCCGTGATTATAAGCGCGTCGCCGAAGTTCACTTTGAAGCTGGTTATGTTCCTGCCAATCAGTCCGTTGGCGATTTCGCCCAGGCCCTGCGTAGCGTCGGCGAACCGATTCACGGTAAAGCGGCTGAGGATGTCTCGATGGGGCGGCTTTTACTACAACTCCTCGACTTCACCCACACGTTCGGCATGCATTTGCGCCCAGAACTTGTCCTGCTCCAGAAAACCATGGTGCAGGTCGAAGGTGTCGCCCGCGCGATTGACCCGGGCCACGACATCTGGGCGGCCGCCGAACCCATCGTCAAAGACTGGATCAGCCAGAACCTCGGCCCGGCTGGCGCGGCCAAACTGGCCGCATCCAGTATTCGCGATGTTGCTGACCGTTTGAAGCGTCTGCCGGACGTGATGGACAAGTTTGAAGCAAGCCTCACCCCGCAACCCAGCCCTGAACCCGAACGCTCTGGCGCTCCATGGTGGGGTTGGATGGGCTTTCTGTTGGCTGCCGCCGGCCTTACGATCTGGGCCTTCAAATAGGCCGCTCCCGTCATAGGAGAAGCCGCTCGTTTCGAAAATGAAACATGTTAGACTGTACGCAATTATGGCTTTGCGTGGAGCGCTTTATGTCTCGTGTCGTCTTTCTTTGTGCAGCATTAGTTGCCCTTGCAATTCCCGTTCAGGCTAGCGCGCAACCCAAAATAATCAGTGTCAAAAACGCCAAAACCAAACCCAGCAAGCTACCGCGCATATACCGCGCCGGATCAGACTCGATGACAAGCACAACCTGCCCGCGCGCCATACGCGAGATGACAAATGATGGCGATGGTCCTGTACGCTACGAAATCTGCCTCGACCGTTTGGCAGGTGGCCCGGAGGGCGCAATCAAGTCAGCTTATAAACGCGTAGAGCGCGCCGTTGACCGTGTCTGTTTTGATAATGCGGAAAGCGATGCAGAAGCCCAGCGCCTCTGCGTCCGCGACACGCTTTACCGAACCATACTCGATGCGCAATGGCCCGCGCTTACCGCCTATTACACGCAGCGCACGGGTCACGCCACACCGCGCGCTGAGGTAAACCCCGCGAAATCTTTCTAAGCTTCAGACCCGCCAAACCGCAGCTTGAAACATGTGCCGTCCGGCCCGGTACGGCCAAGCTCAAGCTCGCCCCCCATTGAACGCGCCAGATCCCGCGACAGAGCAAGTCCAAGTCCCGTACCATCGCGCCGGGTCGATCCTGCGAAGGGTTTAAACAAGTGCTCAAGGGCCTTCTCAGGCAGTCCCGGTCCCGTATCGGTAATTGACAATACACTCCCTTCAAAACCGGCCGTTACCTCGCCATTACTTTGCATCGCCTCGGCCGCATTGCGGATGAGGTTTGCGCAAATGCGGTGAAGGTGATCCGGATCAGCCTGCGCCTTAGCGTCTGAATCAACAGCATTGTGAAACGTAACGCCAATGTGCGCCGCTAGCGCCTCGCTTGCCGCTTCATCCAGGGCATCACGCAAAGCCACGGCTTGAAGTACAGCTTCTGGCGCCGACGACCGCCCGTACTTCAGCGTGTCAGTGGCCAGCCCAATCGCCCGCTCCAGGGCCCTCTCCAGACGCGGCAAAGTCTTGGCCACACGCGGGTCTTCCGACCGCGACAGGCCATCAGAGGCGAGCTGCGCTGTCGCCAGTGAGTTGCGCAAATCATGATTGATCTTCGCGACCGCTTCCCCGAGCTGCGCCAAGCGTTCTTGCTGCCTGAAACTATCAGACACCGCCGCTTCCATATCGGCGAGTGCATTCTGCGCGCGGCCAATTTCGTCGCGGCGCGGTGTCGGTGATAGACGCCGCGTCCAGCCCCCCGGATCATTGCGAAACTGCTCAACAGAGCGCGTGACCCGCCGCATTGGCCGCACGACGGTCAGCAGCAACATCAAATAAATCAGCCCGCCCGTTACAACCGAAATGATCAGCGACAGACCCAGAATGTTCAGCCCATATTCCTTCAGCCGGATGCGCAGCGGTTCCTCTGTTACCACCACTTCAATCACACTGCCTGGTTTTGACCCCGGCGCACGGATAATCAGGAACCGGTCATCCGGCGCGAAAAACGTCTCCAAGGTCGGGCCGATATCACCAAATCCAGCCCGCTTTTTCAGAAGCACGATCTTCTCAGTGCAGCAGATCGGCGCTTTTTGCGTCAGGATATTCTCGCGCATATCGGGGCTAAGCTCCGCCACGGCCAACACATCCGCGCGCATCAGCAAGTCACTGCTCAATTCTTCAGACACCATCCGGCTCGGTGCAGCTTCCAAGGCCAGCGCCGCAAGCCGTCCAGCCTCTACTTTGTCGCTGAGCCATTCGTGTCGCTCACGTGTCGCGCTCGGGATAAAGATCAGCGCTTCGATCACCAGAACGCTCAGGATGGCGATCAGAAACAGCCTGAATGACAGGCTATCACGCCATCGCAGCGACGAGCGCTCGATCTGCGATCCAGGTAAGTTTTCCACCCCTCCGCACTACCCTAGGGGATACGTTGCAGCAAGCCGACAAGACGCTTGCCATTCTTGCCAAATACAGTCGGCGTGAAATAGGCGCTGGCAGCGCGCTTCACCACTTCTGCACGGGTTGGATAGGGCGAAATGAAATTGGTCAGCGATTGCAATTTCAGTTTATTCGACATCCCATAACCGACAATCTGGATAATATCCCCGGCACCCTCACCAACCACCGACGCGCCCAAAATCTTCCCCTTGCGAATAATCAGTTTCGCCTCGCCCTTGGTTTTACCCTCGGCAATTGCGCGATCATTTTCGTGGAAAGGGAAGCTTGAAACGCTGACACTGTCGCCGAATTGCTCACGCGCCTCCGCTTCGGTCAGACCAACCTGCGCCACTTCAGGCGCAACATAGGTTACCGCCGGCAATGGCAGATCGCTGGCCCGGCTGTTTTGCTTGAAGAAAGCCCGGCGCGCAAAAACCGACGCATGCCAGCCCGCCAAATGCGTGAACTGCCCCTTACCTGCCACATCTCCCAGCGCCCAAACGCGCGGATTGGAGATTGATCGCAATTTGTCACTGACCTGCACGCCGCCGCGATCAAACGCAACATTCCCAGCGTCCAGATCAAGCCCGTCAAGCACCGCGCTGCGGCCCACGGCGACAAGCAAATGCGATCCTGAAACCGTCTTCACTCCATCCTCAGACTCCGTATCGACAGAAATAGCGCCAGCACTACCACTGACTTTCACAGCCTTATGGCCTTCAAGAATGTTCACGCCCTCTTCGCGCAGTGCCTCAAGGGCAATCGCGGCATGGCCAGCATCGGAGCGCGCCAAGGCTCGGCCCATCTCAACCACGGTCACGTCGCTGCCTAAACGCCGAAACGCCTGCGCCATCTCCAGACCAATCGGCCCGCCGCCGAGCACAACAAGGTGGGCTGGCAGTTCAGGCAGTGAGAAAATCTCCTCATTCGTCACGTAGGGCGTCTCAGCCAGACCCGGAATCGGCGGTATAAAGGCGCGTGATCCTGTCGAGATAATGATCCGGCGCGCCGTCGCCTCGGTGGTTGCCGACACAATGGTTTTCGGATCTGCAAAACCCGCATGTTCGCGGATTACGGTAACGCCAAGTCCTTCAAAACGTTCCTGACTATCGACCGGAGCAATCGTATCAATCGCGCCCTGAACATGCGCTTTGACCGCGTTCCAATCCACTTGAGGCTCAGATGTTGTGACACCGAACTTGCGGCCTTCGCGCGCTGATGCTGCGTATTTCGCCGCCGTCAAAAGCGCTTTTGAAGGGACGCAGCCATAATTCAGGCAATCGCCGCCCATTTCTGCTTTCTCATACAGTATGACATTTAGTCCAAACATTGCAGCGCCTGCAGCGGCTGAAAGGCCGCCAGAGCCAGCGCCAATAACAATCAAGTCAGCTTTCAGTTTGCGAGTCGCAGTGCCTGCAGGCCCACCCGGTTTTGTTTCAGCCATGATCCCAGTTCCGCTTGTTTCGCTTGTTCGTTGCACAGATGTCGTAGCGCTCATCTTATGACGCCTTCGCGGGCGTCGCCTTGCGGCCAGTGATTTTCTTATACACAACGGGTATCAGCGAAACGACGCCGAGTGCGACCAGGGCCGGAACCACATTTTTCGCGATGACGGCTAAATTCGGATCCTCACCTGCCGCAAAAGTCGCACCCAGTCCTGCGCCTAGCCATGCATACGCCCAAACGCCCGGAATGATACCAACAGCCGTTGTCAGCGCATAATCGCGATATTTCGCGCCGAGTAGAGCTGGCGCAATATTGGCCACTGGAAAAGGTACCCCCGGAAACAGGCGCATCGCGAACATATACGATAGCGGGTTTTCATTAAACCCCGCCTCCATCTTCTTCATGAATGGCCCGGCTCGCTCGCGCAGCGCGGACCCTACCGACGTATTTGCGGCGAAGAACAGCATGCTTGCGCCCAAAGTTGCGCCGATAACGGTCGCGGGTGTCCCGCCTACCAGTCCAAACATGAAACCGCCGGCAATAGTTAGCCACAGCGCGCCCGGGATCATGAATAATGTCGCCAATGCATAGACGACGATATACGCCCCAATCGCCAGGACAAAGTTCTCAGCCACAAAGCCCTGCAACACATCCTGCTGCTCGCGCAATGTTTCCAGCGATAAGTATTTAAACAGGCCAAAGTACCAAGCGGCCACAAGCCCAGCGCCAATCAGATAGACCGGCCAGAGCTTCAGCCACAGCGAGCCTTGTTTTTTCTTAGTGTCTTCGGTCATCATTAGTGTCCTTCTTTTCTGGCCAGCGCGTCTTATTCGACGTCGTTCAGGGACCAGTCGTAATCATATTTCTTGATATCAGCGTTCGCATCAATCTGCGCCGCCAGCACTGGTGTGGCATAGGCGCGTAGATGCGCGATGACCGCCGTTTCAGTACCGCCAAAGTCGACCTTGAACCATTTATAGATGGACGACACTTCCAGCCCGCCTTTGGTCCGCACACGAACCGCACGCGGATGGTTCACATAGGCCCGCGCTGCCGCATCCAGATCCTCATCCAGGGTCTCGGCAACCCAGGCATCCTTGACCAAGTTCGGGCAACTATGGGCAGCGCAATTGATCGCATAATGCACGCGCGCATCGCCCATTTCGCGCAGAATGTCATGCTCAATCGCGTGCAGCGAGACCTCCTCACCATCGACGGTGGTTTTCACTTTCTTCCACGGCCCGGAAATATAACCAGAGCGGATCGACTTGACCGGGTAACGTTCGGCAATGTGTTTCACCGTCAGCGCATTATAGATGTTCGACCAGGCGGCGAATTGCTCGTCCCGCGAGAGGGTTTCGAAATCCAGCGTTTCAAAACCGTCCAGATACGCATCAAGCGTAGCCATATCTGCGTCATTGGCCTTTAGCGCAGCATAGTCAAACCGGTTCACGCCATCTTCGCTTTCGGTGACATAGGTCTCCAATAGCCCATCCCATGCGGCATGGCGCGTATCAGCATCTGCATTGGCGCCACCTGCGCTCAGTGTCATGGCGATTACTCCGGCGAACAAAGCTCGTCTCATCAAAGCATATTCCTTACGCTGTTTCTGTATTTGGATATATGCATTCGATGAGTAGACGTCGCGTCACAAGCGCCTCCCGCCTCATCACCTGTACGTGAGGCGAATTTCATCTGCATCTGACGGCGGATTCGGCTTGACCAGAGGCGCGCGGGCTCGTATTAGCCCCGCTTTCGAGATCATTTATAGACTTTAAGAGGCGATAGCCGATGAAACGCACATTCCAGCCAAGTCGCCTGAAACGCGCCCGTCGCCACGGCTTCCGCTCACGCATGGCCACAAAAAATGGCCGTAAGGTTCTGGCGCGCCGCCGCGCCAAAGGCCGTGCCGAACTATCAGCATAAGGCTGATCGGCGGGAAAATTTCCCATGCCTGACGCAAATGCAAATATAAAAGCTGGGGTCGTTCGTCTTCGCACGCGGCCCCAGTTTCTATTTGTGCGCACCGGGGCGTCCGAGCGCCGCAAATCCCTTGTCGTGCAAACTCGCCAGCGCCGCGATGACCTGCCGCATATTGGCGAGGGTTTCACCGCGACAAAAAAGATTGGCAATGCCGTGACCCGCAACCGCGCCAAGCGCCGTCTTCGCGCCGCAGCACAGGCCTTGCTTCCCCGCCTTGGCCTACCAAATCACGATTATGTTTTTATTGCACGCATGGATACCGCGACGATTGGCTGGCCCCGCCTGCTTGACGATATGGAAAGCGCGCTGATAAGCCTCGCGCGCACGATGACAGCGGGGGCAGGCAAAGCCTGATCTCCCGCAATTTGTATTAAGGTACGAGAACCAGATGATGAACCCCAATAGCAAAGGCGGCATGGACCCGCAGGACCAGCGCAATTTCATTGTCGCAATGATTCTGATGGTCGGTTTTGTGTTCTTCTATCAATCCTTTGTTCTCGGTCCGAAAGCTGAAAAAGCCAAAGCGGCCCGCGAAGCTGCTGCTGCCGCTCAGGCCGCTAACCCGCAACCGTCTGAAATTGCCCTCAATCCCGGCGCGCCTGTTGTAGCCGCGACGGTGGATGAAGCCCTGATGCGGTCAGAGCGCCTGACCTTTGACGCTGATCGCGTTGACGGATCGATCCGCCTCACGGGCGCTGTCATAGATGATCTCAGCCTCAAGGATCACTACAAGACGATTGAGCAAGAGGCCGAACTACGACTGATGCGCCCTGCTTCGGCTGAGCACGGCTTCTACGCCTCTTGGTACTGGCTCGATGCACAAAACCGCCCGGTCGCTGGCCCCGCAGATGCATGGGCCGCCAGCGACACGACCCTGACGACGCAGGCCCCGGCAACCCTTTCGCTCCAGAAAGATGGCGTATCCTTCCAGCGTACAATCAGTGTCGATGAGAATTATCTCTTCACCTATACCGACACGATCACCAACACATCTGGCGATGCGCAAACCCTTTCACCATACGGTTCCATTCGTCGTCACGGCGAGTGGAAGGGCTTTCTAGACGCAACCGATCCCGGCTCATCGCGGAAAACAGGCCTTGTTCATCAGGGTCTGGTGGGTGTGCTTGAAGGCCGCTTGAAGCTACGCAATTACAAGAACCTCGCCAAAGGCAAAGGCATCAAAGGCAAGGGTGAAAGTACTGAACGCGAAGGCACGTTCGCCTCAACTGCTGGCGGCTGGCTCGGCCTCACGGATATGTACTGGATGGCCGCGCTCGTACCCGAACAGTCGCGTAATTTCGATGGCCGTTTTGACCTGCGCCAAAATAATGGTGATCTGTTCGAAGTCACCACGAAAGGCGCTCCCGTTACGCTCGAGCCCGGCGAGACGGTCACGATTGCCAACCAGATCTTCGCAGGCGCCAAGGAATATAATGTTGTCAAAGCCTATAAAGCGAACGGCTTGCCGCGCTTTGATGACGCCATCGATTGGGGCAGTTTTGAATACTATATTTCGCGCCCCTTCTTCGCCTTGCTCAACTGGCTGAAGGGTCAACTCGGGTCGTTTGGCCTTGGTATTCTGGCGCTCGTGGTCATCATCAAAATCCCGCTCATCCCGCTCTACAATCAGAGCTATAAGTCGATGGCGAAGATGAAAAAGCTGACCGAGCCGATGAAGGACATTCAGGAACGCTTCAAAGGCGACCCGCAGCGCCGCCAACAAGAAATCATGGCACTCTACAAGCGCGAGAAGGCCAACCCGCTCGCAGGCTGTGTGCCGATCCTGTTCACAATTCCGGTCTTCTTCGCGCTCTACAAAGTGCTCTATGTGACGCTGGAAATGCGCCATACGAGCTTCCTGCATTTGACAGATCTGTCGGCCCCAGACCCCACTGCCATAGGCAACCTGTTTGGCTTGCTACCGTGGGCCGCCGCTGACGTGAAAGCCATTCCCCTTCTCGGCTTTGTCATTGGTATTGGTATCCTGCCAATTCTCTACGGTGTCACGATGGCGGCGATCCAGTCGCTATCCCCTCCGCCGCCAGACCCGACTCAGCGCACAATCATGATGGCGCTGCCAGTTGTCTTCATGTTCGTGTTTGGCAGCTTCGCCTCTGGCCTCGTGCTCTACTGGGTGTGGAACAACATCCTGTCGCTGATCCAGCAATATATCATCATGCGCCGTAATGGCGTCGATACGCAGCTCGACAAGCTGATCAAGTATCTGATGAACCGCAACAAGCCGAAAGAAGAGTGACCGACGCCCCGGAATTCTCAGACGATGCTCTGGAAACCGGCCGCGTTTTATGCGCCGGTCCGGTGAGTTTCGTCCTTGGCGCAGCTGATCTGCACCAGTTGCCCGAGGGCGATCGGCCTGAAATCGCCTTTGCAGGGCGTTCAAATGTTGGCAAATCCTCGCTGATCAACGCCTTGCTTAACCGCAAAGGCCTCGCGCGCGCCTCAGCTGAGCCGGGCCGTACCCGAGAATTGAATTATTTCGATCTTGGCGAAGGCCGCATGTGGCTGGTTGACCTGCCGGGCTTTGGCTATGCCAAAGTCTCGCGCTCTCAAGTTCAAAAATGGACCCGCCTCACACGCAAATACTTGGCGGGCCGCGCCGCCTTGCGCCGTATCTTCCTGCTCATCGATAGTCGCCGCGGCCTGATGGACCCTGACCGCGAGATGATGACCATGCTTGATGGCGCCGCCGTTACCTATCAGATCGTGATGACCAAAGCGGATAAATGCAAAGCCAGCGACGTCGAAACGCTACGCGAAAAAATTCAGACGGCGCTGAAGAAACATCCCGCCGCGCACCCCATTGTTCGCGTCACCTCTTCCGAAAAAGGTTACGGTCTGCCAGAATTAAGGGCTGAGATCGGAATGCTGGCGGAGCAGTAGATGACATACGCGCTAAACCTTGCTGACTTGGACGCGCCCGATTTCATCGCTCTGATCAATACCCATGCCGAGCTTATGCTCGAACTCTCCCCGCCGGGCAGCTGCCATTTCCTACCGATTGACGGCCTGAAAACACCTGACGTAACCGTCTGGGAAATCCGCGAAGACAGTAAACTGCTCTGCTGCGGCGCCCTGAAACATCTCAGTGACACAGAAGGCGAGATCAAATCCATGCACACGGCGGCCGCTGCACGTGGCCGCGGCCTCGGGCGGATGATGCTGGAACACGTCCTCGCTGAGGCGGCGGCACGCGGCTACACACGTCTCAGCCTAGAAACTGGCACCTCACCCGGCTTTACCGCAGCGCGCAAACTGTACGATGTGTACGGGTTCAGCGAATGCGGGCCATTCGCCGATTACAGCCTCGACCCGCACAGCTATTTCATGACCAAGTCCCCGATCTAATCTGCGCCGACCGCGCACTTTTATTTGCTCCGGGCGCAAATACCGCTAAAGCGTGGCGCCATGACTGATACGCCTATCTCACCCGCGCAATTGACCGCCGCCACACTGTCTGAGGCCTTGCCTTATATCAAGCGCTATGCCGGGCAGACTGTGGTGATCAAGTATGGTGGTCACGCGATGGTCGACGAAGACCTCTCGGCCGCCTTTGCCCGAGACGTCGTGCTGCTCAAGCATCTTGGTATCAACCCGGTCATCGTGCATGGCGGCGGGCCGCAAATCGCGGACTTGCTCTCGCGCCTCGGCATCAAGTCAGAGTTTCGCGACGGCCTGCGTGTCACTGATGACGCAACGATGGAAGCGGTCGAAATGGTTCTGTCTGGCCCCATCAACAAAGGAATTGTGCGCGCCATCAATGCAGCAGGCGGCAAAGCGGTTGGCCTGTCAGGCGCAGATGGAGACCTCATGCGGGTACGCCGCGCGACCAAAACCAAAGTCGATCCGTCAAGCGCGATTGAACAAGTTATCGACCTCGGCTTTGTCGGCGAGCCGGAAAAGATTGATGTGTCTGTCCTGAACGTCCTGACCGGCAGCGATACCAAAGTCATTCCGGTCATCGCCCCGGTTGGCGTGGGCGAGGATGGACGACGCTACAATGTCAACGCAGATACCGCTGCCGGCGCCATCGCAGCGGCCCTGAATGCCAAGCGCTTGCTTCTGCTCACCGATGTCGCGGGCGTCCTCGACAAGGCCAAGACGCTGATCCGCGAAATTCGCCGCGATAGCGTCGATAGGCTCATAGATGACAAAACAATCACAGGCGGAATGATTCCAAAACTTGAAACGGCGGCCAATGCGGTCAACAAAGGAGTTGGCGGGGCAGTAATTTTGGATGGACGTGCACGCCACGCCCTCCTCATGGAGCTGTTTACCGAACATGGTGCAGGTACGATTGTCTATTAAACTTATCCTCGCAGCTGGCGCATTCGCTTTAACCCTACTGATGCCCGCGAAAGCTGACGCGCAGGCCCGACCGCAGGGCTGGAGCCTGTGTAACGAAACCAGTTTCATCATCGAAGCAGCGACGGGCCATTATGAAGGTCAGGGCGTTGTGGTTCAGGGCTGGACGCGTCTGCGTCCCGGGGCTTGCGAGGTGGTTCTGCCCGGACCGCTAAAGCCAGGCCTGCACTATCTGTTTGGCCGCTCGTCAACCGCGCATCGCGGCGGACGCCGTATCTGGGGCGGTGATTTCGAGCTCTGCCTCGACACAACGGGCAGCTTCTCGGTTGAAACCCTGCCCGACTGTAGCGCAATGGGGCTCGAACAACGCGAGTTTCGCCCTGTCCTGATCGAAAGCCGGACCCGCTGGCGCACCAGTTTCACTGAAACCGATAAACGCACCCTCGCCGAGGCCAGCGCCGCGGGGGTCCAGCGCCTGCTGGATAATGCTGGCGTCTATGCGGGCCGGATTGATGGTCATTTGGGCCGCAAGACACGCGCCGCGATTGGCGATTTTCTGAAACTGAAAGGCTTGCCCACCAATACGTCCGACGCCGATCTGATGGATATTCTTGAGCAGACGGCGCAAGACCGCTCGCGCAATGTCGGCCTCACCTTCTGCAACCGCACTGACAAGCGCATCTGGTCGGCCATGGCCCGCCGCCGCGGCGAAGGTTGGGAAAGCCGGGGCTGGTGGCTGCTTGAAGCAGGCGGCTGTGCCCGTGTCATCGACGAGCCGCTGCTGCAGGCTGAACACTTCGCCTATGCCGAGATGGAAGTAAGCGACGGCGAGGTCCGCACCCTGAAAAAAGGCAGCGACCCGTTCTGTGTGTCGAGCGCCAAATTTGCCATTTCTGGTCGCGACGATTGCGAACTGGCCGCTTACCGCACAGGCCAGTATGTCGCCACGCCGCCGCCTGAAAACCGCAAGCTCGTTTATGAATTTTTCGAGCGCGATTTTGACGAGAACAGCCGTGCCCGCTGATGATGAGGCCTCGCCGCCAGACTTAAGCACCCGCGATACCTGGGTCTTCGATCTCGATAATACGCTCTACCCGGCTGAGTGTGACCTCTTCGCCGAGATCGACCAGCGCATGACCGATTTCGTTGCTGAATTCCTGCATCTGCCGCGCGAAGAGGCCCGCGCCACGCAGAAGCGCTACTATGCCGAATACGGAACAACGCTAAACGGCTTGATGACCCTGAACGGCATGGACCCGATGGAGTTTCTCGCCCATGTCCATGAGATTGACCTGTCCCCCCTTCCGAAAATGCCAGATCTGGCCACGGCCATCTCCGCGCTGCCCGGCCGCAAATTTGTCTACACCAATGGCTCGCGCCGCCACGCCGCCCGCGTCACCGAATATATGGGGCTTGCAGGCGTGTTCGATGGCCACTTTGCGATTGAAGACAGCACCTATACGCCCAAGCCTGCGCAATCCTCGTATGATGCGTTCTGTGAGCGCTTCGAAATATTGCCCCAAACTTCTGTTTTCTTTGAAGATCTCTCGCGCAATCTTGCCCCTGCGCACATGATGGGGTTTGCCACAGTTCTGGTCCATTCCGAAAAGGATTGGAGCCATGAACCGGTAGGCGCGCGCCCCGCTGGATTGGGGGATGACCTCGACCCGCATATCGACTATGTGACCGGAAACCTGACGCAGTTCCTGCAGTCACTTCTCAAATAAAGACGCCAGAAAGACATTCCAAAGATGACCGATCAACTCGCCGCCGTGATCAATGCCGCGTGGGATGCACGCGATACACTGAGTACATCAACGCAAGGCGAAGTGCGCGACAGCGTCAATACTGCCCTGGCTATGCTCGACAGCGGCAAAGCCCGCGTGGCACAGCCAGATGGCCAGGGCGACTGGCAGGTTAATCAATGGCTGAAAAAGGCTGTCCTCCTGTCATTTCGCCTCAATGATAATGCCGTGATGTCTGGTGGACCGGGCCAAAATGGCACATGGTGGGACAAGGTTCCGTCCAAGTTTGAAGGCTGGGGCGAGGCTGAATTTAAGGCCGCGGGCCTGCGCGCAGTTCCGCCAGCCACGGCCCGCCGCGGCTCATATATTGCGCCCGGCGTCGTATTGATGCCGTCATTCGTCAATATTGGCGCTTATGTCGGCGAGGGTACGATGATTGATACCTGGGCGTCAGTCGGATCATGCGCGCAAGTCGGCGCCAACTGTCATATCTCGGCCGGCACTGGCATTGGCGGCGTGCTTGAACCGCTGCAGGCCAATCCAACGATTATCGAGGATAATTGCTTTATTGGTGCGCGTTCTGAGGTCGTCGAAGGTGTTATCGTTGGCACGGGATCAGTCATCGCGATGGGCGTTTTCATCACCCAGTCGACCAAAATTGTGAACCGCGCCACAGGCGAAATTACATTTGGCCGTATCCCGCCCTATTCGGTCGTTGTTCCCGGCACATTACCTGATCCAAAGGGCGGCCCATCACTGGCCTGCGCCGTCATCGTAAAGACTGTTGACGAACGCACCCGAGCCAAAACCGGGATAAATGACCTGCTGCGCGATTAGGTTCAATGATTTCATCTATATGGCGTTGATTTCATCGGCATACACCTTGCATTCTCTTGATAATTGGCCAGAATATATGGATGGGGCTCAAGGTTCAGCATAGGCTGAATACTGGGGCATACAAAGAACGGAGCACTCCGTGACGACACAAATCGCAGGACGGCATATGGATGTTGGCGACGCGCTGAGAGAGCGTATAGCTGATGGCCTCGAAGCCGCAGTACACAAATATTTTGATCGCAGTTTTGACGGGAATGTCACTGTCGAAAAGCGCGGTCATGAAATTATTACCGAATGTAGCGTACATTTGCCCTCTGGCATCGTGCTGCAATCGAGCGGCGCGGCGAGCGATCCTTATGCCTCGCTCGAAGACTCACTGGAGAAGATGGAAAAGCGCGTCCGCCGTTACCATCGCCGCCTGAAAGACCATCATAAACGCGCGCCAATGCCGAGTGAACCGGCCAATGCCTTTGTGATTCAATCGGATGAAGATATCGAACCTAGCGGCGAAGCACCGCTTATCGTCGCTGAATCAGCTTCGGATGTAAAAACAATGTCTGTTTCCGAAGCTGTAATGCAGCTTGAACTGTCAGAAACACCTGCCGTTTTGTTTCGAAATGTGAAACACAGCGGCCTCAACATGGTGTATCGCCGTGAAGATGGAAATATTGGCTGGGTCGACCCGGCTGGACATTCCGCCACCGGCTGAACCTATAGGTCAAAAAATATGGCAAATGATTTGAGTAGCCTCCTTGCGGAGGGTGTAATTCTGACGTCCCAAAGCGCGGATAGCCGCAAGCAAATTCTTGCAACGCTGGCAGATGCGATGGGCAAGCAAGTCGGGCTTGAAGGCCGCGATATTCTCGATGCGGTGATAGAACGTGAGAATCTCGGCTCGACTGGCGTCGGTGAAGGCGTCGCCATTCCACATGCCCGCATTGCTGACCTGAAGGCTCCCGTGGGCGCGTTTGTTAACTTGCATGAAGGCGTTGATTTTGAAGCGATTGACGGGCGTGCATGCGATCTGATCTTTATGCTGCTTGCCCCGCACAGCTCTGGCGCAGACCATCTGCGCGCGCTGGCACAGGTCAGCCGTACATTCCGTAACGCTGACCTGCGTGAAAAATTGCGCGCTGCTGCTGACACGTCCGAAATCAAAACCTTGCTCTGCCCGAGCATGGCTGAACTCGACGCGGTCTAGGTTCCTAGGCACGTCATATTTAACTGGTATATGGTCGCGTTGGTCTTACGTAAGCAGTAAGTCCAGAAAACGTGATCGGAGCCAGCCCATGTCACTTACAGCCTCCAAAACACTGCGCGCCGTGGCCGTGTCCTCGATCGCACTAGGCTTGCTTTCAGCACCTGCACTTGCGCATGGCGGCCCCGTTCACACCTCTCTCAAAGCCAAGCCTGCGCCCGTCATGACAACAGATATGGGCGACGGCCTCTACATGCTGTCCGGGCAAGGCGGCAATATTGGTGTTCTGGCGGGTGAAGATGGCGTCTTCGTCATTGACAGCCAGTACGCTCAGTTCGCGCCGGACATATTGCAGGCGATTGACGAGATCGCTGGGCAAGCGCCGCGCTTTCTTTTGAACACTCACTGGCATGGTGACCACACAGGCGGCAATATTGCCATGGCTGATGCGGGCGCCACGATCATCGCGCATGATGGGGTGCGCGACCGTGTGACTGTTGAGGTCACGCGCGACATGTTTGGCAAGGAAACAGTGACAGAGGCCATCCCGCCCTCGGCTTGGCCCGTGATTACGTTCAACGATCGCATGACCCTGCATCTCAATGGCCAAACGATCCGCCTCATCCACAGCCCGAATGCCCATACAGATGGTGACACTTTCGTCGTCTTCGAAGAAGCCAACGTCATTCACGCCGGCGATCTGATGTTTAATGGCCTTTTCCCCTTCATTGACCTTGGCGCTGGGGGGGCGATTGACGGCTATATCAACGCGACATCCATGCTCACCATGATGAGTGACGAAGACACACGCCTTATCGCCGGTCATGGCCCGATGGGTACGCGCTCAGATCTCAAGAAAATCCTCGCCATGTTTGGCCAGGCGATCGAAGCTGTAGAAGCTGAAATACAGCTCGGTAAGTCACTTGAAGATGTTCAGGCCGCCAAACCTCTAGCCGCCCTGGAGGCGGACTGGAGCTGGAGCTTCATAACCACAGAACGTTTTACGCAAACACTGTATGAGGGCTTGAAGCCACACGACGCTGGTGAATAAAGACCACCTTAGCGTCCGCCACCTGAATCCGGGCGTTTCTCAACCAATCGAGGGTCGCCAGCTGGTTCGACGAATTCCTCATCCATCGCGCTCCATTCGACATCGAGCATGAACGTCCGCACCGCTTCCAGAGTTTCTGCCGCCTTTTCTTCGTGCGGCGCATGGCCTGTTGCATCATATAAAGTCAATTCCGCATTCGGGATCGTTTCAGCAAATTTCTCGGCTTGGGCGTAGGGCACTAAATTGTCTTCGCGGCCAGACATCACCAGTGTCGGCACGCGGATCTCAGCCATCCGGCCAGTACTTGCACCGTCCCACTCATCGCGTGATGCGGTGATGTTCAACAAGACATAACGATGCCCCGGCGCCCGTGAGAGCTCGACATAGCGCTGCACAAGTTCCTCCGTTACAAATGACTGATCGACATAGGTCTTCTCAATCGCTGAGCGCGTGAAAGAGGTCATATCGAGGTCTTTCAGGACCGCGCGCGCCACGCCATTGCGCATCAGCTTGAAGATAAAAGGTTGCGGTCCACGCTCTTCTGCAGACATCGGCCAGCCGCTCGCAGCCACCAAAATCAAGCCATCCACGCGCTCCGGATTGGCCAGCGTATAGCGCCACGACAAATTACCGCCCATCGAATGTCCGGCCAGCGTGAACGTCTCAACGTCCAGCTTGTCTGCAACCTGGCCAATCACGTCGCTCATCCGCGCCGCGCTGACATCGCCTGTTTCATCGACGCGCGACAATCCGTGTCCCGGCAAGTCGAGGCGAATCACCCGGTAATCATCGCTCAGCCCGGCTTCCCATGCGTTCCATGTATGCAGCGAGGACGAAAATCCATGCACCAGAACCAGCGCCGGGCGATCTTGCGGTCCAGTATCGGTATAGTGAATCTTAAGCCCGTCCTGCAGCGTCATAAACTGCGTGGCAGGCACGGAATAGACAGCTTCCAGCGTGTCATAGGGAACATCGGCGCGGCGCAGCGCCAACCAGCCAGCGGCGAATACCGCAACAATTGTCAGTAGGACTGCCAGCGTTCTGCGTAACATATGCGTACTCCACTCTCCATTGTCGTAAAACCGTCAAAAACGATTGAAGTCAAAGGAAAGTTTCAGGTGCTACACACTTGACAGTCCGGGTTCGGACGAAGTTTCACAACCCGCGCCGCCCCTGCCAAGCCGTCAATAATCTGCACAGACCCAATCAATGGCGCTCCTGCCCCGGTGATCAGTTTGATCACTTCCAGCGCCATCAATGACCCCACTTGCCCGGTCAGTGCGCCAACCACGCCTACCTCGTCGCAGGCCTCTGCCGCTGGCGGTATGTCCGGCACAAAGCAGCGATAGCAGGGCGCAGCCTCGACCAAGCCAGAGGCAAAAACCGCAACCTGCCCGCTCCACCGCGACGCCGCGCCTGAGACCAGCGCGCGGCCGCTGTCGTGCGCCGCCTCATTCAAAGCGAATCGCGTCACGAAATTATCCGTCGCATCGATCAGCATATCGCCGGCCAGTGCCTCGCCTGTCCAGCGCGCCGCGCGCACAAGCACCTCAGTGCCCGGATTGATCGCCGTAATCCGCGCCGCCAAGACCTCCGCCTTGCCTTGCCCGACATCGGCCTCGCCAAACTGAATCTGCCGCTGCAGGTTAGAGCGATCGACCCGGTCATCGTCCCACACCTCAATCTGCCCGACACCCGCCGCTGCAAGATACAGCGCGCATGGCCCGCCGAGCGCCCCGGCACCGACCATTGCTACAGATGACCCGCGCAGCCGTGACACGCCCGGCCCGCCAATCTCTTTCAGCAGGATATGCCGCTTGTGGCGTTCAATCTCATCTGGTGTCAAAGCCATGCTCCTGCTGTAGGCGATACAGCGCCGCGTGACCACTCACAGGCGCACAACCCTGCATGTAAGTGTCACAGCATGACCACATTTCATCCCAGCTTCGACACAAGGGCACTTTAATTCGTCATCATATCGGATAAGAAACGATTGAGGGCGAGGGTTGATGGCAGAACAAAGCGATACGCTAACGCAGGAAGAGCTTTTATACTTCGCTGAGCGTCCCTCAGCAGAGTATGACGAAGTCGTTCTACAAGCTGACTATGCAGCACGTGCCACCATCAGTTTCTATCGCTTCCGCCAGCTTGGCGGCGACCACCGTCTGCCCAATATCGATAAATATGTTGATAGCGATGAAGCTGAAAATATCCCGCAGCCTGACAAAAAAAAGCGCAGGACATCACGCAAACTGAAGCTTGGCGAACCTACAGGCCGCGGCGTCCACTATGTGTCCAGTCACCCGCAAGTCCGTATGCTACATCTATCAGTAATTGCGCTGATGGTGTTATTTGAAAGTGCCGCAAACGCCTATTTCTTTGCCAAGCAAAGCGAATTTGGCCTGTTTGGGGGTATTTTCCAGGCCGCCGCCGTATCACTCGCCAACGTTGCAACAGCATACTTTGTAATTGGGTTCTGGGGACTGCGTCATGTCTCCATGCCATTCGATCGCGACGTCATCTTTGGTCGACGTAACATAATTATCGTACTCGGACTGTTCGCCATTCTGGTTGGTCTGTCGCTGGTGTTTCTGGTCAATCTTTCAGCCGCTCACTACCGCAATATTTTGGACCTACAGGCCTTGGGGCAAGGCTTCCCAGACGGCCTACCGACAAAGGTCTTTCCGCATTTCGTCGCTGATACCGAGGTTTGCCGCGTCATTCTAGAGTCCCCTGTGGGTGAGACGCTCGGCAGCGCGGCGACAAACGCCATGTGCCGTCCGTTTGCTTTGCATTCGCTTGATGCCATGGTCTTGTTCGCGCTCGGTCTCGCGATTGCGGCCGTAGCGGCCTTCGAAGGCCGCCGTGCCGATAGCCCTTTTCCCGGCTTCTCGGATGCAGCCCGTCAGCTCGAAGGCGCCCGCCTAGATCTGAAAGACGCGCTCGAAGAGTACTATGAGTCCTTTGAAGATGTTGTGGAAAACGCCGAGGAGGTGCTTGGAACCAAACTAAAGAAAACACAACGTGTGGCCCTTCGAAAGCATATGGATGCCCGAGTACATGTTTTCAGGGATCTTCTGCAAAGTAATCCGGAATTGCTATCTGACGAGTTCGACGTTGATCTTGAGATTGTAAACCGGGTCATTCCCGGCATGAAGAGTAGAGGCTGAACGGCATGGGGCGACGCAGCAAACGCAGACGGCGACAAAGACGCCAGGCCATCCTGAATTTCTTTCTGGCTGGCTGCGCCGTGGCGCTGCTCGCCTTTGCCGCTGTCGCCATCCGCCCAGCGCCGTATGATGAGAAAACCCTGTGCGGACTGACAGATGAAGTCCCGCCGCACACTGCGATCATTATCGACAAAACCGATGAATACTCGCCAGCGCAGGCAGACTTTATCGCCGATGCGATCCGCCGGACTCGTGACCGGCTGGACGTCGGCGAACGGCTCTCTTTGTTTGAGCTGGACGCAAAAGGCCAGTTTGATCCACGCGGCGAATTTTCGCTGTGTAATCCCGGGCGCGGCGATCAGGTCAACGCCCTGTTCCGCAATCCCAAGATGATCGAGGAACGCTACGCCGCCCTGTTCGAAGCGCCAATGGACGACATTCTCAGCGATCTTGTCACGCCTAAGGAAGCGCCCAACTCACCTATCCTTGAGGCCCTCGCCCGCCTCGCCCAGACCGACGCCTTTTCAGACCGCGCGCCGCGCCGTTCCGTCGTCCTGATTTCGGATATGCTGCAAAACTCAGAATTCTTTACCGCCTATGGCGGCGGCGGCGAAATGCCAGACAACATGCCGCTTTCCGAAGACGTCGCTGACCGCGTTACGGGCCGCTTCGGCCGCGGGCTTGAAAATGTCACGCTCGAGATTCGCCTGATCCCCCGCGACCGCTACACAGACTTGCAACGTGGCGCGCTCAAGGAATACTGGAATCAGGTTTTCGCCGACCTGCGCGTCACGGTCACCTGGCGCGACCTGTAAGTAGATTCCGGTACAGACAACGATCCGTATTCGCCTAAAATCAGCGCATGCGTCAAGCACAAGTCATATACTACTCCCACACAGGCAATACAGCCCGAGTCGCAAACGCCATCGCGGAAACTCTCGCTGTTCCAATCGAAGAAATTACAGAGAGCAAGCCACGTGGCGGTTGGTTGACATTTGTCCTGTCAGGGTTTGCCGCAGCATTTAAGAAAAGCGCCCCAATCAATCCCGTATCCCAGCAAGCTAAAGACGCTGAAATGATTATCCTCGGCAGCCCTGTCTGGGCTCAAAATATGGCGACACCTATCCGCACCTACCTCCGCAAACATGCTGATAAGCCCAAGATACAGGCCGTATTCTGCACCGTTGGAGGCTTTGGCGGCGAAGATGCTATGCGCCGTATCACAGCCGAAATCGGGCATGATATGGATGCGACACTGATTATCACGCAGGAAGATTTCGAGTCCGGCTTGTGGACAGAGAAAGTCACGCGCTTTGCCGACGCCATTCGCGCTGCAGGCCTTATTCCAGCCGCTTAAGCCCCTGAATTTGTGTTATCGGCCAGCCCTTGATCACGCCCAAACTGTATCGAGCTTGGCGAAGATGTGACACCCCCTCGCCCCGCGCGGCAAAGCCCGCTATGCCAGCTGCGATGACCAAGCTGCCCGCCACCAAAGACACCCCGCAAGACATTTACGCCAAGCCCGCGACATGGGTCGCAAGCGGCGCAGGCGCGCAAGGTAACCTGTTCCTGACAGGCCGCGCCGGCACCGGTAAAACCACAATGCTGCGCCAGTTTATGGAGGCAGCAGGTGACAGCGCCATCGTCCTCGCCCCGACCGGGGTCGCAGCCATGAATGCAGGTGGCCAGACCCTGCACTCCTTCTTCAAATTCCCGCCGCGCCTGATCGAGCCACAAGACGTCAAACGCCTGCGCACTGCGCGCTTGATGAAGACCATCGACACACTGATCATTGACGAGATTTCCATGGTCCGCGCCGACATGCTCGATGCGATTGACCGAAGCCTGAAACTCAACCGCGCCAATAAGCGTCCGTTTGGCGGCGTGCGGATGATCCTCGCCGGTGACCTCCACCAGCTCCCCCCTGTGGTGCGCGGCGATGAAGCGCCGATCCTGCAAGACCGTTATGGCGGGGCCTATTTCTTCAATGCGCCCGCCTTCAAGGAGGCCGAGTTTGCCCTTCTGGCCTTGAAACACGTCTTCCGCCAGGCCGACCCGCGCTTCCTCTCGCTGCTCGGTTCCCTGCGCAAAGGCCGCGTGACCCCGGCTGACGCCTCTATCCTCGATAGCGTGGTCGCTAAACGCAGCGCGGTGGATGCCAGCGAAACCCATGTTGTGCTGACGCCCAATAATGCCAATGCCTTCCGGATCAATCAGGCCCGCCTCGACGACTTGCCCGGCAAGGAGAAGACGTTCGAAGCCACCGTCCAAGGCAAGTTTGATGAGAAATCCTACCCCACCGAAGCCGATCTTGAGCTGAAAGAAGGCGCCCGCGTCATGCTGATCAAGAACGATCCGGAAGGGCGCTGGGTCAATGGCTCTCTCTGCAAAGTGGCTGGCTTCTCCGGCCGCAATGTCATCGTCGAACTGGATGGCCATGCGTATGAGATCGAACCTGCGGCATGGGAAAAATACCAGTACGCGCTAGACCCGGAAACCAAGAAAGTCTCCCGCGAAGTCGTCGGCACGTTCAAACAGGTGCCGCTGCGCCTCGCCTATGCCGTGACGATCCACAAAGCGCAGGGCCTGACCCTGGAAAACGTCTATATCGACTTTGACAGCGGCATGTTCGCCCATGGTCAGGCCTATGTCGCTTTCTCGCGCGCCCGCAGCCTTGAAGGCCTCGAAATATCCCGGCCCCTGCGCCCGCGCGATATGGTCATGGACCGCAACGCCTTCGCCTTCGGCAAACTCGACACGCTGGAAGACAATGAACACTACCTGCTCGCCAAATTCGCCAAATCCGATGACGCCTTAGTCTAAGTGGGTTTCCGCCCGACATGAAAAAGAACTGGTCCTTTGCCGGGTTGCCACTGGTGGACCGTTTCGAACCCAATGGCCTCAATATCTTCCTGCAAACGGTTCACATTAAACCGCCGCACACGCGGCCATTTTCCTATGGCGTGCATGACCGGGAATAGCGGCTCCATTAGCATAAAGGGTAATTTCTCACGCAAGCACATAGTGCTCGAAATGAAATGCCCACCTGGTTTCAATGCCTTGAGCACGTTGCGTATAACAGCATGTCGGTCATCAACTAAGTGCAGGATATTCATCCCTAAAATCGCATCATATTTTTCTGTTTCAATGGCGTAATCGTCCATATCCGCAACGGCAAAATGGACATTATCAATGCCTTGTGCATCACGTTTTTCAAGCGCAATGCGTATCATTTCACCTGAGACGTCTGTCGCATCAATATGCTTGACATAAGGCGCGTGCAACAGAGCCGTACTACCCGTACCGCAGCCAAACTCCAGGACTTCAGACTCCGGCGTAAAATACTCCCGCGTCAAATCCAGCTTGATCTCATAGGCCTCCTGATTCGTAATCGGCTGACGCGAATACTTCTCGGCCATCTTATCCCAAATAGCTGCTTTATTGGCCATCAGGTTCTCCTTGATTACCCCATTGTGACGGGGGATGCATGTGTGATCGTATATCATGCAGCCTGTTTATCTATTCGCAATTCAGATAGAAATTGCGCATTTTTCAAAAAGACCTATACGAAAATAAATGAACTGGAAGGCTATCTCGTTTGACTGGAACCAGGTCAGAGCGTTTCTCGCGACAGCAGAAGAAGGCTCTCTATCGGCCGCTGCACGAGCACTTGGACAAACCCAGCCAACCTTAAGCCGCCAGGTTTCTGCCCTGGAAGAGGATCTCGGCGTTACACTGTTTGAACGTGCTGGGCGGGCCATGGCTCTGACAACGGCAGGCGTAGAGCTATTAGAGCATGTGCGCATCATGGCGGATGCAGCCACCAAAGTCTCGCTTTCAGCATCAGGTCAATCGCAGGCTGTTGATGGCAATGTTGTCATCACGGCAACCGACTCGCTCGCCATCAATCACCTGCCCAATATTGTCCGCAAAATTCACGATCAGGCACCAAACATTCACATTGATATTCTCACTTCAAATGATGTGCGTGATCTCACACGGCGCGAGGCTGATATCGCAATCCGGCATGGTCGCCCCGATCAACCTGACCTTATCGCCAAGCTCATCGGTGAGATGACGTGGGGTTTGTATGCGTCCGAGGAATACCTCTCCAATTGCCCACCGGTCGAAACAATTGCTGATGTTTCAGCGCTCGATTTTGTTGGCTTTGAAAACAATGAACTGCTCATTGATGAGTTCAGCAAATCCGGCCTTCATCTGACCATGAAGAATTTCGTGGCGAGTTCACCGACGGGAACTGTCATGCGAGGCTTGATAAGAGCGGGTCTCGGCGTCGGGTTTCTGACCCGAGATATCGAATTGTTCGAACCGACACTTAAACCCATCCTAAAAGGGCAATTCTCGTTTCCAATACCGATCTGGTTGGTGACCCACAGAGAGCTTCATTCCAGTCGCCGCATCCGCCTCGTCTATGACATTCTGGCGCAAGAATTAGGCAAACTCAAAACCTGACATAGCGCTGATCTGATCGCGAAGTGCTTGCATCTTTGCAATATCTAATGTTCGCTGCGCCAAGATGATCCGGCTCTCGCTCTTCTTCCTGCTTGTGTCCTTTACGCTTGCATGTCTACCCGCCAGTCCGCAAACGCCGCCGCCTGGACACAGCAGAACCGGCCCGGTGAACATCTCAGAATTGATCGAGCGCGCGAAAGGCGATGCAGTTACAGCGCCCACTAATGAACGTCTCGCTAGCTCCGGCGAACAAATCGCCGTCCTGGCCGATCAGACCATCCCTTACCGCGCCTATGTCAACCGGACCCCTATCCACGATCCGCACGAGATCTATCCGCCAGCAGATGTCTACTCCTTCAGCTACGAAGCCACGGGCGATTACGTCGCCGCCCAGCGGCCTGTCATGTTCCTCTTCAATGGCGGCCCCGGCAGCTCATCAATCTGGCTCCATATGACGGCCTTTGGCCCAAAAAAATACAGTCTTGACCTGTCTGACCTCTCACAACGGCCGCTCCTTGACGAAGCTGACAAGAATGCGGGGTTTCTGATAGATGCGGCCGATCTCGTCTTTGTCGACCCCGTCGGAACGGGCCTGTCCAGACCCCTGAATGATGCATCGGAAAAGGCGTTTAAGGACTTGCGTGTCGATGCGCGTGCAATGTGCCGCTTCGTCGAAAACTGGCTAGACGCCACAGACCGCGATAACGCTCCGATTTACTTGGTGGGTGCAAGCTATGGCTCGCTCCGGATTGCCGGAATGACCAGTCATCCTAGATGCCGGGGCGTGCGCGACAAAGTGCATGGATTGATCTTTCTCTCAGGCCTTCTGGATTTGCGCATCAGGGAGCCCTCACACCCGCTCAGACCGGTGACGCTATTTCCAACCCTCGCGGCCACTGTGTGGTCGCGGCGCACACAAGCGGGCGAGCCCCCATCCGAAACACTTGAGGCCTTTGTCGCGCGCGCAAAAACCTATGCTGATACTGTCATCGGCCCGGCCCTCATACAGGCGCACATTCTGTCAGATGGGGAGAATGCGGCTATCGTTCAGGATGCCGCTAACTGGCTGGGATTACCTGAAGAAAAATCCACAGCAAACAGTCTGGCGGGCTTGCAGTACAAAATCGGGCAAGCAGGACTAAAATGGTGCCCGTATGATAGCCGCCATAATTGCCAACCCAACAAGCTTCTACCGGATGAGTTATCGCTCTATGCGCTCGGTGAAACCCTTGAGAGCGGTTTGGAAAACCACCTGCGCACGATGATGGATTATCCGCTTGATACCTCTGAATATGCCGTCTTGCGCAATGCGATCTTTCGCGCAAACTGGGACTATCGGTTCTTGAAATCTTCAGAGGCAGGGCAAGGCACAAATATGTCCCAGATTCTGAAACGGCATGTTTTCGCGCCACCGCGAATCTTTCGCAATAGTTCTGCGCCCGGTCGCGATACCCACATTCTCACCGCGTCCGGGCTACATGACATTGTAACGCCTTTTTATGCGATGGAGATCGCCCTGGCACGCGCCGGGTTCGATCCCGACAAAATCACTCATCACACATATGTTGGTGGGCATATGGTGTACCTTGAAGAAGAAACGGGGCATCAACTCTCGACCGATATACGCAAGTTCATCGCAGCACGGACAGGTTGATTAACTGCACAAGTATGGCCTTTCCCACACTTTTCGCCCCCAAATCCACACCCTTAGCCCGCGCCAGCCAGGCCCGCATGGTGAGCTGAGTCGAACCACGCGGGCCAGGACGCACGCCTTTCCCTAAAAATGCACCCGCCATTACAGGCGATTGTGCTTTTCTTTCCGCCCCCTTACGCACTGAGCGTATACTACCGCCATCTCCCCTCGCGCAGGGCGTTCCGGAACGGCTGGAAAGAGGAGAGAGCGGCGGTCTGAGGCTGCGAATGGGGTTCCGATTCCCATTCATGGCGGTTTCAGTCGGGCAGTGCACCGGGACACCTGGCGGCAATCCGCAC
>CAYGPE010000004.1:0-135334 GCA_964351695.1 uncultured Hyphomonas sp. | reverse complement strand
GGATGACCAAAAAAACGCACCGCCGCGGGCGCGCTCAGCTTGGGCGCACTACGCTGGTCGCGAGGCCAGCAGTCACTTCGCGTTCACCCTGAGCGCGCCCAGACCCTGCATCTGCGGGGCGAGAGATATACCGTGACAGTGCGAGCTGGTCCGGGGTTTTGGGCTGTCTGGTTCGGAGAGGTTTGTGGTTTTGCCCGGCACTAAGGTGCTGCGCACCAGCCGGGCGATAGCAGGTTCCGGTCGGGCTACGCCCGCCCATGAACCACGCTGAAGGCTCACAAGATACTTGACCACTGGTCATGGAGGAGACACAGCCCTGAGCTTGGTTCATGCGCAGCGCAAAGCGCTGTCGCGGAACCCGCTGCCGCAAAGCGTCGGGCAAAGCCCGTCAGCGCTTCGCAAAACAACTCAACCTTCGCCATGCCCGCCAATCATCTGCGTCATCCAGATCAATCAGTTCCGGCAACATCGCCATGCGCGCCGCGCCCAAATTCTTTCGCACATCGGCCATCGCGTGCGGGCCAGACCAGCGCACCGCCGCAAACGGGCTTTTCGCCCGCGTTGTTTTGTTCAGGCCAAACAGCCAGAAGCCACCATCGCTGGCCGGGCCGAACACGGCGTCATGGCGCTGCAAAGCGCGGACTGCGCGGCGGATCAAAGCGGCAGAAATATCCGGCGCGTCGGTGCCGATAAACAGAACCGGGCCGGGCGGGGCTTGGTTAAGGCCCTTGCTCAACCGCGCGCCAAGATCGCCGCGCCCTTGTGAACGCCGTTCCAACGCCGCGGGCCACAGCCCGCCAAGGCTCTCGGTCAAGGCCCTATCCGGCGCGGCATACAGCACCCTGCGCCACGGGCCAGCGCAGCTTGCCCGCATCGTCCGCGCCATAGTCATCATGGCGATGCGCCGCGCCGTGGTCGGTGAGCCGAGGCTACGCGCCAGCCGTGTCTTGGCGAGGCCCATACGCGGCGGCTTGGCAAAGATCAGAAGGGTCGGCCTAGCGGACAATCTCGATCCCGATAATCCGGTCCTGATCGTCAATGTCGAGGATGACCTGAAGCCCGCGCAGGCTGGCATCAAAGGCGAAGACATCCAGCGACCGGGTAACGCAGCCATTTGTTCCGGCCCCCGGATGGCCGGGCAGGTAGACATAGCCCTCGCCGAGTTCTTCTTCCCATACCGTCTCAAGGCTCATGCGCGCTCCCCCGTCTTCAGGTATAATGCTTTGCCAGTTTTTCCGGCGATGCGCCAAGCAAATATCGCGAAATCAGGAGGGCATTGCGCCAGCTGCGTTTGCGCCAACCATCGCGCTCATATTTTGCCGCCGATGTGCGCGCCTCTGCCGACAGGATCGATAGGCGTTTCTTGCCGATGGCGCGGACGATCTCGACATCTTCCATCAGCGGCACGTCGGGGTAGCCGCCCACCGCATCATACAGCTTGCGAGAGACCAGCAGCCCTTGATCGCCATAGGGCAGGCCAAGCAGGCGGGCACGGCGATTGGCACGCGCCGCGATACGTTTGGCCATCGGCGCATCGCTGCGAAAGGCCAGCGTGAAAGCCGCAGCGTCTTGTGGCCGCTTGGCGATATGCGCTTTGGCGCGCTCAGCCCAATCGCGAGACAGCGCCGTATCGGCGTGCAGGAAAAGCAGCCAGTCGCCGCGGGCGTGCTTCGCGCCGTGTCGCAGCTGCGCCGCCCGGCCTGTGGTTGGCGCGGTGAGGAGTTTTGCCCCGCTGCCTTCAGCGATACGGCAGGTCTGGTCCTCGCTACCGCCATCAACGAGGATCACCTCGCGGATCAGACCGCTCTCAAGCCCCGGCATCAGACTGCCAAGGCAAAGCGGCAGATCAGCCTCGGCATTCAGGGCCGGAATGATAATCGACAGGGGCGCAGGCATTTAGCGGGTTAGCCATCCGAGGTAACTTAGGATTTCAGTTGTTTTTGCTGCGAGGCTTCGTAGCCATTGGTTCTGTGCACTTCCGATGCCGACGACGAGACCTGAACCTATGCCGATAATGGTCGATAGCCGCTCCGGTAGGTGAAAGCCAAAGTGGAGGCCTAGAAAGACAATGATAGCGACTGAGCCTCCGAGCACTGTGAAGGTAAGCCAGACGCGTCCCACTTGCTTCATTTCGGTTTGTTCGTCTTCAATCATACCTCAACCCCGAGCTCAGCTAATCTCGCTTGGACCAACAGCAAGTCTCGCCAAGCGCGGCTTTTGTCTTGTGGACGGCGCAGGAGATAGGCCGGGTGCAGCATCGGGATTAGCGGTACGGTTGTGCCTGCAGGCGTCGAAAAGCTTTGCTCACGCCCGCGCAATTTCATAATGCCAACCGAGGTTTCGAGCAGGGATTTTGCCGGGACACCGCCTGCTGCGATGATCAATTTTGGTTGGGCGAGGTCAATCATACGGTCGACGAAAGGGCGGCAGACGGCGAGTTCATCGGCCTCTGGATTACGATTACCGGGCGGGCGCCAATAATTGACATTGGTGATGAAGGCATTGGTTTTTCGGTCGAGCCGGATCGCCGCCAGCATTTTGTCGAGCAGCTGACCAGCGGGCCCGACAAAGGGCAGGCCTTGCTGGTCTTCCTGTGGGCCGGGGCCTTCTCCGATGACCATGATCGGCGCGCCGAGCGTGCCACCATAGACAACCGTGCGCTCGCAAAGTGCTTTGAGCGGGCATCCGTCAAAGCTTTCAATGGCGGCTTTTAAGCTTGGAATATCATTCGCTGTGGCGGCGAGCGCGGCGGCTTCGGCCACCCAGTCGTCTACGGATTTGGACTTATCACGTCTACGGTTTGGCTTAGAGGGGGCTGCAGTTTTCGGCGTGTTTTGAGGTGGCTTTGGCTCAGTTTTATCACGCAGCTTGGGCGAGTGCGCTTTTTGAAGCGCAGCAATTTCGCCGTGATCGACCTCTACACCCATCTCTTCCCACCAGTCGGTGAGAGCGTTTAACGCAGCGTCAGGGGCATTTTGTGGCATTGAGACCTTGAAAAACTGGGTTAAAGCCAATGTCAGAACATTTGTTGGAGACAGGTATAAGGCAGGCGCGTGCGCGCCGCCACCTCTTGGGAGAGAATTGATGAGCGAACGCGAATCCATGGAATTTGATCTGGTCATTATTGGCGGCGGCCCGGCAGGGCTGTCGGCGGCGATCCGGGCGAAACAGCTGGCGAATGAAGCTGGTGAAGAGCTTGAAGTTGTGGTGCTGGAAAAAGGCGGTGAGATCGGGGCGCATATTCTGTCGGGTCTGGTGCTCGATCCCAAGGCACTTGACGAGCTGATCCCGGATTGGCGTGACCGCGATGATCGCCCAATCCGAACCGAGGTGAGCGCCGACAAATACAAGCTGCTTGGCTCGCACGGATCGATGGGAATGCCGACCTTCACCTTCCCGCCCTTCATGCACAATCATGGCTGCTACATTGGCTCACTGGCCAATGTCTGCCGCTGGCTAGGCGAACGGGCCGAAGAGCTGGAAGTGCAAGTTTTTCCCGGCTTCGCTGCGTCTGAAATCGTTTATGGCGACAATGGCGAGGTTAAAGGTGTTGTGGCTGGCGTGATGGGGATTGCCGAAGATGGCAGCCATAAAGGCGAGTATGAGCCGGGCATGGAATTGCTGGGCAAATATGTCCTGTTTGCTGAGGGTGCGCGTGGGTCTCTTACCAAATCGGTCAAAGCAAAATACGATCTGGAAGCTGATTGCGATCCGCAAAAATACGGCATCGGCCTGAAAGAAGTTTGGAAAGTGCCTGCCGATCACCCTGAGTTTGAGGCTGGATATGTGCAGCACACATTTGGCTGGCCCGTCAAAGACAAGGACGGTAATGGCGGCGGTTTCCTCTATCACTTCTCAGAGGGCGGCGAGAATTATGTATCCGTCGGGTATGTTGTTCACCTGAATTACAAGAACCCGTACCTCGCGCCGTATGAAGAGTTCCAGCGCTACAAGCATCACGATGATATTGCCAAATTCCTGAAGGGCGGCAAACGCGAAGCCTATGGCGCGCGGGCGATTACGTCTGGCGGCATCCAGTCCATTCCTAAACTGTCTTTTCCCGGCGGTGCACTGATTGGCTGCTCGGCGGGGTTTGTGAACCTGCCGCGCATCAAGGGTACGCATAATGCGATGAAGACCGGGATGCTGGCGGCTGAGGAAGCGATTGGCGCGATCCGAGACGGCCGCGCAGGCGATACGCTGGAGAGCTATGACGCAGCGGTGCGGGCGAGCTGGGTGTGGACTGATCTGGCCCGGGTGCGGAATGTGAAGCCGCTCATGTCGAAATTCGGTACGATGACAGGGGCCGTATTTGGTATGCCAGACATGTGGATGCGCTACCTGCTTGGCTTTGGCTATATCCCGCAAATGAAGCACAAGAAGGCTGACCACGAATACTTGAAGCCAGCCGCGAAATGTAAGCCAATTGACTATGACAAGCCGGATGGTGTGCTGAGCTTTGACAAGCTGACCAGCGTCTCGTTCACCAATACCAATCACGCCGAGGACCAGCCTGTGCACTTGCAGGTGATCGATATGGACCTGCAAAAGTCATCTGAGCATGATGTGTTTGATGGACCTTCAGCGCGCTATTGCCCAGCAGGGGTCTATGAATGGATTGAAGAAGACGGCAAACCGCTGCGTTTCCAGATCAATTCGCAAAACTGCATTCACTGTAAGACATGCGATATCAAAGACCCGAACCAGAATATCAATTGGGTGACGCCAGAAGGCGCAGGCGGCCCCGCCTATCCGAACATGTAGATGAGCGAGATACGCGAGTTTACGTTTATACCAGCCGCGCTGCGTCTTGAGGTGACATGGGCCTTGAAGGACGGTCATCTCATGCGGCGCGGCGGCGACAGCGCCTTGAAACTGGCCGATATTGATCGGGCCGAATGGAATGATTTTACGTTGCGCGGCGCGCGTTCAACCTGGCTATATCTGTGGGCCGGGGATGACGAAGCGAAAATCGAAATCAATGATCGCGGTGACAGTAAGGACCGGCCCGAAGCGCTGCGTCTGATGATCGCCGTTTGTGAAACGCTTGAAGACGTCAATCCGCAGATACGCATTCGCACGGATGGTGGGGATGTCTGGCGCCGTGCGATGTTTATCATCTTCGCTGTTTTTGCAGGTCTGGGCCTGTTTGGCTTTGCAGCTGCAGCAGCAGGCAAGTTCGGGTCGGACGGATTTGGCCTGTTGATTGGCGGTGTCGGGGCTCTCGCGGGGGGCTGGCTTGCCTGGTCATTTGCGCCCTGGCGTACCGGGGTCTATGCGTCACCAAGCGAGCTGGCCACCCTTATTCGGGGCGAACCTCGGAGCGATTGAAGCACCAGAGGACAGTGCCCATCAGCGTCAGCGCCCAGAAAACCGCGAACGGGGCTGCGCCGCCCGACTTGGCTGCAATCACAGCGGCAACAGCGCATGCGATGCTCATGCCCCAATACAGAAACGCGACATCCATATGGCTCCAGCCCGTGTCGATCAGGCGCTGATAAGCATGGTCACGGTGAGCGTTCAGCCATGAGCGCTTATGCCTGGCGCGCCAGACCAGCGTGAGCAGAACGTCGATCAGGAAGGGGAGCGCGAGGGTCGCGACGGTCCAGACTTCAAGGCTGGAGACAAGGCCAAGGCTGGCAAACAGTGCGCCAAGGCCGAGCGCGCCAGCGTCGCCTGCGTAAAGCGTACCGCGCAGATTGTGGATGAGGAAGCCCGCGATGGCGCCGAAAAGGGCGAACCACCAGAGGCTGAGATTAAAGTCGCCGCTGAGCGTGCCAGCAATGGCGAGGCCTGCGAGCATGATCGCCATACAGCCGATAGAGAGACCGTTCGAACCGTCCATGAAATTGGCAGCGTTGGTGAAGACAAGAAGCCAGAGTGCGCTGCCGAGGATTAAGGCGGCGGGGGCTGTGAGGTTGCCGAAGGGGGTGGTCAGACTATCTGGGTGAAGCCCGAACCACGCTGCCCCAAGAGTCGCTGCAGCCAGAAGGGCTAGCTTGAGTTTCGTGTTTGCAGTCCAGATATCGTCCCATAGGCCGAGCACAGTGACACAGCTGCAAAAGCTCGCGAGGATTGCCCACTTCATAGCGTCAGCAGAGTCGGAAAAGGCAAGGCCCTGGATAAAGTTTGCCGGAAGGAGTGCCAATCCTGCTGCTATCAGGATAGCAATACCCCCCAGTCGAGGGATGGGGTGATCTTGTGTTTTGCGGACACCGTCTGGCGCATCATTGATGCCTGAGCGTTTTGAGATGCTCGATACTGTCCAGCCCAATAGCGTCGCTAGCAGTGTGATGGCTGCAACTTGGCCGAGTAAAACCAAACTCATCACCCGCCTCCCAGCATCGTCGCACTCACCCACCAGTCGGGGTGTGTTTCGCTGAGCGCTTCGGCGGCGGCGCTAGCGGCGTCCATAGTGTCGAACAGAGCAAAACAGGTGGCGCCGGAGCCGCTCATACGGGTCAGGCGGGCGCCGGGCAGGGCGGCGAGGGCGCTGAGTGTGGTCTGGATGTCTGGCACGAGGGTGATTGCCGGAGGCTGTAGGGCGTTTTCCGTATCGGCAGCGAGATAGGTGGTGAAATCTGTGTCGCGTCCGCGCCCGGCATTGGGCAGAGGATGCTCGCGCAGGGTGCTGCCCGCTTCGTCAAAGTGTTGGAAGACCGGGCCCGTTGGACACAGCGCGCCGGGATTGGCCAGCACTGCGGGAAGGGGCGGCAAGCCGAGCATCGGCTCATACCTCTCACCTTCGCCGGTCATCAGACCGGGCTGGCTGATCAGGCAGGCGAGCACGTCGCCGCCCAGTGCCGGGGCAACGGCGCGTGCAAGTTCCATCCCGCCCTCGCCGTGCACATGGGCGATCAGACGCAGAGCCGCTGCGCAATCGGCCGAGCCGCCGCCAATGCCTGCAGCGCAGGGCAAGCGTTTGATAAGGCGGAAGGCGAGGGCCGGGGCATTGCCATCGAGGGCGCTATTCATGGCGCGGGCGGCCTGCAGGACGAGATTATCGCGCGCCGGGCCACAATCGCGCGTGTACGGGCCTTCAATGCCAAGGCTGAAATGCGTGGAGGGTTCTGCTTCCAGAATATCAGCTGAGTCTGCATCAGCGAATGTGACGAGCGAAATCAGGTCGTGGCGGCCATTATCTTTAACGCGGCCCACATGCAGCGACAGGTTCACTTTGGCCGGTGCATACTCAATCAGGGCACTCATCGAGGCGGGGTGGCCTGACGTTGAGGCGCAGCGGCGAGGAGGGCTTGCCCGCCATTCAGTTTTTTCTGAATGCGGTCTGCTTGCTGTGCGTCGCCGCTAAAGGTCAGCGCGCGTTCCCACTGGTAGCCCGCTTCGAGATAGCGTCCGACTTGCCAATAGGCATCGCCGAGATGGTCGAGGATTTCAGCGTTTTGCGGGTCTAGCTCGGTGGCGCGTTCGAGGTAGAATATCGCGCGGTCATAATTGCTGAGCTTGTAATGCGCCCAGCCGAGGCTGTCTGTGATTGAACCGCTGCGCGGTGACAGGCGCACAGCCTTTTCGATCAAGGCCAGGCCTTCATCGAGATTTATGCCGCGATCAATCCAGCTATAGCCGAGATAGTTCAGGATCGTGGCGCTGTCCGGCTTCAGGCCAAGCGCGGTTTTCAGATCGCTTTCAGCCGGTGGCCAGCGGCGCAGGCGCTCGCGGGCCGCGCCGCGCGCAAAATAGATGCGCCAGTCATAATAGCCTTCGCTCTCATCGGCCTTGATGACATCGGTAAGTGTGGCCTCAGCCTCACCGTCGCGGCCAAGGGATTGCAACAGGTCAGCCAGCTGAATGCGGATATTGCGGTCCTCGGTGCGGGCGAGGGTTTCTTGCGCCAGCGCCAGGGCTTCATCATTGCGGCCTTCGCGGCGCAAGACCCAGGCGAGTTGACCTTGGGCGCTGGTATGGTGGATTGAATCTTTCGGGACGGCGCTCAGAAGCTTGATCGCTTCGTCGCGGCGCCCGGATGTATCGAGCGTATCCGCCCAGAGCGTAAGCGCCGAATAGAGATCCGGGTCGAGGTGTAGCGCAAGCGCGAAATAGATGCCGGGCAGGTCGGTATTATTCTGACCAGACAGGGCAGCAGTGGCGGCGTAGATGGCAAGCGCTGCGCCATCCTTGCGGGAAAGTGTGCGCTGCGGCGCCACAGTGCCCGTGCGGATTTCGCGGGCGAGGGCAGTAAGCGTCGGGTTGCGGCCGACCTCTTCCTGAAAATCCTTGATCCGTTTCAGTGCGCCATCAATATTACCCGAAAGCGCCATCTGACGGGCATTGGCTTCAGCGCCAATAGCGAGGCGCGCTTGCGCGTTCCAGAGGCGTTCAAAGTCAGCTTGCGCGCTATCGACATCGCCCTGATGCATTTTCATAAGGGCCGTGATGGTTTGCGAGACGCTGGACAGGACCGGGTCGTCGCCGCCCGCCGTGGCTTGCAAGCGCAAGGCAACGTCTGGATCAGTTTCATCGGCAATCCACGCCACAAGACTGCGTCCAAGCATTGCGTGGAAACCGCTTGTCCATGGCGATTGCAAATAACCGAGTGCGGCACGCTCGCGGCCGTCTGCGAACGCATCAATGGCGAGCGTCAGGCGCGGGAGCTCGGTGGCTTTCAGGGTCGCTTCAGGGATTTTGCGGGCAATCTTGGCCGCGTCATCAACATCGCCAACCAGCAAGGCGGAGAATATGGCGCGCTCAGCAATCGTCGTATCGCCGGGATCAGAACGTGCGACGTCAGCGTAATATTGCGCGGCAATTTTCGGATCGTCAGTCAGGGAAGCGTAGCGCGCGACCGCGAAGCGGGAATAATCGCGAGCCAGCCGCCGGGTCTGGACCTCGGCCTGCGCGCGCGCCATCGCCTCGTCAGAGATCAGCAGGCCGCTTGAGGCGCAAGCGGCTGTGAATGACAATAGACCCAGAGAAACCAGACAGCGAAGCATGGCCCCTTTGTTCCAGTCTCCGCGCCCAAGGGCAAGCACCTAGAGCCAGTTAGATGTCATTGCGGCTGATCGCGCCGTCGTCGCCAAGCGACACGTCCGGGAGCTCGCGTTTTTCGGGAGGTGGACCGGAAATGCCGTTTTCCAGTTTTTCGGCAATGCGGGCGCGCTCATCTTCCGGCGGGAATTCTTCCAAGGCATAGCCCCAGGCTTGTTTCGCCTCTTCCTTGCGATCAAGGTGCCAGTAGACGTCGCCAATATGGTCTTCAATCTCCCAATGGCGATTGGGTTCAAGCTCGCGTCGGCTAAGCTCAATATAGCGGCGTGCGCCATCCAGATCGCCCATTTTGTAGCGGATCCAGCCAAAACTATCGGCAATATAGGAATCGTTAGGCGCAAGCGCAGAAGCGCGGGCGAGGACTTTGAAGGCTTCATCGAGACGGTCGGTATGCTCGACAAGATAGTAGCCGAGCGTGTTGAGCATATAGGGGTCGTTGGGGCGGGCCAGAGCCTCCGAGCGCAACAGGGACAGACCTTCCTCAACCTCGCCAGCCTCAGCCAGCGCGTTGGTCAGCGCCATACGTCGTGAATGCGTATCATCAAGCTCGCGTGCGGCGCGCGATTGGACGAGGGCTTCCTCAAATTTTGCGAACTGGCTGTAGACCGCGGCGCTCATCCCGTGCGCAGCGGCTTTCTCTGCGGGTGTTTCGGCCATTTTGGGAAGCTCTAAGGCGAGTTCCAGCGCGCGATCCTGATTATTCATGAGCGAATAGAGCCCCATGGCCGCAGATGTCGCGCTGAGTTTCTCATAATCGTCGGCAAGCTTCAGGCCGCGTTGCAGCGCTTTGTCAGCGCCTTTCAGATCATCGAGACGCAATCGGGTCGACGCCTCGGCAAAGCTGAGACTTTTGGTCGCCTCTGGCGCGGTGAGGATGACGTGCAGGGCCCCGTCGAACAATGCCTGTTCGTAAAGTGCGTCATGTATGTTGAGGCGCATTTCCTCATTTGCTGGATCAACGAGCAAAGCAAGCTGGTCGAGCGCGCCTTTCGTTTCGTCAAAGCCGCGCACGCGGTTACCCGAGATCACGCCTGCGAAAATGCGCTGGAAGGCCATTGACCGCGAATAGTCGCCCATTGCCAGCACAAAGGCGCTTTTGAGCGTGAGGCTTTCATCATCCAGCCCGCGCCCGGTTGCGAGCGAATCGATCGCCGCATCGTAACTTGTCGCTTCCTCTGGTTCGGCAGCGGCGAGGCGGCGGTACAGGGCCTGTGCCTCGTCGATACGGCCCTCGCGGCGCAGTAGCAAAGCCTGCCTCGCTACGACCAGACGCACATGTGAGAAGACAAGGCCCTGTGGGTCAAATTCATGTTCTGGCGCGGTGATCTTGGACGGCGTCATCGTGGCGTAAACGGCGAGGGCTTCATCAGTGCGCCCGAGGGCTTCGAGCATTGCGGCTAAAGACAAGTCACCGGTCAGGCCGGGTAGTCTGGCCCGGGCGCTGCGATGGGCGGCAATGGCCTCGTCGTCCTGCCCGTCGAGCGCGAGATACCACGCCTCCAGAAAGTCAGCTACATTCTCGGCGGCTTCATAATCTTGCGCGAAGTCAACCGATTCTAGCGCAGCTACGTAGTCACCGTCTGCGGCCTCGTCGAACGAGGTGACGAGGGCGCGGAAGGCCGGGCTGGAATCACTGCTTGTCTGGCCAGCTTTGATGGCTGTGATAAAGGCGGCGGTGTCCCCCGCTTTAATGGCGTCGGAAGGGTTTTCATAAGCAATCAGTCCGACAGGTGTGCCATCCTCGCCCAGAACGGCGGTTCGCATGGCGGCAGCAGAGACATCGTACGTGCCGGTCAGGGCCGCAGCGGTGCGCAGGATTTCCTGTTGGCGCGGAGTGAGGTTGCTATAGTCCGGTGTGGCGGGCGCCGTGGCACACGCGGCCAGGCCGAGGGCGGAGACTCCAAGCAGGGCCGTGCGCAGTGACTTCATATTATCCGTCCTTCAAGATCAGTCTTTTATGGGAACGAGTTTGCCGGGACGATTGGGGCAAGTCTAGGGCGGCGGTGCCCTCGCGGTCCTATTTTCGCAGTGCCGCCGCGTGGTGGGCGACATGGTCGGCCATGAAGCTGGCGATAAAATAATAGGAATGATCATAGCCGGGCTGCATGCGGTGGGTGACGCGCTGGCCGTGGTCGCGGGCTTGCTTGAGGAAGAGGGCCGGGTCGAGCTGTTCCTTGAGGAACTGATCTGCGTCGCCCTGATCGATCAGGATATCGGCGCGGGTCTGGGTCTCTTTGACAAGCTCGGTGGCGTCATAGGCCTCCCATGCGACTGAAAGCGGGCCGAGATAGGTCTCCAGGGCTTTCTGTCCCCATGGCACTCGCGCGGGTGAGACGATCGGCGCAAAGGCCGAGCAGCTCTTGTAAGTATCAGGGTTTTTCAAGTGCAACGTCAGCGCGCCGTGCCCGCCCATGGAGTGGCCCGTAATGCCTTGGCGGGACATGTCGGCGGGGAAGTTCGCGGCGATCAGACCGGGCAATTCATGGGTGATATATTGGTCCATTTTATAGTGTTTTGACCAAGGGGCTTCGGTCGCGGTGAGGTAGAAGCCTGCGCCCTGGCCGAGATCATAGGCGTCATCATCGGCAACGCTGTCGCCGCGCGGGCTGGTATCGGGCGCGATGATCATCAGGCCGTGCTCGGCGGCGTGTGCCATGATGCCGGATTTCTCCATGACATTCGCCCATGTGCAGGTCAGGCCGGAGAGGTACCAGAGGACGGGCACGGCATGGTCACTCGCCTGCGGCGGCGTGTAGACGGCGAACCGCATGGTGCAATTGGTGATAGCGGAGGCATGATCGTGGACACTGAGTGCGCCGCCATGGCTGGCCCAGGAGGAGATGGGAGTGAGGGTCATATCTATTCCCTATGTAACGCGCAGAGTTTGTGGCCATCTGGGTCGCGCAGATAAGCCAGATACATTCTGCCGCGCGGTTGATCGCGCCAGCCGGGCGGGTTTTCAAGCGTCTCGCCGCCAGCTTTTATTCCAGCCGCGTGCCACGCATCGGTTTGTTCCGGGCTTTCCATGGCAAAGCCGATTGTGCTGCCATTCGCCACTGTCGCAGGTTCGCCATTTATCGGCGCTGTGACCATGAAGACATTTTTCATGTGGATGTAGAGAAGTCGGCCTTTCGGGTCGACGCTGCCCTCGCGCCCGCCCATGGCAATGAAAAGGGCATCGTAGAAGACTTTGGATTTGTCTAGGTCGTTACTTCCGACCATCATGTGAGAGTACATGAGTGTTTCCTCCTTGAGTTCTATCTTCTGGGGTCCGGCCTGCTTTACGTGCCGGGTCGTGGGCCATATTCGGCAAATGCCTGCATGATTGCGGGATAGTCGGCGGGGCCTGGAAAGCCTTCGAAGCTGAACTCTGCGCCTGTGCTGGCGAATGGTAGCTTTTCGGCCGTCATGCTTTCCATGATCGGCGCGGCCCAACTGGCATCGTCCGGCAAGGTCGAACGCAAGTTCACGAAATCCATGCCTGCAGGCCGGGTGAACAGCCATGACTTGCAGTCCGGACAATAGAAGTGCTGGTTCTCTGTGCGCAGGGCGCCCAGCACGGGCTTGCCACTCGTCACTTCAAATCCGGCAGCGGGAAGCAATGCGGACAGCGAATAGGGGCCGCTGGTCAGCTTTTGGCATCCTCTGCAATGACACGCCATTGTTGCCATCGGCGGGATGGAGACTTTCATTTGGACGCCGCCGCAGAGGCAGCTGGCGGTCCAGGGCAGGTTCCATTCGTCTGTCATCAAAACACCACCACCGACCGGATGCTCTCGCCCGCGTGCATCAGGTCGAAGGCTTTGTTGATGTCTTCCAGCCCCATGGTGTGGGTGATCATCGGGTCGATTTCGATCTTGCCGTTGACGTACCAGTCAACAATCTTGGGTACGTCCGTGCGGCCCTTGGCGCCGCCAAAGGCGGTGCCGCGCCAGTTGCGGCCCGTGACCAGCTGGAACGGGCGGGTCGAGATTTCCTTGCCCGCTTCAGCCACGCCAATGATGATGCTGGTACCCCAGCCGCGATGGCAGCATTCGAGGGCATCGCGCATCACTTCGGTATTTCCGGTACAGTCAAAGCTGTAATCAGCGCCGCCATCGGTCAACTCCACAAGATGCTCGACGAGCGATCCCTGAACCTGTTTCGGGTTGACGAAATGCGTCATCCCGAACTTGCGGCCCCATTCCTCTTTAGAGGGGTTGATGTCGACGCCGACAATCAGGTCTGCGCCCGCCATACGTGCGCCCTGCAAGACATTCAGGCCAATGCCGCCAAGGCCGAACACAACTACATTATCGCCGGGCTGGACTTTCGCTGTCTTGGTCACCGCGCCGACGCCTGTTGTGACACCGCAGCCAATATAGCAGGCCTTGTCGAACGGTGCGTCTTCGCGGATTTTGGCCACCGCGATTTCCGGCAAGACGGTGAAGTTCGAAAAGGTTGAGCAGCCCATATAGTGGTAGATCGTCTCGCCCTTATAGCTGAAACGGCTGGTGCCATCGGGCATCAGGCCTTTGCCCTGGGTCGCGCGGATCGCGGTGCAGAGATTGGTCTTGCCCGACAGGCAGCTTTTGCACTGGCGACATTCCGGCGTGTAGAGCGGGATGGCATGATCGCCGGGCTTCACACTGGTGACGCCCGCGCCGACCTCGCGCACGATGCCAGCGCCTTCATGGCCAAGCACAGACGGGAACAGGCCCTCTGAGTCGAGGCCGTCCAGCGTATAGGCATCGGTATGGCAAATCCCGGTCGCCATGATCTCGACCAGAACTTCGCCTTCCTTTGGGCCATCCAGATCAAGCTCAACAATTTCCAGCGGTTTCTTGGCTTCAAAAGCAACAGCGGCGCGTGTCTTCATAATGGGTCCCTCCAGTTTAGGGGAACCATAACGCGCTGAAATTGTGCGACAAGCGCGATCTAGTGCGCCCGGCTGACGCAGAAGTCGGCGAGGTCGGCGAGGGCTTTGGTCCAGTCGCTTTCGGGAAGGGATTTGAGGGCCGTTTTGGCCAGTTCGGCATAGGCCTTGGCTTCGGCAAGCGTCGCTTCAGCCGCGCCAGTTGAACGAATCAGATGAATGGCGTGGGCGAGATCGGCATCTGTCTGTTGCTCAATATCGAGCGCGCGATCCCAGAAGGCGATATCGTCATCAGAGCCGCGGCGGCGGGCAATGATTGTCGGCAAGGTTGACTTACCCTCCCGGAAATCATCGCCAACTGACTTGCCAATCACGGAGGTCGTGCCGCCATAGTCAAGCGCGTCGTCGATGATCTGGAAGGCGAGGCCGAGATTTTTGCCATACGTGGCGAGCGCGTCGGCGTGCGCTTCGCTGCCAGCAGACAGGGCACCGGCGCGGGCAGCGGCCTCGAACAGGGCAGCGGTCTTGGCTTCGATAATGGCAAGATATTCTTCAGTCGGCAGGTCTTTGCGCCCGGCGGCGGCGAGTTGGCGCACCTCGCCCTCGGAAATTACAGCTGAAGCATCTGAAAGAATACCGAGAATTTCAATGCTACCCGTTTCGACCATCAGCGTGAAGGCGCGGGCGAACAGGAAATCTCCGACGAGGATAGAGGCGCTATTGCCCCAGACATTCTTCGCGGCCTGTTTGCCGCGGCGCAGGTCACTCTCGTCGACTACATCATCGTGCAACAGCGTGGCTGTGTGGATGAACTCAACGGCGGCCGCGAGAGCGTGCGTACCTGCATTCGCCGCGCCAACCGCATTGGCCGCTGCCAAGGTTACCATTGGACGCAGGCGTTTTCCGCCAGCCGAGACAATGTAGCCGGACAGGTCTGGTATCACCGCGACAGGGCTTGTTGCGCGCTCTTTTAAAAGCACTTCTGTCGCCGCCAGATCAGCCGCCAGCATAGACGTAAGTCGATCGACGACAGTTGCGACATCGTTGCTCGCGGAGAATTTAGGTGTTGCGGTCACGCGTGTGTCCTATTCCACTTTTCCGTCCATTTCCATATGAGTAGCGTAAAAGTGACGTCTATCCCCTGCGGTGCCGCGCCGCATGTGACCTTTTTGGAGAATTCTGCCCATGGAAGAAGTGTTCCGCACGAATGATTACGTGAAGCTATCTTATGTGAGGCACTTGCTCTCAGAGGCTGGGATCGAAGCTTTCGTCCTGGATGAGCATACGGCTGTGATTGATGGGCGTGGTCCATTGGTGCCGATCCGGGTGACGGTGCGCGAAGATTTGGCCACTGCCGCGCGGCGTGTGCTGAGCGAGGTCGAGCCGGGCTGATATGGACGTCACGAAGGATACTTTTCTAAACGGCCGGGTGACCGTCTTACAGCCCGCAAAGGGGTTTCGGGCCGGGATGGACAGCGTGCTGCTGGCGGCGGCTTTGGATGCGAATGCAACTGGCACGGCGCTGGAAATTGGCTGCGGGGCAGGGGGAGCGCTGCTGCCTGCGGCGTCTCGCGTACCGGGGCTGCAATTTACGGGGCTTGAAAAAGACGCAGAGATGTCCCGGCTGGCGCGGCGCGGGGTCTTGAGGAACCAGTTTGAGGACAGGGTTGAGATTGTCGATGGTGATGCTGCGGCACTGCTGACGGACTGGGAAAACAGGTTCGACTTGGTGTTTTCCAATCCGCCCTTTTTTGCTGAAGGCTCAATCAAGTCACCGGCTGAGGGGAAAGATGCGGCATATCTGGAAAGTGTATCTTTAAAAGCGTGGATTGACGCGATGCTTTTTGCACTGCGGCCAAAGGGGACATGTGTGATGATCCACCGCGCGGCTGAACTGGCGCGCATACTAGCGCTGATTGAGCGGCGGACCGGTGAGATTACGGTTATGCCGGTGCGTCCATACCCCGGCGCAGAGGCGAAGCGTGTGATTGTACGGGCGCGCAAGGGGTTGCGGTCTGGGCCTATGCGGCTGTTGGCCGGAATTGATCTGCACATCGCCAAGGGCGGCGCGGTGTGTGATGCTATGCAAGCTGTGGCGGGCGACGGCACGGGTCTCGACTGGTCTTAGATCATTGTACGCAGTTGCGGAATAGCGCGGGCAGCGTTAGGCGAGACGCTACAAAATGTAATCTGAGATTTTCGCCATGACCGCCCCTAAGGCCAAAGCCAAACCCGCCTCGTTTCAGGATCTGATTCTGCGCCTGCAAGCCTATTGGAGTGCGCAAGGCTGCGCGATCTTGCAGCCTTATGACATGGAGGTTGGCGCGGGCACGCTACACCCGGCGACTGTGTTGAGGGCGCTGGGGCCGAAAGACTGGCGCGCGGCGTATGTGCAGCCGTCGCGGCGACCAGCCGATGCGCGCTATGGCGAGAACCCGATGCGGCTCGGCCATTACTATCAGTATCAGGTGATCCTGAAGCCGAACCCAGCCAATTTGCAGGACCTCTATCTGAACTCGCTATACGAGATCGGGATTGACCCGGCGGTGCACGATATTCGCTTTGTCGAGGATGACTGGGAGAACCCGACGGTTGGGGCCTGGGGCCTTGGCTGGGAGGTCTGGTGTGACGGGATGGAAGTCAGCCAGTATACGTATTTCCAGCAGGTTGGCGGCCTCGACGTGTTCCCGGTCTCCGGCGAGCTGACCTATGGGCTGGAACGCCTCGCCATGTATGTGTTTGGCGTCGATAACGTCTATGATTTGCCGTTTAATGATCCAGAATCAGAAGTTCCGCTGACGTACCGGGATGTGTTCCATGAGAATGAGGTGCAGCAATCGGCGTTTAATTTTGAGCATTCAGATGTTGACATGCTCCTGCGCTGGTTTGCCGATTGCGAGAGCCAGTCCAATGCCTTGCGCGCGGCGGGCAAGCCGCTACCGGCCTATGATTATGCACTGAAAGCCAGCCATACATTCAACCTGATTGATGCGCGCGGGGCGATTTCGCCGACAGAGCGCCAAGCTTATATCGCGCGGGTGCGAGATCTGGCGCGCGGCGCAGCAGAGCAGTGGGCTGAGCAGGAAGCGGAGCGGGCGTCATGAGCAAGGTCAATCTTGAAGAGAAATTTGCGCAATTTTCTGATCATTGGCAACCCAGACTTGCTGGCCGCGTCAATGATATGGACGTGCGGTTGGTCAAGATCATTGGCGACTTTGACTGGCATTCCCATGCCGATGAAGACGAGATGTTCTTTGTAACCAAGGGCGTGATGCGTATGGCGTTTCGCGACCGGGTTGAGATCGTCAAGGCGGGTGAGTTCATCATTGTGCCGCGCGGGACAGAGCATCGACCGGGCGCGGACGAAGAATGCGAGATTATGCTGATTGAGCCGTCCAGCATTGTGAATACAGGCGATGGTGAGGCAACCGCGCGAACCGTAACCGAAATGGAGGAAATCTGATGGCTGATCCAGAAATTGGCGGAACAGAACCGATTGCTGTCGAGGTTGAAGAAGGCAAGATGTACTGGTGGTGTGCGTGTGGGAAATCCAAGTCGCAGCCCTTCTGCGACGGCTCTCACAAAGGTACTGACTTTGCTCCGGAAGGCTGGCAAGCCCCGAAGACGGGCAAAGTCTTCTTCTGCGCGTGTAAGCGGACTGGCAAAAGCCCGCTATGCGACGGCGCACATAATAAACTTTAAGACCAAAAGGCGCTCTGGCTGATATGTCTGAACTTCTGCTTGAAATATTTTCCGAAGAAATCCCGGCGCGGATGCAGGCCAAGGCTGAGGCTGACCTGAAAAAGGCCGTGGTTGAGGGGTTGAAAGCCGCTGGGCTGACCGGATCCGTGCGGGAGGATGGCGGCTGGGCGGTGGCGTCGATGTCTGGTCCGCGGCGTCTGACAGTGGTGGTCGAGGGACTGCCGGCGCGCTCTGATGATGTGGAAGAGGAACGCAAAGGCCCGAAAGTCGGCGCGCCAGAACAGGCGGTTGCGGGCTTCCTGCGCGGGGCGGGGCTGAGCGATGTGTCGGAAGCTGAAGTGCGCAGTGACCCGAAAAAGGGCGACTTTTACGTTGCCGTGAAGAAGATCGAGGGCCGCGATACGACGGCGATTGTCGCTGACCTGGTGCCGGAGATTATTCGTGGCTTTCACTGGCCGAAATCGATGCGGACCGGGCGCGGGGAGCTGCGTTGGGTGCGGCCGATCCAACGCATCGTCTGCGTGTTTGATGGCAAGACGGTGCCGTTTGAAATTGATGGCCATGCCAGCGGGAACCAGACCGAGGGGCACCGGGTGCATGGGCGCGGGCCGTTCACGGTGACCGGGCTGGACGATTATGTCAGCCAACTGGGCGGTGAGGGCCATGTGCTGCTGACGAGGGATGACCGCCGCGCCAAGATTGAGGCGGATGCCAAGGCGGTGTGTAAGAAAGCCGGGCTGGAGCTGGTTGAGGATAAGGGGCTTTTAGAAGAAGTCGTGGGGCTGGCCGAATGGCCGTCTGTCGTGCTGGGCGAGATGGATCCGGCCTTTCTGAGCCTGCCGCCGGAAGTGATCCAACTGTCGATGCGCACGCACCAGAAATATTTTGCGGTGCGCGACCCGAAAACGGGAGAGCTTGCGCCGAATTTTGTTGTCGTGGCGAATATTGACGCAGCCGATGACGGCAAGGCGATTGCCAAAGGGAACCGCAAGGTTCTGTCGGCGCGTCTCGATGACGGGCGGTTCTTCTGGGAGAATGACAAGAAGACGGGCTTGGAAGCGATGGTGCCGAAGCTCAGCACAATTAAGTTCAAGGATGAGCTGGGGTCGATTGGCGACAAGGTGGAGCGGGTTGCGGCGCTGGCGGAAGAACTGGCTCCTAAAGTTGGGGCTGATCCAAAGCTTGCCCGAAAAGCTGCTGAACATGCAAAGGCCGATCTGGTCTCGGAAATGGTCTATGAGTTTCCGGAGCTACAAGGCGTGATGGGGCGCTATTATGCGCTTGAAGCGGGGGAGCCTGCATCTGTCGCCGATGCGATCCGCGATCATTATAAGCCGCAAGGGCCGAGCGATGCGGTCCCGACCGACCCGGTCGGGATTGCTGTCGCGCTGGCGGATAAGCTCGATACGCTGGTTGGCTTCTGGGCGATTGATGAGAAACCGACCGGGAGTAAGGACCCGTTCGCACTGCGCCGGGCGGCGCTGGGTGTCGTGCGGATTGTATTGGAGAATGGGGTGCGGCTGCCATTCTATGATAGCTGGAGCACTCTACCTTGGGCGAAGATATTGTCTTATGTGACGCAAAACGCACAAGTTCAGGCTATCGATGAATTGAAACGGTATGAAGACTTAGGATTCAGCTCAAGTGCTATCGCAAAGATGCAAAAGATAGCTGCTATCGATGGATTTAGTACGCATTATTCTGAGCGGTCGAGAGAAGCAACGTTGCAAATAGCTCGAGAGAAATACGATAGCTTGATTGATTTCTTTGCCGACCGCCTCAAACAATACCTTCGCGATCAAGGCCAGCGGCATGATCTCATCGATGCGGTATTTGCCCTCGGCGAGGATGACCTTGTTCTGATCGTCAAGCGGGTTGAGGCGCTGGGGGCGTTTCTGGATAGCGAGGATGGGGCAAACTTGCTTGCGGGCTATAAGCGCGCGGCGAATATCCTGAAGGCGGAAGAGAAGAAGGGCTGGAGCGGCGGCGCGGCGGTGGATGCCAAGCTGATTGCCAAAGGCCCGGCTGAAGAAAAGGCGCTATATGCGGCGCTGACCAAGGTCGAGGGCGCGCTGGCAGGTAAGCTGGACGCCGAGGACTTTGAAGGCGCGATGGCGTTGCTCGCGTCTCTGCGCGGGCCTGTCGATGCCTTCTTTGACGGCGTGAAAGTCAATGATGATGACGAAGCTGTGCGGGCCAACCGTCTGGCGCTGCTGGAAGCGATCCGCGCGGGCGTTAATCGCGTCGCTGATTTTGAGCAAATTGCGGGCTAGCGGCTGATTCGTTTGTTGCGCCGCAGCAACACTGTGCCGCGTTGATACAGTGAAACCTGAGCGGAATCTGCGCAGGGATTGAATGACAGCGTAATCAGTCAGTCTGGCTACTTGATTCCGGTCTCTTTTCGTGACGCTTTGCAGCGCGCGAGCCTCAATTGGCCGGAAAAATCTGGCGAGGCATTTGCAAACAGTCCCGGTGAGATAACGGGACGATCAGGAGCGAGTTTATGGCCGACGCAGCAGAGACAATGACCAAAGCGAAATGGGTTTATGCTTTTGGCGGCGGTAATTCCGATGGCAATGCCTCGATGAAGAATTTGCTCGGCGGCAAGGGCGCGAACCTGGCCGAGATGGCGAGCCTTGGCCTGCCTGTTCCGCCCGGATTTACGCTGACGACTGATGTCTGCAATCGCTATTACGAGCTGGACGAGACCTACCCGGCGGAGCTGGAAGACCAGGTCAGCGAGGCGCTGGCGGCGCTGGAAGCCAAGACGGGCAAAGTCTTTGGCGATGCGAGCAATCCGCTGCTGGTTTCCGTGCGTTCTGGCGCGCGCGCGTCGATGCCCGGCATGATGGATACAGTTCTGAATCTCGGCCTGTCGGATGTGACGGTTGGCGGATTGGCGGCCAAAGCGGGCGAGCGCTTTGCCTATGACAGCTATCGCCGTTTCATTCAGATGTATTCGAATGTCGTGATGAATGTGCGCCACGATACGTTCGAATACATTCTCGACGATTACAAAGAACGCGAGGACTATAGCCTCGACACCGAGATGACGGCTGAGGACTGGAAAGAGATTGTGGTTCTGTATAAGGCTGCGGTCGAAAAGCAGCTCGGCAAACCGTTTCCGGATGATCCTAAAGAACAACTCTGGGGCGCGATCACCGCCGTGTTTGGCTCATGGATGAATGACCGCGCGATCCTGTATCGCAAGCTGAACGATATTCCGCAAAAGTGGGGTACGGCCGTCAACGTACAGTCGATGGTGTTCGGCAATATGGGCGATACGTCGGCGACCGGCGTGGCGTTTACGCGTAACCCCTCAACCGGTGAAAAGCTGTTTTACGGCGAATATCTGATCAATGCGCAGGGCGAAGATGTTGTGGCCGGTATCCGGACCCCGGCGCCGATTAGCCATGCTGGCGCGAGCGAAGTCGGCTCTGATGACATGCCGCTGGAGCAGGCCATGCCGGAAGTCTACGCGGAGCTGGACGGCGTCGCGCAGACGCTAGAGGCGCACTATCGCGACATGCAGGACATTGAGTTCACAGTTGAGGACGGCACGCTTTACATGCTGCAAACCCGGACCGGGAAGCGCACGGCCGGCGCCGCGCTGAAGATCGCTGTCGACATGGCGCAAGAGGGATTGATTACGGAGAATGAAGCCGTTCTGCGCCTCGAGCCCTCGCAACTTGATCAATTGCTACATCCGACGATTGCTGAGAATGCAGCGCGCGATGTGATTGTCACCGGACTACCCGCCAGCCCTGGCGCGGCCGTCGGCGAGGTGGTGTTCGATAGCGATGAAGCGGCGCGGCTGGCGGATGCGGGCAAAGCGGTGATCCTGGTGCGGGTTGAAACCAGCCCGGAAGATATTCACGGCATGCACGCCGCGAAAGCTATCGTCACGGCGCGCGGCGGGATGACCTCGCACGCCGCTGTTGTGGCGCGCGGCATGGGGCGGCCCTGTGTTTGCGGGGCTGGAAGCCTGATGATTGATAGCGAGGCTGGCGTGTTTAGCGTTGCGGGCCGCGAGATCAAAAAGGGCGACGTGATCACGGTCGATGGCGCAGCGGGGCAGGTTCTGTTCGGCGAGGTTGAAATGGTTCAGCCTGATCTGTCTGGCGACTTCGGATTGTTGATGCAATGGGCTGACAAGGTGCGCCGTTTGAGGGTGCGGACGAATGCCGAAACACCTGCGGATGTTACGGTCGCGAAGGAATATGGCGCTGAGGGGATTGGCCTCTGCCGGACCGAGCATATGTTCTTTGACGCCGAGCGCATCCCTGTCGTGCGCGCAATGATCCTGGCTGAGGATAAAGCGGGCCGGGTCGCGGCGCTGGACAAATTGCTGCCGATGCAGCGCGGCGACTTTGCCGAGATTTTCCGGATTATGGGCGGTCTGCCGTGTACGATTCGTCTGCTTGACCCACCGCTGCACGAGTTCATGCCGCATACTGAAGAGGATATGGCTGATGTTGCCGCCTCGGCGGGTGTGGATGTGAACGTGCTGAAGCGGCAAGCAGATGCGCTGCATGAAAGCAATCCGATGCTTGGGCATCGCGGGTGTCGTCTCGGGATTACGTATCCAGAAATCTACGAGATGCAGGCGCGGGCAATCTTTGAAGCGGCTCTGCTCGTCGCACAAGAGACAGGCGACAAACCTGTGCCGGAAGTGATGATCCCGCTTGTCGGGACGAAGAAGGAACTCGATATCCTGAAAGCCGTCGTTGATGCTGCGGCTAAAGCGGTGTTTGCCGAAGCGGGCATGGAGCTGGACTATTTGGTTGGAACGATGATCGAGCTGCCGCGTGCGGCGCTGCGGGCTGGCGATATTGCTGAAACGGCGGAGTTCTTTTCGTTCGGCACAAATGACCTGACACAAACAACGCTCGGTATTTCACGCGACGATGCGGGGCGCTTCCTTTCAGCTTACGAGACGCAGGGTATCTATGAAAAAGACCCGTTCGTGACAATTGATCAGGAGGGGGTAGGCGAACTTGTGAAGCTTGCTACAGAGCGCGGACGTGCAACGCGAGCGGGCATCAAACTCGGAATTTGCGGCGAACATGGCGGTGATCCAGCCTCGGTTATCTTCTGTCATCATGCGGGGCTGGACTATGTATCCTGCTCACCATATCGCGTGCCAATTGCGCGTCTTGCTGCAGCGCACGCGGCGCTGGTGGACCAGTAAAAACAGTAGAATCGCGCTTTCAGGTAAGGTCGCGTTTAGATTACCGTCACCCGATGCGTTGTAATATTACCACATTTGAGGATGTGCATACCTCGTATGCGGCAAGTTATATCGTATCGATTCTGTAATAAATGCAACTGTTTGCGGGCTATAGGCCGCTGTAAACAGGGGTTCAGCCACGGTTCATTGCGCTGTGTTAACGCAAATAATGCGGGTGCGAAGGGCGGTTAGAATTGATTTTTGGATCAATAAGCACCTTATTTCACCCTTCGAGAGCCGACATGACAGCCATTTAAGAAGCTGGATGTCGGAAATTGGATTAAATCTTGCATTGCCGTTCGCAAGCAAGATGGTGGGATAGACGACGGCTATGAGTAAAACGACGAAGCAAAGCCTTATGGGCCTGACGCTGACATCGCGCGCCGTGCGTTGGTGGAAAGCGCAAACACCGGACGACCACAAATCCATGATGAAACGAGGAATGCTGGGCGTTGCATGTGCAACTGCCGTACTGGTGGGCATGCCAATGCTCTCAGACGTCAATCAGGAACGCCAAGATGCGCAGCAGTTCCGCGAGCGCAATATCCTGCTCGCTGAAAAGCAGGATGCGGGTGCTGCCTTGCGCGCCGACGAAGATACATCTGCACTTTTGCGCCATGACTGGCTGCGCAGTGTTGAATACTCGCTAGAGCGTGATCCGGGCTCCGCCCTTAGCCGCTATGCTGCGCTGGAGCGTGATCGGGCGGCCCTGATGGGGCTGGCGACGCATGAACCCGGCATGATGTCGCGCGCCGAAGATATGGTTGCGGAAACCAAGTGTCTCTCGCAAGCGGTTTATTACGAAGCGCGCAGTGAATCGTCATCAGGTCAGCTGGCCGTTGCGGAAGTGATTATCAACCGCGTTAAAGATCATCGCTATCCGAACTCGATTTGCGGCGTCGTATTCCAAGGCGCAACCCGGACGACGGGATGCCAATTCACGTTTACATGCGACGGCGCGATGAAGCGCGAGCCGAGAGGCAAGCTGTGGGACAAGGCGCAGAACGTGGCTTCGCATGTCGTTATGGGCTTGAATGAGCGCAAGACAGCTGGCGCGACGCACTATCATGCGACTTATGTGAACCCAGTTTGGAATTCCGGACTCGTTCGCACGCGCCAGATTGGCACACATATTTTCTATCGCTTCCCACGCGGCGGCGAATGGGCGGCAGCAAGCGCAAAGCAGAATCAGCGTTTGGCGCAACGCCGCTCCGGTCTCAGTGCAATTGTTCCGGCTGTGGTCGCAACGGATGCAAAGGTTTCGGTGATCAAAACTGCTGCACCTGTGCAGATGGAAGATCAACGCCCGGTTGTTGCGATTGATCTGAATGCTCAGCAGTTGAAGGATTTGAAGGCACGTGATGCAGCGAAGGCCGATATTCCTGTCGCATCCGGATCAGATGTGGTGGAAACGACAGTAGAGACGACGCCAACAGCCTCAACGACAACGCGCCGTATCGTGCGCCGGGTTGTGGACGGTGTGGTGGTTGAAGAGCGCGAGCTGCCTGCGGGTGAGACAGTTGCAGCGGTCGAAACTGAAACCACGATACATTAGGCTTGGTTGCAAGCTGTAAGCTGTTACAGAATATCCAGCCCTACATCTAGATTGATCGCCGAATGCGTGAGTGCGCCGACTGAAATATAGTCGACTCCTGTTTCAGCGATCGCCGCGATAGTCTCAAGCGTGACACCGCCGCTAGCCTCGGCAATGCATTGGCCATTAATGATTCCAACGGCTTCACGGAGCATGTCTGGCTTCATATTATCGAGCAAGACAGCATGTGGCTTATAGGGCAGGGCTTCAACCAGCTGGTCGAGCCGATCCACCTCGATCTCAATCATCCGTAAGTGTCCGGCATACGCATGGGCGCGCCGCAGGGCTTCCGGGATCGAACCACAGGCCGCAATGTGGTTGTCCTTGATCATGATCGCATCGTCGAGACCGTAACGATGCGAAGTGCCGCCGCCGCAACGCACGGCGCGTTTCTCCAGGGCGCGGTGGCCGGGCGTGGTTTTGCGCGTGCACACAACGGTTGCGTCTGTATGGGCGATGGCTGCCGCATACTGGCTGGTCAATGTCGCGATACCTGACAGACGGCCCAAGAAGTTCAACATTGTGCGCTCGGCAGTTAGGATTGAGCGCGCCGGGCCAGACATGATGGCGATTGTGTTACCGGGCGAAAGTGCGTCGCCATCGCTCATCTTCTGATCGAGAGTGACGCCGCTATCGACCAATTTTAGAGCATAGGCCGCGGCATCCATGCCCGCGAGAGTTCCGGGTTTTCGGGCGCGGATATGCGCGGTGAGCTGTGTACCAGGTTTAATCGTCGCATCCGTAGTGAGATCACCGGCGCGGCCGAGATCTTCAGCGAGCGCCAAACGGACAATCGGATCGAGGATGATGTCTGGCAATGGAGGTGGTGCGATAGGCAATGTTTCAGGCATGAACAGACTCTGGATTTGAAGCGGGAAGGTGGGAGAACGTTCGCGTCGCAATGGTATTGGTGTTTGGGAAGTCACTGCGATAGTGGCCGCCGCGACTTTCCTTGCGCCCAAGGGCTGCACTCGCGATCAGCCCTGCCGCAACCAGCGCACGGGCAGCGCCGTGCTCGTTTTGGAGTTGGTCGATACTGGCTAACAGGCCTTTCAAGCCCTCACGATCTCGTACAACACCGCAATGATCCGCCATACCATGACGCAGTCTCTGCAATGCCTCGTCAGGGAGATCAGCGGGGATAGACGCATCAGAGGCTGTAACTTGCTTTGTTTCGGTATCACGCAATCGGTCAGCGATGCGTGCGGCCATGACGACAGCCTCAAGGAGTGAGTTGGAGGCGAGCCGATTGGCGCCGTGCGCGCCGGTACTTGCGCACTCGCCGCAAATACTCAGCCCGTTCAGGCTGGAGCGACCCCAGATGTCTGAAACGATGCCGCCCATATGATAATGCATGGCGGGCGCGACTGGGATAGGCGCAGTGCGTGGATCGATCCCGGCAGCCATGCACGCGGCGAAGACAGTAGGGAAATGGTCTTTGATATGCCCGCCTATGGCTTCGCGTGTATCGAGAAATGCGCCGCGACCGGCGGCGCGTTCGGCATGAATTGCCCGTGCAACTTCATCGCGAGGGGCAAGCTCGGCGGCGGCGTGATACTTGGCCATGAAGCTGTTGCCATCGCTGCCTACAAGGATCGCACCTTCGCCGCGCAGGGCCTCAGTTGCGAGCGGAGAAGGATCAAGGCCGACATCCATTGCCGTTGGATGAAACTGCACGAATTCTGGGTCTGCAATGACACCGCCTGCGCTGAATACCATGGCGAGGGCATCGCCGCGCGCCTGTGACGGGTTGGTGGTGATCTTGAACAGACCGCCCGAACCGCCCGTGCAAAGCACAGTTTCTGGGCTCGTGAAGGTTGAGAGGCGTCCGCGATGATCTGCCAGTACCGCGCCGGAAATGCGGCCATGGCTATCCTGCAAAAGACCGACGGCTTTGGCATGCTCAACAAGTTCAATATGGGTGGCGGCGCGCACGGCTGCCGTTAGTGCGCCCATGATCGCTTTGCCAGCGAGATCGCCAGCGACTCTGGCAACTCGCGGCAATGAATGCGCCGCTTCCAGGCTAAGCGCGAGCGCCCCGTCTGGTGTGCGGTCAAATGGGACGCCAAGGGCCACGAGATCACGGACGCGGGCCGGGCCTTCTTCAGCGATCAGTCTGGCGACAACGGGGTCGACGAGGCCGGAACCTGCAGCAATTGTATCGGCGGCGTGCTGCTGCGGGCTATCCTTTGGGTCGAGCGCAGCTGCAAGTCCGCCTTGCGCCCATGCAGATGAGGCGGCCTGTCCAAGCGGAGCAGGCGAGATGATTGTACATGGACGCGGCGCCAGGCGTAAGCCCAGAAATAATCCGGCCAATCCAGCTCCGACGATCAGCACGCGTTCGCGGTTCCCGCCCGCAGCGGCGGATAGATTTACGGCCTGCGGCCCCCCGAATGAGGTCAAGAAATGCCCCCTTCGGTGCGCAGCCATTCAGCCGGCTTGACCCCACCCTGACTAACCAGCGCACCATGCATACGGCGCGGGGAGGCAATCGTCAGGGTAAAATTATCAGGGTAATAGTGGCCAGTATTATAGCCGTTAATGTATTCGACGATCCGGCACCGCACTGAAAGCTGGTTTCCTAATCGGGTCGCGTTGCAGTCCTGACGCACCAGATAGTCTTCCGGCAGCGAAGGGCAGCTTTGGCGCGCCGTAATCTCGCCGACATACTTGCCGTCACCGTCAGGCTTTAAGTAGCCTGTTCCGGCAAAGGTACAGTCAATTTTCAGGTTTGCAGTGAATGTCCAATGGCCTGCGACAGGGATGTTGGCTTCTGCATTGGCCGCCTGCATGGGTAGAGCGAGCGCTGTAAGCATAATGGCCAGAATGCGCATTACGAGATGCCGTCTTCGGAGCGGCGGAACTCAACCGGCGCGGTGGCGGCGGATATAAGTGCGCCAAACATACGCTGTGTGTTTTGGACGGTCAGCGAGAAATTGTCAGGGACGTAGATCAGGCCGTGGTCTTTTTGCTCGAGCATCTGATTGATTTGCGACCGCACCGAGACCTGATTGCCGAAACGTCTGGCGCGGCAGCTTTGCTGAACCACGGAGCGGCCCCACATTGAGCACACTTCGACAGCCGTAAGCTCGCAATTATAGACGCCTTCTTCGGGATCATCAGTCAGGCGCATCGTGCCACTCATCAGGCATTGCCCGTCCCGGTAGGGTTTAGTCTGGAACGTCCATGATCCGAGAACATCGCTTGGGTCACGGGTGTCAGCCTGAGACGGCCAAGCCAAAGCCAGTGTTCCAACGAGTAGCGCGGCCATTCGCAGTTTCATGATGTCTCCCTGAACCTATTTGTCTTGCAGTTTAAGCGTGTCCATGTGGCAGCGACAAGGCGTTATTCAGGTGAAATTACTTCAATGTCCATTGGCTTGAGGCCGGTTTTGAAGGCGAGTGGTGAGGCCATTTTGGGCAAGGCCAGCATGGCATCTATCGCGGCTTTGGCGCGCAGACGGACATCTTCATCAATTGTAACTTCATGGCGCATCTCGATCAGACAGTCATAAATATTTTCAAGCGTGATCTGTTTCATGTGCGGGCAAAGGTTGCAGGGGCGAACAAAATCCACGTCCGGGTTTTCAGAAGCGACATTGTCGCTCATTGAGCACTCAGTAAGTAGCACGACCTTTGGTGGTTGCTCGTCTTTCACGTAATTTGCCAGCGCGGCAGTTGATCCAGCAAAGTCTGATGCTTCCAGAACATCTGGCGGGCATTCAGGGTGGGCAAGAATGACCACGCCCGGATGGGCCTCGCGCAATGCTTCGACGTCGCCCGCGCTAAATAGTTCGTGGACTTCACATGCCCCCGGCCATGTGATGATGCGTATACCAGTCTGGGCTGCAACATTTTTGGCGAGATACTGATCCGGGACCAGGATCACCGTGTCTGTATTCCATTCAGCGGCGATAGCCTCGACGACTTGCGCCGCATTTGAGCTGGTACAGGTAATATGGCACTCGGCTTTCACATCTGCGGTTGTGTTGACATATGTGACTACCGGATAGTCTGGATAGCGCTCTTTTATCAGGCGAACGTCCGCGCCAGTAATCGAGCTGGCGAGTGAACAGCCCGCTTCGAGACTTGAGATGAGGACGGTTTTGCTAGGGGCCAGAATCTTTGATGTTTCAGCCATGAAGTGAACACCAGCCTGAACGATGATATCAGCATCGACATTTGCGGCTTCGCGCGCCAGCTGAAGGCTGTCGCCGCGAAAGTCACCGACAAGACGGAAGATATCAGGCGTCATGTAATTGTGCGCCAGGATGACGGCGTTTTTCTCGAGTTTAAGTCGATTGACCGCAGCCACGAGCGGGGCGACTGCAGGCCACTCCATTGGCGTGATGAAGTCTGACACTAGGGGGTAGAGGTGATCGGTCTCGGCGCGGGTCTGCTTGTCATAGAATAATCCGCGCACTTCATTGGCTGATCGTGCACGTGTTGGCGTTGGCGCGGCGCAGCCGGGTCCTGAATCAATCAATCTTGCCATCGCGGCCTCCTGTTTTGCTCAATCTGAGCATTATATGATTATGCGTATCGAACTTTTCAAGATCGCCGCCGCGAGAAAGAGAAAAGACGCCACACCACCCTTATGCTTAGGATGAGCAAAAGTCCTTAGATGAGCAAAAGGCAATTGGCAAGTAGGAAGATCGGTTTTGTGCCAGGCGCATTCAACTCTACCACGCGTGGGTGTTAAGGTTTTGTTTACGATAAAGTTCTTGCAAAAGAACAAAAAGGGAATAAAACAAATGAGAACACAGGGAGAACATCGATGCGGGTTATGAAATTTAGAGGTCAGTCAGGAAAAGCCTATGGATTTGTGCGCATGGCCACAAATTCTGCATGGGCGCGTGAAGCGGGTGTCGCCTTGTTTGCGGCGCAAGGGCCGTTTGGGTGGCGCGTTGTAAAGCTCTGTCCATTGCGCGGTCGCCTGCACGACGTTCAACCAATTTGGGCGTTTGCGGATGCAGAGCGCTACGGTGCGCGGGCCGTGTTCGTGATGCAAGAAGCAGATCCAAATGCGCGCGTTGAGGCGATAAATGATTTGCAGGCAGGCTTGAGCCCGGTTTGTGCAACAAGTCTCGAGGATATGGCGCTTGCCGCTTAGAGCTATTCGGTGGACGGCAGCATACCCTGATACCAGTTTTCAACATCGCGCTCGACCATTGAGAATGGGCGCGGCCCGCCGGAGAGTATGATGGTTTGAAAGGCTGTTTCGTCAAAGCGCGTTCCCAAAACAGCGCGGGCGCGGTTACGCAAGGCTTTGAATTTGCGATAGCTTACAAGTCTGGCGGTGGCATAGCCGGGCCGAGCCGCGATGCGAAGTGTTGCTTCTTGCGCAAGTGCCAATGGCAAATGCGCAGTTTGCGTCAAGTATTCAGTTGATTGATCGAGCGACCAACGTTTTTCATGCAATCCCGTATCCGCAGCGGCCATAGCGGAATAAAGGAGTAGCAGCTGACGCAGCCCGAGCTGGTCACGCGGTGTTGAGAGGGCTTCCGGAGCTTCAGATTCGGCCGTATACATCTGCCAACCAGCTTGAAAACTTGGATATGCTGCCAAAGCCGTCGCTGCATTGCCGCGCTGGCTCGCTATATCAACATATGGCTCTCGTCGTGGCAGGTCGGCAATCAAGAATAGCGCTGACTGCATATGGTCCGGCCAAAGAGCGGCCTGGTCATTGTGCTCAATCACGAGGGCGGGGCGCAACCCATCAAGGCGCGCCGGGCTATAATGATATCCTTCAAGCGCAACCGTTTCCACTATGGCGGGCGTCGCTTCAGCTGCAATTGGCATCCCGGCATTATCAACTGGTTCTGGGGTCGATAGCCGTGCCAGATAATCTGCAAAGGACAGCTCACTATCTGCTGGCTCTTCAGGCGCGAATTCGCCTTCGACTGCGGATTCGAAAGACGCTTGTAGCAGGTCCGCCTCGTCAATATTTGTATCATGAAGCGCATCGAGCGGCGGCGCGCCGTCCACATGCCATGCGACGAGTCGCGCGTATGCTTCATGTCCGTTCGGCTGGGCCCAGAGCCCGCCTTGCGCCGGAGCGCTTGGCATAAGGTCGCCTAAGGTGTCGGACAGGCGCCGATAAGCGGGCAGAAGCGCGTCGTTCACAGCCGTGTCGCCACGCTCAGAAAGCGCCTCGATCTCCTGTGGGTCGAGGTCTGAAGTGCTTTGAAGGATATTAGTGAAAATACCAGATAAGCGTTTCAGCCTTTCCGGCTCCTTCTCGATGATCTGATCGATCACATGTTTCGTTTCATACATGAGTTCGGCAGGCGGTACCAATCCCGCTTCGGCATCGGCGAGCAAACGGCGACGGACATCGTCGATCGAATTTGGCAAGGCTTCCAATCGTTGAAGATAGGCGAGGGCGTCTGCAGGTGATGACACATAGTGATCATTCTCCAGCAGTTCAGGGCCTTCAAGCCAAACACCGCTATAAGGATCAATAACATATGGCCGGACCTCCGAAAGAGACATGCGTCCGTGCCCGATTTGTTGAACCTGCGTGAGACGAAATAAAGCGTCCTCGAGAATCATAAGATCCTGTGCGAGAGGATGGCCTGTTGGCATTACTGGTCGATTGCGCGCTAGCGCGAGTAGATCGAGCCGTATGAGACGGCGGCGTTCGAACCCAGCCTGAGAATGATCATCAAGGTGCGCATTGGCATAGGGCGGAGCCAAGTCCAGTAGACCTAGCTTACTGGCTGTTTGTGGTGACAGTGCAAGCTCAGTTTGAACAATATCATCAAGGATCGCTTCCGCTCTGGCCAAAGTTTTGCGATCAAGGCGAGTATTTTCTTGCGCCGGTGTGCAAGCTGCTAGACCCATAAAAATCACGCAAACCCCCGCAAATACAGCAGAAGTAAGCCGTTTAAGTCGCGCGAATTGGCGAGGTCTTTCGTGAAACTCTTGCAACACCTGCATCTCCTGCCAGCTTACTGGTTGTCCGACCATGTCATTTCCGTTAAACCCCGCCAATCTTACAAATGGGAGAGACCTGTGGACAATACCCAAGCCCCGCAGCAGCCAGAATTGTCAGGCAATGTGCTGTTTTACAAGAACCCGCAACCCTTATCGCCAGAACAACATGGCGGTCTGGGTGTGAAGCAGGTGCCTGCACCTTTTGCCTTCCTGCGTACCGCGCATGCCGTGCCGGTGACTGTGACTGAATTTGGCATGGCTGCTGCCGCCTATCCGATCATCTTTGTTGGTGACGAGCGTACACCCGTTGCTGTGATGGGTGTACGGCAAAACGAGAACCTGTTTGTTCGTGCTGATGGCTCGGCTGACCCGGATTTTTATCTGCCCGCTTTCGTGCGGCGCTATCCTTTCGTTTTTGCAAGCGAAGGTGAGGGCGATCGTCTACTCCTTTGCGTGGATCGCGAAGCCCCGATGGTGACGAACCAGCCAGACATTCCGTTCTTTGAGAACGGTGAGGCGACTGAGTTCACAAAGAATGCCGTTGAATTCTGTAAGGAGTTCGAACGTCAGCGCCGTGCAACGATCGAATTTTCGGACGTGATGACGAAGTTCAACTTGTTTGAACAAAAATCAGTATCCTTCCAGCCGCGCGACCCGCAAGGCAACCCCGTTGGCGAGCAACAAAAAATTGCCGACTATTGGGCGATTGACGAGGAGAAGCTGAACGGCCTTTCCAATGAGCAGTTCCTCGAATTGCGGGCCAGTGGTGCGCTTGGGGCAATATACGGACACATGATTTCACTGTTGAATTGGTCTCGCATCATTCAGCGCGCTGTTTCCGTGCCTGCACCAGAAGGTGCTGCAGCGGCGCCACAAGCACCGGCTGCGCCTCAGGCCTAAACTCAGGCAATATTATACAATTAATCGGGCGCTCTATTTCAGGGCGCCCGTTTTTTTTGCGATAACAAATGCGAGAGGTGGTTTCCTTTTTAACCTCTCATCCAATATGCCTACGGGGAGGAAATGCGGAGTAGCCTTGTAATGAAATACATGTCGACTTTGGTCGCGGTGCTCCTGTTCAGCTTTGGGTTGATGCTTCCGGATGCGCAGGCACAAACATCTGAAGGGCCCTATGCGAAGGTCGAGCTGATTTCTGATCGCGCCATCGCCATACCCGGCGAGACTGTCTGGATGGGGCTCGCTTTCGATATCCAGCCGAAATGGCACATCTACTGGAAGAATGCAGGCGATGCAGGCATACCGCCTGAGATCATCTGGTCAGATTCGGTTACGGATTCCGGCGTCGAGATTGGCGACTTTTCCTGGCCAGCGCCGGAATTGCTGCCGGTCGTTCCTGGTGAGATCATGGATTATGGATACTCGGATAAAATTGTTCTTCCGTTTCCTGTCACGATCCCAGCAGACGCTGACGCGCCGTATCTTTTCGAGGGGATTGCTGACTATCTGATTTGCGAAAATATTTGCATACCTGAGAGTGCGCCGATCCGGTTGCTTTTGTCTGTTGGGGCGCAGCAATTACCGGATGAAGCAGGGGCGGCGCTCATCAATTCAGCTCTTCAGGATGTGCCTGATGCCTTTGACGGCGCTGCCAATCTAACTGCGCAGGGCGGCAACTGGATACTTTCAATCAGTGGACCACAAGTAGCGGGACTGACGGGTAAGGCGCGGTTTTTTCCGCATGGCCATGAGATTGTTCATGCGGCAGATCAGCCTGTAACAGTTGGTCCGGAGGGGCTGCAGCTCGCGCTCACGCCATCGAAATCAGACGCAGAGATTCCGAACTCCATTAGCGGCGTGGTCCAGATTGGCGATACCGGTCTGGCGGTGAGTGCTGCGCCGGGCCCAATCCTGCCGGGTACCAGCAGTCAGCCGAGCGTAAATCTCCCATTACTTATTCTTCTTGCGCTGATCGGCGGGCTGATACTCAATCTGATGCCATGCGTGTTGCCTGTCTTGTCGATCAAGGCGTTGGGCGTGGTCTCAGCTACGGCTAATGGCGAGGCCGCAGAGGCGCGTGCGCATGGTCTGTGGTACACGGCCGGTGTGTTGTTGAGCTTTGCTGCGCTAGCTGCCGCGATTATTGCTGTTCGAGCTGCAACAGGTGCCGCGACATGGGGGTTCTGGATGCAGGACCCGATTGTGATCACTGTATTAGTTTTGGTCATCTTTATGATCGGTCTGTGGCTGCTCGGTGTGTTTGAGCTTGGAGCCTCGGTCCAGAATGTCGGCGAGGGACTTGCGCGCAAGCAAGGTTCAGCTGGTGCATTTTTCACGGGCGTATTGGCCGTCGTGGTTGGCGCGCCATGTACGGGTCCGTTTTTAGGTGCTGCCCTTGGTGGGATCATGACTCAGCCGGCTTTATACGTGTTCGCAGTTTTACTGGCGATGGGACTGGGGCTCGCATTGCCGTTCTTGTTGCTAAGCTTCATGCCGCGCTTGCAGAGCATGATGCCGAAGCCGGGGGCGTGGATGGACACGTTGAAACAAGTTTTCGCCTTTCCGATGTTCCTGACGGCGGCATACTTCCTTTGGACGTTAGGCGACCTATCCGGAACCATGACTGTTGCTGTCGCGGTGGCTGGCGCGGCGCTGATTGCATTTGGGATCTGGGCCTTACGAAAAGGCGATGCGGGTGGCCGCGCTATCCTGCTATGCATCCTTGGATTGCTGGCGATTATTCCAGTGTTCAACTTGATGTCTGCGCGCACAACGCCAGAAGTAGGTGTGGGGCTGATCTGGCTTGCTGTGATCATAGGCGGCTTTATTGCCGCGGCGCGCATGCCGACTGGTATACTCAAGCGTATGGTTCAAGCGGTCGCAACGGTGGCTATTATAGCCGGTTTCACGGCGCCAATCATGCAGGCGGGTAAGGCGCAAGGTGAAACCAGCGCGACCTCGTCTTACTCTGCCAATTATCCGACAGAAGCATGGTCACCGGAACGGGTTTCAGCCCTGACACGAGAGGGGCGCGCCGTGTTTGTGGACTTTACAGCGACCTGGTGCGTGAATTGCCAAGCCAATAAACGTAAGACATTGCAAACTCAGCCCGTAGAAGCGGCTTTCGAGCGTGGCAATGTCGCGTTTCTGGTCGCTGATTATACACGGCCCGATCCGGTGATAGCGGCTGAGTTGCAGAAACATTATCGCGCTGGTGTGCCTATGTATCTCTGGTACGCGCCGGGCGAGACCAGTCCGCAGGTTTTGCCTGAAATTTTGTCTATCAGCCTTGTAACTGGCTTGGTTGATGCCGGAACTGATAATCAACCTTAATTCTTCGAAGGAGAACACTGTCATGATTGGACTTACGCGACGAAATATTGGAATTGCTGCAGGTATGGCCACAGCTGTTGCTTTGACGGCTGGCGCTCTGATTAGCTTCTCTGCAGATGCGGCTCCGGCTGAATCCGGTCATGCTGCGCCAGCCTTTAGCGGTGTGACAACAACGGGCGACACACTTTCACTGGATGACCTATCTGGTCAGACGGTTGTTCTGGAGTGGACGAATGCGGACTGCCCCTTTGTGATCAAGCATTACGGTGAGCCCGTTCGTAATATGCAGACACTCCAAGCGGATGCCGCTAGTGATGATGTGGTGTGGGTCCAGATCATTTCGTCGGCGCCCGGCAAACAAGGCCACGTTGATGCAGCCACAGCCGATCAGTTGAACGCAGATCGCGGCGCGTCGCCGACGCATACGATTCTGGATGAAGATGGCACGATAGGACGCGCCTATGGTGCCAAGACGACACCGCATATGTTCGTGATTACACCCGAAACCAACATTGCCTATGCAGGCGCGATTGATTCCAAGCGCTCAACAAAAGTGGCTGATATTGCGGGGGCGACGAACTATGTCACGGCGGCGCTAAATGCTGTTGCCGCAGGGGAGCCCGTCGAAGTTACAAGTGCCAAACCATATGGGTGCTCAGTCAAATACTAGACTGACTTCTCATTCTTGAGATTCCAGATCGGCGTTTTGAGCGCCATGAACAGTATCATGGCTGTCATCCCGGCGGCGGGTACGAGCGCAATTTTGTACGGCCCGAACATATCGACGAGCCATCCCATCATGAAGGCACCAAATGGGGCACCGGCCATAAAGCCGAGCTGGTATATCGACAAGACACGGGCAAGCTGGTCCTTTGGCGCAGCGTCCTGAACGATGCTGCGGCTCATCGCAATTGAAACGCCCGATGACAGGCCCCATACAAAGACGATTGTGAGAAAACCCCAATGCGGGATTTGTGTCATCATCGGCAGGATGGCGAGCGAACCGATGAGTTGAGCTGATAAGAGTAAGCGGCCCGGACGCCTGACATTCTTAAACATGGAAAGCGTTACTGAAGATACAAATGCACCGAGCCAGAACGTCACGAACATGTCGCGAATGCCATCGCCTGAAAGGCCATAAACATCGCGGTTGATTATGGGCAGAACAACGAGGAAAGCCCCGATTACGAACAGGCCAACGGCGAACATGAGCAGCGTCATTGACCAGAGCTTCGGGATCGAGGCGACAACCCGAAAGCCTTCGGCAATGTCGCCGAAAGCCGCGCCCATACCGGAACGGCCGGTGCGGACTTTTCGCCCTTTGGCAAGGAAAAAGGCCAAACCTGCTCCGAGCGCAACGACAACGCCTTGAACTGTGAGCAATTGCCAACTTGCGATGGGGCCTACGCCGAAGCCACCTAGCCAGCCCGGCATTGTTGTTGCCTTGTCGGCATAACCGCCAAGCACGAGTCCGGTGATTTGCGCCGCGAACTGCGCGAGTGTTGCAAAGGCGACACCTTGTTGAAGGGTTACGGATGAGCCGAAGCGGCCACGTCTTTCTACGACTTCGTTCAAAATGGCGTCGCGCGCCGGCATCATGAATGCCCCGACTGTTCCCAGCGCAATTCCATAAGCAATCATGTGCCAGAATTGCAGCTCAATGCCGTCTTTAGCGATTATAAAGGCTAGGGCGAAAGCGGGAAGGGCGGCCAATCCATGTAGCAACATGAGGAGTGGTTTTCCAGCCGCACGTTCAGCCACGACACCGCCAAGCAAAAGAAAGATAACCGACGGGCCGGACAAAGCGAGATTCGCAAGACCTAGCTCTGTCCCCCCAAGGCCAAGCTTGTTGGTGATGAGGTATGGAAACAGCACCATTTGCAAACCGAAAGCGACAAACCAGGTCGACTGCACCGACAAGTAAGCCGGCAGCTCAATATTGACGTGGCGCCGCGTGCGCTTGGCCAACAGGGATTGCGCGGTACCCAGGATATTGGCCCCTGCATTCATGGCAGCCGCCATACCGCTTACCGGAGAGCGGGCATCGTCTAGCACTTCGGCGTCTGCGGCCGTTTCCGCTTCTGGCGTGTCCTCAATCATAAATGTGTCTTGCCCTGTTTGCGGTGACTGTATCCATAGAAAACCACACACAAAAGCAAAATTTGGTATGCGCTGGTAGTTTGTCTTGGTCGTGTTGCTAGCGCGTGTTAGCCTGTACGTCTTGGTAGAAGGGACGTTGCCATGCGTTTAGTTCGTAATTTAGCTGGTTGGGCTCTCGCCCTATTTTTGATCTTTATGTTTGTGCAGGCAACTGTGCATCCGCTGCCCAATCCTCCAGAGGGGCAGGTCAAACTCTTTGATGCGCCGGGCGAGAACATCGTTTTTGCGACGATTGCGGCAAAGACAGGCTATGCGATTGCTGAGCCGACGGGCCGCGTGGCCGTTGCGATTATGGAGCTGCTGGCTGCATTTCTTCTACTTGTGCCGATGTGGCGGCGGACAGGAGCTGTCTTATCTTTTCTGGTTCTTGCTGGCGCTCTGGGCGCGCATCTTATGCCGAATATCCTTGGGCGCGAAGTGCCAACCTCCCTCGCAGCCGGAGCTCCAACAGATGGGGGACAGCTGTTTGCACTGGCAATAGCCATGCTCGCGGCAAGTATGTTGCTGATTGTTGTACATCCGGGGCGGCGACGCGATTAGTGATTGATCGCTACTCGGCATCGGAAAATTAACCAGTTCACGAAATACTCTGATCTGTTTGTATCAGATTGGCGGCGATTTGCATGGAAGATCCGATTCCGTTTGAGGCTGAGCACATGCCACCCGGGCGTGCGCGAAAAGCCCTCCTTAGACGATTGATAGACTATACGGCGCTACCTGCATCGCGAGTGGCCCCACAAGATCGCGCGCTTGCGGGTGATATTCTGCTCGATATGTTGCTGCATGCGACTGAAAATGAACGGCGCCAGTGCGCGCAGCGTTTGTCGACTATGCGTGAGGCCCCCCGCCGCGTTCTGCGGTATCTGGCGCAGTGTGTATTCGAAATAGCCCGCCCTGTACTAGAAGAAAACGAGGCGTTTGATTCTTCTGACTTACTTGAGCTTATCGATGTTGTTGGGCCTGAGCATCAGATGGCTATTGCAGGGCGAAAGCGCGTTCAGCCCGTCGTTTGTGATCGCTTAGCGCAGGTCGCAGAATTGGCGACATTGCGAATCTTACTAAAGAATCGCCGTGCTGAAATGTCGGAGACAGCGATTGATCGCCTCGTGTCGCGGTCACGCAAGGAAGACGAATTGTGTGCATTGATTATTGAGCGTCCTGAGCTACGGCCAGCTCAGGCTATGGCGATGTTCTGGTGGGCTGACGGGTTGTCGCGTCGGGCTATCTTGCAGCGTTATTCTGCTGACCGCTCAGACTTGATTGCTATGTGTGATGACATTTTTTCCATTGCTGCTGGTGAGGGTTGGCAAGACCCGGTCGCGCGTAAGACGTTGCAGCTAATCGAACGACGCCAGCGTAACCGCGCCGCAATTGATAAAAGCCCCTTTGATAGCCTGGAGCATGCCATCAAAGCTGCATCGATTCAGGGGCTGACCCCAGATTTGGCGCAAGAGATTGGCTACCTGGCGGGCGTCAAGCCGGTCACGATTGCCAAACTGATGAGCGATAAAGGCGGCGAGGGGCTGGCAGTCCTATGTAAGGCAACTGGCTTGAAGCGGCATGCAATTGAAGAGTTGTGGCTGGCGCTGCGCCGCCCTCTTGAGCTTGATGATGGCGCGCCCAATCCACTCTTTGAGAGGGTCAAGGAAACGTATGAAATCCTTTCTGTGGCGAAGGCGCAAACGACGCTTCGTTACTGGAACTGGTCGCTCACGGCTGCCTTTTCGCACAGTCAGGCTGTGAACTCTGGTGTGGATGAAGACGAAGCGAATGATGACAATGCGTTCTCTACGTCGCGCCGCACGGCGCGGCTCGTATTCGGAAAATAAACAAAATTGCCGCACAGGCAGCGGTTTGCACTGGCCAAATACAACTTAGCCCTTTAATTCCTCTGCTTTCCGTATCGGGTTGACGAATGGAGCGTTTGGGCGCGTGGGCTACTTTCTAGGATTGCTTATCGCTATGGGCGCGCTGTGGTTCGGATTATCCGGACACACATCGACGTTGATTCTTTCGCTCGGCGCGGTGTCTGTGTTTCTCTCAGCCATTCTGGCGTATCGCTTCGACATTCTTGATCGCGAGAGTTCACCATACGCACGCTTGCCGCAACTCATCATATATTGGTTTTGGTTAGTGATTGAGATCATCAAGGCGAATTGGACTGTCATCAAGGCGTGTTTGAAGTCGGATTTGGATATCAACCCGGCGCTCGTGAAGGTGAAGACGGGCTGTGAGAGTGATTTGGCTCGGACCGTATTTGCCAACTCGATTACACTGACGCCAGGTACGGTCAGCGTGGCGATTGAAGGTGACAAGATTCTTGTTCACGCGCTGTACGAGCAAGAGGCTCACCCTGAGGCCTTTGTCGAAATGGATCGCCGATCAAGGCTAGCTTCTGATGGGAGGCGCAAATCGTGATCGGTATTGCTGCTTTGGCGCTGGTCGTTGCGATTGGCTTGCTGCTGGTGCGTGCGCTGGCGGGACCAACCCTGTATGATCGAGTCCTCGCCGTGAATGCGCTTGGCACCAAGGTTGTGCTGTTACTCGGCGTTATGGGGTTTCTGCTCGGGCGGCCTGATTTTCTAGACATTTCAGTTCTTTATGCCCTGATTAATTTTGTCGCGACGATCGCGATCTTGAAATTCTTCCGCTATCGGTCCTTCCAGGTGCCGCTTGTAAAGCGAGCTGGAGGAGGGCCAAAATGAGCGAGTTCGTTACGTTTGTTCTGGATGTTAAGCCGATTGTCGGTGGAGCGCTCTGTCTCGTTGGCGCGGTCCTGGCCCTCATCGGCTCCATTGGTATTTTGCGGTTCCCAGACTTTTATACACGGCTTCACGCAGCTAGCGTCATCGATACCGGGGCAGCTACTGTTGCGATTGTTGGCATGATGTTGCTCGCGCCAGACTGGTTGGTGGCTTTCAAACTCGTTACGGTATGGCTGTTTCTGTTCCTGACTGGCCCGACAGCGGGTCACGCGCTGGCCAATGCGGCGCATACAGCTGGGCTTCAGCCTCTGATCGGACGCGTTGACGGCTATGATAAGGGTGCAGAATGACGGGACATGAAGCTTCTGATATGGCCGTTGCGCTGCTCAACATTACGCTGTTGGGCATATTATTCGTGGTTGCGATAGCTATCGCCCGTCTGCGAAGCCTGTTCGCAATTGTGATGTTATCAGGTGTTTATTCGCTGATTTCAGCAACATGGTTTGTGGCGCTGGATGCGGTGGATGTGGCTTTTACTGAAGCGTCAGTCGGCGCGGGGATCTCTACAGCGCTGTTTCTTGGTGCGATGGTGCTGACATCGCGCACTGCCAAAGCTGAAACCGGCGCAATGCGTATCGTGCCTTTACTCGTCGTTATTGCGACAGGGGCGATGCTGATTTACGCAACGATTGACTTGCCTGGTTTCGGTGACCCAAACTCACCTGCGAACACCTATGTCGGGGTCGATTATCTAGAGCGCACGAAAACCGAGATCGGCATTCCGAATGTCGTGACCGCTGTTCTGGCAAGCTATCGTGGTTTCGATACGCTGGGCGAAGTTGGTGTTGTGTTCAGCGCGGGCTTGGGGGTTGCCTTATTACTGGGATTTGGAGAGCGTTCTTTAGGCGCCAGCGTTCGCCAAAATGACCGCCGTCTGAGTAAAGAAAAACTACCGGAGGTCCGTGATGAATAGTGATCACCACGTTATCCTGCGAGTTGTAGCCAAAGCGCTGATTCCAGTGATTGCGCTGTTCGGTTTTTATGTTCAGTTCCACGGCGAATACAGCCCCGGTGGTGGATTCCAGGCCGGGGTAATTCTGGCCGTGACAGTCATTTTGTATTCGCTGATTTTTGGTGTTGCTCCGACGATGCGGGCGGTCACGCCGGGGTTTGCCCGCGCCGTGGCGGGATTCGGCTTCCTGCTATATGCGGGTGTCGGCATTGCGGCATTGCTATTGGGCGGAAATTTTCTCGACTATGACGCCTTGATACAGGAAGAACCGGGCGGACATGTCGGGCAACATGTCGGCATTATCATCATTGAGGTTGGCGTTCTGATGGCTGTCGCTGGCGCTATGGTGACGATCTATTACGGCTTTGCCGGGCGCGTAAGCGAAATACGCGACGAGGACTGGTAGGCATGGTTGAGTTTATCCTCGAGCGCGGAAACTATTGGGCGATTATTGGCCTGATGATGATCGGTCTTTATATCGCATTTGCCGCGACCAATTTGATCAAGCGCTTGGTTGGTCTTGGTCTTTTTCAAACGTCGATCATTTTGTTCTACATCTCACTCAGCCGCATAGATGGCGGTACTGCGCCTATTTTCTATGGTGAGGACTATAAGAAGTCGCATGGTGATGATGCCAAGCATGGCAGCGAAGCTGCTCAAGGAGCAACTGAGGCGGCCGCGCATGACGCAGCTACAGAAGCGGCTCACAGTGTCTCGGACACGGCGCACGGCTATGCATCAGAGGGGCTACAGAACATCTATTCAAACCCGTTACCACATGTCCTGATGCTGACAGCAATTGTTGTCGGTGTGGCAACGCTTGCGGTTGGTCTGGCGATTATCGTGCGTATTCGTGAGGCCTACGGTACGGTCGAAAGCGATGAGATCCGGGCGATGGATCTCAGCGTGGCGTTGGCTGAGGCTGAAGATGAGGCTGCAGAAACGCGGGCCGCCAACGCAGCAGGTGGTGCCGCATGATCGATATGTTGGTTTCAATGGTGCCGGAGGTCATAACCGCGCACGCTCCAGCACTGCTCGTCGTCGTACCGATGGTATTGGCCCCGCTTGCTGGCTTTATGCCAAACGGGCGTTTGGCTTGGATTCTGGCTATGCTGGGTACCGGCACCTCGCTTGTGATGGCACTTGTGCTTCTGGCACAGACGCAATCACTTCCGGGTGGTGCGGTCATTTCTTATGCGATGGGCGGCTGGGCACCGCCGCATGGAATTGAGTTTCGCATTGATGCGCTGAACGCCATGGTTTTGCTTTTGGTCACGGCGATTGGATTCCTCGCCGCGATATTTGGCTGGCCAAGCATCAAGGCGGAAATCACGCAGGCCAAGCGCGCCATGTTCATGTCGGCTTACTTGGTCTGCTTCATGGGGCTTTGCGGCGTTGCGGCAACGGGAGATGCATTCAACTTATTTGTCTTCCTAGAGATTTCTTCAATTGCGACCTACGTGCTTGTCGCGCTCGGCTATTCGCGCGATAGACGCGCGCTGCCAGCAGCTGCAAACTACTTGTTGATGGGCACAATAGGTGCGTCATTCTTCGTTGTCGGTGTTGGGTTCTTGTACGCCGCTACGGGCACGCTCAATATGGCTGATCTTGCAGTGCGCTTGCAAGATGTCGGCGCGAACAAGGCTGTGCTGGCGGGATATGCATTTATCTTTGTCGGGCTGGGTCTGAAGGCGGCGATGTTCCCGCTGCACCAATGGCTGCCGAATGCTTACGCCTATAGCCCGAGTTTCGTGACGATGTTCCTGGCGGCGACTGCGACTAAAGTGGCGATTTATGCCCTCGTGCGCTTCCTGTTCACAGTGTTCGGGCTTGAGTTCACGTTTGAGGGCTCGAGCCTCGTTTGGATACTGATGCCGATGGGTATCGCGGCAATGATCGCGTGTTCGTTTCAGGCGGCTTTCCAGACAGATGTGCGCCGTACATTGGCGTACTCATCCGTTGCGCAGGTTGGCTACATGCTGCTCGGGATTTCTCTGGCGACAACAGTCGGCGTATCGGCAGGGCTTTTTCACCTGATCAATCATGCGGTGATCAAGGGTGCATTGTTCATGGCCGTCGCAGGGGTCGTGATTAGCTATCAGGGAACAAGCCTGAACGATTTTCGCGGTCTTGGACGCTCTGCCCCCTGGACGATGACGGCATTCGCGATTGCCGCTGTATCCTTGATTGGTGTGCCCCTAACAGCGGGTTTCCAGTCAAAATACGCTTTGGTGAATGCTTTGTTTGAAGGCGGCTGGCCTTGGGCGGTGGGTGTCGTCATGTTCAGCAGTTTGCTGGCTGTCGTGTATATGGGGCGCATTCTTGAGGCGGCATTTTTCCGCACGCCGATCAACCCGAATAAGCGCCGCAAGGAAGCACCGCTTTTGATTTTGATTCCGCTTTGGATTCTGGCTCTGGCCAATATTTGGATTGGTGTGCAAGGCAGCTTTGTTGCAGGTCTCGCCGATGATGCGGCAGCCGCGCTGTTTATTGGAGGTGCCCGATGAGCGGTGAAATGCTTCTGATCGCGGCCATGCTGGTGCCGCTGATAACCTGCGCTGGAATCTGGCTGACCGGTAAGGTTCCGGATTTGCGCGAAGCAGTGACATTGTTTGGGGCTGTATCGCTTTTTGCTGTTGCAATCATGATTGCCATCAAGACCGCAAATGGTGCGCCACCTGAGCTTGCGCTGGGTGAAGCTGTGCCGGGGCTGCGGTTTGCGCTCAAGGTAGAACCGCTTGGCGCATTGTTTGCGCTCGTGGCCAGCGGCCTGTGGATCGTCAATAGCTTCTACTCAATTGGCTATATGCGCGGTAACCGTGAGCGTAATCAAACCCGCTTCTATATGTGTTTTGCCATCGCTCTCTGCGGCGCAATGGGCGTCGCGCTGGCTGGAAACCTCTTCACGCTATTTGTGTTCTACGAAATTCTGACGCTGTCGACCTATCCACTGGTTGCGCATAAGGGTGATGCCAAAGCGCAGCGCGGCGCGCGTATTTATTTGATGACTCTCCTCGGAACCTCGATTGGCTTCTTGCTTGTCGCGATTATCTGGACAGGCGCGCTTGCTGGCAGTCTTGATTTTGTCCCCGGTGGCTTGCTGCAGCAGGCCGAGGGGTTAACCCCACTGGTCGCGAGTATCCTGCTCTTATTATTTGCTTTTGGTGTGGGCAAGGCGGCGCTCATGCCTTTCCACTTCTGGCTGCCTAACGCGATGGTTGCGCCAACGCCGGTGTCAGCATTGCTGCACGCTGTGGCGGTTGTGAAGGCGGGTGTTTTCACCGTGCTGAAAGTTGCGATCTATATCTTCGGCGAAGAGATTTTGAACGCCACGCCGTCGCGCGAATTTATTCTCGCAGTGGCCTGTTTCACGATTATCGTTGCGTCGCTTGTGGCGATGACCAAAGACAATCTGAAAGCGCGGCTGGCTTACTCTACTGTGGCGCAGCTTGCTTATGTGACCTGCGGCGCGATGCTGGCTGATCCTGCTGGTTTTATGGGTGGATCACTTCAAATTGCGGCGCATGCGGTCGGCAAAATCACACTGTTTATGTGCGCAGGTGCAATTTATGTTGCAACGGGCGTGCAAAACATTTCGGATATGCGCGGCCTGGGCAAACGAATGCCCTTGGTTTTCATCGCGTTCTTTATCGCGTCTCTATCAATTATCGGCATACCACCATTGGCTGGGGATTGGCCGAAGTATGAACTGATGCAGGGGGCGGCAGACGCCGACCTCCACTATGTTCCAATCGTGCTGATTGTCTCGTCTCTGCTAAATATAGCTTACCTGTTGCCGATCCCCATTTTGGCACTGATGCCGCCGCCTGGTAGCCCGGAGCCAGCGCCATTTAAGCGGCCTGGTGGCGCGCCTTTGCTGACCGTTGCAGCGCCTTGCTTTACCGCATTTTTGTGCCTCTTGATGTTTTTCACAATTGGGCCGCTATCGGACTTCCTATTACCTGCCACGGGTGAAAGACCTGCAATCACCGCTGTAACGGGAGGCCCCTCATGACGACCAAGCCACCATTTGAGCGCGATGAGAGCGGGCGGTTTTTAAAACCTGAATCAGAGATGACAGGGCAGGGCCGAGACGACCAAATCCACCCATTGTCGAAATTCCTGTTTGGGTGGGTCGAAGCGCCGAAAACGCCGCTACTATTACTGATCCTGGTTATTACCATTTGCGGCGGGTTAGTGGCATTTGATCTCATCCTGGACCGCCACGAATATATTCACCTCGCCGATATTACCGGCTTTTACGCCATGTGGGGATTTGGCGGTTTCGCGCTAGCTGTTTTGTCAGGATGGCCTCTCGGCAAACTATTGCGCCGCGACGAAGATTATTACGGTGAAGCTGATACGACTCCGCGGGATGTGGAGGGCGATCAATGACGGGTATTTTAAGCCAGATTAATCCGGGCTTGTTGCTGGTTGTGATGGGCATTGCTGGTACGATGATCAAAGTGCAGCGCTTGCGGCATATCCTGATGCTGGTGACGCCTGTTGTGGCACTCGTTATGCTTGCATTAGCCGCGCGCGGGACAGACCTCGCTTCAGCGCCAGTGCTTGGCATCGACATGGTGTTCTACCGTGTTGATAGCCTCTCCTTCATATTCGGCGTGGCATTCCTGATCGCGTCCTTCCTCAACGCCATCTACGCGATGCATACCGACGACCGGGTATCTGACGGAATGTCGCTAACCTATGCTGGCGCTGCGGTGGCGGCGACATTTGCAGGCGACTTGATGTCGCTCTTCATATTCTGGGAAATCACCGCGGTCAGCTCGGTCTTCCTGATCCTACGTGCGGGGACGAAAGCGGCCTACCAGGCGGCAATGCGCTACCTCGTGATTCAGATATTGTCGGGTGTGTTGCTGCTGGATGGCATCGCTTATGTGTATAAATCGACGGGCAGCTTGTCACTGGAAGCGTTTACGTCATTCGATCAACCTGGCGCGATTTTCATCTTCCTTGCCTTTGCGATCAAGGCCGCTTTCCCGTTCATGCACAACTGGCTGCAGGATGCGTATCCGAAGTCGACTGTGGTGGGCGCAGTCGTGCTATCGGCCTTTACAACAAAGCTCGCTGTTTATGCGTTTGCACGGATGTTCCCGGGCTTTGATATTCTGATTTATATCGGCGCGGTGATGACCGTATTCCCGGTCTTCTTTGCTGTCATCGAGAACGATCTTCGCAAAGTCTTGTCATATTCGCTCAACAACCAGCTTGGCTTTATGATTTGTGCAATCGGCCTTGGCGCCGCCGGCGTCGGGAACCAGCTTGCATTGAACGGCGCTGCCGCGCACGCGTTCGCTCACATCATCTATAAAGGCTTGCTGTTCATGAGTATGGGCGCGGTGCTTTACAGGGTGGGTACAGCCAAAGCGAGTGAGCTTGGCGGGCTTTATAAGTCGATGCCGTGGACGACGATTTTCTGTATCATCGGGGCCATGTCGATTTCGGCATTTCCACTCTTTTCGGGCTTTGTTGCCAAGTCACTGACAATGAGCGCTGTTGCCAAAGAAGGTTTGACCGTGATTTGGCTTATGCTCTTGTTCGCGTCAGCAGGTGTTCTCGAACATTCTGGTATCAAGATCCCGTACTTTACATTCTTCGGCCATGACAGCGGTAAGCGGGTTAAAGAAGCGCCATTCAATATGCTGCTGGCAATGGGCATCGCGGCGTTTATCTGTATTGCAATTGGTCTACCGCTGGTCGGCGGGTATGGGTATGCTTGGCTTTACGGCATGTTGCCGTATCCAGACGCAGCGCTGGACTATCAGCCCTATACATCTGAGCATATCGTCACCCAGATGCAGCTGCTGATGCTGGCTGTTCTTGCCTTCATGTTGCTCAAACGATTTGGTCTATATCCGCCCGAACGACCGGGTACAATTTTGGATACAGACTGGCTATACCGCAAACCGGGATATGGATTCGCAAAATGGTCAGGAACGGTTTGGAGCAAGGTCGGCCCAGTTATGACAGGGCTTGCGACGGGGCTATCCATGCGCACGTTTAAGCGTTTGGAGGCGACATTCAGTCCGCGCGGCGCACTTGCTCGTGGTGGTTTGACCGTCAGTATGGCTATGTGGTCAGCTGTCTTGCTTGGTTTGGTAATGCTTGTGATCTTGTTAGCGAGCTAAGTACTTGCTCTCTTGTGGTATTCTGTAATGTTTATTACAGGTTCACTGTCAATCACTGTCAGGCTGTATTGGGCAGCTGTAATACATGTGCAATTTCTCGTTTACTCTATCTCTCGCAGAGCTAAATCATCCCCACAATCAAAGGGGTAGCACATGTTGGAAAAAGTTCAGGGGACAGAACTCGACAGTTTGAGCGCGCGCGATGCATTGGAACTCACTACTGAGATCGTCGCAGCATACGTTGGCCAGAATGCCGTTCAGTCCGTTGATCTTGTTGGCGTTATTCGGGACGTTCACGAAACGCTGCTGGAGCTAGGTTCTGAGGCTCCTGCATCGGCACAGCTAACGCCAGCAGTGTCGATCAAGAAATCTTTGACCGACGAGTACATTATCTGTCTGGAAGATGGGATGAAGTTCAAATCCCTCAAGCGTCACTTGCGCTCGAAATATCATATGACGCCTGCAGAGTATCGCGAGAAATGGGGCTTGCCCTATGATTATCCTATGGTTGCTCCAAGCTATGCCCGCAAACGTTCAAAGCTTGCTAAAGACATGGGGCTAGGGCGCGGAAGTAAATAATTCGAAATCGAAACAAATACTTACGTTTCGAGAGCGAAATAAAAGTATTTGTTAGTCTTGGTTAATTTTTTATTTCATTGACTCTTGTGCGGCGAATCGAACTGGGCCAATAGTGAACCACCGAATCACCACGGGGGTGGCTATTATGTATGAGTCAAACAGTTTCTCTGGACTGACTGAAGCGCAGGCAGATATCGTCAAATATTGGCACTTCACGCGTTCAGCGGGCGATCTTCCGTCGCGCGCCGATATTGATCCGGGCGTCTTGCGGCGACACCTTTCGGCCATCTCAATTGTCGAGATTGACCACGATGGCGATGTCCGCTTTCGGATCGCAGGGTCGGAGCTTCGTAGTATTTTTGGGCGCGAGATGCGCGGCCGTCATTTGCGGCAATGCGCTGGCCCCGTGGCGGACATGTGGTCCCTTGGCCTTACAGCTGTGCTGGAACGCGGCGCACCAATCGGTGGAATAATTGAACGCGGAGACGAGTGCCATGCGTGGCTACGTCTTCCCCTAAAATCGCCTGACACAAGCGGACTTGTACTATGCCACGATATGGTCGTGCCAAAGTCGCGCCTTGTTTCGCCGGATGATTGCAAATCCAACACTGTTTCCTACAGTCCACATGGTCTCGCGGCCTGATTCTATTGGGGCTTATTGCTATTAATAGGAAAATTATCCTACACTCTGCCTAGTCGTGTTACTCTTGGTTTCATGACGGTGGAGGACACAATACATGCTTACAGGTAGACGCAAGCAAGACAGGGATGGGGCGTATCTTGCTGCTGGGTTGGCGGGGTATGCGCTGGGGATACCAGCGGCAAGAATTATCGGGGGCGGACGAAGTTCGCTAGAGGTTTCGCGAGCTCGGCACGTGGCAATGTATTTAGCTCATGTTGGGTTTGGCATGAGCCTTGGACGTGTCGCCGATGCATTTGAGCGCGACCGTTCAACCGTCGCGCACGGTTGTCATGTTGTTGAGGATCGCCGGCATGACCCTCAGTTTGATGCGTGGATGGAGGCATTGGAAACCAGCATTGGGGTGATTGCCCCGCTGCATGGAAGGGCGGCATGAACTCGAAACTGATTCGAGCTTTGCAGCGCGGCGGGTGTGTTGTGGAAGTGCAACCGAGCTGTTGGGACGTCTGGCGTGGCCAGGACAGGCGAGGTCGATCAATCGGTCAGCTGAGCGATACCGAAATACAGGTTTTGAAGGTAGATGGTCATCTCGCACGCCTTGGGAGGGCTGAGGATGGCCGACTTGTCTGGTCTGGAGGCGTGGCGCCTAGCAATAATGCTGTAAGTTCTCCTGCGGCTTTGGTCGGCATAGCAAATGATAAACGCGGGCAGATACGATCTCAATTGCAGCGATTATTGGAAGACGCAAGAAGTGCTGAGGAGCGCCGCAAGCTCGCGCAAGCCGCGCTGGATTTCGCAGAAGATGTCGAACGTGCCGAAACATCTGGAGCTGCGAAAGGCATGAATTGGGGCATGATCGCGACTGGCGGACGGATACAGGGCGGTGTTCGTGCTGATTATCGGGGGCGTATTGGATATGCTTCCCGTTCAGCCCAAAGGCTCAAGCTTTTGCAGGATCGCTTGGCGAGCGGAGAATACACATTGCTGCGGCGATTAATTGTCGAACGGGTTACTCGAAACGCGCTCGCGCGATGGCTGAACGAGGCACCTTTAGACGCGCAGCGCCGCGCGCGACGTGCGCTACGCCATCTTGCTGAGATCTATGCTGAAGAAATCAGCCGACCTGCGAGGGCGACGCCGCGGTCTGATGGATGCGCTCCAACATAGATGCGAGGCCGTTCGATCTTTGGGCGCTTAGTGTGCCAGTCACGCCTATCTTGTCGAAGAAGGCTCGGGCATCAAAGCTGAGTATTTCATCGCGGCTTGACCCTGAATACAACTTTACGAGTAAGGCGATAAGACCTGAGACGATCAGCGCGTCAGATTCGGCGCGGATTTGAAGGCGCTCTGAGTCTGTGGGCGTAATCACCATCCACACTTGTGAAGCGCACCCACGTACACGCGTCGTCTCATTTCGCTCATCGGCCTCAAGTGGCGGATTTGCTTTCCCGAGGTCGATGATGTGTGCGTAGCGATCTTCCCAATCATCAAGGAAGGCAAACTCATCTTCGAGGTCAGTTGCGCGGTTTTTCAAGCTCATGCGCGCTATGTGGTTTGTTTGAGTGCAAAAGAAAACCCCCGGCCTGAAAGTACCGGGGGTAGTTTGATGTGTGGAGTGTGAGATTACTGCGTGACTTTGCCGATACATTTACCGACATCTGACAGTGCGTGCTCACCGATGCAGAAAGGGACTTCATAGTGCTTGTGAGCGGCAGCAACACATTGCTGCAAATTGAGGTTCGCCATGTTGAGACAGGCTGCGGTTTCGCGATCTTTCATGGCGACGCGCATTGATGGCGCAGAAGCCTCGTCTGAGCCAAGGATGCGGAAGGCAGCCAGCGTTGTAATGCGGTCGGCAATCGGCTCTTTACCACGCGCAATGCGCTTCGATTGACCGAATGTCGTTGCCACGGCCGGGACGCGGATTGCACTCGCCGCGCTGCTGACATTCTCCCAAACCGAAGGTGAACCGGATTGACCAGCCCGGCTGAGTACACCGTTCATTTCAGGAGATGCGAGGGCTGTGACCATCGTACCGCGAGCAGGGATTCCTGTGCGGGTGGATGCCAGAAGGCGATCAGCTTTCGCGCTTGAATTGCCTACTTTGCCTTTGGCCCAGCCTGCTCCCTGCAGCGAGTAGGCCTGCTCTTTTACAAAGGCTGCAGCCCCGATGAGGCGGCGGCTATCTGCGCTGACAGCGCTGAGTGAAGACGTCACGGCGCTATTTCCGCCATTGAGTGTGCGCGCATAGCGTGCATCATTCTTGAGGCCGGTCACCAACATCTCGCGGCCGTAATAGCTCTCAATATCACGCACGGCAGCACGGAATTCCGGGTTCTGTGCGGCAACCAGTGCCGAATAGGCCATCCAACCTTGAGAGAGTTGATCTGGGTTGTGCCCACCAAGATTGCTGAGAGAGCGATCAATGTCCTTGGCAGACGCAAAACCTTTGGTTTTTACATCAGTGACGTCGCCGTGGTAGGTTGCATAAAGAGCAGCGGCTCGAGAGAGAGGATCTGGGGTGTCTGAAGCAGCAACTGTTACGGGCTTGGGGGTCGGCGCGGCGCCTTGTGCGGCGGCTTGCAGCGCGAGCCCTGCGATTGAACAAATTGCAACTGAAATACTCTTGATGGCCATTGGGAACTCCCTCACTCTCTAATTTGACACTGGCCTATCTTTTGCTTCAGGCAAAGACCAGTACATGCTGAAATGCGGGTTCTGACAGAAAATTTAATCTAGCCGCCGGAGTAAAATGCCTAGCAATAATCACCGTATCGTTAAGACCCATGCGCGACTTGCTAAGAAGCCGGTAAGTCTTGCCGCTGCATTGACGGGTGTTCTGGCTGCGGCGCTGTGTGCAAGTGCTGCGATATTAAGTGGGGGACTCGGGCTTGGCGCGCTCGGATTGTTCGTCATTGGGCCAGTCCTTGTGGGATTGATCTGGGGACGCCGGGCCATCGTTGGCGCAGTCTTGGCTGCCTTGCTTGGCATAGGTGGTTTGTGGGTTATGCAGGGTAATGGCCTACTGCCGCCTGCGCTGATTGACCGCCAATCCATATTGGTGTCTGCGCAGATTGGTTGGCCATTACTTTACGTGTTTTCAGTGCTTTGGCGCGTACGTAAAGCCCCATCAAAGCCTCCAAGTCGAAACGCTCAAGACGCCTCACAATCAGATATGGTCGCCCCTAAATTTGATCCGCAAGTAAGTGACTGGCTGCTTGTCGAAGTGTCGCCGTTAGACCGGGTTAGGCGGGTTCTCGGCGCGCGCGACTTAATCCCTGGATTGAGGCCTGGGAGAGAAGCCTCCGGGCTTTTGGTCAATAGTAAAGGGTTAAGCTTAACGGCAGGTCCGCAAAAATTGTCGTCTGGAGATGAAATAATTGTAACCGAAGCGCAGCAGGTCGATGGCCGCGTGATTATGATCGTGAAAACGGGCTCATTAGAGGCGGTTCATTCTGAAACGATGGAGCAGGAATTGCGAGATCGGACAAACTTTTTCGCCGGTCTTGGTCATGACTTGAAGAGCCCACTTAACGCAGTCATTGGTTTTGCGGATATGATGGAGTCTGAGATTAGCGGCCCAATGCCGGAGGCCTATCAGGAATATCCGGGACTGATCAAAGAGAGTGGGCAAACACTTCTGAGGCTGGTTGAGGACATGCTCGCTTTCGCGCGCTCTGAGGCAGGCACTTATGAGATCGATCCAGCACCTATGGATGTCGTGAGTTCCGGTGAAACGGTTATGCGGCAGTCGCAGGCCGAAGCGGCGCGAGCGGGCGTGGAACTCGAAATGCATGCCGGCGGCGAAGTGATTGCAAACGCTGATGCGCGAGCCGTGCAGCGGATATGGGATAATCTTGTCTCCAATGCGATCAAATATTCCAATAAGGGGCAGACTGTGACCCTTGCTGCCAAAAGTAGCGGCAAGAACGTGGAACTATCGGTTTCCGATCACGGCGCTGGCATGGACGCGGATGATCTGGAGCGAATCGCCAAGCCGTTTTCTCAAGGCCAGAATTCTCAAGGACGCGCCGGAACAGGTTTAGGCCTCGCGATGGTCAAGCGCTTGGCCGATATGCATGGTGGCCAGGTTGTTATTCGAACGGCGCCGGGTGAGGGAACGCATATTAGTGTTACGCTGCCAGCCGCAGAGCAGCAGCGTAAAGCTGCCGAGTAATACATTTCTCCGAAATGCTCGCTAGCTAGGTGCGATCCTGTTGCTCGCTACGGACTTCAAGCGCGACGCAGACTGCACCGCTCACCAGTAGAAGTGACAAGAGCCCAAACAGGAATATCGGCATATCGACTGGCTGAATATATGCGCCTTCTGCTTGCAGCACAGCAACAGCGTCGCCAAATCGTCCACGCAGGGTAATTGTGGCCTGGCTGATGGCTGCGAGAAAACTCATGATATCCTGTCCTTAAGGTCAACGAGGTCTTAATATCGCTTGGTTTGCAAGCGGCGTGCCGAATTGGAGATGTCTATGTTTGAGGAACGCCTCGCGACACATGTCTGGGTCGACGCACTGGTGCGGCGCGTGCAGGTGGCTGGGGCCAGCGCATTCATTGTTCAAAAGGGTGATGCCAGCCGTGGCGGCGTATTGATCAAAGTCGCAGACCTGAAAGGGCGAGCAGTTGCCTTGATGCCGCGAACGGCGATGGACGGAACCCGAATTTTTGTTGATCTCTCAACGCAAGGTGTCGGCCCAGATGAGCAAAGCGTGGATGCTTATGTGGCCAAGGCTAAAGACCGTGACCGCGATTTATGGGTTGTCGAAATTGAGGATGGGGAGTTGCGCCACTTTCTGACGGAAACAGTCGAAACAGACGGATAAGTATAGGTGTAACGCTCCGTTAACCGCAAATCAGCCAGAGGTAATATATCGACCGGGGAGTGGGCTGATGTTGTTCTTGTTGAATGAAACTATCATTAGTGTGGCGGTGCCAGAAGTGCACTTGCAGCAGCGATGGAAAACCATGGGCTGCGGTGATCCGCGAACCATGCGAATGCAGGATGCCGTCAGCTTCGTGCAGGCAAGGGTTCAGGCCGCACAAGAAAAGCATCTTGAATTGGAGGTCGACACACTGCGAGATTATGCGGCGCTGATTATCTCGAAAACGGGTGCCAACTGTCTCATCCTGAAGCCAACGGCTAGCGGTGCTCTTGAGCCGCGTCTGCGCGATGTACCGGCAATGGTGCTGGAAACCTATCAGCGCGGCGCTGCAAATGATGGTCTCAGCAGCGTTGGCCGCCGCACCCTTCAACGCGCCTAGGCAATATATACTCACCAAGACACATGACCGGGCTTTCGCTTTCTTGCGCAGCACTCTATCTGGGCTGGCAGTAAGAATAGGAAGTTGACGTTTCATGTCTCTCACGCTGTCTCAAGAGGCGGGCCGACGCCGGACCTTCGCGATCATTTCTCACCCGGATGCGGGCAAAACGACACTTACCGAGAATATATTGCTTGCGGGCGGTGCTATCCGCGCGGCTGGTGAGGTGGCGGCGCGCGGTGAACGCCGGCGGACAACCTCTGACTGGATGAAGATCGAACGTGATCGCGGTATTTCGGTCAGCGCGTCAGTGATGACCTTTGAGTTCGGTGATAATGTGTACAATTTGCTCGATACGCCGGGCCACGAAGACTTTTCTGAAGATACATATCGCACGCTCACCGCAGCAGATTGCGCAATCATGGTGCTCGATGCCGCGAAAGGTATCGAGCCGCAGACATTGAAGCTGTTTGAAGTTTGCCGGATGCGTGACATCCCGATTGTCACATTTATCAACAAGCTGGACCGCGAAGGCCTGGACCCACTTGAGCTGCTGGATGAGGTGGCTGACAAATTGCAATTGGATACAGCGCCGCTTTACTGGCCAGCTGGTAGCGGTAACCGATTTGGTGGTATGGTTGATATGCGCACTGGCGAATATCTTCCCTATTTCAAGCTGCCTAATGATGCGCCAATCGTGCCCGGCGTGTCGAAGCGCGTGCCCTTGGATGATGTGCGCGATCAGCTTGATCCAATGGCGGTTGGCGAGCTTGAAGAAGGCAGCGAGATGGCACGTGAAATGTTGCCTCAGATGGACCGGAAGGCCTTTCTTGAGGGGCATATGACGCCTGTGGTCTTCGGAACTGCGCTGCGCCATTTTGGGGTTGGCGAATTACTCGCGACACTTGAAGAATTTGCGCCCGCGCCAAGACCTCAAAAAGTGACGCAAAAAGATGCTGATCAGGAACTAAAGCGCGATGACAAAACGGTCTCTGGTTTTGTGTTCAAAATTCAGGCGAACATGGATCCAAATCACCGCGACCGGGTCGCGTTCCTGCGGCTGTGTTCGGGCGAGTTCAAGCGCGGTATGCGGCTAAAGACGATCAGCGGTAAGCAGGTCAACGTGCACAACCCGCTGATGTTCCTCGCACAGGATCGAGAGATTGCTGAAACGGCCTATGCGGGTGATGTCATTGGCGTACCCAACCATGGCCAGCTTCGCGTCGGTGACAGCTTGTCTGAGGGCGGCGACATCAAGTTTGCGGGTATTCCGAACTTTGCGCCTGAGATATTACGGCGTGCCCGCTCCAAGGATCCGATGAAGGCGAAGCATCTGCGCAAGGCGCTCGAGAGCTTGGCAGAGGAGGGCGTGACGCAACTATTCAGACCTGCAATCGGCTCAGATATGATTGTCGGCGCGGTTGGTGCTTTGCAGATTGAAGTCATGGCCGAGCGGATGGTGACTGAATATGGGCTCGATGTCGTATTCGAACCTGCCCCCTACAATGTCGCGCGCTGGATCAATTGTGACAATGACGCGATCGTCGAGGCCTTTCTGGACAAAAATAAATCTGCTTCAGGGACTGATCTTGATGGCGCGCCGGTCTATCTTGCGAAAAATGCTTGGGACGTCGGATATGCGGCGGAAAAAAATCCGGATATCCGTTTTTCCGCCACAAAGGAGCGTTCTATCTGACCTCGTTTGATTCTGGGGATTGATATGGAAAACGACGCACCTGAACTCAATTTGCCCAGCTGGGTCATCGAGAATACGCCGGAATGGGCGCTTGAAGGGCTGTCGAACCTGATCGCGATTTGGGATGAGGGGGCCTACGGCTTCACCTATGGGCAGATCATCACCGTTACGGGGATCCTGCTACTGGCCCTGATTATTCGCGGCATCTTTGCGCGAACGATTGTGCGCTGGATCACACGCGCGGCTGCTGGCACAGAGACACAGATTGATGATGCAATTGTCAAAGTCATCGCGACGCCGCTCAAGATCGTGCCGATCATTATTGGTCTCTATATAGGCCTGCGATATCTGAGCATTGGTGATGAAGCCGAACTAATCGCCAATAAGGTGATCCAGTCAATCATTACACTGGCTGTTTTCTGGACCCTTGCGCGGGCGGTAAATGCGTTTGAATTCATATTTGCAGGGCTGCGGGATACGCTGTCGACGGCCATTATCGATTGGCTTGTCAAAATCCTGCAGGTCATCCTCGTCATCCTCGGATTTGGCGCCGTTGCGCAGATTTGGGGGATTGCGGTGGCGCCTATCATCGCCGGTCTTGGCGTGTTCGGCATCGCAGTAGGTCTCGGCGCGCAGGATCTGTTCAAGAATTTGATTTCAGGCATTCTGATCATGTCTGAAAAGCGGTTTGATCCGGGTGACTGGATTCAGGTTGATGGTGTCGTCGAGGGTACGGTTGAGAAGATCAACTTCCGCTCGACCCTGATCCGGCGGTTTGACAAAAGTCCGATCTATGTTCCCAATGGCCTCTTATCAGACAATCCGCTAACCAATTTCTCTCGCATGAGCCATCGCCGTATCAAATGGGTGGTTGGTGTGGAGTATCGCACCACGGTTGAGCAGCTCCATTATATCCGCGACGAGATCGAGGCGTGGCTGTGGAATGACACACGTTTCGCGAACCCGCCCGAGGCGGCTCTGTTCGTGCGGATCGACAATTTTAATGCCAGCTCGATTGATTTCTTGATTTATACATTCACCCATTCGACCAATTGGGGCGAGTGGCTCGCGATCAAGGAAGAACTTGCCGTCGCAATCTATAACATCATCGAGAAAGCCGGTACGGGTTTCGCCTTCCCAAGCCGCACACTCTATATGCAACAACAGGATGCGCCCGAAATCATGGCACCGCCAATGCGCAGCCTTGGGGTCGCCAAGGCGCAGGCTGAGCGCGCTGCAGCTGCCGGGTCAGGTGCCCAGCAAGACGAGGATGATGGCGAGTAAACTGCGCTTGCCACATTCCTGTCTCGATTGGTTGTTTCGGTTTCAGCTTCGATAGTTTAAGTTGATCGTGTAGAGAAAGAGGGGCGACCATGTTTCGTTTAATCTCATTGATCCTGATTATCGTTGGCCTTAGCGCTGCTGCTTATGGCGGTGCGCGGTATATGGGCTTCGACCCGCTCGCAAGCCTGGTGCCTGATGAGGCGCACGAATCAAGCGCCGCCCCTGGCGAGTCGTGGGACACAGAAGCTGCGCCGCCGCCAGCCCCAACGCGCTCTTTGTCCAAGCCATCATTTGATACCGACGATGATATGGTTTCGATCACGTCTGTAGCGGATGACTTCATGTCCCAGTTGCGCGACGTACCGATTGCGCACGAGACGCCATCAAGCGCAAAATTTGGCCGTTCATTCGATGTTACTGTTGCGATTGATGCGACAGGTGGCGACTCTGCGGCTGACGCGCTTCCGGGCACAGGCAATATCGTTGAAGGCACAGCCAAAGTGTCAGGTCAGGTCATGGCTGCATTGTCAGGCGATACGTTCGACTTTGAGGCGGTGACACCGATGACGCAAACTGTATCCCCTTTGACCGAAAATGTCTGGCGCTGGCGTGTAACCCCCACAGCTGTTGGGCCACAGCCTTTGGTGATTGAGCTGTTTGCAATGGACGAGAATGGCAACGCCTTGCCGGTGCGCACATTCCGCGACGAAGTCGAGGTTGAAGTTTCGCGGGTTGGTCAAGTCGTGGCTCTGGTCGATACGTTCAGCCCAGTTGCCGTAGTCGTCGGCGGTATCGGGTCGTTTCTGGCAGGAATGCTGGGCTTCCTGCGCCTGTTCGGACGTCGAAAGTAGGCTTTACTTGACGCGTTTCACACGGAACGCGACGCCGCCATCCAGCTTCATCATATAGCCGCCCATCGCCCCGCGCATGATTGTGGCTTCTTCGACGCCGCGTTTTTTAGAATAGCGTACTTTGCGACTTTCTGCCTGTTGCCAGACTTGGCCATTCTCAAGGGTGACTGTGACGCCATTCACCTTCGATGCCTTGATTGAAGCTACAGGATAGCTGACCGTTTGAAGTTCGCCGTCTTCATCGCTGCCGCCAAATTTGGGCATGGCGAGTTTTGGGAGAGACGGCAGAGAGAATCCAAACGCTTCTTTTTGAACCTCTTCAACTTCAGCGCGGCTGACGGTTGTAACTTCGCCAGCCTCTTCTGCCGCCTTGAGCCGCCCCACAGCCGTATCATAGCAAGCAAGACGTTCTGTATCACTCTCAAGTGCTGCGCATGCATAAACTGCATCCGTGCTGGCAGGAGCGGTTTCTGCGAGCGCGATGGGCGTGATCAGGATCAGTGCAGATAGTGTTGATACGGCGCGCATGGTCTGGCCTCCAGTATGGTGATGGCAGGGCAAGTCTAGGCAAAATTGCCAATGTCTGAAACAGTGTGGCAAATCATTTCACCGGACGAAAGACTGGAGTTACACCTATGAGATTGAAGTCCCTGCTCACGACTGGCGCGATTGCCGCTACCCTCGCTTTGGCTGCCTGTGGTGGCGGTCAATCTGGCGATGATGTGCCAACCCTGCGCCGCGGCATCTCTGCAAAAGTTGATACGCTCGATCCGCACCGCTCTTCTGCGAAATGGGAAAATATCGTCATTGGCGACATGATTATCGGCCTCATGGACGAAGAGCCCGATGGCACTCTCATTCCGGGTGTAGCAGAAAGCTGGGAGCTGGATGATACCGGCTTGGTTTGGACGTTGAAACTTAAAGAGACGGTTTGGTCAGATGGTACCCCGTTGACGGCGCATGATTTTGTGTTTGCGTTTCAGCGCATTCAAGATCCCGCCATCGCATCACAATATGCCTCGCTCTTATACATCATCAAAAATGCCGAAGCCTTGAATAATGGCTTGGTCGAGCCAGAAGAGCTCGGCGTTCGCGCTATTGATGACTACACGCTCGAGTTTACACTCAATGCGCCAGCTCCGTATTTCCTTGGCATGTTGACCCACTATACGACATTCCCAGTGCCGAAACATATTGTTGAAGCGCATGGTGAGGCGTGGATTCAGCCTGAAAATATTGAGGTGAATGGCCCCTACAAGCTTGTTTACTGGGTTACTGGGGATCAGCTCGTCGTCGAGAAAAACCCACTCTTTTATGAAGCAGATAGTGTCTGCTTTGAGCGCGTAAGCTATTTCGAGCTTGAGGATATGGCTGCTGTTGAGCGCCGGATCGAAGCGGGCGAAATGGATATCAGCAACGTCTTTGACGGTGGCCGAAAGGCCGAGCTGGATCGCAGGCTTCCTGGCTGGGCACGAACCTATCCTCAGCTCAATACGACCTATTGGAGTATGAACTCCAGTCAGCCTCCGTTTGATGACGTACGCGTGCGCAAAGCGCTGGCGATGGCGCTGGATCGCGAATACCTGGTTGAAAAAGTACTGACGCCGGGGTTTGAACCGGCCTATGGGTTTGTCCCTCCAGGCATGTCAAACTATGTCGAAGATCGCCCGCAAGTGAGTTGGGCTAGTCTGGATCGCCGCGAACGCCTAACCGTCGCGCGCGAGTTGCTTGAAGATGCAGGGTTTGGTCCCGATAATAAGCTAACCTTCGAGTTCATTCACCGCTCAACCGATGACAATCCAAAGGCTGCACCTGTCGCGCAGGCCAATTGGAACGAAATCGCGCCTTGGGTCGACGCGAAAATCCTGCGCCAAGACACAAAAGTTCTGTATGCACGTTTGCGCCAAAGTGATTTTGAGGTGGCAGATGGGGCCTGGGTTGCCGATTTTGATGACCCAATCAACTATCTTTACTTGCTTGATTCCAGCACCGGTCAGCAAAACTATGGCCGCTACAATAATCCTGAGTATGACGCGTTGTTGAAAGCGGCGAGTGCGGAGTTTGATTTGCAGCGCCGCGCCGAGATCTTTGCTGAGGCTGAAGCCATCATGCTAGAAGATACGCCAATCACACCGATGTGGTTTCAGGTCAGCAAGAACCTTGTGGATCCAACGCTGACCGGATGGGCGGACAATGCCAAGGACGATCATCGTTCGCGCTTCTTGTGTCGCGCTGGTATGATGGATGAACCTGCAGCGGAGTAAAGCAGGCTAGGGGGCGCTATGAGCACGGAACTGGAAGTTGCAGGCGCATCTGCCATTGGGGAAATGTCGGCAGGTGGAGAGGCCAACCTTTCTGGTCAACCGTGCCGAAATTGCGGGACTGACGTTAGTGAGCGGTTCTGTCCGAATTGTGGGCAACTTGCCGCGAGCTTTCATCGCCCGGTCTGGTCACTTGTCAGCGAGACTATAAGCGATTCCTTCGCGCTTGATGGGCGTATTGCACGCACATTGCCGATGCTGATCTTTCGTCCCGGAAAACTCACCCGGGCCTACACTTCTGGTCAGCGCGCGCGATTTGTCCCGCCGTTTCGTCTGTTTCTACTTGCAAGTCTTGTCTTCTACTTTGCCTTGTTCGCTGTGATCGCAAATAGCGGCGCTTTCTCCGGGATAGATCTTTCAAATGCCCAAGATAAGTCTGTAGAAATCGTCGACGAGAATGGCGTCACGGTGGAGCGTCCTGTCATTGACGAGGCGGGGCATCTCGACCGGGACGCTGTTAAGCAAATACTCGCTGATGAAGATTCAGGCGATGCTCCCAGCGATGAAATTGTCGACCAAATCTCAACAGTCACTGAGAATCCAGCTCTCTTTCAGGCAAATTTAGAGAAATGGGCGCCGCGGCTCAGCGTCCTGTTCGCGCCGCTGACAATCTTTGCGCTTGCGGTTCTGCATATCTGGCGCCGCAAAATTTATGTTTATGATCATGCTGTCCACGCGCTGCATCTACACTCATGGATATATTTGACCGCGACGGCAGTTATGCTGTTAGCGCCGCATGTTGGCGGGGGTCTTTGGGGTTGGTATGCCTTGTTTTTCGGCCTGTACACATGGCGTAGCCTTATGGTGGCCTATGACTCCGGATGGGCAATGGCGCTGCTGCGTTTGCTGATTTTGTCACTATTCTGGGTATTTGTTGTTTCTGCGCTCGTTTTGGCGGCAATTATTGTCAGTGGACTGGCCGTTCAGGGGTAGGTGAGACCATTTCGCCACAGTCCTGTCATAATCTCATAAATCCTGTCTGCGCTTTGTTGACGCCTATGTGACGGCTGCCTTACGCATTCGAGTAAGTCCCGGAAGTAGGGGTCCGGGCAGGCCAAGTATTTGGCAAATTGTTCTAAACAATCGGAGGTTCCATAGTGAACGGGAAAACATTTAGAAATCGGCTTCTGGCCTCGTCTGTATTTGCAGGCGCGGCTTTCGCCGTAACGACTGCACCCGCAGTTGCGCAAGAAGACGACGAGGCCGTACAGGCTACCGTGCTTGTCACGGGTTCGCGCATTGCGAAGCAGGATTTTGTTTCAAACAGCCCAATTTCAACGGTTGATTCTGAGACATTCGAACTGACCGGTTCTGTGAACACTGAGGACGTGCTCAACACGCTTCCACAAGCTGTTCCAGGTTTTGACCGCTCGTCTAACAACCCAGGTGACGGTACGGCGACTGCCAACCTTCGTGGCCTCGGTTCGGCGCGTACACTCGTCCTTGTTGACGGCCGCCGCATGGTGCCTTCACGTGCCGATGGTGTGGTTGACCTTAACAACATCCCTTCATCGATGATCGAGCGTGTTGAAGTTATCACTGGTGGTGCTTCGGCTGTTTACGGTTCAGACGCCATGGCTGGTGTTGTGAACTTCATTCTGAAAGACGATTTTGAAGGCTTCGAAGCCAACATTGGTTACGAGTCCGTGATTGAAGAAGGCGACGCTCAGTACAAGACGCTTGACTTCACTTGGGGCGCGAACTTCGACAATGGTCGTGGTAACGTCACAACCAACTTCACCTATACAGATCGTGAAGGCGTTTTTGCGTCAGCGCGTGATTACACTGCAGTCATCCCAGGTGGCGGCGGTTCATCAGGTGTTCCGGATGGCCACAGCTTTGACAACTTCAACTTCACGCTGATCGGTCAGGCTGGTAACCCAGTCTACACGATCGCACCGGCGACACCGACTGCGACAAGCCTGGCAACATTCTCTGTTGCTGGTGTCTGTGACACAGCTGGCACGGGTGCGATTGACCCAGATGGTTCACTTGATCTGCTGGACGCCAACGACAACCCATTAACGCCAACAGTTTCTGGCGACGAGTTCTGTGGTGGTCAGGCGATCTTTGCTGGTCCAGCTGGTATCCGTCCTTGGATCAATGGCGGCGCTAACTCTGACCGTTATAACTATGCTGATGTGAACTATCTGCAGCTCCCACAAGAGCGTTTTGCGACGACAACAATCGCGCGTTACGACATCACTGAAGACATGGAAGTCTATGGCCGTTTCTCTGGTTCGTTTAACCAGGTGCCTCAGCAGCTGGCTCCAACACCAGCCTTTACCTCGGTCACGACATCTACAGATAACCCATTCTTGAGCCCTGATGCTCAAACTGCAGCTGAATTCTTCGACGCTCAGGACGGCACTGTAGACGGTAGCTTTACCACGTATCTTGGTCGTCGTCTGCTCGAAACAGGTGGTCGTATCTCTAATGATGACCGTTTCTCATTCCAGTTCCAGACTGGTCTGCGCGGCGATATCGCGGATAGCATGCAGTATGACGTCTACTTCCAGACAGGTCGTTCACAGAACAATAATGACCTGAACGGTGACGTTTCGCTGACGCGCTACCTCGACGGTACCAACGTTGAAGACGATGGCACGGGCAACCCAATCTGTGTCTCGCGCAATGCTGGTTGTGTGCCTGTGAACATCTTCGGTGAAGGTAATATCAGCGCAGCTGCTGCAACTTATCTGCAGCTCGGCATCAACTCCAAGCTTGAGTATAACCAGAACGTGTTTGGTGCATCGCTGACTGGCGACACTGAAGGCTTCATCACGCTTCCAGGTGGTCCAATCGGTTGGGCTGTTGGTGGTGAGTACCGCGAAGAAGAGTTTGACTTCCGTCCTTCGGATGCTCTGGCTCAGGGCGCTCTGCTCGGCTTCAACGCTGCACCTCCGATCTCTGGTGGATTTGACGTCTATGACGCCTTTGCGGAATTCTACGCGCCAATTCTGGCAGATGCGCCATTTGCACACCTGCTTGCTATTGAAGGTGCTTTCCGGACGTCGGATTATTCGACTGTTGGTCGGACTGAAGCCTATAAGATCGGCGGCGAATGGGCTCCGGTTGAAGGTCTGCGGTTCCGCACGCTCTTCAACACAGCTGTTCGTGCTCCGAACATTGGCGAAGTCTTCTCACCACAAAGCAATGGTTTCCCTGGCGCGCAAGATCCTTGCTCGACTACAAACCAGCCTGTTGCCAATGGTGTTGCCGCGCTCTGTACAGCAACTGGTGTGACCAATGTTGGTGATACGCCAGTTGGCGATCCGGCTAACCCGGCCTTCTTCCAGCAGCGTAACGATCAGGTTCAATCACTGTTTAACGGTGTGAACCCGAACCTGAAGCAAGAAGAAGCTGAAACCATCACTGCTGGTGTGGTTTGGGAACCTTACTTCATCGACGGTCTGACCCTCGCTGTTGACTATTACAACATCGAGATCACCGACTATATCACTAGCTTCGGCGGTGGTGCACAGGGTGTGTTTGACCAGTGCTACGGCGCTGCGTTCAACCCAACAGCCGATGTCAACAACCAGTTCTGTCAGGCTCTGAACCGCGGTACGACAGGTGAGGCTCTGCCACTCCTGCCAAATGCGAACTCAGGTTTCCTTGAAACTGGCGGTATCGACATTCAGGCGTCTTACAGCTTCGAGACAGAATTCCTGCCAGGTAATTTCGACATTACCTATGCTGGTTTGGTCCTCGACAAGTGGGACTTCCAGGCTTCACCAGCGTCTGCTGTGCAAGACTGTAAAGGCCAGTTCGGTAACTTCTGTGATGACCCAATTGCTGACTACAAGCACCTGGCGACTCTCGGTTGGGCTGAAGGTGCATTCTCTGCGCAACTGCGTTGGGAGCACATCGGTGCCGTTGAAGAAGACAATGGTTCAGGTCTTGAGATCGACGCCACTGACTACTTCAACCTGAACGGTGCATGGGATATCAATGATAACCTGCGCATCAGCGGTGGTATCGATAACCTGCTCGACACTGAGCCGGAAATCCTGCCTTCAAGCGTCTCAGAGCAGTCTAACACCTTCCCGTCGACTTACGACGTGTTCGGTCGGACCGCTTACATCAACGCGAAAATCCGCTTCTAGGATTTAGCGTCAAGCAAGAATGGGAATGGCGAGCCTTCGCGGGCTCGCCATTTTCTTTTGCCTGAAGGCCGCGTAAACAGCGCTGATGCGTAATCGACCTGTCCCCGCTATGCGAGATGAAGACCGTGCTTTGGCACGTGGTCTGGTTATTTATGAAGACGCGTCAATTCTGGCGTTCAACAAGCCGTCCGGCTTGCCGGTCCAATCGCGTGGAAATAAGGGTCTTTGTCTCGATAATCTGCTCTGGGCTTTTGCACGTTCAAATGGCAAACGGCCGCGCCTTGTACACCGTATTGACGCGGGGACTTCGGGGCTTGTCGTCGCCGCCAAAACGCAACCGGTTGCGGCGTTTCTTTCAGCAGCGTTTGCAAACCGCGAAGTAGAGAAGCGTTATCTAGCTTTGGTTTCTGGCACCCTGCCAGAAAGTGATCGCGGGATTATTACTGCGCCATTGGCCAAGCAGGATCGCGGCAAAGACGGAGAGCCAGCTCGCGCTGTTGTGGAGCGTAGTGAAGCTGCCTCTGCGAAGCCTGCCGAAACGCATTGGGTCATGAAAAAGCGAGTGCTGAGCTATGGTCTAGTCGAAGCGGCGCCGAAGACAGGACGCATGCACCAAATCAGAGCGCATCTTGCTCATATCAAGTGCCCAATTGCTGGGGATGCCTTGTATGGGGGGCAAGAATTGGACGCCCCGCGGCTCATGTTGCATGCGGCTCAACTGGTCTTGCCTCAACCGGTTGGGGAGGCGCTTGAGCTCTCAGCGCCGATTCCAGCAGACTTTGTGAGCTTTATGTCTAAGCTGGGTTTGTAATTGACCGGAGCTGTTCTGCGGTAAATTCCAGCGTGGGGCCTTGTCACCCTATCAACGCGCCTCTTCTCGGCGTATGAGACGGACATGAATGGATTTTTTCTCGTAGCGGTCGGCGGCGCCATTGGCGCTGTGCTGAGATATGGTGCCGGGCTAGCCTTTACGCAGCACGGCGGCGTTGCGGGCGCGTGGGCGACGCTGACAGTGAATGTTGTTGGGTGTTTTGTGATGGGTGCGTTAGCAGCCTGGATGGTCAACCGCACCTCTGACGGATCAGACATGCTCTGGCTGTTTCTTGGCATAGGTATACTCGGCGCGTTTACGACATTTTCGAGCTTCTCTCGTGATGCGGTAAGTCTATTTCTTGAGGGTCAGGTCTGGCCCGCCATAAGCTATGTTGCCGCTAATATGTTCGGCTCTCTTGCTGGTTTTAGTATCGGCTTGTTGGCCTTTCGGAGAGTGTTTGGATGAGTCGCCAAGTCGTTACTGAAACTGTTACCGCTAAAGAGGGCGGCGTTAGGCTCGACCGCTGGGTCAAGCGCCGGATGCCGATGACTCAAGGCCAGCTTGAGAAACTATTGCGAACCGGGCAAATCCGTGTTGATGGCGCGCGTGCGAAAGCCAATACACGGCTTGAGACGGGCATGGCTGTTCGCCTGCCGCCATATGATCACGGTAGCGCAGAAGCGCGCGGCCATGCGCGCAGCGGAAAGAAAAAACTCGATACACGGGCGCTAGCTTACTTGCAGCCGCTAATCCTGCATGAAGACGAGGATATGTTCATTCTCAACAAGCCTGCCGGCATCGCAGTGCAGGGCGGCACCGGGCAGGGCGGGCGGCATATTGACGGCATGCTGGATGCTTTGTCCGACGGTGAGCACAGACCGCGCTTGGTCCACCGTCTCGATAAGGAGACATCAGGCCTGTTGATTATCGCGCGTCATCCTGCTGCGGCGGCGCGGTTAGGCGACATGTTCAAGACGCGCGATATTGAGAAAATCTACTGGGCTGTGACGGTTGGGGCCCCGCATCCGCGTGCTGGTCAGCTTCGAAGCTGGATGCGCAAGGGAACCGAGGGTGACGAGCGCGAACGTATGGTCATGGGCGCGCATGGCGATAAGGCCAGCAAACATGCGGTATCAGACTATTTCACGGTCTCAACCGCCGGCCAAAAAGCCGCTTGGGTCGCGCTACGGCCACATACGGGGCGCACGCACCAGCTGCGGTTTCATATGCATGAATTGGGCACTAGTATTTTGGGCGATGACAAATATGTCAGCCGCCGCGAGGTGCCGGAAGGCGTGGGTAAAGGGCTGCACCTGCATGCGCGAGGTTTGGTGATACCGCAGGCAAAAGGCAAGCCGCTTACTGTCCAGGCGCCTCTTTCGGGAACCATGAAAACCACTTTTGAATCATTGGGTTTCCTGGAAAGTGAGGCCGGAAAAAATCCATTGGAGATGTTTGATTGAGCGGGGAAGAAGCAGGGATAGCTAAGGGATTCGCGGCGTATAAACGCGGGGATATGCACTCTGCGCGGGCGATTCTGGAAACGCTGAACCATCCGCAGGCCTGGCATATTTTGGGGCTTGTGGAGCGGCGATCGGGAAATTTTCCCAAGGCATTACAATGGCTTGAGAAGGCCGCGAAGGCAGATCCGCAAAACCCTGAAATCCCGAATAATCAGGGCCGTGTTGCGCTTGATGCCGGTATGAGTGCGCTATCTGAGCGACATTTCAGGGGTGCTTTAGCGCTACGTCCGGGGTGGCAAACCGCCATGTCAGGGTTAGCAGAGAGCCTGAATGCCCAGCGCAAGTGGTATGAGGCTGAAACTGCTTGGGCCAAGGTTCTGGAAGCTGCACCTGAGAATGTGACGGCCCGATATGGCGCGGCAATGGCAGCGCTGGAGTGCGGCAAGGTTGAGCAAGCCGAAGCTGAATACACGGCCTTGCTTGAGGCTGGAACAACTGATGCCGCAATCTATTTCATGCGCGGCCGGGCGCGGCTTGAACTGGCACAGATCGAGGCGGGCGTCGCTGATCTCAAACAGGCATGGGCAGCGCGGCCAGAGCCGCATGTCTTGCGTAATTTGGCGAACACCTTGTGGATGACGGGCGACGTGGCCGGGTTTGAATATTTGCTTGCGACTGTGCCGGATGAATTGTCCGTTCTCGCCGTCGATCTGCTTGGCCAGTCTGGTAACCTAACTGGCGCACTGGCTGCGTGGGAGCAGTTGTCTGCCGCGCGTAAAGCCGAGCCACACTCGCTTGCGGTTAAAGCGGTATTATACCGCGATATGGGGGATGCTGAAGCGAGCCATGCCGCGGCGGAGGCGGCGTATGTCGCCGCGCCAGAAGATGCTTTCATCGTTGACGCAGCGGCCTGCGCGCGCCTGATGATTGGCGACGGCGCGGGCGCATTAAAAGCGATTGCGCCATTTCGACAGCAAAAGCCAAATAGCCAACATTGGTTGTCTTACGAGGCAACAGCGCTGCGCGTCATGGGTGATCCGCGCTATGATGAATTAGTACGCATTGAAGATCATGTTCGCGCCTATGAATTACCGGTGCCGGAAGGATTCAGCTCTATCGAGGATTTCAATGCGGCCTTTATGGCGGCCGTCGATCCGGTGCGCGGCTTCACGGTTCATCCGCTGGACCAATCATTGCGCCTTGGTGCGCAAACCTCGCGGGATCTGGTTGGCGCACCAGACCCGGTTATTCAGGCCTATATCAAGGCGCTGGATGAGCCGATCCGTGCCTATATGGCCGATATTGGCAATTCACCGAACCATCCCATGACGGCTCGAAACACGGGCGATTATCGCTTCAATGGCTGCTGGTCCGTCAAGCTGACCGGGGGCGGGCGGCATGTGAACCATATTCATTCTGAGGGTTGGATCAGCTCGGCCTATTACGCCTCTGTGCCTGACGAGACGCATCAATCTGGCGAAGGCGGGCCGGGCTGGATCAAGTTTGGTGAGCCGCCATTTGAGACGACGCCAGCGACGCCGCCACAACGCTGGATACAACCGAAAGCCGGATTGCTTGTCTTGTTTCCGAGCTTCTTGTGGCACGGCACGTCGCCGATCAGTGAAGGCGTGACGCGTGTGACGGCGCCGTTTGATGTGGTGCCGAAATAGGGCCTGATGCGGCTAGGATGCGGGGGCAGGTTTAATGCCTGATCTGACACCTGATCCGACGACCAGACTGCGGTAAGCGTGCCAACTCGAAAGGCCAATCCACGGAAATATGAGGATAAGACCGAGGAAGGCTGTAGCGATGCCGAGGGCCGTTAGAGCGACGATGAGACATGCCCAGAACAGCATGGCCGGGAAGTTGTTTGTAACGCAGCGCACGCTGGTGACGGCCGCGATAAAGATATCAGACTTCTGGTTCAGCAGCATGGGTGCGGTCACAACAACCAGCGCATAGGCCAGGAAAGCAATGACGCCTCCTACAAGGCTGCCCCAGAGCGCCATGTTGTGCCCGGATGGCGTTGTGAACAGGAAGCTCAAGAAGTCCCCCACAGAACGGTGGATGCGATTGGTCGAGAGGCCGTAGGTGAGATAGGCGGCTTCAATCCAGATGCCGTAGAGCACAAACATGGCAACGCCGAGAATGATCAGATCACGGCGAAAGGCGGATCGGACAAACAACATGTCAGGTAGGCTGGGCTGGTTGCCTGTCTCCAGAATTCTCGCCGCCTGATAAGCGCCCATGGCAAGTATAGGAGCGATGATAAGAAAGCCCCCTGTGAGCACGAGGAACCATGTGAACGCGCCTGTGACATAGAGCCCACCGGCAAGTGCGGCGCTGATCGTAGCTAATATCGCGCCATAGATGAAGCATGGGAGAAGGGCGCGCCGATAATCGCTCCAGCCTTTTGCCAGCCATGTTAGCGGCGCAGAAAGGGCCACGCGTCGTATATCAGGCAAGTGTGTCAGGTGTTCGATATCGATGCTTTTGCCCTCCTCAATCATGAAAGGGTAGCAGTCGCAAAAAAAACTGAAACTAGGGGATTCTACCGATCTTTCGGGTCGAGCGCGTCGCGAAGGCCATCACCGATGAAGTTTAGACAAAGCAGCATCACGCCCATGGTCAGGGCCGGGGCGATCAGTGTCCACGGGCGATCGCGCATATTATTCGCGCCGTCAGAGATCAGAACGCCGAGCGAGGTCAGCGGCTCGTTGACGCCAAGGCCGAGGAAAGACAGGAAGCTTTCGGCCATGATGACGACGGGGATGGTCAGTGTAACATAGACTGCGACCGGGCCCACAACATTGGGCAGGATATGGCGGCGAATGATGGTGAAGAATGGCACGCCGGTGGCGCGCGCCGCTTCGATATATTCCATATTCTTGATCGTCAGGGTTTGGCCGCGCACGATGCGGCTCATGGTTAGCCACTCAATTGCCCCGATGGCGGCGAAGATCAGGATGATATTACGCTCGAAAATCGTCAGCAGCAGAATGACGAAGAAGATGAAAGGCATGGCATAGAGCACGTCGACAAAACGCATCATCAGATTATCGACGCGGCCACCAACAAAGCCCGCAATCGCGCCCCAAGTGACGCCAATCACCAGACTAACGAACGTCGCGACAACACCAACAAGGAGTGAGATTCGCAGAGCGATCATCAAGCGTGCGAAGAGATCGCGGCCCTGCGCGTCTGTGCCAAGAATGTGCAGGTTTTCCCATGTTGGTGCAGCTTTCACATTCCCGGAGATGGTGTCTGGCGCATGGACCCACAGGAATGGCCCAAAGATGGCGGTGAGCACAAGGAGGGCGAGCACAATCATTGAAACCACGGCCGCCTTGTTTCTGAGCAGGCGCGCGCGCGCATCATCCCAAAGCGAGCGTCCGCCAGCGACGGCTTGCTCAAGAGGCACTTGGCGATTGGTCAGGTCAATTTGCTCAGCCATCAGTCATACTTCACTTTCGGGTCGAGCAAGGCGTAAAGGACGTCTGCAACGAGATTGAAGATGACGATCAAGGTTGCGTAGATAATCAGCGCGCCCATCACCAGCGTATAGTCACGGTTCAGCGCCCCATCGACAAAATAGCTTCCCATGCCGGGCAGGCCGAATATGCGCTCAATCACCAGCGAGCCGGTCATCACGCGGGCCATGGCCGGGCCGACATAGCTTACCAGCGGCAGGATGGCGGCGGGCAGGGCATGTTTCAGGATCACGTCGCGCTCCGAGAGGCCCTTGGCGCGAGCCGTACGAATATGGCCAGCGCGCATCGTCTCAATCACGCTGGCGCGCATCAGGCGCGATATGATCGCGATCTGGGGCAGGGCGAGTGTGAGCACGGGCAGCGTCATATTATGCAGGCTCATGCCGATATTTGGATATGTGCCGAGACCGCCAACCGCAAACAGCCCAGCCCCAAGCGCCAAGGCGAGGATAAGGAGCGGGCCGCTGACAAAAGTCGGAATGGAAATGCCCGCCATAGCGAAGCCCATAACGGTGTAGTCGCCCGCTGTATTTTGGCGCAACCCGGCGAAAATACCGAGCGCTGTCCCTAGCAGTAACGCGACAAACATCGACATGAAGCCAATGGTCAGGCTGATCGGTAAGCCGTCCGCGATCAGGTCGTTTACGCTCTTGCCAAGCGTCTTCATGCTCGGGCCGAAATCAAACTGTGCGACGCCCCAGAGATAATCGAGATATTGCTTCCACAAGGGTTGATCGAGGCCAAACTTGGCTTTCAGCGCTGCTTCAGTCGCGGCGTTGAGCTTACGCTCGCCATCAAATGGGCCGCCTGGCGCGAGGCGCATCATAAAGAACGCGACGGTGATGATCACTAGCAGAGTTGGGATTGCGATTAGCAGACGGCGCGCGACATAGGCCCAAGGGATGCGAGATAAACTGCGTTGCAGGCCGGACACGGGTGAGCATTGCTCCTTGAAATCACAATAGAGTTTGCAGTACAGCCTTGGCAGCCCGCGCCTCAGTTCCTACGTTCACGTCGCAGGCGGCATTGTCAACGCCAGTCTACACCGGAGGCCCCAGCCATGGCAGATATTCGCAAAGTTACAGATGGATTTGCTGTGGCGCCCCAGATCTCGGAAGAGGATGTGCAGGCCATCGCGGACGCTGGGTATAAGACCATTATGGGCAATCGCCCTGATGGTGAAGGCGGGATTGACCAACCCCGAATGGGCGCCATTCGGACGAAAGCCGAATCGCTGGGCCTGAGTTTTGTTGCGATTCCGTTTTCCGGGGCACCAACGCCAGACATTCTGGAGCGGGTTGGAGCTGCTCTGGCCGAAGCGCCTTCGCCCGTTCTGGCCTATTGCCGAACCGGTACGCGTTCAATCACAGCATGGGCGTTGACCCATGCAGGGCAAGGCGCAGGTGATGATATCGTTGATGCAGCCGCTGGCGCTGGCTATGATTTGACGAGCTTGAGGCCGCTTCTGTAACGCCCACGTCACCCAATTGTGAACAAACAATCACGTGCTGTGAAGCCAAAAAAGGTTGATTGCGGGTCGCCAGCATGCGAGTCAGGGCGATCAACCGGTTAACGGTATGAGGAGTAGTGCATGTCGCGTAATTGGCTCGCAGACTTTAAGTACGAAGATGGCGCATGGCTCGTCAAAAAGACGGGGCACCGCGTTAAAGCCAATCGCAGTCTGGCCAATGACGTACTGACATGGCTGTCTTTTTATACTTTCGCGCAGTCATGGCGCACCTGGCGCCGCTTGACGGGACATAAACGTCCAACAATTGCCTTCTTTCCTGACAAACCGCGGCCCTGGTATTTTATCTGGCCGGTTATGCACGCCTCCGGTGCCAAACTGATCTCTGATGTGTCTAAAGCCGACATCGTCTTCCAGTTTGATGACACCACGCTGACGAATAATTCTGTTCCTATGACGAAGCCCGGTGCGCGCCTTGTGAACTTTGGCTGCAATGACATTTCAAAATCTGTTGTGGCTCAAGCTTTCGAGTGTGCTGCGGGATATGGCCTCGCGGTTGACCCACGCACGTATAGCGGCGCCATGGTTGAAAAGTCCGAGAAGAATGCCTGCCATGATGGCCGGATCATTGAAGGGCCTATGGAGCCGCTGGAAGACAAAACCTATCAGGTTCTGGTTGATAACGAGATTGAGGGCGGTCTGATTGAAGACCTGCGCGCTTGTATATGCGGTGGTAAGCCAGCTGTTGTGTTTCGCAAGCGGCGCCCCATCGGTCGCCGTTTCCTGAACGAGAATGCCGAAGTGCTGCTCGATACACCCGAGAATTGCTACACGCCTGATGAAATTGCCGTGATATCACGCTTTGCTGATGAAATCGGTCTGGAGTGGGGCGGGGTGGACGTGCTACGCGATAATGCGTCAGGCAAGATTTACATTGTCGACGCGAACAAAACAGATATGGGCCCGCCTGTGGCATTGAAGCTTGGCGACAAGTTGAAATCTACCCGTCGCATGGCCAAAGCTCTGATGACTGCGTTTGCGCCGAAAAAATCCTGACTAAGGATAATTACGGCTGCGAGCGCCCAGAGAACAAGAGTACATTACCTCCCATGAGCATCCCATTCATTCGCGATATCGACTTCGAATACGGCAAGGTTGAACAAGTTTCACCTTTGATCCGGCGCGTCATCGCCAACAACCCCGGTCCTTTTACCTTCGTTGGAACCGGCGTTTATATTATTGGCAAAGGTGAGGTCGCTGTGATTGATCCGGGCCCGCATGATGAGGTGCATTTCGAAGCCTTGAAAGCGGCACTAAAGGGCGAGACAGTCAAATGTGTTCTTGTTTCACATGGCCACTCGGACCATTCGCCTTTGGCGCGCCCTCTGGCGGAATGGGCAGGGTCTAAAGTCTATGCAAAGGATTGCGGTCAACCCACTGCCAAGGGCGAGTTGGGCTCTGAAGATGATGTCGGGTTCTATCCGGACGAGTTGGCAAAGGATGGAGACACGTTCTCTGGCCCCGGCTGGACTTTGGAAGTGATTGAAACGCCTGGACATACGTGCAGCCATATTTGTCTTGACCTAAAAGAAGAAAATGCCTGCTTTAGTGGTGACCACATTATGGGATGGTCGACGACGATTGTTGCGCCGCCTGATGGCAATATGGCGGAATATTTCAAAAGCCTGACCAAGATCGAAGATCGTGACTTTGATATTCTTTGGCCAACACACGGCTCACCTATTCAGGGCAAGGCCTTTGTAAAAGAGTTTATTCAGGCTTACCGCGATCATCGCCAGCAACGTGAGGATGGCATCATTGCGCATCTGAAAGCGGGTGAAGCGTCGATCCCGAACATGGTCAAGGATATGTATGTTGGCCTTGAATCACGCCTTTTCCCGGCCGCGTGTATGTCGCTGCTCGGGCATATGGTGAAACTAATTGAGGAAGGCCGCGTCGCACATGATGGCGACGCCCCTCTAGTCAACAGTGCGTATCGATTGGTCGGTGTAGATGCTTAACGCGGGACTTCGCGGCCATCTGCTTTGTCTTGCAAATCGCGCATGAATAGATTGATCCTTTTGGAATTTGCCCCGAGGTCGGACGTTCCAACGCGGCTTATAGAGCGCATATCGACGCGGGTCGCACCCTCAACAGGGCGAATGCGGATGGCAACATCGTCCTTGAAACCGTACATTGCAGATGTTGCTGTGGCTTCGACTTGAAGCTCTACACCTGTGTCGGACGTTTCGGCAGGGGCGCTAACTAGCTCCCAGCCTTTTTTCTCGACCAAGCTCGCAATTGTTGCAGATAGCTCTGTTGGTGATTGATCGAAATAGAGCGGGTCCAGCCGCTTATAATAGACAGCTTCCTGATCTTCGAAGGCCGCTTCGGCTTCCGCTTGTATTTCAGCAATACGGCGACCTGCAAACGGGCTCTCGCTTTCCGGGTTGAAAACCGGGTCCAGTTTTACTGGGTTGAGGGCGCCATCAGCCTCGCGCAATTGGAGCAGCGTGTCTGAAAAACTGATTGGATCGCTCCAGTCAGTTTGGATATCGTGGATGGGGGGCACTGACTTTCCAAGCGCGCGTACGGCACTGACCCGGCCAAATATCGAGCCAGCGATCAACAGTGCGACAGCTGCAATAAGTGTGGGTTGAAAGCGCGGAAATTTAAACAGTCCAGCCGTCAGCGCGATGACTGACATTGCCAGTGAGGCGATGATTAGCATCGGTCCGATCCGGAAGGTCATTTGACCAAGGCCTACCTGCCAAGGCCACCACCCCCACTTCGAACCGAGCGCCGCTACAGCGAACCAAAGTACGGTGAATATTGAGACAGCGAGCGAAAATATCGCAAGCTTCATGCGCCATCCGGCGCTTTGTGGTGCGCTTGCATCTGTCATGTCAGTCTCCATAAGTTCGCGTACATGCGAGGCGACATAACGCAATATTACGCCATGTCGCCACTCAATTCCTGTTCACGCCCTCAGGCGGTGGGCAATTTATAGTCCTTGAACATCTCGCGCACAGCCAGTTTGTTGATCTTGCCAGTTGCGCCTAGCGGAATGTCGTCGACAAATTGCACATCGTCAGGTGTCCACCATTTGGCGATCTTGCCTTCGAGAGCAGCGAGGATTTCCTCTTTTGAAGGGCTTTCGCCCGGGGCGGGTTGCACGACCAAAAGCGGCCGCTCGTCCCATTTCGGGTGATAAATCCCAATCGCTGCGGCATTAGCGACCTTCGGATGCCCTACAGCAATATTTTCAATATCAATTGAGCTGATCCACTCACCACCGGATTTGATTACATCCTTGGCGCGGTCGGTGATTTGCATCGTGCCAAACTCATCAATATTTGCCACATCGCCCGTGTCGAAGAAATCATTCTCATCCAAGATATTGCCGCCATCACCGCGAAAATAGCCTTTAGCCACAGCGGGACCGGAGACCAGCAATTTGCCCGAAGACTTACCGTCACGCGGCAATTCCTCGCCAGCATCGTTGACGACTTTCAACTGAACACCGAAGGGCGGGCGGCCCTGCTTCATTTTTTGCGCCATACGGGTGTCGATATCGGCGTTCATCAAGTGAGGCGGTAAGCAGCCAAGTGTGCCAAGCGGGGACGTCTCGGTCATGCCCCACGCATGTACAACATCGACTTCATAGTCCTGCTCAAACGCCCGCAGAATATTTTCTGGTACGGCAGAGCCACCGATCAGCACGCGTTTAAGGTGTGGCAATTTAAGATCGTTGGCTTGCAGGTATTGCAGCAGTCCAAGCCATACGGTTGGCACAGCAGCCGTAATCGTGACTTTTTCCGTATCCAGCAATTCATAGATAGAGGCGCCATCCATTTGGGCGCCCGGCATGACCATGTTTGCGCCAGTGGCCGGGCAGGAGAGGGCGAGACCCCAGGCATTGGCGTGGAACATGGGAACCACGGGAAGCACAACATCGTCGGCGCCCATGCCCATCGCATCCTTATTCATCGTAATCAGTGTATGGATGACGTTGGACCTGTGGGAATAAAGTACGCCTTTCGGGTTACCGGTCGTGCCGGAAGTATAGCACAGGCCGCACGCTGTATCTTCGGGGAAGTCACCCCAACGCACATCGGCGCCGCGCCCCGAAATCCACGTATCAAAGGCGATCGCACCGAGTGAATTGTCGGGCATATCATCCTCACTTGCGAAGATTACGAACCGTTTGATTGTCGGCAGATGGTCTTTGATCGCCTCTATGAGTGGGAGAAATGTGCTGTCGACAATCAGCACTTTGTCTTCGGCATGATTAGCGATCCATGCAATCTGCTCAGGATGCAGGCGCGGATTGATTGTGTGCAAAACAGCGCCAATGCCCATCGTGCCATACCAGCTCGCCATGTGGCGGGCTGAATTCCAACCAAGAGTTGCGACGCGATCACCCAGGCCGATACCGTCATCTAGCAGGGCTGCAGATACCTGCTTCGCTTGTGTGTAAAGCTCGCCATAATTTGTGCGTACAATCTGGCCACCGACGCGGCGTGTGATGATCTCGCGAGTCGGATTGATAAATCTCGCATGTTCGAGGATCTTGTCGACCGTGAGCGGCCAATCCTGCATCAAACCCTTCATCATATTCCTCCAAAAAACTGTCTTAAATTCACCGCTTACGGGCGTCTGCTAATGTTGTAGGTTGGCGGCGTCAGAACAGCAAGAATCGAAAGACCGAATTCAATGAAACGTGTCCTCCCCGCCATTGTCGTAGCGTCAATCTTGGGAGTCGTTGCCTGTAAACAAGAGGCGGCGGAGTTCGACCCGCCAAGCGACTTCGTAAGAACCGACGTGCGCTTGCCTGATGACGCGGCTGTGCCAGCGCGTCGGTCGCCTGGCCCATTACCTGAATTCTTCGACTGCGTGCGCGAGAATGGCGGTATGCTCATCGCATCGCATCGCGGCGGGCCTGCGCCGGGGTATCCTGAAAATGCGCTGGAGACGCTGAAGTATGCGACAGCCAGCGGCATCATTATTCACGAGATCGATGTTGCAGAAAGCCGCGATGGCATCCTGTTTCTGATGCATGACCGCTCTTTGGGGCGCACCACGACAGGTAGCGGTGCTGTCGCGGATACGGATTGGACGACGATATCGAGTTTGAATTTGGAAGATAATTCTGGTCGGCGCACTGCTTTCACGCCGCCCAAACTGAGCGATGTCTTGCTGTGGGCCCGCGACGCTGGTGCAATTGTTGAGCTCGACAAGAAAGAGACGACCAGCTTTCGCAATATTATCAGTCATATACGCGCGGCAAAGGCGGAGGATCATGTGATCCTGATTACCTATGACGACAGGGCTGCGGAAGAGGTCGCACGTTTAGCGCCAGACCTGATGATGACGGCAAGCCTGCACAGTCGTAGCCATCAGGGCGAATTAGAGCGCGGCGGTATCGATATGAATAATGTTATTGCCTGGATGGGAACCCGCGAGCCGAATACGCGCGCGTTCGAAGCGATTGGCTCGCGCGGTATCGAAACAGCCTTCGGGACACTTGGCCGACCCGGCGAGCGACTTGATGACCAGTATATCGCTGACGGCAACTTACAAGAATATCGCGACCTTGCAGAGGGTGGCCTGACTTTGCTTGCAACCGATGAACCTTACCGCGTCGCGGAGGAATTAAGCGTGGACGACAATGCCTTAGCATTGTGCGGAAAGACCTAAACCTTCTCAGCCGTGCCTTTGCTGCTTGGTTTTGGCTTTTTACGCGGTTTCTCCTCGACATATTTGAAGGTGAGTTCGTCTTTCTTCTTATCGTGTCCGATCTTAACTGTACCGCCCTTAGCAAGTTTTCCGAAGAGAAGTTCTTCAGCCATTGGTTTCTTCACATGCTCGGAGATAACCCGCGCCAGTGGACGTGCGCCGAATTCTGAATCGAAGCCACGTTTGGCAAGCCAGTCGCGTGCGCCATCTGCAAGCTCAATCGTGACATTGCGGTCAGCCAATTGAATTTCCAGCTGCAGAACGAATTTTTCCACGACACGCTCAATAATTTCAGGCGTTAAGCCACCGAATGTGATGACACTGTCGAGGCGGTTGCGGAATTCTGGTGTGAACAGACGTTTCAGCGCCTCTTCCTGTTCGTCATCTTTGCGGCCACGGCCAAAGCCGATAGCGTTTTTGGCCGCGTCTGATGCGCCAGCATTGGTTGTCATGACCAGAATGACATTGCGGAAGTCAACCTTGCGTCCCACCGCATCTGTAAGCGTGCCATTATCCATAACCTGCAACAGAACATTGAACAGATCCGGGTGAGCCTTCTCGATTTCATCCAGCAAAACAACGCAGTGCGGCGTTTGCATGACCGCATCTGTGAGCAGGCCGCCTTCATCATAGCCAACATAGCCTGGAGGCGCGCCGATGAGGCGGCTAACTGAATGGCGTTCCATATATTCGGACATATCAAAACGATGCAGCTCAACACCCAAAATGCTCGCCAGCTGTTTCGTGACCTCGGTTTTGCCAACGCCGGTCGGCCCTGTGAACAAGTAAGACCCGATGGGCTTGTTTGGTTCGCGCAGACCGGCACGCGACAACTTGATGGCAGAAGCCAGCGCTGTAATGGCGTCTTCTTGCCCAAAAACAACACGCTTCAAGTCAGTTTCAAGTGATTTCAGCGACTGGGCGTCGTCCTTGCTGACTTGCTTGGGCGGGATACGTGCAATTTTGGCAACGATGGCTTCGATTTCCCGCACGCCAATTGTCTTGCGGCGTTTCGATGCCGGGGCGAGCCATTGCGTGGCGCCGGCCTCGTCGATAACATCAATCGCTTTATCCGGCAGCTTGCGGTCGGTCATATACCGCGCCGATAGCTCGACCGCCGCGCGGATCGCATCATTAGTATAGCGCAGGCCGTGAAAGTCTTCGAATACGGACTTTATGCCTGTCAGAATCTTCACAGCGTCTTCGACATTTGGCTCTACAATATCGATCTTGCGGAACCGCCTTGAGAGCGCGCGATCTTTCTCAAAATGCTGCTTGTACTCTTTGAATGTCGTGGACCCCATGCAGCGCACATCGCCGTTTTGCAGGGCAGGCTTCAGGAGGTTAGACGCATCCATTGCGCCGCCTGACGTTGCGCCTGCACCGATGATCGTATGAATCTCATCAATAAAGAGAATACCTTTTTTAAGCTCGCCGACTTCTTTCATCACAGCCTTCAAGCGTTCTTCGAAGTCGCCGCGATAGCGTGTGCCAGCCAGGAGCGAGCCCATATCAAGAGACCAAATTACCGCGTCTTGCAGGATTTCGGGTACCTCTTCGTCAACGATCATTTTGGCGAGACCTTCAGCGATAGCTGTTTTGCCAACGCCCGGATCGCCAACAAGGATCGGATTGTTCTTAGAGCGGCGGCAGAGTACTTCGATGCAGCGCTCGATCTCCAGTTGGCGACCGATCAGGGGATCAATTTTACCCAGACGTGCTTTCTCATTGAGATTGACGCAATAAGCCTCAAGCGCTTCATTTTCTGGCGCTTTCGGGCCTTCCTCAGTAGACTGATCAGCGCCGCGTGGAGATGGCGAACGTTCCAGTCCCGGCACTTTAGATACGCCGTGTGAGACATAATTGACCGCGTCATAACGAGTCATATCCTGTTCTTGCAGGAAGTATGTCGCATGGCTTTCGCGCTCTGAGAAAATCGAGATCAGGATATTTGCACCAGACACTTCGTCCCGGCCTGAGCTTTCGACATGCAAGACCGCACGTTGCACCACGCGCTGGAAGGCCGCGGTGGGTTGAACGCGGCCGGATGGATTCTCAGTGATCAGGCTGGTCAAGTCTTCATCAATATATTGCAGCAGTGCCGATTTAAGCGCGGCGATATCAACTTTGCAGGCATTCATGACGGCAACAGCATCTTCATCGTCCGTCAGGGCGAGCAGTAGGTGTTCCAGCGTGGCATATTCATGATCACGTTCGCCAGCAGCTGTCAGCGCGCTTTCAAGGGCATTTTCGAGGCTAGGTGTTAAACTCGGCATTTTCTCTACTCCTAATCCTCTTTTTCCAACGTACATTGCAGCGGGTGTTCATTCCGGCGCGCAAGATCCATCACCTGTGCCACTTTGGTTTCGGCGACCTCATATGTGAAGACGCCGCACACACCGACGCCCTTCTGGTGCACATGCAACATGATCCGCGTCGCTTGCTCTCGGCTTTTGTGGAAAAACCGTTCGAGTATCAGCACAACAAATTCCATCGGCGTGTAGTCATCGTTTAATATGAGAACACGATACATTGACGGTTTCTTGGTCTGAATCCGCGTCTTTGTGGCAATACCAAGCTCAATACTATCATCACCGGGTTTTTTCGGTGTGTTCGGCCCTTCCGGGTCTGACATTTGTGGGGCGCTGAACGGTGTAATCATGGGTGTGAAGATAGGCGCTGGTTTTCGTTTGTTAAGTTCGTAGCTGCTATGTCGCAGGATCAAGTTCAAACATGGTCATTTTGCGGTCAACCCGGCAAGTATGGATTCCACGCGTTTTTTATTCGCGCCCATGTCCGAATACCCAATTCTTGAGCGCGAATAGATTGCCAGAGTCGCACTTCCTGATTTTGTTTCGTCAGCTGGTGATGGGCGTATATGGATATCCACATCATCCTTGAACTTCAGGAAAGGGGTTTGGGCAATAAAGCGAATCTGACCGGTCTGACGGTCACCGTAGCGCCACTTCCAATTTCGTGTTGCTTTTATGGTTTTCTCGAGCGTGTCAAAAAGCTCTGCTGGTGAGAGATCAAACACGGGGGACTCAGCATCCACGTCGCAGGCTTTGCAAAGCCCCATCGGCGCGACCAGATATGTGTTAGGCTTGTTCGGACGCTTAAGTGTTTCGAATGAGATAAAATCTTTCATAAGAAGCAGTGTGCAGGGAATCGGAGAGCCTGTCAGGCGGCAAAGCGTAAAAAAACCGACCACGTGGGCCGGTTTTCTCAAAATTGATTTTGCAAGGCTTCTGCCTGGCTTATTTTGCAGCTTTAGCTGTTTTCGTCGCTTTAGCTGTTTGCTGGGCGATTGGCGCGAACGCTTCAGCCATAGTATCTGATACAAGACCCGCCAGCTCTGTGAAGCCTTTCATGTTCGCTTCAACAGCAGATTTAACGTAAGCAGACTGAACTTCGAAAGCGCTCTCAACTGAGTCAACGTCAGCCAGTTTCTTACCGGTTTCGACAGACAGAGTGACTTGATCTTTGAATTGGCGAAGGACTGTTGTGCTGACATCCTGGAAGCCTTTGACGGAAGCTTGAGTGCTTTTGGTTGTTGCAGCCATAGAGTCACGCGCAAAAGAGCTCATTGAATCTGGAACCGTGAAGAATTTTGAAAACGTATCAGCGTTAAAAGACTGAAACGGCGATGTGAAAGCTGTATTAGCCATGAGAGATCTCCTGATATAGCCCGCTTCATATAGCATAAATTTTTCGCACCTGCAATAAAAATGTTGCACCGCACAAAAATATCTCGGCATGCGTTTTGCTATCACTGAATCCTAACAAATAAGCCACGTGCGTTTACCAGTGGCTAACCTTATGGATTGACGATAGCTTTTAACCCGGGGTCCGGGCGAAGACGTACTGGAGATGCTTTCAAATGATGCGTGCCGCCTCACTATTTTCACTGAGAACATTTCTTGCCGCGATCATATTTGGCGCCGTTATCAGCACCCCTGCATCTGCTGAGAAGTATGCTTCAATTGTTATCGACATGCAGACGGACGAAGTGCTGCATGCGCGACATGCTGACGAAGCGCGCTACCCCGCATCGCTGACCAAGGCGATGACTCTTTACATGTTGTTTGATGCTCTAAAGAGCGGCGAAGTTCGTCTGAATGAGCAGCTGGTTGTGTCGCGTCACGCCGCAGCGCAGCCGCCGTCCTCGCTGCGTTTGAAGGTCGGATCGAAGATTTCCGTTAAGAACGCAATCTTTGCACTCGTCACGAAGTCCGCAAATGATGTGGCCGTCGTCGTGGCAGAGCGTCTCGGCGGAACAGAGTCCCGGTTTGCAACGCTTATGACAGCCAAGGCGCGCTCCATGGGCATGGATAATACGACGTTCAAGAATGCATCCGGCCTGCCGAATACACAGCAGCTTTCAACGGCGCGCGATATGGCGGTTTTGGCAGAGCGACTGCTTGAGGATCACGCTGATTATTACGGTTACTTTTCGAACACGAAGTTCAGCTGGGGCCGCGCGACATACAAGAATCATAACGGTCTAATCGGCGTCGTAGATGGCGTGGACGGCATTAAAACCGGCTACACGCGCGCGTCAGGGTTCAACCTCATGGCTTCAGCCAAGCGCCGCGGTCACCGCGTTGTCGCTGTCATGTTCGGTGGATCGACATCCCGTTCACGCGACCAACACGTTACAGATCTGATTGAGGCGGCCTATCGCAGTTTCGAGCCGACTGATACGCCGCCTGAGCTTCGCACCACGCTTGCTTTTAGCGCGATCCAGACACCTGTCGATCCAAACGGCGCAGCAGTTCCGATGCTAAATGGTAAAGTTTTCGGGGCTTCTAATACAGTCATTGCTCAAGGTGATGAAGGCTCGAAAGCGGACTAAGCCTTGCGCTAGTGCACTTGATCTGTGCATTGATAATGAACCATGGGGATGGGGCTTCAGCATTTCATGTGGATACCCATGTCGCTTTTTCGAATTCTCTTATGTGTGATTTGCGTGTGTTTTGGCGCAGCACACATCGCCGCAGCGCAAGTTGATTACCAGCGCCTTGATACTCGCCTGAACAAACTCGCCGAACAGAAAGAGATCGTTGGTCTCGCTGTAGGCGTTATTGAGAATGGCGAGATCACCTTCCTGAATGGCTATGGCGTAACGCGTGTTGGAGGTGATCCTGTTTCAGCCGATACCGTGTTTCGTTGGGCATCACTTTCCAAAGGCGTCGCCTCCAGCATGATGGGTAAACTTGCGGATCAGGGCTTGCTCTCATTCACGGACACCCTGGCTGGTTTCGGCACGTCAATTCGACTGCCGGGCAAGGGAGAGTATCGTGGAACGGTTGAAAACCTCCTGTCGCATATGCTTGGAATTGTCCCTAATGCTTATGATACGACGCTTGAGGACGGGCGCGATCCGGCTGTGATCCGGCGCAGTCTCGGACGTTTGAAAGCCACCTGTACTGTTGGTGAGTGCCATACCTATCAGAATGTCGCGTTCGACACGGTCTCAGAAATTGTTGAAGGCGTCACAGGCATCTCGTTTCAGCAGCAGGTTGAGTTTAACCTTTTTGCCCCACTGGGCATGACCACGGCGTCGCTTGATCGCGATGGTCTTATCGAGGCTGTGTCATGGGCCGCACCTTATCGGTACAATTCAAGATCGAAAACGTTGCAAAAACGCCCCGTCAAGCAGGCTTATTATAATGTTCCAGCGGCTGGCGGTGTGAATGGGTCTATTCGTGACCTTGCCATTTTTGCGCAGGCTCAAATGGGCCTTGCCCCCGATGTTCTGCCTCAGAATGTGCTGGATGAGTTGCATACGCCGCGCGTTTATACGCGGCGAGAGCAATCCAGCATGAGCCGACGCTATGGCGGGCAGGTGCGTGATGCGCGCTATGCGCTTGGCTGGCGGGTCTACAAGTATGGAGAAGCTGGAAATCGCGTCGTTGGGCATCGCGGCGCCGTTGATGGGTATCGCTCAATGATCCTGTTTGATCCGGAACGTGATACGGGGATTGTTGCGCTGTGGAACTCAAACTCGCGTCAGCCTGTGGGCGTCCAGTTTGAAGTTATGGATATGGTCTATGGTTTGCCACAAAAAGACTGGATGGGCTTGAACAAAGCCGCCGCAGGTGCTGCGCCGTAATCTAGCCGCAACGGTCTTCGACGCCTGACTGACCGTCCAGTTTCGCCCTGAGCTTGTCAATACAGTCGCGTGTCTGACTACCAATAGCAACGCCATAATAAGCGCCATCCTCAACAGCGTCCAAAGCGGCTTCGAGTTCGCTCGCGCCCCCACTCCGCCCCCAATTGTTGTATACATTCAACATGTAGAGCATATTGAAGCGACCGCTGGAGCTGAGGCGGCTGAGATAAGGCTCTTGAAGCTGCTCAATGAGAGCCGCGAGAACAGGTTGCGCACTTTTACCGCGAACGGCTTCGGCAACTTCCTGACCGGCCTGAATGCGAGTGGTTTTGTCATCACTATTCAGGCGAACGACGAGCTTTTGTGCTTCGGTCTCTGGGGCTGGCAGAGGTGCAGGTTCCTCTCTGAATACAGGACTCATAGGTTCTTGTCCGCGCGAGATGCCAAGCTCTTCCTCTTGACTCGGCGCAGGTGCCGCCGGACTTGGGGTGCCCAAGCCTCGTGAAGGTGAGCGCGCCCTGACTGGGCGAGGAGGTGGCGGCGCTGTTTCAGCCTCTTCTTCATCGAAGTTGGCAATATCGGCAGCATTGAGCTCAACTTGCGCTAAAAGAACCAAACGCTCAGCTTCTAACTTCTCCCGCTCAAGCGCGAGTGCATCGGCGCGTGCTTCAGCGGCCTGATTTTGGAAATACAGCACTGCAACGCCCAATACGCCTGCAATGGCCAATCCAGTTACGGCGGACAACCAGAAGCGGCCGCGCGCCTTTTTCCGAACCTGATCTTTGGCGTGGGCCTCACTGGATTGAATATAATCTGTCAGCAAAGGCAGAATATGGGTGTGTTCAGGGGGGCGGGAGTTGATCCACTCAAGCGCCGATTCCAGCGCAGCGCCGCGCAATAGAAGCGCGGGTGACCCGTTCGCGCGTTGCCATTCGCTTGCTTTGTCGAGCAAGCGTGTCTGTTGACGCACCCAGCCAATATCGGTTCGCAGGGCTTCGATCAGGTCGACAACGCCGCGCGCATAGGAATGGCCTTCGCCGTGGAAAAAGATGAATTGCAGCCGTGCAAGCTCAGGCGGCATATTGGCCGGATCAATCGGATCAATCAGGACGGGGATCACGCGACGTCCCAGTTCCAGGGCAATTTTTAGCTCTTTAATACACTCAGTTGACGCCATCCACGCATTGGAAAGCACGCAAACCGTTGTGTCAGATTCAGAGATCATGCCCCGTAGGCGCGGCTCCCACGGCTCTCCGGGAAACAGGTCGGCGCGGTCAAATTGTACGTCAAAGCCGTAACTTTCGACTGAGATAATCAATTCGTCGATGAAATCAGAATTGCGCCGGGAGTAGGACAAAAACAGCTTTGCCGTTTCAGGCGTCTGGTAATAGGCCATGTCAGTTTCCGCAATCAACTCTACTTGATATTACGGAGTATAAAGGCGTTTTCTAGGCCGCGTCGACTAAAACCCGATTTCGGCGCCAGCGAGTTCTGGCATTTGCAGCAGGATAACGAGGTCACGCAGTTCCTGGCGCGCGGCCACATGGCTCATCGTGAACGAGACATTTGAGCCACTTTCAGTTAGGTCGAGAAGCGTCAGCCCGGCCGGGAAAAGCTCGCGATAGATCACACGCTCAGAAAGACCCGGCGCAAGACGAAAGCCGATACGCTTCGCTAGGTTTTGGAGAGCCTCTCCGACTTTCTGCTTGTTACGCGCTTCCAGCGGCGAGACACGGTTGCGCATCACGATCCAGTCGATCGGTTGGCGCGACGTGCGGGCCTTGGCCTTGCGGCAATTCCAGACCATTTCGGAATAAAAGCTTGGGCGGAGGACTTCGAGTGTCTGCGGATTGACGTCGCCGAGCAGGTCAAAATCGACAAAACTGTCATTGAGGGGTGTGATCAGCGTATCAGCGCTCATATGCGCAATGCGCGACAGGTAGGTATCGCCGCCAGGTGCATCGACAATGACGATGTCGGATACCGCGCGTAGCCGCTCAAGAGACACTTTGAAACGTTCTGTTTCTTCTTTCTCAGCAACATCCAGATCGCGTTCAGCGCTAGCATCTACGCGAATAATTTCAGGCATCGGCAATTGTGAGCCGGTGGACTGCATCCAGCGTAAACGGTTTTCGAGATAGCGGGTGAGGGTGCGCTGACGCACATCGAGGTCAATTACGCCAATACGTTTGCCCATGCGCATAAGGGCGATTGCGAGATGGATTGAGACTGTTGATTTGCCAGCGCCGCCTTTTTCGTTCCCGACAACGATAACCCGGCACGGTTTCTGTGCCGGGGTTGAGAGGGTTAGCGTCTCTGTGGTGGCGTCACCAACATGTCCATATCCATCAGCGGCCATGGCCAAGGCAACTCCGTTTTGAGATTAAGCAGCGTGCTGTTCGCGTTGATCGTCGAAAGCAGGCTCATCGCCAAACAGGAGCACACCCTCACCGCCGATTGTGTTTTCCTGATGCGGTGGCTGTGGTGCGGGCTCGCCATCAAACAGGTCAGCATCGTGATGTGTGATCCCACACGGACGCTGGGTCAGTGTCTCAACCGGGAACGGGGTTTCGCCACTGATCAGAGACAGCGTTTCGCGCAGACCTGTCAGACTATCGCTCAGGCGAGACATCTCAGATGTCAGCGCGTTTGTTTGCAGGTCGACGGCACGGCCACCTTCGAACATCCAGTCATCCATGCCCAGTGTGCGATCAGGCCCAATTGGCATTCGCATCGGTTCAAGACTGAATTTCGGCGTGGCCGTCGAGGCCTGCCTTGTGTAGAAGGTCACACGAGCCGCTGTTAGCAGCGTTTTCAGGCCAAATAGGATGTTCTTTCTCATGTCTTAAAGAATCGCCTCGATTGGTTAACAGATGGTTTACAATACCCCTGAATAAGCGAAACGATCATGAATAATCGTCCACACCTTGTCCGCTCACGCGCCGCCCTGCGTGAGGCGCTTGCTCCGCACCGCCGTGCCGAGCGCCGTATTGGCTTTGTCCCAACTATGGGCGCTCTGCATGACGGCCATATCTCGCTCGTTGAACGCGCCGTTCGCGACGCTGATATTTGTGTGGCGAGCATTTTCGTGAACCCGGCGCAATTCGCGCCAGGCGAAGATCTTGAAACCTATCCGCGGACCGAAGACGCCGACATCGCCAAGCTGACCGCTGCCGGATGCCACGTCATATACCTTCCGAGTGTGGCAGAGATGTATCCGGAAGGCTCACTGACGGATGTTCGCGTCGAGGGTATGTCGGACTTGCTTGATGGTATTTATCGCCCGCACTTCTTCTACGGGGTTGCCACGGTTGTTGCCCGCCTTTTTGTCCATGTGCAGCCTGATCTCGCCGTGTTTGGCGAGAAGGATTATCAGCAGCTGCAGATCATTCGGCGTATGGTACGCGATCTTGGCTTTGATATTGATGTCATCGGCGGTCCGACCGTGCGCGACCCAGATGGTTTGGCGCAGTCCTCGCGTAACCTCTATCTGACAGAAAGCGAGCGCCCCAAGGCCAGTATCATAAGTTCCACACTGCATCGTGCAGCTAAGCGGCTGGGGGCAGGGCAACCCGTCGCCGCCGTACTGACTGAGGCGTGCGCGGCTATCGAGGCGGCCGGATTTAATAAGCTTGATTATGTAAGTGCGGTTGACCCGGTAACGCTTCAAAATATAGGTGATGGCGTCGTTCCGATAGGTTTTGAGGGGCGTCTTCTGGCCGCTGCCTGGCTCGGCAAGACTCGGCTCATCGATAATGTCGCCTTCAGACGTCTGGCCTCCTTGGACATCGACAGCGCATGAACCTGCGCCTTCCTCTTTTCTAGTATCCTTCGCCAAATCAGGTCGTAATCTTTCCAATTTGTATGGATGCTGCCTTGCACAGCTGCGTTAATCGTTGCATGCGGCGCGCCAGCTAAAAAACCGCCTTGCACGGGCCGCACTTACGCGCCAAACCCGGTAGCATGACCGAGACGCCAGACACATCTCCAGACGAAGCGGCTGAAAATGCCCAACTGCTAGAAGATATGCAGCATGCTGTTGTCGCGAGTGATCGGGATTGGCTGAAATTAACGCTTGATGGCATGCACCCTGCTGATGCGGCTGATTTGCTTGAACAATTGTCAAATGATGATTTTGAGGCGGTCGTGGCGTTTCTAGGTGGTGCGCTGCCAGCTGAAATCCTGATTGAACTACGCGATGAATATCGCGAAGATGCGGTCGAAGTTCTATCCGATGCGGCTGTCGTGGAAGCCCTCGATGAGCTCGATTCCGATGATGCGACGACTGTCCTTCAAGATATGGACAAGGATCGACGCGAACGCATTCTCGACGATTTAGAACCGACAGACCGCGCTGTACTGGAAGCCAATTTTGTCCATGAAGAGGAAACCGCTGGTCGCTTGATGCAGCGCGAATTCCTGTCAGCGCCAGAATTCTGGACGGTTGGGCAGACAATTGATCATGCGCGCGAGAATGCCGCTGACCTGCCAGACGATTTCTATGAAGTCTATGTGGTCGATCCGGCGATGCGTCCCGTTGGCTTTGTACTTTTATCGCAACTTTTACGTGCCCCCCGTGAAACCAAGCTGGTTGATATTATGGAGGATTTCAACTCCGAGATCAGTGTCGATCTTGACCAGGAAGAGGTGGCCTATCAATTCCAGAAATATGCGCTTGCCTCGGCCCCGGTTAAGGACAAAGACGGTCGCTTGGTTGGCATGATCACAGTCGATGATATGGTCAATGTCATTCAGGATGAGAACACTGAAGACTTACTCGCGCTTTCAAATGTGTCGTCGGCGGATGGCTCCGACACGGTCTGGGATTCGGTACGCGCACGTGCGCCTTGGCTGGCCATCAACTTGGTCACCGCGTTCATTGCTTCGGGAATTATCGCTATGTTTGAGGGGACAATCGATAAACTGGTGCAACTCGCCATCCTGATGCCAGTTGTGGCGGCATTAGCGGGCAATGCGGGTAGTCAGGGTCTTGCGGTTGCCGTGCGCGCGATAGCCGAACGTGAGCTTGAAGGCAGCGCGCAACAGCGCGCATTGGTTCGCGAGACGCTCACCGGATTAGTGAACGGTGTTATCTTTGCTATTGGGGTTGGATTGGTTGCGCTCGTCTGGTTTCAGGACGTCAAACTTGCTCTGGTTTTAGCGGCAGCGATGTTTGCGAGTTTCGTATGGGCTGGGGTTTCGGGCATTGCTGTACCGCTGGCTTTACGCAAAGCGGGCGCTGACCCGGCCGTTGCCTCATCTGTCTTTGTGCTGACACTAACCGATACGATGGCTTTTTTCAGCTTCCTTGGGCTGGCCACCTTGGTACTGCTTTAGCGGCGCGACAGCTAAAATGCTGCAATTCGGCGTGCAGATTGCAGCATCAGACCGACGGGACGGAGAATTTGTCCCAAACCGGAGCAGGTAATGGCCTCGAATATGCGCATATCGCGAGCTGGCCTCGACGTTATCAAGGCGTTTGAGGGCTTCCGGCCGCGTTATCAAAAGCTCCCCGACGGTCGCTGGATTGTCGGCTATGGCCATGTGAGAGATACGCGTGAAGCCGTTGAAGTCACGTTGGAAGAAGCCGAAACCCTGCTGCGTGAATACGACTTGCCCTCGATTGAACGTCTCGTGATGGATTGCGTGCTAGCGCCGCTTAACCAGAATGAGTTCGATGCGCTGGTTTCACTGGCCTACAGCCTTGGGGCGAAAGCCTTTGCGGGATGTGATGTTGTTGCGCAAATCAATTCCGGTAATCGGCTCGCTGCAGCTAAGGCGTTTGATCAATGGTGCCGGGCACGCATTGGCGGCCGGGTCCAAACCATTGACGCATTGGTGCGCCGCCGTGCAACCGAAAAGGCCCTTTTCCTGCGTGCACCTGGTGCAACACCCGTAGCGTCATCGCGCATCTATATCCCAATCACCGAAAAGCTAAGCTTACCAAAACCGCCAAGGCCGCGCGAGATTGTTGTAGAGCGTGCCCCTATGCTTGCCGATGTGTCCGAAGTTGATGAGGCCGCATCCATTCGTACCGCAACAGAGGATGCTGCCGAATCGGTGCGGCGACGTCTGGTCCGAATTATTGGCGAAGATGGAAATGGCGTATCTTCCCCAGCAGGCACGACGGATGGGGCCAGCCCGGAAGAGATTACGGCTGCGATTTCGGCGCTTGCGGGCGACCAGCCAGCCGCAGGCAAGCGGGTGGAAAAGTCTGTGTGGCCACCGCGTGAAGATTTGCCGCCGCCATTTCTTGATGACCTCGATGCGAATACCGGTGAAAGCGCGCCGATTGACCGTATAGACGACCTCGCAGAACCGGAAATTTCACCTGCCGAGATTAAACGCGCGGTAGACATGAATAACGCGATCGAAGCGCGCGAGAATGGTCGTAGCGCACTTGAAGCGTTGCCATTTGCTTTGCTGTCATTGGTCGGCTTGGGGCTGGCCATTTATGGCGCTGCTTTGCGATTTGGATTCTGGTCCGATGTTGCCCCTACCGGTTCCGGATTGGCCCTTTATTTGCCGCCATTCTTGCTGCTTCTGGGTGGCGTGCTGTTCGTTGTGATGGCGTATTATTTTGTACGGGCATTGGCCGGATACAAAGACTAAGGCTTGCGGGCGCGTGTCGGCGGGACTGCACCCTCTGCTGAACAACATTTGTCGATCAGATCACTGTTGCGTAGCAGGGGCATAGCGGCCTCATAGCCTGCCTGAACAGCGTCTTCATAGGCGTTCCAGTCGCGAATTTCGACATCTTTCAGTTCTGGCAAGATCAGCGCATCAACCATTGTTCGCGTTGTACTCGCATCATAGCTGAGTGTGGCTGATCGCATCAACAAACCGGCGATCGGCGGGGCGCTGGAAAACCCATGTCTGAATACCCAGCGAAAGAAGCCAGGTGGATTTTCAAAATCCTTTGCAATCAAGCCCTGACTCACTCGCGTCACATCACTGCCGACGACGAAGCCACGTTGAAACTCGCGCATGACGTCAGCCGGAAAGTTATTCAAAACGCCGCCATCGACCAATACTTCGCCATCATCGACGACTGGAGGGAGAATACCGGGCAATGAAATACTCGCCCGCAAGGCATGGCGTAGTAACCCGCGGCGATGCACGCGGAAGGTTCCATCGGTGAGGTTTGTCGAGATGGCGAAGAAGGGCATTCCCAGTTCACCAATTTCAGCGTCGCCGAAATGTTCTTTCAGGCGCGCATTGACCCGCTTGCCGCGTACCATGCCGACGACGGGGAGATTCCAGTCGCCAAGGGGATTAGAGTCGACGAAGGCTGCGCGAATATGGCTATCAATCTGTTCGTCATCCCACTCCATTGCAACGCAGGCCGCAATGACTGCGCCCATCGATGTGCCGCCAACAAAGTCAATTGGAATGCCGAGTTCCCGCATGGCCCTGACAACCCCGATATGTGCGTAGGCCCGCGCGCCGCCACCTGACAGGACGAGACCGACAGAGCGACCCGCCATTGTGCGGGCGAGGCGATCACAATCATCGCCTTGTAATTCATCCCAGTGGAACATGCGCGCTGCACCAGCCGCCTCTAGCCAGTCAGCAGGCTGAGAGGCTTGGCGCGCACCGCGATGATGGATCAGAAGGATGTCGACCAGTTTCAGCGACTCAGCCGGAGAGCTATTTTCTGGCAGGAGCGGATATGAGGGTCGTGCATCGGCGCGGGCGACAACCCATATCCGGTCGGCTTGGCGCGTAGAAAGGCGGTACCAGCCGGTATCGCCAATCGTCGATGTCAGGATGACGATATCAAATTCGCGCTCGATTTCATCGAAGAAACTTGAGGGCTTATCATCACCTTCGCTTTCTTCGATGATACGGGTATTCACCCCGATCCGTCCCAACGCAGCTTTCAGGTTGCGGGCCCGCAACTTGAGGTCAATTGTGGGTGAGGTTGCCACAAGCGCAAAGACTTTCGGAGCGGCGCGAAGATTGCGCTTATTGCTTTCGCGAAGGCGCGACAGGATGAGCCGGATCATGCCTGTGAGCAAATCAGGATCGGCTTTGGTCAGGCGCTGGAAGCCGGTGCGCGAGATTTCCAGAATCTCACTATCGCGCAAGGCATAGACAGAAGACGTGTGAGGCACGTCGTCTGGAATGCCGTCGCCGTCAATATCAATTCCACCCTCTAAAAGGGCCATCTCTCCGACGGGTTCGCCGCTACGAATATGACCGATAAATTCATTGCGGCCGTCCGCCATCGTTTTGAATGCACCGAGTGAACCAGCGATGACAAAATAGATTGAGTCCGACATTTCGCCGGCTTCGAATAGTGGCCAGCCAGCGGGGAGAGAAAACCAACGTGCATCGCGGCCAGCCGCCTTCAGCGTGCGTTTGGGGACGTCTGCCAGGAGTGGGATAGATGACAGAGCCGGAATCACATCCAGTGTCATACCGCCAAACAATGCCATTGGGCCGTCTCCTTCATAGGCTCATGTATAGGAAATATTTGGCGTAAATAGGAGACAATTTCATTAAACTCGCTGACAAGTTTTCGCGATTGGGGGCGTCAGGTGACAAAACTGTCGTTTCGAAACCGTCATCTGCCTTGCCATGAATTCACGAGGCTGCGGGATGATAGAGGCGTATATTGGGTCTGCCGCCACGAGCGGTGAGAAAACAAACAGGACCCTCCCATGAAACGACTTATTATAACGATGATGGCAGTTGGCTTTGTTGCTGTACCAGCTAGCGCTGATCCGGTTGCCAAATTTGAAGCAATGGACACCAATAGTGATGGCTTCGTGATTGAAAGCGAGTTTCTCGCGTATCACGCTGCCGCGGGCACGAAATCCCAATCTGATGCGATGGTTGCGTTCGTGCTGTTAGATAAGGATGGCAGCAATGCGATTAGCCCTGATGAAATGAAAGCTGATCCTGCGAGCAGTGCGCCGCCTGATACGAAGCTTGAGAAGCCAGGTATGCAGGACGGTAAGATGCCGGACAGATAATTACTTATGATCTGAGAGCGGCGCTCTACCAAGTATTACAAAAGCGTAACTACAAATGTAACACGATCACATGTTACGAATGTAACGCGTCGCTCCCCTAGGCGCACCGTCCATCTTTCCAAGGAGGAAACTTACAATGACGACACTGAAACTAATGTCAGGCGCGGCAATTGCCGCCACAATCAGCGCCTTTGCTGTGGCCAGTGCGGGTTCGCCTGCTGAAAGCTTCAACAAAGCTGACGCTGATTCAAACGGCACTGTTAGCCAAGCCGAATATGTCGCGTACAAGACGGCAGACGGAAAAGTCTCGACGGCCGAAGCTGAAGCAAAATTCGCCAAACTTGCGGGCGATGATGCACAATTGACGCTTGCTGAGGTCGAAGCAGCGGTGAAGTCCAAGCGTAAGCATGACTGCAAGGATAAAAAGATGGAGCAGTCGACCTGAATTTTCCCGTTCACGAGACTTGGAACGCGCCCGCCGAAAGGTGGGCGTTTTTCATTTGGGCTTGAGCTTGCTTCCGCTTCGCCCTAGCCGGAGAAGATGACACAAGCTCCAAACCGCTTTGATCTGCTGCGGCTCGTCTTCGCGGGCGGTGTATTTTTGTATCATGGTGTTGCGCTATCAGGTCTTGCAGCGTTCAGCCCGCTTGAAATCTGGTTAGCGCATCTCGCTGAGCTGTCGATACAAGGCTTTTTCATTGTCTCAGGCGCATTGGTTTATGGCTCTTGGGAGCGATCGCGCGGGCTAGCGGATTATGCCGGAAAGCGGGTTCGGCGGCTCTATCCTGCATATATTGTGGTCATTCTGGTGCCGTTTGCTGCAGCATTTATGTTCGCGATATTGAACGGGACCAGTCTGGCGAGTGTTTGGCGCTATTTGGCGAGTAATCTCGTATTCCTGAATTTTCTCCAATCCGACCTGCCGGGCATGTTTGAGGGCAATCGTTTCTCTGAGGTCAATGGCGCCTTATGGACGCTAAAGATTGAGGTGATGTTCTATCTGGTTTTGCCGGTTTTGGCGTGGGGGCTGTCGAAGCTCGGCCGATATTGGTGGATCGGGATTTCATTTTTTATCATCGGGGCGTTTGTCTGGCGGGAAACAATGGCCTCGTCGGGCTATGTCCATGCTGAACAGCTCGCGCGCCAGCTTCCGGGACAGATGATGTATTTTGCTGCGGGAATGGCGCTGTGGAAGCTATGGCCGGTCGCTCGGGCGCAGGCGCCAACTCTATTGCTTGTGGGCCTTGTCGCGCTTTCTTTGTCATTTGTCCCAATGCTGGAAGCGCTACGTGTTTTGGGGTTGAGCGGGTTGATTGCAGGGGTGGCCTTTGTGCGGGGGCCAGCGGTGAATGCTGCGCGCTGGGGTGATATCAGCTACGGCGTTTATATAACGCATTTTCCGATCCTTCAGGCGCTGGTCGCGGCAGGTGTGTTTACGCAGATGGGGTTTGTCGGCGGACTTGTGGTTGCGGCATTTGCGGTGATTGCCGCGAGTTTTGCGCTTTGGTGGCTGGTCGAGAAGCCTGCTTTGCGCAAAGATAGTCATTATCGGGTAGCGTCTGAGGCGAAAGCGCCGTGACCACCTCATGCAGGGGAGGCTTCCATGTCTGAGTATGAAACGATTGAGCTGGACGCAACGCGCGACGGTATTGCGATTCTAACATTGAACCGTCCTGAGCGCCGCAATGCGTTTAACGGTCAATTGATCGAAGAATTAACTGACGCGCTGGAAACCATTGAGGAGCAGGACACGTTGCGGATGGTGATCCTGCGCGGGGCGGGGACAGTTTTCTCCGCAGGCGCCGACCTCGACTGGATGAAGGCCGCGCAGCATTGGACCCGCGAAGATAATGAAGCCGATGCAATGGGCTTGGCAGTGATGTTGCGCAAGCTGGCTGAACTGCCACAGATGACGCTGGCGCTTGTGCAGGGCGCGGCAATGGGCGGCGGTGCAGGTCTTGTCGCGGCATGCGATATCGCCGTGGCGATGACGGGGACAAAGTTCAGTTTCAGCGAAGTGAAGCTGGGCCTGACGCCGGCGACGATTTCACCCTTTGTCATTGCCGCAATTGGGCCGCGCTGGGCCAAGGCGCTGTTCGTCACGGCCGAGACATTTGATTCTGTCTATGCCGAAAAGATCGGGCTGGTGCAGTATGTCGTGCAGGACGAAACTGAGATGGCGCAGATGGAGGAATATCTCGGCGGTCTTGCTTTTGCTGCAGCGCCGGGGGCCGTTCGCGACGCGAAAAATCTCGTGCTGGACTTTACCGGTGAGGGCTATGGCGATGCGCTCTCACGCGAAACAGCCAAGCGCATTGCGGCGCGCCGGGTCAGCGAAGAAGGCCAGGAGGGGCTTGCGGCTTTCCTTGAGAAACGCAAGCCGAGCTGGGCGAAATAGGCTAGCTACTCGCCGCGATCACTGGCACCGGGCACCATATCAATAGGCAGGCCCCATCCACGTAAAAGGCTGACTGTCGCATCGACAGGATTGATGCCGGTCATCGCCTCGACTTGGTTTTGGAAGACAAAGACAACAACGCCGAGCATGATCGCGTAGATGATGAATTGCATCGCCGATTTGAGTAGAAATGCACCGGCACTACCTGCAACCAGGCCAACGCCGCCCAGGATCATCGCGCCGCTGATGGGTGTCAGGTCGCTGACATTTGCGGCCTGCGTGTAACCGATATACCCGCCAACACCGGCGCCGATAATGCCAGCAAGGCTACTGAGTTTTACGCCAGATGCGTAGGCCATGGAAATTCCCCTCTGATGAGTTCAGAGTCAGATTAGGCGATATCCAAAGGTTAACAAGGCGATTTTTCCATCATGCGTCTGTGAAAGGTTTAGGGATTGAGACGTGTCAATTCACGTTGTTTAGGGACAATAGCCAATAGGCATGGGCCTTGGAGTGAAATTATTCCGACCCAGAACGCACCACCGATAAGGTGCAGCATGACCAAAGATATCAAGTTTAACTGGCGAGCGCGACATGCGCTGGAAGTGACATTGCGGCTGGCGCTCGGGCAGACACAGGCGCAAATCGCAGCGCAGTTTGGCTGTAGCCATTCAACTATTCGCAGCAGGGTTCGCCGCGAAGGGCTTTCTCGTAAACTTACAGATGAAGAAGCTCTCGCTATGACGCATCAGATTGAGCGGGCGCGATTATTGGAAGAGTTGTTGGATACTGAGCCTGGTAGCCCGGCGCAGGCCCGGCTTCGTGCGGCACTGAAGGATATAAGCCGGGCTACCGAAGGCTTGAGTGCGAGCGACGCGGGTGCGCCCAGAGATTTTCAGGATATGAGTGATGAAGAGCTTGAAGCTTATGTGGAGGCTTTGGCACCACGACTGGGCGCGTGACCCCGGCAGCGATCTGCCGCGCCCTTACCATGAATTACTTGCAGCATTCCCATTTTTGCGAACGGCGATGCCTGCACAAAAGCCACCCGCGGGTAGGGCTTGGCGGAACTGGCTGATGCTGGGCGGGCGCGGCGCAGGCAAGACCCGCGCTGGCGCGGAGTGGGCACGCTTTGCTGCATTGCGTGGTGGGCTTGGCCGTGTGGCGCTGGTTGGTCCGACACTTGGCGATGTGCGAGAGGTGATGATTGAGGGGCCTTCGGGGCTGCGCCATCTCGGCGGGCGGGAGCAAGACAGGCCCGAGTACAATGTTTCACGCCGGCGGCTGGAGTGGCCGAACGGGGCAGTTGGACTGGTCTTTTCCGCTGAGGATGCTGACAGCTTGCGCGGGCCGCAATTTGATGGGGCCTGGTGCGACGAGGTCGCGATTTGGCCAGATGGAGAGCGTGTCTGGGATACGCTGCAAATGGGCCTGCGGCTGGGAGTCAATCCGCAGTGCGTAGCGACAACAACGCCGCGTCCGGTGCCTTTGATCCGAAGATTAGCGGCAGGTGAGGCGGTGGTGACGCGCGCGGCAACGGCAGAAAATGCTCACCTTAGCAATGGTTTTGCAGCGCATATGGCACGGCTTTATGCCGGGACACCGCTGGGGCGGCAGGAGCTAAATGGGGAACTGATCGAGGATGTGGTCGGGGCGCTATGGACGCGCGGGATGATTGATGCGGCGCGGGTCACTGAACCACCAGAACATTTTGAGGATATTATTGTGGCGGTTGATCCACCCGCAACGAGTGGAACAAGCGCCGATGCATGCGGGGTGATTGCGGCGGGTACTGCATCGGCCCCGGGATTTGGGCGGCGTTGCTTTGTCTTGGCTGATGGCTCCACACAGGGGCTGCGACCGCTTGATTGGGGTGGGCGGGTTGCCGCGATGGCGCGAGAGGTTGGGGCATCGTCTGTCGTGGCGGAGGCTAATCAGGGCGGGGAGATGATTGCTGCCGTTTTGGAGAGTGCAGGATGCAAGGTTCCCGTGCGACTGGTGCGCGCGAAGCTTGGAAAGCGGGCGCGAGCTATGCCGATCGCTGCGCGCTACGCCAGAGGTGAGATCTGTCATGTTGGGACACTGACGGCGCTCGAAGATGAGATGTGCAGGTTTGGCGCGGAAGGGTTTACCGGGTCGCCGGACAGGCTGGATGCGCTTGTTTGGGCGGTGAGTACGTTGATGGATGACGCTGCAGGCGCCCCGCGCGTGAGGCGGCTCTAGCTATGCGCGCTAGCGTCCTGTGCGGAAGGCTTTTCGACCAAGGTATTTATTCTTCTTTGGCGTGTCTGTTTCAGGGCGCGCTGTTTCTGCACTGGGTTCCGGCGTAGAGATAGACACCGTTCCGGCGAGCAATTTACGGACATGTGCGAGGGCGGACGAGCCTGTATTGACTTGGATTTCGGGCGCTTCCTTGTCGAGGCGACGCGCGAGTTGCTTGATGTGATGCGGGCTCAGGGCGTCGAGTGTCTTGTCAAACACGTCTGCGCCAAGCGCCGTTTTGAGTGATTGAAGTACCGCCACGTCCTGTCCCGCTGCGGTCATTTGCTTTTTGGCAAGCTTGACTGCGGCGCCGGACAAGTCGGCCGGTTTGACCCGGCTAAAGAGGTCTGGATTTTCGAGGATCGCCGTCAGGGCGGCGCGTCCATCTGGGATCAGGCTCATGTCAGGCGGCCTCCGCATCGCGTTTGTTCAGCCGTGCTTGAACCTCGATATAAAGCGCGTCAATAGTGGCAAGCGCCTCGCCGGGCCATTTTTGGGCCAGAGTTGGGTTCGCGCCAAGCTCAACCGGGTTGGCCGCAAACTCAGCGCGGTTTGGTATAACTGTTTTGAACATATCATACTCGCTACCGGCCTCAGCAGCGCCTTCGCGCATCGCTTCGAGGACGAGGTTTTGGTGCGCAGAGCCGTCGAATTTGGTGGCGAGGACCATAGGCCTTGTATTGAGACCACGTTTTTTCAACGACGTGATGATGTCACCTGTGAACAGGTCAAGACCGAGTGTCGACATGAAGTCAGGTATTGTCGGTACAATGATCAGGTCTGAGGCCGACAGCGTGGCTTCGGTCATCGCCGAGATGCCGGGCGGGCAGTCGCAGATCACGACATCATATTCTTTGCGCAGGTCGGCCATATCCTGACGCAGGCGCAAACCGACACGACCTTCGATTGCGGTCATCGCGTAGCCCTGGTCAGTTAGGGTGTAGATAAGTTCGCGTTCGGCGCGGCGCAGGCCCGGTGTAGCGGGTACTAGCGATAGATTTAGCGTGTTGCCGGCGTGCGTGACGTCGCTGGCATCAGGCACGATAAAGCCCGTCATGTGCGCGAAACACTCACCAAGAAAGTTTTCGCGCAAATAGTCAGACACAGACGTGTAATCATTGATCGCCTTGTAGAGACGCTCGTCGCCATCATCCCCGAAGATCAGCAATGTTGCATTCGCCTGGCTATCGAGGTCGACGACCAGCGTTTTATAGCCCTTGGCGGCAAACGCCTCGGCGAGTGATACCGTGGTGGTTGTCTTGCCGACTCCACCCTTTGAGTTGGCAACAGAGATGACACGTCCGAGCATAGCGGCTCCTTCTAAAGCTTCGCGAGAGTGCGAAAGGGGGATCGCGGCCATCCCAAACCCGGGGAATGAATGGCCTCAATCCCTAAACAAATGCCCGTCAAATCTTAAGAATTGCGTAATCGATCCGACCGGGTCGGGCATGGGGGTAGATTGGTTATCGTTGAGACAAGTAAGCGCGAAAGCGGTGGAGGATTGCCGATGAAATGGCCTTAGGCGAAGCCTGAAGAGAAAAGCGCGACCTCGATGATTGCACTGTCGCAATTGCCGGGTGCGCAGTGGGGGCGATCAGATGCGGGTGCCCTGATGCGCGATGGGTTTGCAGGCAATGCCGTGGCCTATCGCTGTGTGCGGATGATTGCCGAGGCATCGGCATCAATCCCGCTGGGATGCAAGCAAGAGGAGGTTGCAGGACTTTTACAAGCCCCCTCACCGGATGAGCCAGGCCGGGCGCTATTTGAGCGGCTCTATGCTGATCTACAGATTACTGGCAACGCCTGGGCCGAAGCTGTGACTCTGGACGGCGATACAGCGCCGCGTGGTCTGTTTGCCTTGCGGCCAGATGCGGTGCGGGTGATGAATGATGGACGTGGCCATGTGACTGGATATGCGGTCAAGGCGGCGCGCGGCGAGAGGGTTAGTGCCATGGTGGCATAGGCGGATTGCGGCAGCTTTCAGGTTTCCTCACATAAAGCGCACGCCTCTGTGAACAGCGGTGATTGGCGGTTTTAGTTGAGGGCACATACTTGGAGAGCACGCCCAAGTGTGGGCGACCCGAATTTTATCCTGAAGGACTAAGACTATGAATGTATTTTCGGCCGCTGCTATCGCCTTGAGCGTTTCTGTCACTGGTTTTGCAGCTTGCGCGCCTGCCAGTGCACAAGTTGTTGCAGAAGCTAGCGTAACCCAATTGCCATCTGGACAACTCATCAAAAAATCCAAGAAGCTGAAAGGCGCTTATGAGATCGTCCAACGCGGCGATAAGCAGTTTGTCGTGTTCAGTGATAGTTTTCGCGCTGCTAATGGGCCTGACTTGAAAATTTTCCTATCGCCAAAATCAGTTTCTGATGTCACCGGCAAGACCGCTGTTAATGGTGCGATCAACATTGGTGAACTGAAATCAACCAAAGGCGCGCAGGAATACGAAATTCCTGCGGGCATAGACCTTTCCGAATATGGTAGCGTTTTGGTTCATTGCGAAGCCTATTCGGTACTCTGGGGCGGTGCCGATCTGTAACACTTCGCGCTTAATCCAACTTTTGTAACCCGGTCACCCTGTAGGTGGCCGGGTTTTTTTATTCGAGGGCTGTAATGGCAGAGATTGTTCTTTCACAAGTCGGTGCTGCTGTTGGCGCCGCTGCTTTACCATCCGGACTAACAGTTTTCGGACAGACGATTGCCGGGGCGACATTGGGCCGAGCTATCGGGAGCATAGCTGGGCGCGCTCTGGATGCGTCACTATTGCCTGCCAATGAAGGCCCCCGAATTGATAGCCTAAGGGTTATGGAGAGCCGGGAAGGTGCTGGATTACCAACTGTATATGGCCGCATGCGTGTCGGTGGGCAGGTTATTTGGGCGTCGCGGTTCAAAGAAAAGCGGCATGAGCGGTCGGCTGGAAAAGGTGGTCCAAAATATACGGAATATAGCTATAGTGTGAGCTTTGCTGTGGCCCTCTGTCAGGGGCCTGTCACGCGTGTCGACAAGATATGGGCGAATGGCGAGCTCGTTACACTTTCCGATATAAACTGGCGTCTATACCGGGGGGAAGAAGATCAGGCGCCTGATCCGCTGATTGAGGCGATCGAAGGAACTGGAGACGCTCCAGCCTATCGAGGAACTGCTTACATTGTATTTGAAGATCTTCCGTTAGATGCATTCGGAAACCGCTTGCCCCAACTTTCCTTTGAGGTGGTCCGTGCGGGGGCGGAAAAGTCAGATGGGCTTCGCTCGCTGGCTAAGGGTGTGAACATTATCCCGGCGAGTGGTGAATTTGTATATGGCACGCGAGTGGTTCGAGAGCGGAAGTTTCCGGGTATCGAAAGACCGCTCAACATGAATAATCATGAGGGGCGAGCCGATTTCGATTTATCGATTGATCAGCTGCGAGCGGATTTGCCGTCCGCTAAGTCAGCTGCGCTAACAGTGGCGTGGTTTGGCGATAGTCTTGACGCAGGCACATGTCGGATACGTCCGGGTGTTGAAACACGTGAGCGTGACACGGTGCCATATGGTTGGACCGTGGATGGGATCGGACGCCAATCAGCACACTTGATTTCACAAACCGGTGGAGGTGCGAATTATGGAGGCACGCCGGCAGACACCTGTGTGCTCGAGGGTATTACTGCCCTTCAGTCAGCGAGCATTGCAGTTACGCTGTCACCATTTTTGCTTATGGATACACCGGGTTTTCCGTGGCGTGGGCGCATAAGCGTTGCTGCTGATGGGGTAGCTATGTCGCGAGCGGATATAGAGGCCTTTGTTGGCGTAGATGGCGGCCTAGGCTTTCGCCATTTCATTCTCCACCATGCGCGTCCGGCTGCACAGGCGGGCGGTGTCGAAGCGTTCATCATCGGATCGGAAATGGTTGGATTGACCAGAGTGCGAGACGAGAACGGCGCGTTTCCATTCGTTGAAGCTTTGATTGAACTCGCAGATGAGGTGAGGGCTATTGTCGGACCTGTAACGAAAGTCTCATACGCGGCAGATTGGACCGAGTATGGTGCATACGTGCCAGGTGATGGCAGTGGCGATGTGCTTTTCCCACTCGACCCGTTTTGGGCGTCAGATAATGTCGATTTCGTTGGTATCGACTGGTACCCACCTGTCGGGGATTGGCGACAGGGTGATACCCATCTTGATGCAGATGCCGGGTTTCAAGCGGCAGATGACATTGAGTATCTGCAAGCAAATATGTCCGGCGGCGAAGGGTATGACTGGTTTTATGCGAGCCAGGTGGCGCGTGATGCGCAAGTTCGTAGCCCAATATTAGATACAGCGCATGGAGAGAATTGGATATTTCGGCCAAAGGATTTGGCGGGATGGTGGGGTGCTACTCATCATGCGCGTCTTTCCGGGATTCGGTCGGTCAACGCGTCCGACTGGCTGCCAGGCATGAAGCCTATTCGTCTCAACGAAATTGGTTTCCCAGCGGTCGATAAAGGCGGCAATGCCCCCAATTTGTTCTTTGATCCAAAAAGCACTGAAAGCGCCTTACCACCTTACTCCACTGGTGCGCGCGATGATTTGTTTCAAAGAAGAGCTTTGTCGGTCGCGCTTCAACACTGGCAAGCGCAACCGTTCATGGAAAAGGCGCTTATCTGGGCATGGGATGGTAGACCTTGGCCGCATTACCCAGCCCGCGAGGATGTCTGGAGTGACGGATCAAATTGGCAATTTGGACATTGGCTTAATGGTCGTACTGGCCTTATTGAGCTCGGCGAAGTTATCTGGGACATAGCTGACCGCGCAGGCGTCAGTGTTAATGTTAACGAGATTGCAGGCTTTCTAGAGGGGTACGCCATTCAAGGCGTCACGAGCTTGCGCAGTGCACTGTCATCATTGGAGCTGGCTTATGGACTGGTTTGTCTGGAGCGCGATGGGGACATAAGTTTTCATCATGACAACGCTAGCGATGTCATGGATATCGACAAGCTTAGGCTACGTGAAAACGGGGCGCAGTGGGTACATACACTCCTCGATAAATCACCGGGACGTTTGCAGCTGACCTATATTTCCGGTTCGGGAACCTACCAGCCTTCTATTGTCGAAGTGCGCCAGGATGACGGAGATCCAAACTTAGCTATGCAATTAAGCATGCCGATCGTCATGGGCGAAGGGCGCGCAAGATCGGTTGCTGATTTGGTACTAAAGCAAACCGCGAAAGCACAATCTGGCGTTTTGATAGCTGGTCCAGATGCGCTCGCCCTTGAGCCTGCCGACCAAATCGACGGAGGAGGTCAGGGCGTGTGGCGAGTGTCTGAGCTTGCTGACACTGGCCTTGAACGCAGGCTTAAGCTTGAGGCTGTCGGGACCAACGCCAAAGTTGTGCGAGCCCTTTTGGATGTGCCACATAGCGATACAGTCGCTTTTGCTGCCGATCCGTACGTTGCGCTGATTGATGGGCCATATCTTCCTGGATATGAAGGTCGAGGCCCTTTGATTGCTGCGAGCGCTGACCCTTGGCTGCGGTCGCAATCCGTTCGCGTTGGACCTGATGCGGCCAGTATGCAAGTGAGAGCTGTTATCGATGCACCGGCATCAATTGGTAAGCTTCACAGCCCTTTGAAAAGTGGCCCGCTTGGGCGCTGGGATGAAGCTTCGGTCCTAGATATTGAGATGTACGGGGCTGACTTGGCTTCGGCATCTCAAACAGCCGTACTGAATGGAGCCAACCTGCTACTCGTAAGTCATACGGAAGGCTGGGAGTTGCTATCCTATAAAGACGCACTTCTGATTGGTGAGAGTCGCTGGCAACTCAGCGGCTTGCTGCGCGGATTGAATGGCACAGTTCCGGCTTCCTCAAGTGCCGACGCAGAAGTCGTCTTAGTCAACGACCAAATTGTTGAGGTGCCGATGCAAGATGCTGAGCTAGGGCTGCCGCTCAAATGGAGAGTTGGTAGTGCTGAAGTGCAGACATTTGCTTATGAACAGGTGGCTGGAACACCTTGGCGGGTGGCACACTTGCGAGCGACTGTATCCGCTTCAGAACTGCAAGCTTCATGGACAAAGCGCGGAGCGAATATCTCTGAAAGCTGGACGCTGCCCGAAACGGATAATGCCGGCCGGTTTCAAGTTGAAAGTTACCTGAACGACCAACGGCTTGTCTCTCAAGTCGTTGAACTAGCCCACGCGAATTTAGCACTCGGGTGCGATCACATTCGTGTCGCCGAAATTGGTGCAGATGGTCGCGTGGGGAAGTGGGCTTCCATTTCAGTGCCGCTCGCTTAAGTGTAAACACAACGAGAATCGCGTTGGTTGTGTTTGTCCATGAGCAAAGATTTGTATGCCATACTAGGCGTGCCGCGATCTGCGGATCACGACGATATTCGGCGTGCCTATAAGCGTAAAGCCAAGGACTTGCACCCTGATCTGCATCCGGGGGATGAGGCCAAGTCTAATGCGTTTAAGGCGGTATCTACTGCCTATGAAATTCTTGGAGATGAGACGAAGCGAAAACGCTACGACCGCGGCGAAATCGACGCCGATGGCAATGAAAAGGGTTTTGCCGGGCAGGGGCAAGGAGGGTTTGGTGGTGGGTTTCATCGTAATGCCGCTCAAGGCGACCCGTTTGAGGATATCCTTTCCGGGATGTTTGGTGGCGGACGCCGACGTCCAGGGCCTCGCAAAGGCGCTGACGTGCGCTATCGTGTTGATGTTGCGTTTGAAGATGCTGTTCTTGGTGCCAAGCGTGACATGACAATGGCTGATGGGCGGACGCTCAGCGTCTCGATTCCGGTTGGCATAGAAACTGGACGTACACTTCGACTAAAAAGTCAGGGTCAACCCTCTCGCAGTGGCGGTCCGCCTGGTGATGCCTTGCTTGAAGTCAACGTCCGAGATAGCGCAACGTGGCGGCGTGACGGATATGATTTGCGAATGTCCGTCGCCGTTCCACTGCGCACTGCTATTCTGGGCGGCACAGTCGATGTCGAGACCCCGGGAGGTCCCGTGACGCTAAAAGTTCCCGAAGGTTCAAATACGGGCGCAATCTTGCGGCTGCGCGAAAAAGGCGTTCGTGTTTCGCCAAAGCCTGGGCATCTCTATGTGCGACTTGAGGTTATGATTGAAAATCCCAAAGACGCTGATTTACGGGCATGGGCAAAGAGAAAATAGTCGATGAATGCTCAACCTTGAAATCATTCACTGTCCATTCAGGGCTTTGCGTTCATATGTCGGAGTAATGAAAAAGCTCGCGCTCTCTTTGGCTATATGTGCCCTGATTTGCACCGCCGTTCCCTCGACGGCGTTAGCGCAGCGTGGAAACTCATTCACCGCAGATGAAGCACGAAACGCGCGAGATAAAGGTGATGTGGTTCCGCTTAGGGATATTTTTCGCAAACTCAAACAGCGCTATGGTGGATACCAGCTTGACGCCAATCTTTTTAATCAGGCTGGTGGCCAGGTCTATGTGATCGACTGGATGACGGGAAAAGGCGAACGTATGCGCTTTACAGTCGAAGCAAAATCTGGACGAGTGCTGTCTTAAGTCTAGGAAACCATCATGAGAATTCTTGTTGTAGAAGATGAAGCTGATCTGCGCCGCCAACTCGCAGACGCATTAACCCATGCAGGATATGCGGTTGATTTGGCTGCCGATGGCGAAGATGGGCATTTCCTTGGCGACACCGAGCCCTATGATGCTGTTATCCTGGATCTTGGGCTTCCGAAGATGGACGGTGTTTCAGTTCTGGAGCGCTGGCGCGAGGACGGCAAGACATTCCCGGTTATGATTTTGACGGCGCGCGACCGTTGGAGCGAGAAGGTTGCTGGATTTGATGCTGGCGCCGACGACTATGTAACAAAGCCATTCTATACCGAAGAAGTGCTCGCGCGCCTCAGAGCGTTGCTTCGCCGCGCTTCCGGGCACGCAGTTGCTGCGATTGAAGCTGGTTCGCTGCGGCTGGACACCCGTGCTGCACGTGCCACTGTTGGCGGTGACCCGATCAAGCTGACAGCGCATGAGTATAAAGTTCTGAGCTACCTTATCCATCACCAAGGCCGTGTCGTTCCACGCACCGAATTGGTTGAGCACATTTACGATCAGGATTTTGACCGCGATTCAAACACGATCGAAGTGTTCATTGGCCGGTTGCGTAAGAAAATCGGTAATGATCGTATTCAAACTGAGCGTGGTTTGGGGTACCGCTTGGTTGTTCCTGAAGAAGAGCGCAGTCACACTGTCGTTTAAGGTCGCTTCATAGTAGGCCGAACATATGGACGAGCCGCAGCCCCGCACCAGTCGATTTGGACGTTTGTCACTTGCCCGCCGAATTTTGGTTGGCGCACTTATTTGGAGTGTGCTGATCGTCTTCGGCGGTGTGGTTGCTATGTCTGCTGCCTACCGCGCCCAGACCGTTAGTATTCTTGATGATGAACTGGATTCAACCCTTGTTACTCTGGCGCGAGCCATTGCGCCGCTCGCGGATGAAAGTGGGCGCGTGGCCGACGATCCGGATAAATTGCCGTCGGATCCCCGCTACGAAACGCCATTATCAGGTAAGTATTGGGTAATTATCGCGCTGGAAGAAGATGGTTCATATGGTGACGATATTCGCCCGCGAAGCGTTTGGGACGGCGAGGCACCCTTGCCGCGATCGATGGCCGACGCAGCATTGGCGGGCACCGGAAGCATTGTACGCGGTAATGACATGGGCCCTGCTGGTGAGCCAATTCGGATTGCCGTTCAGGCAATTACGATTCCTAATCGTGAGACACCGATATTGCTTGTTGCTGCATCTGACCGCACGCAAACTGACGAAGGGGCAAATCGATTGCGCAACATCTTGCTTATCGCAATGGGAACTTTGGCAGCGGGAACTTTGCTTGCCATGGCGCTTGGCTTGCGATTCGCGCTGCGCCCGCTAGGCCGGATACAGCTGGATATTGCTGACATTCGTGACGGGCGCCGAGCAAAGCTGGAAGGTGATTATCCCGTTGAGGTTCAACCGCTCAGCGAAGAATTGAACAAGCTTTTAGAACATAATCGCAATGTCGTTTCGCGAGCGCGAACACACGTAGGCAACTTGGCGCATGCCCTCAAAACGCCGCTCGCCGTTCTCAGGAATGAGGCCAGCGGTAATAGCCAGCTCGATCAAGTGGTTCAGCGCCAGACTGAATCTATGCGGTCCAATGTCGACCACTATTTGAAAAGAGCGCAAGCCGCAGCGCGCGCCGAAACCTTGGGCACGCGGACGCAGGTTGCAGACGCAGCAAGCGGATTGGTGCGTATGATGAACAAACTATTCGCCAGCGACGGTAAGTCTGTGAAAATGCAGATAGATGCAGGTGCTTATGTCCGTGCTGAACAGCAAGACCTCGAAGAAATGCTCGGCAATCTTGTGGATAATGCTTGTAAATGGGCAAGTTCCCATGTCTTGATCAGTACAGAGCCTGGCGAAAACGGCATGCTGCTCATCCATGTAGATGATGATGGCCCTGGTTTAACACCCGAGGAGCGCGAGTTGGCCATGAAGAGGGGCGTTCGACTTGACGAAACGGCTCCTGGATCAGGATTAGGATTGTCCATCGTCGCCGATATTTCTGGCATGAATGGTGGTGGTTTAAGTCTGGGCAAGAGCGATCTTGGCGGTGTCCGAGCAACTTTGTCGCTCCGCCGTGCGACCAGCGCAAACGTGCCGCAGTAGTATTTGGTAAGCTACGTCAGTATATCTTTTCCATGCGTGCTCGAACAAAACGACTCTATGCTATATCTATTGCCGCTTGCTTCCTTCTGGCGGCAGGCGCATTGGTATTCGTTGCTTTGGGGCGGCATGCCGATTTGTTCTACACCCCACAAAAACTCGCAGAATTGGGACAACCTGATTCTGAGCAGCGAATCCGTGTTGGCGGTTTTGTCGAACCTGACTCAATAGAGTACGGGGATGGGGCAGAAATGAAATTTACGATCATAGATGGTAGCGGCGCATCTGTTCTTGTGTCTTTTACAGGCCTTGCGCCCGACCTGTTTCGGGAAGGTGAGGGCGTGGTCGCCACGGGTCGATTTTCGCCGGAAGGCGAGCTTTTCATCGCTGAAGATATTTTGGCCAAGCATGATGAAAATTACCAGCCTCGCGAGCTTGAAGATTTACAATACGAGAAGCCTGCCAGTTAAGCTGTCTACAGGTCACATTCGCGCGAACGCAATGTGACTAGCGCTTTGCAGTATGACTCCCTATTTTTGCGCGATGTAACGGGAGCACGCAATGGCTAGCCAAAACGTCGAATTCTTTAACTCCAAAGGTATGAAACTATCGGGTGTTCTTGAGCATTCTGATAGTGTTCCAAAGGGGTGGGCTCTATTCGCGCATTGCTTCACCTGCTCGAAGAAAGGTCTGGCTGCCAGTCGGATATCGCGCGCGCTTGCAAGTCGCGGCATTGGCGTCTTGCGTTTTGATTTTACTGGCCTTGGCGAGTCTGAGGGTGAATTTTCGGATACCGGATTTTCAAGCAATGTCGCAGATATTCTAGCTGCGTCTCAATGGATGTCTGAACATGGACAGCCTTTGTCCTTGCTTGTCGGTCATTCACTCGGTGGCGCCGCTATTCTTGTCGCGGCCAATCAATTGCCTGAGATTAAAGCAGTGGTGACATTGGGCGCGCCTGCTGAGGCTGACCATGTGATCGAACAATTCAAGCCGCATTTGAGAAATATTGAGGCAACCGGAGAGGCGATTGTCGATTTAGCTGGGCGCCCATTCACAGTGCGCAAATCCTTCATTGAAGATATCCGGGGCGCAGCGGTAAGGGATGCAGCCGCGGCGTTGAAGCGTCCACTCCTCGTGATGCATTCGCCGACAGATGAAACTGTCGGCATTGATAACGCAACAAGTCTGTTTCTCGCCGCCCGACACCCCAAGAGTTTCGTAAGTCTCGATGGTGCAGACCACTTGCTGACAGATCGTCGCGATGCTGAGTACGCCGCAGATGTTATTGCCGGATGGTCGTCGCGATTTGTGGTTGCTGATACGGCCTCTTCGTCCGCACCGATGCAAACACATGACGTGATCGTTCGCGAAACCGGATATGCTGGATCGTTTCAAAATGAAGTATTTGCCGTAAATCGCCGATACTTGGCCGATGAACCCACCAGCGTGGGCGGCGGTGGCACGGGGCCTGATCCTTATGAGTGGGTCAGTGCTGGTCTTGGGGCCTGCACGTCTATGACGTTAAGGATGTACGCCGCGCGCAAGGATTGGCCGCTCAGTCGTGTAACTGTGAAGGTCAATCACAGCAAAGTGCATCCCGAAGATTGTGTAGATTGCGGTCCGAAAGATAGAATTGACCAGTTCGACAGGGAGATTCTCATCGAAGGTGATTTGGATGAAACTCAACGCGCACGCTTGCTTGAAATTGCTGATCGGTGCCCGGTACATCGCACACTCGAGTCGACATCTGTAATAACCACACGCGCCGTCACACAATCGGCTTAATGTTCTTTAATGAGTGTAAGACTGTTACTTTTGTCAAAGAGAGTACACATGAACATTACAAATGCTTTGGAGGCACAGAACACAATGAAATTGTTTGGCATTTCCCGCGGTTCTTTGGTGGCAGGTCTAATCGGCGCAGGTGCCATGGGTGCGTTTGTTGCTGGACCGATGATTCAGAATGCTGATGCGCGTCCTGTGATTATTGAAGCGCCTGGCGGCGCGCCGATCAGTTTCGCTGAACTTGTCGAGCAGGTGAGCCCTGCAGTGGTTAGCGTTAACGTGGTGTCTGAGCAGGAGGTGAGTGATCATTCCGACTGGCAAGAATTCTTCGAGCGCTTCCGCAATGGACCGAACGCTCCAGATTTCGATCCCGATGAAGACGAAGATGAAGCGCCTTCCACGCGAGAGGCGCGCTCTTTGGGGTCTGGCTTCTTTATTTCAGGTGAAGGCCACATCGTCACGAATAATCACGTCGTTGAAGGCGCCACTGAGATTCAAGTTGTTCTGGAAGACGGGCGTGAGCTTGATGCGGAACTGATCGGACGTGATTCGCAGACCGATTTGGCTGTGATCAAAGTCGAAGAACCTGGCACGTTCACTTATGTTGAATTCGGGTCCTCAAAGGCGCTTCGGCGCGGTGATTGGGTTGTTGCACTTGGTAATCCATTCGGCCTTGGTGGAACAGCAACAGCGGGGATAGTCTCGGCGATTGGCAAGCCTGGCGACCGGTCGCGTTCCAGCACTTATACTGATTATCTTCAAATCGATGCCGCGATTAATCGCGGTAATTCCGGCGGTCCGACATTTGATTTGCAGGGGCGCGTTATTGGCGTCAACACAGCTATTCTGTCGCCAACCGGTGGGTCTGTGGGCATTGGTTTCGCAATCCCATCCGATCTGGCTAAACAGATTACCGACACGATTATCAAAACCGGTAAGGTTTCACGCGGTTGGCTGGGTGTCACGATTCAGGATCTGACTGATGATATGGCCGAAGCGCGCGGTATTGACGGACAAGAGGGCGCGATAGTCTCTCAAGTCACAGCAGGCAGCCCGGCGCAAAAGTCAGGTGTTGAGCGCGGTGATGTGATTATCCGCGTCAACGGAATAGAGGTTTCCAACGCAACAGAGACGACCCGTATCGTGGGTAATCTAGCCGCAGGTTCAACGAATAAATTTCTTGTACTGCGAGATGGTAAGCGGCGTACGATTTCAGTGACAGTTGGCGAGCGCCCGGAAAATCCAAACCAAATCTTGGCAAGTGGCGACGAGCCCTCACCAGAAGCTGAAGCCGAGGCTGAAGAGGCACCTCTAGGTGTCTCCCTTCGTCCGCTGGATGATGCCGCACGTGAACAGATGGAAATTTCTGACAGTGAATCTGGTATGATCATTCAATCGATTGATCGCGAAAGCCCACTGCGTGAGCTAGGTATCAGGCCAGGTGTAGTTATTCTTGACGTGAATGGTTCGCCTCTCAAATCGGTTAGCGATCTTGAAGCAGCGATTGCACGTGCAAAAAATCAGGGCCGGGAAAAAATTCTGATGGCTGTCCGCAGTGGCAAACAAACTCTGTTTGTCCCTGTCGACATCACTGAAGAGCAGTAGAGTAGCAATAAGGAGTGATCGCCATGCGCGTTCTGGTAATTGAAGATGATCGTGAGCACGCCGACTTCATCGAGAAAGTTCTCGGCGAAGCAGGCCACCAAGTTGAAACCGCCGATGACGGGGCTTTTGGTCTCGTTCGGGCGCGTGAGCATGAGTTCGATGCGCTTGTTGTTGATCGGATGCTGCCGGACAAACCCGGTTTGCAATTGATGGAAGAATATCGAAATGGTGGTGGCACAACCCCAGCTCTGTTTTTGTCTGCTTTGTCAGACGTGGATAATCGCGTCGAAGGTCTGAATGCAGGTGCAGACGATTATCTTTCCAAGCCGTTTGAGCCTGAGGAATTGGTGGCACGCGTCGAGGCGCTGGGTCGCCGCAGGCCCAAAGATGGCGAGGCACCGGTGACCAAACTCAAAGTCGGTGATCTGGAAATGGATTTGCTGTCACGCAAGGTGACGCGCGGTGATACAAGAATTGACCTGCAACCGCGCGAGTTCAAGCTTCTTGAGTTTCTAATGCGTCACGCAGGGCAAGCAGTGACACGTACCATGTTGCTGGAGCAGGTCTGGAATTATCATTTTGATCCTCAGACAAATGTCATTGACGTACATATTTCCCGTCTGCGGGCTAAAATTGACAAAGAATTCGATCAGCAACTCTTGCAGACGGTTCGCGGCGCGGGGTACTGCCTACAGGCATGAAGCCTGGTCCATTTACTTTTGTCCGAACGACAACATTTCGGCTAGCCGTTGTTTATACGCTGCTATTTGCGGTGTTTTCGTTCGGGCTACTTGGCTACCTCTATCAAGCCACTGTTGGCACCATGCAAACAGAGTCAAAGGCGCGCTTGGAGGCAGAGTTTCGAACTTTGGCTGTCGCCTGGAATACAGGTGGTCCTTTAAGGCTTGAACAATCCTTATTAGAGCGCTCGCTCGTGCAAGTGCGAGATTTCACTTATCAGCTCGAAACTGCTGAGGGGCGGGTGATTATCGGTGATATGCCTTATATGCCGGTTGAAGCCCCTGAAACAGTCGGCGAGGTTCGTATCATTCGGTTTGAGGTTGAGCGACCTCTGTCGAGTGGGGCGCCAGTTATCACCTCAATTGAAGGGCGGATAACACGGCTGGGCGATCGCAGTGTCTTGCTGGTTGGCGTCAAGATGGACGAGCGAGTTCGCCTGATTGGACGGATCACGAGAGCGGTTGCTACAGCGGCGCCTATTGGAATTATCTTGGCATTGATTGGCGGCGTCTTTAGTGCGCGGTACGCATCAGGCAGAGCCGAGCAGCTAACCCGAACGGCCGAAGCCGTAATGGCCGGTGATCTTTCACAGCGTGCGGAACTGCGCGGCTCTCACGATGAGTTTGACCGCCTGGCTGAGCGATTGAATGCAATGTTGGCCAAGCTGGAAACACTGATGGCCACAACCCGCAACGCCGGAAACTCGATCGCCCACGATTTGCGGTCGCCTTTATCCCGTTTGCGTAACCGCCTTGAGGCGACGCTACGCGGCCCGATGGACGAGGTCACAGCGCGCGATACACTTGGCCAAACCGTTGAGGAAGTTGATCAAGTCCTGTCGACGTTCAATGCAATCTTGCGCCTGTCGAGGGTGAGCGAAGGGGCCGAGGGGCGTCTGGTTCATCTCGATCTGACTGAGCTTGCAGATGAAATGGCTGAGCTATTTGAGCCTGCCTGCGAAGAAGCAGGCCTCGAGTTCAGGGCGGATATTAAGCGCGGAATGAGCATTCTGGGAGACCATTCATTGCTCAGTCAGGCTATTGCTAATTTGCTTGATAATGCCGTGAAGTACACGCCATCCGGCGGACGCATTGTCTTTGTTGCCCGGCGCCAGGACAGCGATATTTATATCGAAGTGCGCGATAGCGGCCCAGGTATTCCCGAGGATGAATATGAACGCGTAAAGGAGCGGTTTGTCCGCCTCGATGACGCGCGTACACAGGCTGGTTCCGGGCTCGGTCTTGCAATGGTTGATGCCGTTGCTGAGCTGCACGGAGGTAAGTTTGTGCTGTCTCGCGGTAAGGGCGACGCCGCTATGCCCGGCCTGTCAGCGACTTTGATCTTGCCAAAAGATAAGTAGAGCAATGTCGGGGTTGATCTTACCTCTTGCGGATACAGGCGGGGCAGCCATCGTGACTGCTGCATTGCATGCGCCGTATCTCAGCCGCCTCTACAATCGGCTTGGTGATGAACTTGTGGTGCAGGGGGCGAGTGCAATGTATGAGGCTTCGCTTGCAGCTTGCAGAGTGTGCGACCCTGAAATGCCCGCACCTGAGCTTATGACGTGCCTGCGCGACGCCAAAGCGCGCGCTCATCTCGCCATTGCCGCGCTTGACCTCAGCGGAACTGATCACCTTTCGCAAACTACAAATCGTATCACGCGTTTTGCCGATAGTGCCGTGGAAACTGCATTGCAAAACGCTTTGGCTGAGGCCAGCCTGTTATCAGGCGGTCTATTTGTTGCGGCTCTTGGCAAAATGGGCGCAATCGAGCTCAACTATTCGAGCGATATCGATATGGCCGTGTTTTTTGATCCTGACTCATTTGAGGGCGGTGCTCGCGATCCGACCGATGCGGCCAGCCGCGTAACGCAACAGGCAATGCGCTTGCTCAACGACCATACTCGCGATGGCTACGTGTTTCGCACAGACTTGCGGCTGCGCCCTGATCCAAGTTCAAACCCATTGGCAGTATCGACGCGCCGGGCCGAACTTTACTATGAAAGCGTCGGACAAAACTGGGAGCGTATGGTCTGGATAAAGGGCCGCCCTTGTGCAGGTGACTTACAGACGGGCGACGCTTTTCTGGCAATGCTCGAGCCTTTCATTTGGCGTCGCCATCTTGATTATTGGGCCATCGCAGACGTGCAAGCCATCAAGAATATGATCAATACCAAGGTTGGTGATCAGGCGCTTCAAGATAAAACTGCAGACTTAAAGCTCGGTGCCGGGGGGATTCGCGAGATTGAGTTCTTCGTACAAACACAGCAGATAATTTTAGGCGGGCGCAATCCATCGCTGCGCGTTCGTGGCACGCTTGAGGGCCTTACTGAGCTTGTGCGGCTAGGGGCTGTTGAAGTAGACACAGCCACCGAACTTAGCGAGGCTTATACGACCCTGCGCGGCGTCGAGCATCGCATTCAGATGTTGAACGATGAGCAGACACATACGCTTCCAGCAAGCGAAGAAAAACGCGCTGCCGTTGCCGCCCTGTGTGGCCGGTCTTCACTCGATGCGTTCGATGCGGCAATCGCACAGACCCGCCTGCGCGTTCATGAGCATTATGCCAGCCTGTTTGCCGACGAGTCCCGTCGGCGAGAGACCGCAATCCAAGGCAATCTTGTCTTTACCGGCGTTGATGACGATCCAGCGACGATTGAGACTTTGCAGCGTCTTGGTTTTTCCGAGCCATCCCGTGTCATCGACTCGATCCGAAACTGGCACCGGGGCCGCACACCCGCGACCCGCACACCTCGAGGTCGAGAATTGCTGACAGCCATGCTGCCTGGTTTGCTTGCCTCAATGAGCGAGACAGGTGAGGCAGATCAAGCTTTCGCGCGGTTCGCCCGTTTCTTCGAGGGTCTCAGCTCAGGTGTCCAGACACTGTCTATGCTCGCCGCCGAGCCTGAGCTTCTGGAGGATTTGGTTGCAACACTCGCATTGGCCCCGAGAATTGGTCATATCCTGTCGCGTCGTCCCGGTCTGCTTGAGGCTCTGCTTTCTGTTTCCGACCGAAAAATAGCTCCGGAACTCAGCTCCGATACAGATTTTGAAACTGCGATCAATAAGGTACGCCACTGGCATGGCGAGCAGGCATTTCTAATCGGTCACGCTTTGCTTCATGGCCGTCTAGCTGCGCGCGATGCCGCGCGTGCGTGGACTGATCTGGCCGATCAGTCTGTTCGGCTTATGGCGAACGCTGCTGAAGCTGAGACAATCCGGCGATTTGGGCCGGCGCAAGGTATTTGGAATGTTGCCGCACTTGGTAAGCTTGGTGGCGGTGATATGACGGCCGGATCAGATCTAGATTTGCTGGTTATCTACGACCCGCAAGATCATGCCGAAGCCCAGACATGGTTCACGCGCTTCACACAGCGATTAATTACCGCGCTGTCTACTGAAACGGCTGAGGGGCAACTCTATGAGGTTGATATGCGGTTGCGCCCCTCTGGACGGGCAGGACCGGTGGCAACCTCAATAGCCGCTTTTGAGCGGTATCACCGCAAAGATGCGTGGACATGGGAACATATGGCATTGACCCGGCTGCGCCCTGTTGCTGGCGACGTCGACCTTGGTCAACACATCAAGGAAATCGCAGATGATGTCATTGTTTCGCATGGGGATTCCAAACAGCGAACTGAAGACATTCTCGATATGCGTCACCGCCTCTGGCGAGAAAAGCCGCCAAGTGGCGCTTGGGACCTGAAAATGCGTGAGGGCGGGCTCGTCGATCTGGAATTTATCGTTCAGCATGCTTTGCTTGCAACCCGCTCGGCTGAAGTAATAAAACCGAAGATTGGCGAAGCGATTGAAGCCTTACGCGATGCCGAAGTTTTCACTGATGATGAAGGTAGGTTTTTATACGAAGGCTATCGCTATTTGCAGGCCTTGCAACAGGTTCAGCGGCTTGCCCTGGATGCAGATACGCGCCCAGATCAGGTATCTGCTGGCTTGGCGAGTCGCTTTTGCCGGGCCTGCAATGCGTCCACGTTTGAAGCACTAGTGCAACAATTGGAGTTAGTATGTGACGGCATAAAACAGCTCCGCTGCAAAAAAATAGGTCCGGTAACGACGGAAAGCTGAAGTATGGGCGTTTTAGTTTCAGGTTTAACAATAAGGACCAGAAACAATGAACAAGATACAGATTGCAGCCCTTCTCACAGTGTTTGGTGGCGCTTTGGCGCTCTATGCCTTGGCCGACGAGCCTTCGCATCAAGGACGCAAGGGTGGCAAGCACGGGATGATGCCGCCGATAGAGCAAGTCGACACAAATGGTGACGGCAACATTACGCTCGACGAAATCAAGACACACAAAGCCGAAAGGTTTTCTTTGGCCGACACGAATGGCGACGGAGCAGTAACTGCAGAAGAGTTTGCAGCCCATCACGAAGCCAAGAAGGCCGAGCGCCAAGCTAAGCGTCAGGAACGAGCTTTTTCGGCCATGGATGCGGATGAGAACGGTGTAATATCTGCTGAAGAGCATGCTGCATTTCGCGCAGAGCGAATGGAAGCGCATTTCGCACGTGTCGACACGGATGGTGATGGCATGATTTCAGAAGCGGAACGCGAAGCTGCCAAAGGAAAGCGTAAAGGCAAACGCGGCCAGCATGGCAAGCGCCAAGCGCCAGAAGCAGAATAAAAGAGCCATGCGATGACTGCTTTGCAGGCTGGTACTCCTCCCCTAGGTCTCGCCTTTGAGGCTTTCATCGTTAGACTGCGCGCGTGGTATATATCAACGAACTCGACAATATCACGCGCGCTGTCGCGGGAGACAGGGCAGCTCAGGCTGTCCTGGTCAACCGCAATATGCCAGTCATTTTTCGAGTGGCCTATCGCATGCTTGGAGACAAAGCTGAGGCTGAGGACGTGGTTCAGGAAACCTTCATTCGCGCCTGGAAAGTGCTTCCGGACTGGGAACCAAAAGCGAAGTTTTCAACGTGGGCATGCACCGTGGCATTGAATATCTGCCGCGATAGGCTCCGCAAACACAAGCCGGTCCTGATGGAAACGCTACCGGAACGTGTCGATGGTGATTTGCGACCCGAACAGGCACTCGCTTCCGCTCAGGCCGTTAGTGGTATCGAAGCGATGATTGCGGCCTTGCCGGAAAGGCAAAAAGAGGCGCTCAGTCTTTGCGCGCTTGAGGGGATGGGTAATAAGGATGCTGCTGAGGTTATGGGCGTCACGGTCCATGCACTCGAAGGCCTTCTCGGACGTGCGCGGCGTACCCTGCGTGCAGCCATGCAAGAGGATATGAACAGATGAGCGGGAATGAGATGAATGTCGACCGCGTGCTGGAGTTGATCGCCGCCTATGGTGCGACACCTGATGGCTGGCCAGAAGAAGAGCGCGTTGAGGCCCAAGCGCTTGTCGCTGCGCGGCCAGAGGCGTTTAAGACCGCCCTTGCGGAAGCAACTGCACTTGATGTTGCGCTCGCCAATGAAGATATTTTGGAGCCTTCCGAACACTTATTTGACCAAGTGTTGTCTGCAGCGCCTGCGCCTCGGACATTGAAAGCCAATCCATTCCGCAGCCTCACGGCAATTTTGTTTCCTCAAAATACCCGCTGGCCTGCTAGTGCAGCTCTAGCGAGCCTCGTCATGGGAATTGCAGGTGGATATGCATATGCGTCCTCGGACATCATTGCGTATGATGACATAGACTCAGCCTATCAGGCCGCGTTTGGATATGACACTGACGTGTCGTGGTTCGACGGAGAGCCTTGATCATGAGCGAGCATACACCCTCACGTATCCCCGTCTGGCTGATTATATCATTGATTGTGAACGCACTTCTTATTGGCTTGATTCTTGGCGGTGGCTTAGCCAAGCGCAAGGTGCCGGGCGGCGGTGGCCCGCAAGGATCTGAAATGCACCTGGCGCGCGGCATCGAGAGCGTCATTTCGCCGGAAGAACGTGAAGTATTACGTAAAGCCTTGCGCTCTGCTTTTACTCAGACGCGTGAGGAACGACGCGAAGTTCGCGCTGCGCGCCTTGAACTACGAAACCTGCTCGGAAGCGAAGTCTATGATATTGAGGCCGTAAAGGTCGCTTTTGCCCGCCTACGCGACGCAGATAGCGGTGTGAAAGTTGCGCTGCATGACGAACTCGCAGTTCAACTCGAGAAACTTACAGTCGAGCAGCGCCAGAAAGTCTTGCAGCGTGTAGATCGTCGCCCGCGCGGCCCTCATCCTCGAAATGGTAACGGACCCAGGCGTGATGGCGAGCGCCCGCCGCGCGATCGAAATGGGTCGCCGCCTCGCGACTAAGGCTTCGACTTATGCGCCAGTGCTGCGGCATTCGCTTCCCAGTTCTGTCCGTCGAATGCGTTGATCGTCACATTTAGATCTTGCCAGTTATCCAGACAGCGCCACGTCACTGCGTATCCGTCCGGATTTGAACGCGGCACATAAAAACTTTTGATCCCGCAGATCGAACAAAAGCGATGCTTCGCAGCGCCTGTGTTGAAGGTATACTCGGTCAAAGCCTCCGTACCTTTCAGCAAGCGAAATTGGCTCGCCGGAACAATGACATGTATGTTACCGCTCATCGCGCAGATTGAGCAGTTACAGTCCTCAACCTCGAAGGCGGTCGGCAAATCAACGTCGAACCGCACCGCGCCGCAATGGCAGCCGCCAGAATGGGTCTTCAATCCGTCCATACCCTCGCTATAGTCTCGTCATGTCTCTGCCGCAACGCATCCTTGTCCTGACGGGTTCAGGTATTTCGGCGGAAAGCGGTATCTCGACTTATCGCGGCGGTGCTGGCGAAGATAAAGGGCTGTGGAGCGAAGTCGATTTCCAGAAATATGCTAGCCCCGAGGGCTTTGCTGAGGATCCGGACGGCGTCCATGATTTCTACAATGTTCGCCGTGCACAAATCCGCACGGTTGATCCGAATCCAGCTCATTATGCCATTGTCCGCCTCCAGAAACATCTTCGTGCTTCTGGGGGAGACCTGACACTCGTGACGCAGAATGTTGATGACCTGCATGCACGGGCCGGGGCCGAAACGCTTCACATGCATGGCGAAATTCTTAAAGCCTTCTGCGACGCCTGCGACCGCCCGCGCTTTACTGTTGAAGCAGACCTGTTTTCAAGTGATGGATGCGACGCCTGCGGGCGCGTGGGGACACTTCGTCCTGATGTCGTCTGGTTTGGTGAGATGCCATATCATATGGACGACATCTACGCGGCGCTCATACGGGCCGATCTGTTCGTTTCAATCGGCACAAGCGGCAGCGTTTATCCCGCCGCAGGCTTTGTGCAGGAAGCGCGCGCGGCACGTATCGCGACAATGGAACTTAATCTTGAGCCGAGTGATAATGAGTTTGCGTTTGAGACGGCTCAGTATGGCCCTGCTGGCGACATTGTTCCGGCATGGATCGCCACTTTCGGCCTCTAGGGCGACCAGATGAGTTCACCATCTTCTTTGTAGATCGCCTTGTCAGGACGTCGCTCCAACAAACCCAGTACAGTCTCACTGGGTCGGCAGAGTTTGATGCCAAGTGGTGTGGCAACAATTGGTCTATTAACGAGGACGGGGTGTTCCAGCATCGCGTCGAGAATCGCCTCCTCAGTCACACCAGTGTCCAGCAAGCCAAGCTCGGCGGCAGGTGACTTGGTTTCGCGCAAGGCTGCACGAGGGCTCAGGTCCGCCGCTGCGAACAGCGCCAGTAGCTGCGGACGGGTCCAACCCGTGTCCAGATACTCGATTATCTCGGGCGTGTATCCAGCCGCTTTGACAATTGCCACGACATTGCGAGACGTACCGCAAGCCGGGTTGTGATGAATGATGACTGGGAAACTCTTCATGCCTCGCTCTCCTTTTCAGGCGCAAACAGGATCGCGCTCGCGCCCGTCGCGAGCAGCGCGCCTACAAGCTGACCTATCACGAAGCCCGGCAGGTCGGCAGGGCGAACCCCCGCAAACGTATCCGATAAGGCTCGCGCGATCGAAATCGCGGGATTGGCAAAGCTGGTTGAGGCTGTCCACCAGTATCCCGCCGTGATGACGAGAGCGACCGCAGCTGGGACGGCGCGCGGCGCATAGCGAATTGCTCCAAAAATGGCGAAGACAAGCGCGAATGTCGCCACGCCCTCAGAGAGTATTTTAGCAAGACCAGAGCGGTCCGTTGTCGCCACCTGCATCACGGGCAGCTCGAACATCAGATGCGCAAGCCACGCCCCAGCGACACAGCCAGCGATTTGCACGAGCACATAAATCACACTCAAACCGGGTGAGATTTCCCGCCTTACGGCGAAACCAAGGGTCACGGCAGGATTGAAATGTGCGCCCGATACTGGCCCCAGAGTGGCCACCAGTACCCAGAGGATCGCGCCGGTCGCCGCCGTATTGCCGAGCAGGGCGATCCCGTCATTTCCGCCACTGACATTAACCGCCAAAATCCCTGAGCCAATAACTACGCCTGCCAGCATCAACGACCCCAAGAACTCCGCCAGCAGTTTGCGCTGCAAATCCATAGTCACGCCCCCGTTTGCTACACTCGCCCGATAGGTCAGGGCACGGCGTTGGTCAATCCGCTGCCTCGCTGCCGAGCGCTTCAAGCATCGCTACAGCGCTATCTGCGATCACTGTGCCCGGCGGAAAAATCGCCACGGCGCCAGCTGCATACAGCGCATCGAAATCTTGCGGTGGGATCACTCCGCCAACCATGATCTTGGTCGCTGCTGCCCCTTCATTCCCGAGCGCGCGTTTCAGTTCTGGCACCAATGTGAGATGCCCCGCCGCCAGTGATGAGGCCGCAACAATATCCACGCCCGCCGCGCGCGCATCCTTTGCGGCTTCTTCCGGCGTCTGGAATAATGGCCCAATCTCAACATCCCAGCCGAGGTCCATCAGTGCCGAGGCGACAACTTTCTGGCCGCGATCATGACCATCCTGACCCATTTTCGCGATATAAATCTTCGGCTTGCGGCCGTGCTTTGAGGTAAAGGCTCCAGCCAGGTCGGCGGCTTCCTTGGCGCGTTCATTGGTCTTCACGCCTGCACCATAGACACCCTTGATAGAACGAATTTTGGCTTTGTGGCGACCTTGGCTGCGTTCCACGGCCTCGGAAATCTCACCGACGGTAGCCTTCGCCCGCGCCGCATCAACGGCGAGTGCAAGCAGATTGCCTTGCGTACCTGCTGCAGCTTCAGCAATCGCGTCGAGTTTCGCATTGACCTCAACCTGATCGCGGTCGGACTTCAGGCGCGCGAGCTTGTCCAGCTGCATGCGCCGCACCGCCGCGTTATCAACCTTCAGCACAGGCACGTCCTCATCCTCATCAAGGAGGAACTTGTTCACACCAACTACCGTTTGTTCGCCGCTATCGATCCGGGCCTGCGTGTTCGCTGCGGCTTCTTCAATCCGAAGTTTCGGAATGCCTTCCTCAATCGCTTTACGCATGCCGCCGAGTTTCTCGACCTCGTTGATATGCGCCATGGCTTTCGCGGCGAGATCGTGCGTCAGGCGTTCGACATAATAACTTCCGCCCCATGGGTCGATCGTCTGGCACGCACCGCCTTCCTGCTGCAGGAAGAGCTGCGTATTACGGGCAATACGCGCAGAGAAATCAGTCGGCAGCGCCAGCGCCTCGTCAAACGCATTGGTGTGCAGGCTCTGGGTCTGGCCGCCTGCCGCTGCAATCGCTTCAAGGCATGTGCGCACGACATTATTGTAGACATCCTGCGCCGTCAGGCTCCAACCAGATGTCTGACAGTGTGTCCGCAAACTCGTGGACTTTGGGTTCTTTGGTGCAAACTCCTTGTCCACCAATTTCGCCCAAAGTAGGCGCGCCGCACGCATCTTGGCGACTTCCATGAACGTATTCATGCCAATCGCCCAGAAGAAGCTGAGGCGCGGCGCAAAGGCGTCGACATCAAGCCCAGCGGCCACACCCGCGCGGATATATTCAATCCCGTCAGCCAGCGTATAGGCCAGCTCAAGATCAGCCGTCGCGCCAGCTTCCTGCATATGGTAGCCAGAGATCGAAATCGAATTGAACTTCGGCATTTTCTCTGAAGTGTACTGGAATATATCCGAAATAATTCGCATCGAAGGCTTCGGCGGATAGATATAGGTATTGCGGACCATAAACTCTTTCAGAATGTCATTCTGAATGGTGCCTGCCAGCTTGTCTGGCGATACGCCTTGCTCCTCAGCGGCGACAATGTACAGCGCAAGGATCGGCAAAACAGCGCCATTCATCGTCATCGAGACTGACATCTGGTCGAGCGGAATGCCGGAAAACAGCGTCCGCATATCCAGAATACTGTCAATGGCCACACCCGCCATGCCGACATCGCCAGACACACGGACATGATCGCTGTCATAACCTCTGTGGGTTGCCAGATCAAAGGCGACGCTCAGACCCTTTTGGCCTGCTGCAAGATTGCGGCGATAGAAGGCGTTGGAGTCTTCCGCCGTAGAGAACCCGGCATATTGGCGCACAGTCCACGGACGCTGCGTATACATGGTCGGGTAGGGGCCACGCCCAAACGGCGCGAGACCAGGATAGTCGTCGAGGAAGTCCAGCGCCTTGGTGTCTGCGGCAGAATAGGCCGTAGCGAGATCAATGCCTTCTGGGGTCTCCAGAGTGCGTGGGCGAGACGTTACCTCCGCGCTCTCCAGTGCGCCAAGATCGAGTTTGGTGAAATCGGGAAAAGCACTCATTATTCAACTCCCAATTCTGCCAGCGCCAGCGCGCACTCATGCACAACATCGCAGCCCATATAGACATGGCTATCGATGCGACCCGCCTCAAACTTGCCCGCGAGCCAGACGCGCACAGCGCCCGCCGTTTTCAGCGCGTTGGCCGCCTCTGCCGCTTCAGCCTCATACCGTTTATCCGCTCCGCAGATCACCGCGATCTGACAGCCACTGGCCTTGAAGTCACCCGTATCGGCGGCCTCAATGCCCCCAGCTGCAAACAAGTTCCGCGCAAAATCAGCCCGCGCCGTATGCTCAGAAAGCGGACCCAACGTCGCGACAAAGATGGATGGTCTTGACCCTGTCTTTACGAGGTGCGCCTCGGCGCGGTCACGCAGCGCTTCGAACGGTTCGGCCAATCGCATAGGTGTCAGTGGTTCTGCTATTGCAGCTTCACCCGGAGGAGCATCGAAGTCTGGGATGAATGCCTTCAGCCCGGCTGGGTCGACGCCCGCCAGGCCCGGCTTAGGTTCTGCATCCGCAACCGGCGCAGCGACCTCGTTGAGTAGAGGAAATTCGCTGACCCCGGTCACTGGAACCTTGCGCCGCGCGACGTCTTTTTCAAGCTTCGCCCGCGCCTCGGTGATCCGTGCCTGAATGCTACCGCTCATGAGACTCTCGGCGAATCCACCCTCAGCCTCAATCGTCTGGAACTCAGCCCATGCCGCCTGCGCCATATCTTCGGCTAGTGTCTCGCTGAACCACGCGCCGCCACTTGGATCGGCAACACGGCCCAGCCCGCTTTCTTCCATCGCGATGATATGCGTGTTTCGGGCAATACGTCTGCTAAGTTCCTCAGGCAGGCCAAGCGCCGCATTGAACGGCTGCACGGTAACGACATCTGCGCCGCCAACTGCGCCCGCAAAGCATGCCGCTGTGCCTCTTAGCATATTCGTCCAGGCATCGTAGCGCGTTAGCATTCGGGCACTACTCACGGCTTGCAGATGCATCGGTGCGGGCGCGATACCCAGCGCCTCTTGTACGCGCGCCCATAGACGCCGGGCCGCCCTTAGCTTTGTAATACCTATCCCATAATTGGCATCAACACTTAGCGTGAACAGTATACGCGGCGCTGCGGCTTCACGGGACAAGCCCGCCGCTTCAAGCCGGCGCAATGTATCAACCGCATGGGCCATCAGCGCACCGAGTTCCTGCGCTTCGGTGCCTCCTGCCTCATGCACGTTGCGGGCATCAGAGCGCAGCACCTTAGCCAATGGGAATGTCTCGCTGAGTGCGCGCGTCAGCGCGGCCGTCTTGGCAAACACGCTCTCAAGTCCGCCGCCTAGCTTACCTGTCCGCGCCAGCGCACTCAGCGGGTCAATATTGAAGGCCAGTTTAGCATTTTCCGACCCACCCTGCGCCTGCGCCCATAGGCCGAGTAAAGCCGCGACACTGGCGCCGCTACCCGCGCCGCATGGGTCCAGGGCAATGGTGGCGATATCTGGCCGAATGCCTGCGAGCGCAGTCTCAAAGCCAGCCAAGTCAACCAATTGAACGCCCCGTGCTCCGCTGCATTCCACGGCGAGTTCGACAGAGCTTACGCCCCGCTCAAGGTCGCGAAGGATTTCAGCCTGTGTTTGCGCCGGGCTTGGGTGACTAAAACGCTGGCGAATATCCCATGGCAGATGGGCATCTGGCTCCGCCGCCCCGCCCCGCAAATAGGGCGACGACCCAACCTGTCCACGCGGCGTTTCAGCATTTGGAAAATCAACTTCGCGATAAAGTGGCCGAATCGTAATCCCATCACGCGTTCGCCGCGTAATCCGCTCAATGCCACCGCCTTTTAGAGCTTTCTCAACGGCGCTCAGCCAATCAGCTTCGCTGGCATCCATAAAGCGGTCTGAAAGGGGCATCATGTCAGTCATGCTTGAACTCTTTATCTTGATTGTCCGGTCAATGGCGCGTCGCACATACCGCCGTCAAGGCCCTCCCAGCGTGACAGGGCTGTCAGTGCGACATTCGGGCTGGGGGCGCAGCGCAAGTGAGGTGTCGCTGATTATGGGAAGACTAATAGCGTTCAACCTTGATGGAGCGTGCTAAGGTACTGATCCATGCGCGTATTGAACCATGTCAGGATGACCGCGGAATAAAAAATTACGCCGATCCAGTCCCACGGGGCATTATGCGTCTTGTAAAAATTGAGCTTTGAGATAGCGCGCCAAAACAAAAGCAGCACGCTATAAAGACAGGCAGCCACGATGTGAAACGCGACATTATACAAGATCGGTTGGCTCGACGGCGTTTTGTCAAAAAAGATATCCAAAGAAAAGTTTGATAGCGCTGCTAAATCATCACCACTAATCCGCCCCGTGATTCCATAGACAATCAGGAACCAGAAGACATATGCCGTGTGGTTGAGTGCTGTTAGAGAGAATAAGGCTGTCAACTCAAGTCGCAAGGAGGCCGGGCCGGACGTTGAGACATAATCGCGGTAAGCCAACGAACCATACATTAAGGCAAGTATCACACCGACTGACAGTTCAACCGGAATCATGGCCCGCATCAAGAGTGACAAAACTTCTGCATCACGCGCTGTCGTAATTAGTTCCGGGCCATCGACCGAGCGCGCGTACAGATTATAGCTGATGAGGATATTTGTGGTCCAACACATGACGACAAAGAGCAAAAGCCCTCTTTGCCAAAACAAGGACTGTTTGATCGTTCCGGAGTTCTTCAGAGCGTCACGCAGTAGGCCAAACGCTACGACAAAAATCCCGATAATCATCGCTTCCTGATAGATCGCACGGATCAGCGGAAAGATGATTTTCGATGTATTTTTGCTCAATATTTGCGGCGTTGATCAGCCCCTGTGATTCCATATTCAACACGCTTTCTAACTCGGACTGCATCAAAAAAGATATCATCGAGCTTGTCTATCACAGTTAAATGGCAGCGGCTGTTAGTGTAACGACGTAGCGTCATGGCTTGCTCATGCTGTTGAGAGGGCTAGGTAAAAATAAATCAAAGTCTTGGAGTTCCCTCATGGCCCTGCCTCCTGTTTTACAAAACCTGCGTATTCCCGTGATTGGAAGCCCGCTTTTCATTATTTCAAACCCCGAGCTCGTAATTGCTCAGTGTAAGGCTGGCATTGTTGGGGCATTCCCAGCGCTCAACGCGCGCCCTGGTCCGGTACTGGATGAGTGGCTTGATCGCATTACGACTGAATTGGCTGAATGGGACGAGAAGAATCCAGACCGCAAGTCTGCCCCTTATGCGGTCAACCAAATCGTTCACAAATCTAACGATCGTTTGATGCACGATGTGGAACTGTGCGTGAAGTGGAAAGTGCCGCTGATTATTACCTCCCTAGGTGCGGTTAAAGAGGTCAACGATGCCATCCACTCCTATGGCGGCACAGTATTGCACGATATTATCAATACACGCTTTGCCAAAAAGGCTCTGGAGAAGGGCGCCGATGGCCTGATTGCTGTGTGTACGGGGGCTGGTGGTCATGCAGGCAAACTGTCGCCTTTCGCACTGATTCAGGAAATTCGCGAATTCTTCGATGGTCCATTGGCCCTGTCCGGCTCTATCGCCAATGGTGGCGCCGTTGCAGCGGCACAGGCTATGGGCGCTGATCTCGGCTATATTGGCTCGGCATTTATCAGCTGCCACGAAGCGAATGCCGTCGAGGGCTACAAGGACATGATTGTTGAAAGCGGCGCTGACGATATTGTTCTGTCCAATCTCTTCACCGGTATTCACGGAAATTATCTCGCTCCCTCCATTGAGCAGGCGGGTTTGGACCCGAAAAACCTTCCTGAGTCTGACCCAAGCGCGATGAATTTTGGCTCAGGTGGCAATCAGGAAGCCAAGGCCTGGAAAGATATCTGGGGCTGCGGGCAGGGCATTGGCGCCATCAAGACGCGTATGTCGACAGCCGAATATGTTGACCAGTTGGAGCGCGAGTATCTCGCTGCAATTGAGGCGCTGAAACAACATCGTGGGTTTTCACTTCAGGCAAGCTAGGTCTGAAGCGAGCCTTTGGATCGATGCAGCTGGATTGAGAGGGCGGTTTCCCTGAGTCTCCTCCTGTAGCTACTGTAAATTTGCCTTTCAATCCGACCGGGTTGACGTGGATCATACGCTGCTCTGAGTTTTTCAGGGCAGCTAAACATGCTTTTCAAGTCCATCGCAGATGCTGAACAGGCGCTCGCCATTGTATGGCGCTGGCCGAACTTTTCGGTTGCCGAACTTAGCTGTCGGTGCACCGGGCAGTATTGCAATGGGCACTACTGGCACGCACCAACCATGCTCGACGGTTTGCAGTACATACGCGCGCAGGTTGGCCGTCCTCTTAGCATAAATTCCGGGCATCGCTGCGCGCAGTGGAATGCCGCTGTCGGCGGCGCGCCGCTCTCGCAACACCGCACACTCGCAGCAGATATTTCACTGCGCGGACTGGACCGCCATGCCGTTCTGTCTGCGGCCAAAGCATTCGGATTTACTGGGCTCGGGCTGGCTCGAACATTCTTGCATGTCGACCTGCGACAACGCCCGGCAAATTGGTTCTACAAAGGAAGTGAGGCATTATGGCAGACATCATAGGCGTGGCCGCAAGCGCTGCAGGCGGCGGTGTATTCGGCCTGATCGGAACAGCGCTTGGCCGCGCTGCAGCGTTTTTTGAAAACCGTCAGGCGCAGACCCACGAGGTTGCGCGTTGGGCGCATGAGACAGAGCTCGTCAAGCTTCAGCAAGCCGCAGCGCAGCAGGAAACAGAAGCTGAATTGGCGCTCGTAGAAACACAAGGCAGCTGGGACGGTGTGCGTGCGGCAATCGCGGCGGATGCCGCCATCGCGCCAAGTTATCGCTGGGTAGATGCCGTGCGCGCTTTGACCCGGCCTCTGCTGACCTTGTTGCTCTGGGTAATTGCCGCCAGCATCTGGTGGCAGGCCGATAGTGCCGGGCGCGCCGCGATTATTGATACAGCAACCTTCGCCGCCACCGCCGCAACGCTCTGGTGGTTTGGCGACCGCGGTCCGCGAAAGGGCATCTCGTAGCTATCGACCAAAGAAAAAGGGCGGCCCAACCGAGCCGCCCTTTCCAAAAGAATGAAGTGTCAGACTACCAGGTCTTGGACACGGAAACAAACGCACGACGTCCACGGACGTCATAGCCTGTTGCGTTCAGTGGGAAGTTACCAACTACGGTAATGTTATCCGACACCAGTGGTGGTTCTTCACCGAAGATATTGCGGATACCGCCTGTAATTGACCATGTATCGCCCTGCCAGCGAACTGACGCACCGTGTAGGAACTCAGCTTCTGTGTTGACGGTGTAGAGACCTTGCAGACCGAAGTAACCTGCAGGCGCGTTCAAATCATCCGCGAAGTATCGGTTATCATCTTGGCGGCCAATGAAGTCGGTAAACCATGTGTAGGTCCAATCGCCGCGATCAAGCCGGATTGATGCGTCGCCAACAACATTTGGAAATCCAACCGAACCATTGAAGTCGTTATCAACAATCCCAGTTTCAAATTCGCCACCGAAAACATTGATGTAACGTTCGAGCGCCCAATTGACGCTACCTTCAACAATGACAGAACCAAAGTTAAAGTCTTGCTCGTAGCGAACTTCTAGATCGATACCACGTTGTTGTTGTGAATCGATGTTTAGTGTTTCTGAGACCAAGTTATCCAACCTATTTGGATTCACCGTGGCTGTTGATGGATTTCGCGTGAACAAGCTACAGAAATCGTTTGGAAATAGAGCCTGACCATAGCAACCGCTGACGATTTGTAGGCCGCTTAGCGTCGTGATTTGATCGTCGATTTCGATTTCATAGTAATCTAGAGCTATATTTAGGTCAGCAAATGTTGGTGTAAAAATAATGCCCGCTGTGAAGGTTTCTCCAGTTTCAGGCTTAAGATCTGCACCTCCTCCAGATGTCGTAATCAGGGCTGAAGAACCACCACCTGGGTAATTAGATGGAACGCCTGCTGCAGCACAATTCGTTTGCAGATTAGTGTTATTGCTTTGCCCCCAATCAATACAGGGATCAATGCTGGTTTGGCTTAGGAAGCCTGTTTGCTCCTGTAGGAATAGTTCAAATAAAGCTGGTGCACGATACGATGTACCGAAGCTCGAGCGAGCACGGAAGACCGGGTTGATCTGCCAGTTTACGCCAAGCTTATAGATCGAATCCGATCCGCCGAGATCGTACTCGAACGCTCGAATTGAACCTGAAAATTCTACATCTTCAGCAAATGGCTGCCCTTTGAAGATCGGCACGTTCACCTCAGCGAAGACTTCGGTTACTTGGTTCTCACCTTGAGTTGGTCCTGCAGTCGAACGTCCCCAAACATCTCCGCTTTGTGTCAGTGCACCTGGTTGATCATCAATGCTGAATTCGCGGAATTCGGCACCAAGACCAAGGCCTATTGGTCCGGCTGGAAGTTCGAACAGTTCGCCAGCGACAACAGCTGTGAATGTAGTCTGTTCGTAAACTGTGTCACCTGACTGATAGCCCCCTACGGCAGCGACTAGCGAATCGACATCAGAGCCTGACAAAATGCCTGGATCGAAGAAGTCAATTGAGGGAGGGGATACGAGATCAGCAACTCCATCATTGTTGAAATCGACAACACCGTCCAGGCCCCAATCGCCGGAAAGCGATGCACGGATTTCGTTTCCTTCATATGTGCCTTCACCACGAGAATAAGTCCCGTCCAGTTTCCATGACCAACCATTGAGCATCTCGCCAAATCCGCCTGAAAGTGACGTACTCGCAAGGAAGTAGTCAACATTGACTTCTGAATAGGTCGGATAAGGTGCTACGATCTGTGCGATATTGTTTGCAGAGTTTACGTATGAAGGATCATTGATGTAACCGAAAACAGGATTGTTTCCGGCAATATTCGCTGCAGAGCCAATAATCGGGAAGAATTGGCGCCAGCCTTCAACTTCTGTCGTTCGGCGCGTGTATAGAAGCTCGGAATCCCATACAACACTGCCGAGTTCGATATCGGCGGTCGCAAACAAAGCGATGTTTTCGTTTCTTGGCAGGAAGTCACGATTGTCTAGGAATGGTGCGTCCAAAATATCTTCATAGAAGCGGCTGCCGTCAGGATTGATGCCTGTTCCGACGCGGGGACGATATCCAGGCACGGTGGTTCCAAAAACGGTAGGAATAGTCGCGCTACCATCGGGGTTCGGGACCAGTCGGCCACCGCCACGGAAGATATCAATAACTGTATTGTGATAGAGGTTGTTACAGTTGGTGCGCGGATCAGTAGCTGTTGCAGAAAAATTCAGTCGGTCAATAAGCTCACCGGTACTGGGGTCTTTTACAAAATCTCTTGAACAATCCAAGAAGTCACGCTGCGAAGTATCGAGTTGCTCATTCAGACGATATTCTGCTGAAAGTGTAAAATTGGAGTTGTCACCAAATCCGAACCCGTACGCTGCACTCGCGGTATACTGTTCGCCACCGGCTTGCTCTGGCTGGGTCAGAGAGCCATTCAGCTCGAAACCGTCAACACTGTCACGCGTGATGATGTTCACGACACCACAAACAGCGTCAGAACCGTAAATCGTCGATGCGCCATCTTTCAGGATCTCAACACGCGAGATGATTGACTGGGGAACAATATTCAAATCTAGCGCAGCAACCGCGCCGCGTGTACCCGATGGGCCAGGGCGCTTACCGTCGATAAGAACCAGTGTACGCGTGTCGCCGCAACCGCGAAGGTCGATGGTTTGCGTACCCACACCACCATTGGTGACGAAGTTCTGGAACGTGTTGTTCAGCTGGGTTGAACCTGCAGCCAGCGAAGACCCTTGCAGGAGTTCAGCCGTATCTACGAGACCCTCAAGCGTGGCAACTTCAGCCGTGATAACCTGAATTGGTGACGCAGACGAAAAAGAATCGCGTGCAAGGAGAGAACCCGTAACAACGATTTTTTCCTGGCGCGCTTCATCTTCAGCGGCTTCAGGAATCTCGGTGACATCGATAATATCGACTGTCGGTGCGGATTCTACAGTTTCTTGTGCAACAGCAGTTCCGACCAGTGATAAAGCACCGATCGCGACACTACCAAACGCAATTTTGCGAATTGAAGTTCGACTCATGTGTGGGGACCCCCTCGGGTATGGTTACAATTAACTCCGAAAATAGACTCGATTGACAGCGAGTTGATGCTATCCATGCATAGGCCAAACTTAGAGCGCAAGAAGCCAGCGGCATTTGGTTGCAATTGCATATGCTTTCCTTCACAGACTGTTGCATTACTGTCACTTAACGAGGCAAGTTTCGTGCGTCGAACTGCTATAAGATGGTTAAACTTTGCAGGATCAGTCTTGACCTTGGGAGTTTCGCGCTCAAAATTGTAATGTTCATTCAGGGAGAACGCCATGAAGAAGAGCTTAACGCTCGCAATCGCAGCGGTTGGTGCGTGGGGGCTCGCAACCTCTACAGCGCACGCTAAACCCGTTGATGCTGAAGCATTTGCTAAGCACCCAGCCGTTTCCAGCGTGTCTATGTCGCCGGAAGGGGATATGCTTGTCGGAGTCGTCACCGACCCAACAAATGAAAACCAGATGGCTGCGGCCTATTGGGACTTGAGCGGCGAGATAGACATCTCAAAACCGCTCGTGCCGTCGAATATTACGCCCTCAAGTGGTAAGACGCTCTTTTTCGCCGCTTCAGCGCTGAAGAATAAAAAGTCGCTTTGGTTTACCGTGCAGCCCTATGTTGGCGCGCTCTTTGGCTGTGGCGAAGGAAAGACCACCGGATCAACCAAAAAGTATATCCAAAAAGTCTATATGGGTAATGAGAAGATCAAGAAGATCGACGATCTCCCCGATGGTAGTGCTGAGATTGGCGCGAGTGAGATGCTGTTGCGCTGTTTCGAACTTGAGGGTGAAACAGCGATTGCAGCGAGCTTACCTTTGGATCCTACCAATATTGTGATCTCGCGGACTACGACAAAAAATGGTACGAAATTCTTCAAACACGATCTCGAAACAGGTCGCGAGAAGTATCTGTATAAAGCGAGCGATGTTGAAGGTTTTCAACTCAGTAACAAGACTGGTGAGCCATTTTCGAAAAGCAAACTTGAATTCGAAGACGGTGAATGGCGACAATTCATAAGTCTTTTAGATCCTGATACAGGCAAATTCACGTTAGAAGATGAATTGACCGGCGAAATCAAGAATCGCTATACGCTTGGCGTTATCGGTCAAGTTGAAGAGGGTTCGGCTGACTATTTTATCGCGACCGACAGATTTAGTGATAATGTTGGCATCTACTCGTATAATATTCATACCAACAAGTTCAGTGATCAGCCTGTTTTAGCGCATCCTGAGTTTGACGTTTCGGGACTAATTCGTTCTCAGCGTTCTGAAGATTTTGGCGCTGTACTTGGTTTCGCTTACGATGCTGAGGTCACGAAAGTATACTGGCTCGATCCTGAACTAAAATCGATACAAGATGGCTTGGAAGCGGCGTTCCCTGGAAAGAACGTCTCCCTTACGGATTACACAAATGATCGCAATCGTGTGCTCGTTACGGTGAGCGCGCCGAACTTCCCGCCAGCCTATTACTTGCTGGTCAATAAATCACAGATTGCAGTCATTGGCTCACAGCGACCGTGGATCGACCCTGAAGATCTCGGCGAGTCAAAGTTCGTTTACTACTCAGCGCGCGATGGCTTGGAGATTCCAGCTATTTTGACCATGCCGACCGGATATAAGCCAGGCGACAAGGCCAAGGGTGCAATCATTCATCCACATGGCGGCCCTTGGGCGCGTGATTTTGCTGGTTTTGATGCCTCTGGCTGGACGCAATACTTTGCTAGCCGCGGCTACATCATCATGCAGCCACAATATCGCGGAAGTGCCGGCTGGGGACGCAATCTCTGGATGGCTGGCGATAAGGAGTGGGGCCAGAAAATGCAGGACGATAAGGATGATGGTGCAGCATGGCTCGTCGATCAGGGTTATGTGGATGCCGACAAGATTGCCATCCACGGTTACTCCTATGGCGGCTTTGCGGCGATCGCGGCAGCTGTGCGTCCGAACAGCCCATACCAGTGTGCCGTTGCGGGTGCAGGTGTCGCAAACCTTGCCAAGCTCGCGAATGAATGGGGTGACAACCGTATTCAACGCATCGTTCAAGGCCATACGGTGACGGGGATGGACCCGCAAGCGAATACGGACAAAGTCAATATTCCGATCCAGCTCTATCACGGCGATTATGACGTGCGCGTGCCAATCTTCCACAGCCGCGACTTCTACAATGCGGTCAAGAAAGATCAGCCTGACAGTGAGTTTATTGCGCTGAAGCAGATGGGGCACCAGGGCAATAAATGGCTGCCTGAGCACAAGAAGAGCGTTCTGACCAATATGGAGCGCTTCCTCAATACCACCTGCGGAATGTAAGGCAGACTCTCTAACCTGAATGAATTGGGCGGCATCGCAAGGTGCCGCCCTTTTTCTTTGCGAATCCTGCCGCGTGTTCTACATATGGTCCATGGCAACAAAATCACCTCATGGCGTTTCAGATGGGTCTGCGGCATTCAATTGGGATGGCGCCTCGAAGGATGCTGTTGGCTTGTTACCCAGCAGCGAGTGGACACCGCACCGCCCGGACCGCCAATGGGAAAAACTCGAAGGTGGCCAGCGTTTTCGCGTTGCCTCTGATTATGATCCCGCAGGCGATCAAGTCACCGCTATTCCTGAATTGGTTGAAGGGATCGGCGCGGGCGAACGTGACCAAGTCCTTTTGGGCGCGACAGGTACAGGCAAGACGTTCACCATGGCCAAGATCATTGAGGCAACGCAGCGCCCAGCCCTGATTCTCGCGCCGAATAAAACACTCGCTGCGCAGCTCTATGGTGAGTTTAAGTCCTTCTTCCCTGACAATGCGGTCGAGTATTTCGTCTCCTATTACGATTATTATCAACCTGAAGCCTATGTCCCGCGCCGGGATCTGTTCATCGAAAAAGAAAGCTCGATCAATGAGGCGATTGACCGGATGCGTCACTCGGCGACACGGTCAATACTCGAACGAGATGACGTGATTATCGTGGCGTCTGTGTCGTGCATTTACGGCATCGGGTCGGTCGAAACGTACACATCGATGACGCAGAAACTGGAGGTCGGTCAGCGGATTGATCCACGCGAGGTCGCGCAAATGCTCGTCGCGCTCCAGTACACACGAAATGATATGGCCTTCGCGCGCGGCACATTTCGCTCGAAAGGCGATGTCCTGGATATCTTCCCAGCGCACTATGAAGACCGGGCCTGGAAGCTGTCCTTCTTCGGAGACGAGTTGGAGAGTATCGTAGAATTTGATCCACTGACTGGGCGTAAAAGCCAGAACCTTCCGGCGATCAAACTCTACGCCAATAGCCACTACGTCACGCCGCGGCCCACCCTCAATCAAGCCATTAGCAGTATCAAGGAAGAGCTTAAGCAGACGCTTACCCACTTCGAAAATGAGGGTAAGCTTCTTGAGGCCCAACGTATCCAGCAGCGTGTCCAATATGACTTAGAAATGATGGCCGCCACTGGGTCGTGCAATGGTATCGAAAATTACAGCCGCTACCTAACCGGCCGAAAACCCGGCGACCCACCCCCAACCATGTTCGAATACCTTCCTGATAATGCCCTAGTATTTACCGATGAGAGCCATCAGACTGTTCCTCAGATTGGGGCTATGTATAAGGGGGACTTCAGCCGCAAGTATACGTTGGCGGAGTATGGCTTCCGGCTCCCCAGCTGCCTCGACAATCGCCCGCTCAAGTTCGAGGAGTGGAACGCCATGCGGCCCCAGACGGTCCACGTTTCGGCCACCCCCGGCCCGTGGGAGCTGGAGCAGACTGGCGGCGTCTTCACCGAGCAGGTGATCCGCCCGACAGGCCTGCTCGACCCGCCCGTCGAGGTGCGCCCCGTCTCCACCGGCACGACCAACCAGGTCGACGACGTCATCGCCGAAATCCGCGCCACCACGGCCAAGGGCTTTCGCACCCTCGTCACCACGCTGACCAAGAAAATGTCCGAAGACCTGACCGAGTTCATGCACGAGCAGGGCATCAAGGTGCGCTACATGCACTCTGACATCGACACGATTGAGCGTATCGAGATCATCCGCGATCTCCGGCTGGGTGAGTTTGACGTGCTGGTCGGCATCAACCTGCTGCGCGAGGGGCTGGACATCCCCGAATGCGCGCTGGTCGCCATTCTGGACGCCGACAAGGAAGGCTTCCTGCGCAGCGAGACCAGCCTGGTGCAGACAATTGGCCGGGCGGCGCGCAACAGCGAAGCGCGCGTCATCCTGTATGCCGACAAGGTGACCGGCAGCATGGAGCGCGCCATGGCCGAGACTGGCCGCCGGCGCGAGAAACAACACGCCCACAATCTGGAGCATGGCATCACGCCGACCACGATTGTGCGCGGCGTCGCTGACATTCTGGGCGACCTTGGCGAGAAACCGGGCGGCAAGGCGCAGCAACTGAAAGGCGGCAAATCCCGTCGGCTCAAGGGCGTCGCCGAAGACGCCACCACCTTCCAGCCCGGCCACAACATGGCCGCCCATATCGCCGATATGGAAAAACAAATGCGCGAAGCGGCCGCGAACCTAGAGTTTGAAGAAGCTGCGCGACTGCGGGATGAAGTGAAGCGATTACGCGAGCAGGAGTTGGGATTGTAGGGCGGGTCGAGCGCAGCGACACCCGCCGCGCGTAACGTACAGTAATCGGCGGGTGTCGCCTTTGGCTCGACCCGCCCTACGACAGATTTGGAGTAATCGCTAAATAAATATGAGATTCAAACAACAAAGTGGACTGATTGATCAATGCCATACAAAACCGGAACTGGAGGTTCGCCGTGTACCATTTGCATGGGCTCTGGATTTAGTGATGTCAAAAATGTGTGCATAGCCTGCGGCGGTAGCGGTTATGGCATACCACCTAGCAGACCAACAAGCTTCAACAATATTTATCAAGTTGTGGGCTTTTTCTTGTTACCCGCTTTAGCATTTATTGCTTTCGCTTTTTTTTCTGCGAAGGAAGATCGCGAAATCAAGTCATTGAACTCGCATGTCTGTCAGGTCAAACAAAGTGGGCTTCTTGGACGTAAACCGTTGCCGATTGAGGGGGCGCTTGTGGTCATATGGGCCGATACAACGAACGTTCGCAAAACACCCGATATCAATGGTGACCTATTAGGTGCGGTCGCTAAATATGATCAGCTGTTTGTAACTGGGTGCGATGGGGACTGCGCAGGGTTCGGAGATTCGCCTCGAACTCTTGAAGACAAAGGCCTTAATAAAAATGCGTGGATAGAAGTATGCTATTTTGAAGCTAGCAAAAAATTGCAGGGCTTTGTACGGGGGGATCTGTTGAGAGTAGCATCCGGTTCAGACTATATGTTGCGGACAGATTCGAAATATATAAGGACCGATGCAATTTCTCTGAATGATAGAACGAGGGGCTTTTAGCAATGCATCGCTACGCGATGCGGTAGGGCGGGTTGAGCGTAGCGACACCCGCCAATTGTGGTGGGTTACGTGCGGCGGGTGTCGCCTTTGGCTCGACCCGCCCTACGAATGCGGAGCATCGCGTCTAAATGCTGGACCACATTTCCTACGCGGCTTAGATTAGCATGATGAAAATTACGTCTTTCCCTGCTCTGGTTGCCATCGCTGTGATCGCAAGTTTTTACATGCCATCAGATGCTCAAGCTGCATCCGGTGAAGTTGCTTCTGCGCTCCATACACAAACTATGAAATGTTGGGACGGTGTGGGCGATCTGGCGTTTGCGAAGACGCAAAGAGTTCGTATCGCGATTGAGTTGAGCGCCAATGGCGAACTGGTCCGCCCGCTTGAAGTGCTTACGCCCGTTGGCGATGCGGCGGAGCATCCCGAAATGATTGTGGCGGTGAATAGGGCAATGCGGGCTGTCAGTGAATGCGTGCCGTATACAATTCCGGCGAACGGGTTCGAATGGCCGAAACCCATTATCTTGAATTTCGGGCCGCCGCTGACGCCAGACTCGATGTTTTGAGCAATGCATCGCTACGCGATGCGGTAGGGCGGGTTGAGCGTGGCGATACCCGCCGATTAGGGTTGGATACGCGTGGCGGGTGTCGCCTTTGGCTCGACCCGCCCTACTCGCCGACATCTTTCAAGTCGGTGGCTGTCCATGCGGTGCCGTAGTCGCGTTTGTAGCGGTGCCATGTGGAATAGGGCCAGTTGTCGGGATTGGTGACGTGGCCGTGTTTAACGGGGTTGTGGTGGATGTAATTGATGTGGTTTTCCATGTCGTCCTCGCCGCGTATGAGGTGTTCCCAATATCTTGGTTGCCAGATACCGCGCTCGCCTTCGCGGCCATTTGACTTCAGGTGTGAGGGCAAATTTCGCGTGAAATGGGATTTCATGAGGCGGATACGTTTGGCGTAGTCTTTGTCTTCGGGTGGCAGCGTCCAGAGCAGATGTATATGATCTGGTAGGGTCACGGCGGCGACGGTTTCGAACGGATGGCGGCTTTGGACATAGGCGTAAGCGGCGCGTAATTCGGCGATATGTCTCGTGAGTAGGTCGGTGGTGCGGTCAGCGAGGTTCACTGTGAAAAAGTAGGTGCCTCCGTGGTGATAGAGGCGGCGATAATTGGGCATCGAAAGAATGTAGGGCGTGGTCCTGCATAGCGATACCCGCCGTTTTGGTATTTTGTTTTTGGGTTTGGATGGCGGGTGTCGCT